>JAVEXZ010000007.1:37684-80087 GCA_034003765.1 Anaerovoracaceae bacterium | reverse complement strand
GGGCTTCAAGAGCTTAAAAAAGAAGCCGCTATTGTTCCAAGGCCTAGGCCAAATGTAACAATGGGATTTACAGAAAAGGTTAAAATTGGTTGCGGTAATCTGTATATTACCGTAAACTATGATGAGAAAGGTATTTGTGAAGTATTTACTAATACTGGACGGGCTGGAGGATGCCCTTCTCAGTCTGAGGCAACGGCACGTCTTATATCAATAGCCCTGAGAAGCGGTATGGATGGAGAAGTCCTTGCTGAGCAATTACGAGGTATTCGTTGCGCTTCCACCATAAGGCAGAAGGGCCTGGGGGTTACATCTTGTCCTGATGCTATAGCTAAAACCATTGAGAAGGTAATGGAGGCTTCCAAAACTGGAAGCAATGGAATTGCTACCATCGAATCTACTGCCCGAAAAGTGGCTAGCAAGGAGCAAGACAAGAAAACCGCGAAATACTGCCCAGAGTGTGGTAGCCAGTTGGAACACGAAGGTGGATGCGTTACATGTAGGAATTGCGGTTATTCAAAGTGCGGCTAGACAAAGCAGAACTGACAACTATCAACAAACAAATTACAAGGAGACAAGTATAGCCAAAGGAATCAGTGTTTAAAAACTATGACCAATTAAATTGGATCTTACAAATGCTCCGTAAGCAAATCACTGACACCACTAAGGAGTGGCTTAATATATTATATAGTGTAAATGGTTAAATTAACCGAAATTGACAATAACAAGGAGAAGAAAAATGAGAAAACTAGTAAAAAATAATGTTTCATGGGTTGGTAAAATTGACTGGGAGCTTGAAGCCTTTCATGGCAATGAATACTCTACTCACCACGGCTCAACCTATAACGCATACCTAATCGAGGAAGAAAAGACTGTTCTTATGGATGGGGTTTGGCTTCCCTTTGCTGATGAGTTTGTAAAGAATCTGGAATCAGAAATCGACCTAGCAAAAATCGATTATATAGTAATGAATCATGGAGAGGTTGACCACAGCGGGTCTCTACCTGCCCTCATGGAGAAGATTCCAAATACACCTATCTACTGCTCAGCAAATGCAGTGAAGAGTTTGAAAGGCCAGTACAAGAAAGATTGGGATTTTCACGTAGTAAAGACTGGAGATAGCCTAGATGTTGGTAATGGCAAGAAGCTTATCTTTGTAGAGATGCAGATGTTACATTGGCCAGACAGCATGGCTTCATATCTTACTGGAGATAATATCTTATTCAGTAATGATGCCTTTGGTCAGCATTATGCAAACGAAGGCTTGTTTAATGATTTGGCAGATCAGTGCGTCCTTATGCAAGAGGCTATGAAGTATTTTGCCAATATACTAAATCCATTCAACCCTATGCTTCGCAAGAAGTTAGAAGAGATAATGGCCCTAAACCTTACCATAGACATAATTGCAACTAGCCATGGGGTGATTTGGAGAGACAATCCTATGCAGATAGTTGAAAAATATAGTGAGTGGGCTAACGATTATCAAGAAAATCAAATAACGGTTATTTACGATACAATGTGGAATGGCACCAAAAGGTTGGCTGAAAAAATAGCAGAAGGGGTTAGCCTAGCAGACCCTGATCTTGTGGTTAAAGCATTTAATATAACTAAAAGTGATGAGAATGATTTGATTACTGAAATCTTCAAATCTAAAACTCTTGTCTTGGGTTCACCTACCTTTTACAACAGCGCTATGCCTAGCATGGTTGGTTTTATTCACCTAGCGAAAGCTATGAAATTCAAAAACAAGAAGGCGGCCACATTTGGATGTTATGGATGGAGCGGAGAAGCCCAGAAGGTGCTAGCCGAAAAGATTGAGGATGCTGGTTTTGAAGTGATGGATGATAATCTAAGAGCCATGTGGGTTCCTGGAAAAGAGCAAGAAGAAGAAGCTATTGCTTTTGGTAAGAAACTAGCAAAATTGTAAAATCCTCAGTGCAATAAACTGTTAGAACAGAAAAATCGCCTTTGCTAAGAAACCCACAAAACAATTGAAATCCTTGTTAAAAAGTGTTATTATTTCACTTAACAAGGATTTCTTTTAATAGAGATTTTCCGAGACACTAGCCCAATCATATTAGAACTTAAATTACCAAAGATATAGAAGGAGAGTTAAGGCAAAATGATATTAGTCATTATGGGATTGTTTTCCTTCTTACTCTTTGGCCTTTATGATATAAATCAAGTGAAATGGAATAAGAAACCATTGAAGAGCCTTTTCTTTATGGGCATCTTGATAATCGTCGCTACTAGTTTAACTTTGCTAGTAGAATCAGGGGTTTTACTTGAAGCTAGAGCTTGGCAAGTTGTCATGCTAATTATTTCGGGACTTTTCTTCCTACTTTTGATGTATGCACTTTTTATTGCTATTCCATTTAGCAAGACATATATCACATCTAGTGAGAATGATCCCCCAGGTGTATGTGACCAAGGTATGTATGGTATATGCCGACATCCTGGATTTTTGTGGTTTACAGGAGCCTATATATTTTTCGCCCTGGGTCTTCAAAGTACAGCAGCTATTTTGGTGGTTGCTGTGTTTATAGTCTGTAATTTTTTATATGTTTTGTTCCAAGACCTGTGGACTTTTCCTCATCTTTTTGAGGACTATGAAGTCTACAAGGAAAAAGTACCTTTTTTGATTCCCAGACCAGCAAGTATTAAAGCTAGCTTTGCTAACACAAGAAGAAAGGGATAGTTTTATGAGATTCGAAGAAAAACTAAAACATTATTCTCAAGAAGAAATTTGGGCAGAGTACTGTGGTTTTCTTGAATTGGACATGGCATCTTATATGAGAATTCAGACAAGGCTAATGGAGGAGCAGATTGAGGCTTTTCGTAATTGCGAATTAGGGAAGAACCTTATAGGCCGTGATAACCCCCAATCAATCAAGGAGTTTAGAGAGCAATTTCCTTTGACCACCTATCAAGATTATGCAGAGATCCTTTTATTAAAAAAAGACGAAATGCTTCCAGGCGACGCAGTATTATGGCTGCAAACAACTTGGGAGGGAGGAAGATTTCCAATTAAACTTGCCCCCTATACCAGAGAAATGCTAGCCACTTTTAGGAACAACCTATTGGCTTGTTTGATACTAGCTACAGGAAAGAAAAAAGGGTCTTTTGATATTTCTCCTAAATATCACTTTCTATATGGCCTTGCACCCCTACCCTATGCCACGGGATTATTTCCAAGAGCACTTAACAAAGAGATTAATATTGCATTCTTACCATCAGTAAAAGAAGCAGAAACCCTAAATTTCACGGAGAGAAACAAGAAAGGTTTTAAGATGGGGGCGACTCAGGGAATAGAGTATTTCTTTGGGCTGGGTAGCGTCCTATATTTTATAAGTATGAGCTTTTCTAAATTGGTAAGTAGTGGTCAAGGTGGTGGATTTGAAAAGGCTAAAACCATGTCGCCCACTATGGTCTTCCGCTACCTCAAAGCAAAGAGGCGGTGCAAAAAAGAAGGCAGAGAGATGAAGCCAAAGGACCTCTTCCACCTAAAGGGCTTTATGGTTGCAGGCACTGATAATTGTTGTTACAAAGATGAACTGGAAGACCTTTGGGGCATTAGACCAATGGAACTTTTTGCAGGAACAGAGCCTACCCTTATTGGCACTGAAACATGGACAAGAGATGGAATGGTATTTTTCCCTGATGCTTGTTACTATGAATTCATTTCCGAAAAAGAGATGGAGAGAAATGAACTAGATCCCTCCTACAACCCTGTAACATGCTTAATGGATGAGGTGGAAGCTGGTGAAAAATATGAATTAGTGGTTTCTGTCCTTAAGGGTGGAGCCTTTATGAGGTATCGTGTAGGGGATGTCTACCGTTGCGTCACTCCCCAAAACCCCACAGACGAATCAAGAATACCCAGGTTTAAGTATATAGACAGGACCCCTGACGTTATTGATATCGCTGGATTTACAAGGATTACCAAGGGAGCCATTGAAAATGTTATTAAGCTATCTGGCTTGGCTATAAAAGACTGGATAGCTCTTAAGGAGTTTACACCGCAAAACAAACCCCAAATGCATATTTACGTGGAGATGAAAAAAGAATCTCTGGCTACCAGTGCTATGAGCCGAGAAATCTTAAGAAACCACTTAAGTATTTATTTTAAGTACTTGGACCAAGATTACGATGATCTAAAAAAAATATTGGGAATGGACCCACTAGATATAACAATTCTCAAGTGTGGAACCTTCAAGGAATATAGCAAATCAGGTATGGGGTATATGCGGAAGGTTAACCCCGATCCTCAGCAAGTACGAAAGCTGGTGGAGATGCAAGGAAATGTATGGGTTAACGGAGGAGGTGAGGACTCTGATTAACAGCTTTGTCTACATCCCCATAGCCGCCCTTGTTTGTTACGGTTTCTTGCTTCTAGCATTTATGGCAGCAAAAAAAACAAAGGTCATCCAGGCTTTCATTTTCGTGCTTATCAGCGGGGTATTGTGGACCGGTGGTAGCTTTTTTATGAGGATGGGATATGCCCCTTCCCTGAAGTTTTGGTTCGATGTTTCTCTTTGGGGCTTGCTGCTAATAACCTATTCATTTATGCTCTTCGTCCGTGATTTTGTTGGGAGCAAACCCATTATGTTAGATAAGGTATGGGGTCTTCTTGTTTTGCTTGCAGGCTTCGTAAACACCTTTACTGGGGTCCTTGTAACCATGCCTACTGCTGTTATTGATGAAATTGGAAATGTAGGCTATATATACGATATTAAATGGCCTGTTATTTTCTTATTTATCCTTTGTGGAGGAATGGTCATAGAGATGTTCTGGCTTATTGTCCGTTGCTTCCGCTACGATGTGGCTAGGAAAAAACAGTTTTCAGCAGTTTCAGTGGGAATCATCTCTATCTTTATAGGCCATGCACTTCTTTTATTGCCAGCCTTCAGGGGGATACCAATAGATATTGCTTCCGGATTGGTAATGGTTCTTTGTCTTTTCTATGCCCTTTATCGAAGGCGACTATTTAAGCTAACTCTTTTAGTTTCAAAAGCCTCTAGCTATGCAATTGTAGCTCTCCTATCTATTTTTATATTTTCTAATCTGATAATACCTATAGATAAGTTTTTAGCCCGATTTGTAGTTTTTGAAACCCAACAAAAGGTGATGCTTATTGCAGTGGCCTTTGCCCTATTTTCTCTGGCTGTTTACTACATAGTTAAAAAATTCATAGATGGGGTTTTTATAAGGGATGAAATAATAAGGGCTGAGCACCTTAAAGATTTCAGTGTTTCAGTTTCTAAAACTCTTAAAATATCAGAAATAATGGAAGAGCTGGTGGCCATAATTGAAAACACCTTGCTAGTTAGGAATGCATATGTATGCATTTCTTCTCCAAATGGCAAGTCATTTTCAATGGTTCATGCAGAAAATCCACTAGACAACTTCCAACTTACCCTGTCATCAGACAATCCCATCATTCGTCAATTAAAAAAGAGCAGAGAGTGCTTGTTTATGGAAGACTTAAGGCGGTTCCCAGACTATCGTTCCATGTGGGAAGGGGAAAAACGTATTCTTCAAGACTTGGGTATTGAGTGTTTTGTGCCATTATCAGAAGAAGATAATTTGGTGGGGGTGGTCCTTCTTACTGCAAAAGAACGAAATGCTCGTTTTTCTTATGATGATATCAGTTTCTTGGAATCTGTTAATGCAATTGGCTCCATTGCTATCAAGAATTCCAGCTTGTATGAAAAGGCTTTTATGGAAGCAAGAACTGATGATTTGACTAAACTCTTAAATCGCAAGTGCTTCTATGAAACCTTGGAGGCCGAATACCAAAATAACAGAGAAAATTCCCTTGCTCTGGTAATTTTCAACTTGGACGATTTCAAGCTATACAACCAACTTTATGGCAACAAAGAGGGGGATCTCGCCCTAAAGAGGGTGGCAGATATTTTGAAGGCCAGTGTTAATTCAGATGGCCTTGTAGCCAGACAGGGTGGTAAAGAGTTTGCCGCCATTCTCCCAGGACATGACATGCTTTCAGCAAAGAACCTGGCTCAGAGCATTCGAAATAAAATATTAGACTTAAACAAGAGTTCGCCTGATTACTCAATGAAAATTTTAACTGTTAGCATTGGTATTTCAGCTATACCCTATACAGCTACTAGCATAAAAGAACTAGTGGATAATGCAGAATTAGCGGTGTACAAGGTGAAAAGAAGCGGCAAGAATTCCATTGCCTTAAGTGCCAGCGGTTTGGAAGGGAATGGAGAGTCTGGGGATAATGAAGAGCCTAATAGACAGGAAATTTATTCAGAGTATGCATCAACAATATATGCTCTTGCTGCTGCCATTGATGCCAAAGACCATTACACCTTTGACCATTCCAAAAATGTTGCCTACTACTCCACAGAACTAGCTTACGGAGTAGGCCTAGGGGAAGATACCGTTGAGATTATACGTGAAGCTGCACTTCTTCATGATATTGGCAAGATCGGTATAGCCGAATCTGTTTTGAATAAGCCAGGGCCTCTTACAAAAGAGGAATACGGTATAATGCAGGGTCATGTAGAGAGTTCTGTTAGCATTATTAGGCATTTACCTTCCTTGGATTACGTAATACCAGCGGTTATTGGCCATCATGAATGGTATAATGGTAAAGGCTACCCACGTAGAATAGCAGGAGATGACATTCCTTTGTCTGCAAGAATTTTGTGTATAGCGGATTGCTTTGATGCTATGATATCTTTAAGACCCTACAAGGCTCCTAATACTGTTGATTATGCAATGAAGGAGCTTATTAACATGTCAGGTAGACAGTTTGATCCAAAATTGGTAACTGTTTTTATTGGGCTTTTGGAATCGGGAAAAATGATACCGAGGATAAGGGAGAAAGCTGAGCTTAAAGCTGATTACATAGAAGCTCAAATTGAGGGCCAAGAGAAGCCTTTAACATAAAGCCTATTAATAAGAAAGGAAGTAAAATGACTAAGGAAATTGTCCTAACAGAAGAAGAGATGATGAGCCAAAATTATATAAATGAATACGTAAAAAGGGGCCGGTCTGCCCAGCAGCTATTTGAGGAGATGACTCAAGAACAGGTAGATAGAGCAGTTATGGCAGCAGGAAGGGCCGTACATGAAAATGCCCTAAAACTAGCAGAAATGGCAGTAGAAGAAACTGGTATGGGAAATGTCGAAGATAAGACCATCAAAAATACCAACAAAGCTGAGATTATTTGGCATAGCTTAAAAGGGAAAAAGTCCCGTGGAATTCTGGATAGAGACCTTCTTACGGGAATAACAACAGTGGCAAAACCTGTAGGGGTTATAGCAGCAATTACTCCTTGCACCAACCCCATTGTCACCCCCATGAGTAATGTGATGTTTGCCTTGAAGTCAGGAAACGCAATTATCATTACCCCCCACCATAAGTCTATTAAGTGCAGCACCTATGCTGTGGAACTTATGCAGGCAGCTATAAAGGCTGTGGGAGCACCAGATAATCTGGTGCAGATATTAGGTGAACAGTCACGAGATAACACAAGAAATCTCATTGCCGCCTGCGATGTAGTTATCGCAACGGGTGGGATGGGTATGGTGAAGGCAGCATATAGCTCTGGCCGCCCTGCACTAGGTGTGGGAGCGGGTAATGTACAATGTATCATTGACAAAGATGTGGATTACAAGGAAGCCATCTCAAAAATCATAAAAGGCAGAATCTTTGATAACGGTATTATTTGTTCGGGAGAACAGAGTGTGATTTACCCCCGTGACCATAGGGAGAAAATCCTTGAGGTTTTCAGAGAAGAAGAAGCCCTGTTAATAGATGATCCTAGAGACAAAGAAGCTTTGAGAAAAACAATTTTTCCTGATGGCTCAATGAGCCGCCATGCTGTAGGTCAGTCTGCAGAAGTGGTAGGGAAGATGGCTGGACTAGATGTTCCAAAGGGCTGTAAGGTTATTGTGGTAGAAGGTGATGGTTATGGCCCAGATGAGCTTTTATCAAAGGAAAAAATGTGCCCAGTTCTTGTGATTAATGGATACGATGATTTTCACCAAGCTGTTGAAATAGCCAAGGCAAATTTGGAAGTTGAGGGGAAAGGTCATACTGTTGCTATACATTCAGACAATATAAAGAATATTGAGTATGCAGCAGAAACTCTTTCGGCCTCACGTTTTGTAGTAAACCAAATAAGCTCCTTTAATGCAGGAGGGAGTTACTATAATGGGCTAAATCCTACAAACACCTTGGGGTGCGGAACTTGGGGTAACAATTCAATTTCGGAAAACCTAACCTATACTCATTTAATGAATGTGTCCCGCATAGCTCAGTATATGCCAGAAAACCGTGTACCTTCTTTGGATGAACTATGGACTTTATAAAGGCCTTATAAAACGCAGCAAATGATCAAGTGATCAAATGACTAAATATTCAAGCAATGTAAAGGTAATGAGAAAATTGAAAGAAAAAATAAAATGGGGTGACCGCTGGGACGGCACCAGGGTTAAATCTTTGGATGGCATGCAAGCTCTTATGCCTTATTTGTTTACCAACCGTTGTGACTCAGAGGTATATACATTAGAGTCTATTGATGTAACAGAACTATTGGAGGAACTAAAAAATATCCAAGCAGCAAATCCCCATTTGAAAATCACACTATTTCATTGTTTTATAACAGCTCTTGCAAAAACAATTCATAACAGGCCCTATCTAAATAGGTTTATAAGTGGACGAAGATTTTACCAGCGTAGAAGATTGACCTTTGCCTTTGTCATAAAAACTTTTTTTGGGGACGATGCCAAGGAAGTGGTAAAGATCTTAGATGTTGGCCAAGATATGTCTCTCCTAGAAATAAGTGATAATATATCACAGTCAGCAAAAGATATCAGAGCAAAGGGTAAGGGCGGTGCAGATAGCTTGTTGGGCCTTTTCGCCATAGCTCCCCGATTTTTTTGTAGGATGCTTATAGGGGTTTTTAGGTTCTTAGATTACCATGGCTGGATGCCAAAATCCATTTGTATTGAAGACCCTAATTATACCAGTGTATTGATTTCCAATCTGGGAAGCATCCAATGTAATGCATGTTACCACCATCTCAATAATTATGGAAATAATTCCCTAATGGTTACAATTGGAACTGTGCGGCAAGAAAGACTTATCAAAGATGGCAAGGAAGAATTACGTTCAATTTGTGACTTCGGAATAACCCTGGATGAGCGGATAGCTGACGGCTTTTACTTTGCCCAATCCGTGAAAATTCTTAGACATATTATTTCTAACCCCGGCCTACTACTAGATCCAGTAAAGGAGAAGATAGATTATGAACAATAATATGGTAAAAGCCCCTTGGCTAAATTCATATGGGACAATTCCCAAATCTTTGGATTATCCCACTGGAACAATGGTTGATTTTTTGGAAGATCAGGCCCTTTCTTTTATGGACGGCCCTGCCTATAACTTTTTAGGGGTAAAGGCAACTTATAGAGAATTCCTTGATCGAATCCATACTTGTGCTAAAGCCTTAGTAGCCATGGGAATAAAAAAGGGTGATAAGGTTACTATTTGCTTACCCAATATGCCTCAAGCTATTATTATGTTCTATGGTCTAAATCTTATGGGTGGAATACCCAATATGGTGCACCCTCTTTCAGCCCAAGGGGAAATAGCCTTTTACCTTAACCTTTCAGAAAGCGTTGCGGCAATTACATTAGATGCATTTTACTCTAAGTTTGAAAGCATTCGCAAGGAAACCCCAAAATTAGAGAATATAATAGTTACATCCATAGGTGAAGTGCTAAAACCACTTATGGCTCTAGGCTTTTGGCTAAGTAAAGGCCGAAAAATTGCCCCTGTCCCTGTAGGGCCAGGAACTGTTTTTTACAAGGAATTTATGGAGGTTGGCAAAAAATACAAGGGGGAATATAAATACCAGGGCAAGGCCCAAGACCCTGCTGTAATATTATATAGTGGAGGAACTACAGGTACAACAAAGGGGATTGTTCTTTCAAATCTAAACTTTAATGCCCTGGCAATGCAGACTGCTGCTTTGGGAGATTGCCTGGTAACAGGTCACCGTATGTTGGCTATTATGCCTGTTTTTCATGGCTTTGGGTTAGGCGTTGGTATCCATACAGGCCTCTGTTATGGATGCGAAGAAATACTGGTTCCCCAGTTTAATGTGGATACCTATGGTGCCCTCTTAAAAAAATACCAGCCCAATTACATAGCAGGGGTTCCCACCCTTTTTGAAGCACTTCTTCGAAACAAAGAGATGGAACAGGTAGACTTAAGTTGTCTTGAGGGTGTTTTCTCAGGTGGCGATTCTCTTAGCACTGAGCTTAAGAAAAAAGTAGATGTCTTTTTGAAGGACCGAGGAGCTCAGGTTCAAATTCGAGAGGGTTATGGGACCACCGAATGCGTTACCGCTAGCTGCCTGACTCCTAAAGATTTTTATAAAGAAGGAAGTATAGGAATTCCTTTTCCAGATACCTACTATAAGATTTGCAAGGTTGAAACCATTGAAGAGCTTCCTTATGGAGAAGATGGTGAGATATGTATATCTGGGCCCTCTGTAATGTTGGGTTACTTAAAGGACCCCGGGGAAACAAATAATGTTTTGAAAACTCACAGTGATGGGCGGACCTGGCTACACACTGGAGACATGGGCCTTATGGATTCTGATGGATTTATTTATTTCAAGCAACGTATTAAAAGGATGATTATATCTTCTGGGTATTCGATTTACCCATCTCAAATAGAAAATGTGCTGGATGCTCATCCTGCCGTACTAATGTCCACGGTAATAGGTGTACCTGATGCCTATAAAATGGAGAAAGTTAAGGCTTTCTTGGTATTAAAACCAGGCATAGAAGAAACCGATGAGGTTAAGGATAGTATATACGAGCATTGTATTAAAAACATTGCAAGATATGCCATGCCTTATGAGTTTGAATACAGAGAATCTCTGCCTAGAACCCTGGTGGGAAAAGTTGCATACACTGTACTAGAGCAAGAAGAACTAACAAAGCTGGGTGATGCAGAAGCCCTGGGATCTTTAGCATGAAGCACTGGAGAAGACATGTCATCCTATACAAGCTTATTCGAAGGCTGCTTTACCCTTTCACAGGATTAATCTATGGGTTAAAAAGTGAAAGGGCCCCCTATATCAAGGAGCCTTGTATAATACTATCTAACCATACCATGGACACAGATCCCCTTTTATTGTCAAGGAGTTTTCCCCAACACTTATATTTCTTAGCCAGCGAGCATGTTTTTAGTTGGGGTTGGAAATCCCGAGTTATTGAATGGGTGGCTGACCCTATATCTAAGATGAAGGGGGACACCGATGTCAGCGCTGTAAAAGAGCTTATGCGGCGGATAAAAAACGGCCATAACATTTGCATTTTTCCTGAAGGAAATCGTAGTTTCACTGGAACCACCAAATCCATAGCTCCATCCACAGGAAAACTGGTTAAGGCATGCCGAACCACCATAGTTACCTACCGCTTTGAAGGGGGCTACTTTACAAGCCCCAGATGGGCAGCTAAGGGACGGCGTGGAAAGATGAAGGGATATGTTGTAGGAGTCTACCCATATAGTGATATAGAGGACTTAACCGACTTAGAGATAAACCAATTGATAGAAAGAGATATACATGAAGATGCTTATCTCCGCCAGTTGGAGTCCCCCGTAGCTTATAAGGGAAAAAATCTTGCTGAATGGTTGGAGGTATCATTGTATATTTGCCCACTTTGTGAAAGCATAGGAACCCTTAAGAGCAAGGGTGAGGTCTTTTATTGTAGCAGGTGTGATATGTCTTCTAGTATAGATGAATATGGATTCATTCACGGGGAGTGCCTGCCCTTTAATACCCTTGTTGAATGGGATAGTTGGCAAGGAGATAAAATGAAAGCCCTCTCATCTACAATAGGCAAAGAAATAGCATTTTCAGATGAAGGGGAAACTCTATTTTTAATTGATAGGTATTCACATAATCGAAAAGAAGTTGCCTATGGAAACTTGGCAATTTACTCTAATCGCCTGGTTATTGGGAACAGAGATTTCTTATTTAGAGAGATTTCAGATTTAAATGTCCATGGAAAGCAAACCTTGGTCTTTTCTTCTCAAGGTGATAATTATGAAATCATTTCCAAGACCCCAAGAAGTGCTAGAAAGTATGTAAGCTTTTTTCAACACATCACCGGGAGAGGAGACCTAAGAAGAATTTAATCGTGAAAGGGGAATCATTTATGGATTTTTCAGCAGCAAATGTAGGATTGTGGGATGTAGTTGTACAACTTGGAATTATAGCAGCAACTGTTTTAGCTGCAAATGCTCTTCGAAGGAACTTTAGGCCTGTCAGGAATTCATTGATGCCCACAGCGGTTTTAGGGGGTTTTATATTACTTGCTCTACGATCTTTGGGCCTACTAAATATGGAACTAGAACTCCTTGAGATGATAACCTACCATGGGATTGCTCTGGGATTTATTGCAATGACACTTCGGGTTCCCGAGTTTACGGCAATGGAAGAAAAGGGTCGTTGGATAGGGATAAGAAGTGGGTCATTGATTGTAAGCACCTATCTTGTCCAAGGAATCATGGGCCTTCTTATTACAATTGGTGTAGGTTACACTTTTATGCCCAACTTCTTTAAGGCTGCAGGTATACTTTTGCCCATGGGTTTTGGTCAGGGGCCAGGCCAAGCAAACAATGTAGGTACTATATACCAGAGCCTGGGAATGGTGGGAGGACGATCTTTCGCCCTGGCAATTGCTGCTAGCGGATTCCTTTGGGCCTGTATTGCAGGGGTTATTTACCTTAATGTATTAAAGAAGAGAAATCTAATCAAAGCTAACGGCCATGAAGAAATTTCCGGTTCGGTTACTATTGATATGTTTGAGCAGAAGGACGAGATACCTGTCTCAGAATCCGTAGACAGACTTTCCGTCCAAGTGGCATTGGTGCTCCTGGTTTACCTGGGAACATACCTAACCACATGGGGATTAACCTCGGGAATTACTGAGATTTCCCCAGCCCTAGGGAACACAGTTAACAGTTTATTATGGGGATTTAATTTTATAGTGGGGTCACTTCTAGCTATGCTACTTAGGCTAGTTCTAAGAAATTTGAAGAATAAATCAATTATGACCAGACAATATCAAAACAATTACCTTTTAAGCCGCTTCACAGGCTTGGCCTTTGACGTTATGATTGTTGCAGGAATAGCATCAATTGAAATCGGAGATCTTTCTGGTAATTGGGTGGTTTTTATCTTAATGGGTTTAGCAGGGGGCCTTGGGACTTTCTTTTACATGAAGTGGATAACTGGAATTTTATATCCCGATTATTATTACGAGGGATTTCTTTCGATGTATGGAATGATGACGGGAACTGTAAGCTCAGGTATTCTACTCCTTCGAGAGATTGACCCAGGCTTGAAAACACCTGCTGCCAACAATATGGTTACGGGGTCTTGTTCTGCTATAGTATTTGCTCTCCCAATGTTAATCTTGATTGGAATGGCACCCAAATCCACCCCCTTGCTCTTTGCAACCCTTGGTATATTGATATTATATTTTATTGGACTCTTATTGGTAACAGTTAGGCTTGGGGCTAAGGAAAAGTAATGGGACAAATTATTTCAACAAGAATATATGAAGAGAGAGAATCTAGGGTAAAACAGTGGCCTGGAGGTAAGACTCGAGAGATTTATATCTATCCCCAAGAGTCCTCTTATGAAGAGCAAAACTTTGTGTTTAGGCTCAGTCAAGCCACAATAGAGGCAGAAGAAAGCCATTTTACTCCCTTGCCAGACTACAATAGAACCCTTATGGTCCTAGAAGGAGAAGTGATTTTAGCCTTTGAGGGAAGTCGAGTTTCTCGATTGTCCCAATGGGAACAAGATCAATTTGATGGCAAGGAAGCCACAATAAGTTTTGGTAAAGCCCTAGACTATAACTTAATGGTTTCAAAAGGAAATCTGGGGCTGATGGAAGCAATTGAGCTCCAAAAAGAACGGTGTAATATTAAAATCCCTAAGGAGTTTTTAGGCCCTGCTTTTGATGGGCTTACCCTAGGCCTATATTGTGCCCAAGGATATTTATTGCTAGCATCTGAGGAAGGAATAAAAAGGATAAATCAAGGGGACCAGCTAATTATGGAGATCAACCCCTGTGACCCACCTATAATTGGAATTATGGGTGAAGGAAGAGCTATCAAGACATTGGTGGCCTATGTTAATGAACCTATTACAGAGGAAATCCCTAGGTCTAAAAAAATCACCCAGGAAGATATAAAAGCGGCCTTCTATATAGCCTATACGAATTTTAGGGGCTCTTCTTATATATTTAAAAGCCAAGGAGAGTTATGGTATGACCCTCCTTTACGAAAGGCAATCAACCGTATTGAGGGTAAATATCTTCCAATGTTGATTTTCATCCTAGGTCTCCTCTTTGTTATTTATGGAGGGATGGAGTTGGGAGAGGCTGAGGATTTATGGAAGTGGGTTTTACTGTGGCTTGTAATTGATCTCTTGGTGGTTACTCCAGGACTATTTCTCCTTATCCTGCCCAGGCCTATAAGGAGGCACATGAAAGCCATTAGTGACCTAACACCTGGTGAAAAGAAGCTTTGTGAGAAGGATAATGCTAGCAACCCAAGACTAGAAAAGCTCTTAAAAAAATATGCCATCTCCGGTAGGAATGTTGGAGATGAGCATGAAGGGAGAGACTATAAAAGTTTTAGACAATAGGACCCTTAAGGAATTATACGTCCATATTGGGGATTAATAGGCTGGCATAAATTATATAGGGAATAAAGCTTCTCTTCCGAAAGGGGGAGAAGCTTTATTCGTATTGACTTTCGTATAGGGTCTTATAAAAACCCTTCTGGGCGAGTAATTCTTGGTGGCTACCTTGCTCAACAATATCTCCTTCTTTCATAACCAAAATAACATCTGCATCTCGAATAGTTGATAGGCGATGTGCAATAACAAAGCTGGTTTTATCTTTCATAAGATCGGCCATAGCCTTTTGAATCTGAACTTCGGTTCTGGTATCTACGGAACTTGTAGCTTCATCCAAGATTAGAACAGGTGAACTTGCCAAAAAGGCTCGGGCCATTGTTAGCAGCTGCTTTTGTCCTTGAGATAGGTTGCTAGCATCCTCTTGGATTTCCATATGGTAACCCCCAGGTTGGGTCTTAATATAATGGTCTATATGGGCAGCTTTAGCGGCCCTTTCTATTTCCTCATCACTGGCATTGATACAACCGTACCTAATATTATCTGATACTGTTCCAGAAAAGAGCCAATTATCTTGAAGTACCATTCCAAAGGCGCTTCTTAGATCTTGTCGGCTGTATCTTTTAATATCTACTCCGTCTAACAAAATCCTGCCTCCATTTAGCTCGTAAAAACGGAGAAGAAGTTTTACTATTGTAGTTTTTCCAGCCCCAGTTGGGCCTACAATTGCTATTCTTTGCCCCGGCTTTGCCAAGAAGGTAAAATCTTTTATAAGCAATTTTTCTTGGGAAGCCTGATTTTGCGGATAGGCAAATTTCACATGATCAAATGTTATTTCCCCTCGGATTTGGTCTAGGCATGGGAAAGGTAATAAGTCTTGGTCTGGAACTTCTTCATCTTCAGCAAGTAACTCAAATACCCTTTCCGCAGCTGCGGCAGTTGACTGAAGCACATTAACCACATTTGCCAATTGAGATATTGGTTGGTTGAATGTGCGAATATATTGTAGGAAGGCTTGTATATTTCCTATAGAAACTCGGCCATTAAAGGCTAAATATCCCCCAACTACACAGATTAGGACAAAGCCTATATTACCTATCAAACTTGTAAGAGGCATCATTGTACCAGAAATAAACTGGGATTTTTCTCCAGCCTTAGCTAGCTGTTGATTCCAGGATTCGAAGGTTTCCTTAGACTGGGGCTCCCCGTTAAAGGCCTTAACAATTACATGGCCTGAAAACATTTCTTCTATATGCCCATTGACTTCACCTAAAAACCTTTGGTTGTCTTTGAAATGTCCTTGAGATTTTTTAACAACTTGTTTAACCACAATAAAAGATAGGGGCAATGTTACAAGAGCCACTAAAGTCATAAAGGGATTTATATAGATCATAAGTGACAATATCCCTACTATGGTAATCGCAGAGGTTAATATTTGTGCTAAAGACTGGTTGAGAGTAGAATTTATGGTGTCAACATCATTTGTTACCCGTGAAAGCAACTCTCCTTGAGTTCTTGTATCAAAATACTTAAGAGGTAGCCTATCGATTTTTTCGGACAATTCCTTTCGAAGCTGGTAGCTGATCTTTTGTGAAATACCCGCCATGATAAAGCCCATTAATCCAGAAAATATAGTGGAAATTCCATAGAGGACTACCAGTAAAATAAGTATATAGCCTAAGGCATTGAAATCTAGTGGAGAAGAAGTAATAACAGAATCTGCTATTACATCTGTTGCCCGCCCAAGTATCATAGGAGCAACCACAGAAAAAACAACAGAGAGTATTGCAGCCACTGTTGCTATTAGTAATCGCAATCTGAAGGGACGTAAATATGCAGCCAAAGTTCTCATGGTAGCTTTGAAATTCTTGGGTTTATCTCCGGGCATCATTCCAGACATAGGGCCTCTTGGACCCTTGGGGTTTTGAATCTTAGGATTTGCCATTGGAATCACCCCTCTCATTATCTATTGCAAGTTGGGATGCGGCTAATTCCCTATAAACAGAACAGGTGGACAACAATTCCTTGTGAGTCCCTTGGCCAACCAGATGTCCCTGGTCCATAACAATAATATTCTCTGCCTCTTTGATGGTGCTTATCCTCTGGGCCACCACTATTATAGTGGAGTTTGAAGATTCTTTTTTTAGGGCTTGTCTCAGGGCAGCCTCTGTTTGAAAATCAAGGGCAGAAAAGCTATCGTCAAAAATATAGATAGGGGAGTTCTTTATCAATGCCCTTGCAATGGAAATCCTTTGTCGTTGGCCTCCAGAGACGTTGGTGCCTCCTTGGGATATGGAAGTATCAAAGCCTTCAGACTTTTCTTGTATAAAATCAAAGGCTTGGCTTATCCTTGCTACCCTTTCCATTTCTCCTTGTTCTGCATGGGGTTTTGCGTATTTAATATTTGATTCAATAGTTCCTGAGAAAAGAATTCCCTTCTGTGGAATATATCCAATCAAATCTCGGAGATTAGCCAAAGGAACATTACAGGTGTCCACACCGTCTATATAAATATTGCCTTTAGTTGCATTATAAAAACGAGGGATTAAATTTACCAAGGTGGATTTTCCTGAACCAGTTCCCCCAACTATTGCTGTAGTGGTACCGGGTTTTGCAGTAAAAGAAATATTGCAAAGCACATCCTCTTCTGCATCAGGATATCTAAATGAAACCTTGTCAAAAACAATGGTTCCAGGAGTGTTTTTTGGAAGGCTTTCCACTTCACTTCCACAAATATCCTTGATTAAAGGGTCCTTTGAAAGCACCTCAGAAATTCTTTGAACTGATACCATGGCCCTGGGAATCATTATAAAAAACATTGTAAGGAAAAGGAAGGACATAACAACATGCATGGCATATTGGATGAAGGCCATCATGTCCCCAACTGCTAATTGGTTGTTTGCAATCAGGCCGGCTCCCGCCCAAACTACTAGGAGGGACCCATAAGACATTACCAGTGTCATCCCTGGCATCATTAGTGACATTACCCTACTAACGAATAGGTTTGTTCTTTTCAAACGGTGGTTGGCTAGGTCAAAACGCTCTTCCTCTGCCAATTCTCTTTGAAAGGCCCTAATTACCAGAATTCCTGATAGGCGCTCATTCATAATAAGATTTAGTCTATCCATTAGTTTTTGAAGTATTTTAAATCTTGGTATTGTAAGAACCACAGCGCCTAAAACCAGAACAAGTATTGCGATAAGGGACACCACGATGGTCCAAGTTAAGTCGGGGCTAGTTCTCACAGCCATTACTAAAGCACCAATTCCCATGGCTGGAGCAAAGAAACCCATTCTGAGCAACATAAGAGAGGCTGTTTGAACTTGTAGCACGTCATTTGTTGCCCTTGTAATCAATGAGGAGGTTCCGAATTGTTCCATTTCGGAACTGCCAAAACTGGTTACCTTATCAAAGATTTTGGATCTTAATGCCCCGGCAGATCTAGAAGAAATTCTTGCCGCCAAAAAACTCACCACCACGGCAAAGGCTGCCAGGAGAAGAGATATAAGGAGCATAAAGATCCCGGTTTCATAGATATAGGGAATGTTTCCTTCTAAAATGCCCACATCAATAATTCGAGCCATATATTTAGGCAACTCCAGTTGGAGAATTGCTTGGCCCAAAATAAGGACTCCTGTTAAAATGATTAGGGGTATATAAGGAAGGTATATTTTGCTGATAATTTTCATAACTGATATTATAGCATAAATAAACCATCAAAGGAATATTTCCCCACCTAAATGGTCTTTGGAAGTTGTTGCCAAGTTCCAGATTTTCGTGATATACTTCATGATGCAACAAAGAAGAAAGAGAGGTTAACTATGACAAATTCCAAAGGCACATACTATATAAGTACTCCTATTTACTATCCAAGTGACAACTTACACATCGGCCATACATACTGTACGGTGATGGCAGATGCCATGGCTCGATTTAAACGATTGGCAGGTTATGATGTTCATTTTTTGACGGGAACTGACGAACATGGACAAAAAATCCAAACAATTGCAGATAAAGCAGGAGTGACACCCCAAGAATATGTAGATAAAATTGTTCTTAACATCAAAGAACTCTGGAAGGTTATGGAGATATCCTATGATGATTTTATAAGAACCACAGAACCCAGACATATCAAAAGGGTTCAAGCTATGTTTATGCAGATGTATGAAAAAGGGGATATCTATAAGGGGGAATACCAGGGAATGTATTGCACCCCCTGTGAAAGTTTTTGGACAGAAAGCCAGCTAAATGATGGGTCTTGCCCCGACTGCGGCAGAAGCGTTGAAGCGGCCAAGGAAGAAGCTTACTTTTTCAGAATGAGCAAGTACCAAGACGCATTGCTGGAACTGTTCGAGAAAAACCCTAAATTTTTGATGCCAGATACCCGTCGAAATGAGATGGTTGCTTTTGTAAAGCAGGGCCTAGACGACCTATGTATCAGCCGATCATCCTTTGATTGGGGAATACCTGTACCCATTGACGACAAGCATGTAATATACGTATGGTTAGATGCTCTTTCGAATTATATTACTGCCTTAGGATATCCTGATGACCCGGGACTCTTCGAAAAGTACTGGCCTGCAGACGTTCACTTGGTGGGTAAAGAAATAGTAAGATTTCATTCTATTATATGGCCTGCCATGCTGATGTCATGTGATTTACCTCTGCCAAAACAGGTGTTAGGTCACGGCTGGCTTTTGCTAGACGGTGGGAAAATGAGCAAATCAAAGGGTAACGTAGTAGACCCAGTAAAACTAATTGAACGATACGGCATCGATGCCTTAAAATATTTCCTTCTAAGAGAGTATACATTTGGACAAGACGGACTATTCACAAATGAAATAATGATTAAGAGGATTAATTATGATTTGGCAAACGACCTAGGCAATTTGGTATCCAGAACTGTTAGTATGATTGGCAAGTATTGCCAAGGGATAATGCCGGGGAAAATTGAGGACGGCCATGAAAGTGAGAGCTTTGATGTTGACCTAGAAGCAATTGCCCTAGGGGCTGGACGAAAAGTTGAGAAGTATATGGATGGCTTCGAATTCAACCATGCTTTGGAAGAAATATGGCATGTAGTAGCGAGAGCCAATAAATATATTGATGAAACTACTCCTTGGATTTTGGCAAGAGATGAAAAAAACAAAGAGAGACTGGATAGGGTTATGCATAACTTGGCAGAAAGTCTTCGTATTATCAGCGTCTTGATATATCCTTTTATGCACTCAACTACTATGGAAATCAGATCTCAACTGGGCTTAGGAACAGAAGAACCAAGCTGGGAAGAAGCCTTCAACTTCCATATGATGGGTGGAGAAACAGTAAAAGGTGGTCAACCTATCTTCCCTAGAATGGATGTTGAAGCAGAGCTAAAGGAACTTGAATCCATGAAGATGGGAGAAAAAGAAGTTAATATACCCTTGGTCTTGAAGGACGAAATAGAATATGATACTTTTGATAAGATAGACTTTAGGGTTGGAACTATATTGAAAGCTGAGAAGCATCCTAATGCTGATAAGCTACTTGTTTTCCAAGTTAAGATGGGAACTGAGACCAGACAGATAATTTCTGGGGTCTCTAGCTCTCACAAACCAAAAGACTGTATAGGGAAAAAGGTTGTTGTAGTTGCTAACTTAAAGCCCAGAAATCTTCGGGGTTTGGAATCACGAGGTATGATTATGTTTGCAGATAATATTCTTGATGGGCAAGAACGTTTTGAATTCGTTTCAACCATAGCCGAGGATGGGAATCCTGTAACCTAGGGCAACACTATATATTCAAAAATCGATAAGGAGTTGGAAATGCTATTTGACAGCCATGCACACTTAAATAATGAATCATACAAGGATGGACAAAGGGAAAAATTATTTAGAGATATAGAAGCTTCTAATCTTTCCTATGTTATGGATGTAGGTTTTGACCTTGCCTCATCGGCCTTGGCCCTTAAGCATGCCCAACGCTTTCCTTGGTGCTATGCAGTGGTTGGCTGTCATCCCCATGATGCAAAAGACTTTGATGAAGATCAGTTGCAACTAATAAAGGCTTTGGCAGAAAAACCAGAAGCCAAAGCTATCGGTGAAATAGGTCTTGACTACTACCGTAATATTTCATCTCCTGAAGACCAAATACACTGGTTCAGAAGACAGATCCAATTGGCTAATCTTCTTAAGATGCCAATAGTAATTCATGATAGGGATGCTCACGGGGAGGTTCTGGATATATTGAAAGAAGAAGGTGCCTTTTCCTCTGAGAGAAAGAGCTGGTTTTCCCAAAGGCCAGGTTCCCTTGGAAATGAGGATGCAAGAGTATTGCTTCACTGTTACAGTGGTAGCAAGGATCAAGCCCTTCAGTACGTTAAGCTAGGAGCAACGATATCTATTGCAGGGCCTGTAACATATAGTAATGCAAGAAAATTAATAGAAGTGGTTGAAGAAGTGCCTTTGGAGTACCTTTTAATTGAAACAGACTCTCCCTACCTTACACCTGTTCCTTTTAGAGGAAGGCCCAACACTTCTCTAAATGTTGAGTATGTAGCCAAAAAATTGGCGGAAATAAAAGGGATATCCTTTGAAGAAGTTGCTAGGAAAACCCTAGAAAATGGTATTAGGTTTTTTGATATTAAAGCGTAGAAAGGTAATTAAAAATTATGAAGAAGTTTTGCCTTGTAATTGTGTCATTGATTGTTTTGATGTCCTTTGTAGGATGCGAAAAAGCTGATCCAGATCCTTACATTCCATCAACTAATACGGATGCTGCTACCACCCAAATCACCATTGAAGAGGGGAATATAGTAGCACGTGGAGAGAGTGAATTCTTCAAATCAACAATTACATATTTTTTTGAAGAAGGTGTTTATGCATACACCCAAAGCGAGACCTACTATGTTGATCCAGCCAGCAGTGAAATTGCCTATCAAGGGGCCCTGGATTCTGGTGTCTATGAGGATGTTACTCTAGAAGAACAAACAGTTTCTTTTAAGGCCGATGATAGCTATATCTTTGAAGGTATGAGTGTGGAGACGGCTGCATCCTACTTGGCAGGAAGCGTCTTATTTTAGGAAATATCTAATAGTTTTAACCATTCATTTAGAATTCTACAATATACCACTAAGAAAAGGGTTATCTTTTGTTGTTGACGACAAAAATTTGTGGTATAATTTTCTCCGATGATAGAGAAAATAAAAAGAGCCTTGCTGGAAGAAAATCTCATAGAAAAAGGTGATACAGTATTGGTGGGCCTTTCAGGAGGCCCTGATTCTTTATGCCTTTTTGATTGTTTATGCAACATTCGAGAAGAATTGGGCCTCATGTTGATGGCAGTTCATGTAAACCACAGACTTAGGCCTGATGTTTGTGATCAAGAGCAGGAGAGAGTAGAGAAATGGTGCTATGACTTGGATATTCCTTGTTACTCTATGAAGGTAAATTGCTTGGACATGGCCAAGGAAAGGTCTATGACCAGTGAAGAGGCTGGTCGTGAGGCAAGGTATGAAGCCTTCTTAAGAGCATCTAGAACCATAAAGCGAGTCCCTGGAAAATCTGTTAAAATCGCTTTGGCCCACAATCTTGAAGACCAAGGCGAGACCATTTTAATGAGAATACTAAGAGGAACTGGGACAGACGGCCTTGGGGGCATGGATTATCGCCGCCAATGGCTAGAAGATACTCTTATAGTGAGACCTCTTTTGGGGACATCTAGGATAGACATTGAAAAATACTTGGAGGAAAAAGGTCTGGTTGCTAATCAGGATAGGACCAATCAAGAACCTATTTATCAACGTAACAAACTACGGTTGGAACTTATACCCTACATAGAAGAGCATTACAACCCTAACATTACAGATTGTTTGAATCGCTTAGGGGAAAATGCGCGAGGAGATAGAAATTATTTTCAGACCCTGGCAAAAGATGCTATAGAGAAGGCATCTATAGAAAAAGGACGTTATAGTATCCAAAAAATGCTAGATATGGAGGCCCCTGTTAGAAAAAGAGCTTACGTGATGATCTTGGCAGAGATAGGCCTAGAACAGGACTTTACCTTTGCCCACATTGAAGCTATAAATCATCTTTTAGTCCAGAGGAAAACTGGAAGCTCCATTGATCTTCCAAGAGGCTACAGGGTAAAGGTCCAATACGAAGATGTAATTTTTTACAATGAAAATAAAGGAAATGCTAACAAGGCCCTTCCAATGGACATACTTTGTAGCAAGTTAAAGCTTCCTGAAGGGGCTGTAGTTAGAACAAGGCAAGCTGGTGATTTCATATCCCTTGATATGGTGGGAAGAAAAAAAATACAAGATTTTTTCGTAGATGAGAAAGTTCCCCGAAGTAGCCGTGATGAACTACCTTTGGTAGCCAAAGGGGGGCAGGTTATAGCAATACTTGGTGAGGATATACTCTTAAGCGAAGCAGTTAATGAAATTATAACAGAAGAAGAAAATGTAGGGCCAGGATTCGGCTTAATTAGAACCCGTGTAGCAAAGGGTTACAAGTTAAAATTTGAAGGAGGATATTGGATAATTGAACAGACTAGCTAAAAACATCGGCGTATACTTGTTGATATTTGCCATTGTCATATTCATGGCATGGTTTTATAAAGGAGTTCCACAAGAACAAGCCATAAAGGAAGTTCCTATATCCACATTTGTAAAATATATGTCAGATGAGCAAGTAAAGGAACTGAACATTACTGAGACAAAATTAACAGGACAATTAAGAAGTGGGGATATGGTGTATTCCTATGCTTCCTCCTTTGTAGACATCCAGATAATCAATGAGAAATACGTGTTCCCACAAGTAGAGGCAGGGGTTTTGACCTACTCATCGGACAAACCGGTTGTCACTCCTTGGTATGTTAGCATGTTGCCAACACTCCTTTTAATTGGTGTTATTATTTTCTTCTGGGTTATGATCATGCGTCAGCAAGGTGGCGGGGGCAAGGTTATGCAGTTTGGGAAATCCAAAGCTCGACTGGCCAAGGGAGATGAATTGTCCCGGGTCACATTTAAGGATGTGGCAGGACTGGATGAAGAAAAGCAGGAACTTGAAGAGATTGTAGATTTCCTAAAGTACCCTCAAAAATATAGAAATCTTGGTGCCCGAATACCTAAAGGAATTTTATTGGTTGGTCCTCCGGGAACAGGTAAAACATATATTTCTAAGGCTGCGGCAGGAGAAGCTGGAGTTCCCTTCTTTTCTATTTCTGGTTCAGATTTTGTTGAAATGTTTGTAGGTGTGGGAGCTTCTCGGGTCCGTGATTTATTTGACCAAGCAAAAAAAAGTGCACCTTGCATTATTTTTATCGATGAAATTGATGCAGTAGGTAGAAAAAGAGGGGCCGGTCTTGGTGGTGGCCACGATGAGAGAGAACAAACCCTGAATCAACTGTTAGTAGAAATGGATGGTTTTGGGGATAATCTGGGAATTATTATATTAGCCGCTACTAACAGGCCTGATATTCTTGATCCAGCACTTTTAAGACCAGGTAGATTTGATAGACAAGTAGTGATTGGTATCCCAGATATAAAAGGTAGAGAAGCGGTATTTAGAGTTCATGCTAAAAACAAGCCCCTTGACCCAGAGGTGGATCCTAAGGTTTTGGCTCGTAGAACCCCGGGTTTTACTCCTGCGGATATTGAAAACCTGCTTAATGAAGCCGCAATTCTAACTGCCAGAAGAAACGGTTTGAAAATCAGGATGGATGAAATTGAAGAGTCCATAACAAAGGTTATTGCAGGGCCAGAAAAGAAGAGCCGTGTAATAAGTGAAGGGGAAAGAAAGCTTACAGCCTACCATGAGGCAGGCCATGCTATAGTTGCCCACAGCCTACCTAATGCTGATCCCGTTCACCAAATCACCATTATTCCAAGGGGAAGAGCCGGGGGCTTTACTATGGTTCTTCCAAGAGAAGAAAGGTATTACGGAACAAAAACCGATATGAAGGAGCAGATTGTTCATCTATTAGGTGGAAGAGTTGCGGAAAAACTAACCCTTGACGATATTTCAACAGGAGCTTCCAATGATATCATGAGAGCCACGGAAATTGCCAGAGACATGGTAACCAAATATGGATTTAGTGAAAAGCTAGGCCCTGTTAATTACAGCTCCTCAGATGAAGTTTTTTTGGGCAAAGATTTTTCAACCAAGAAGAATTACTCTGAAGAGGTTGCCAAAGAGATAGACCAAGAGATACAAAGGCTTATTGAAGAGGGCTTCAAAACTGCAGAAGGAATTTTAATGCAGCATATGAGTAAACTCCATGCGGTTGCAAAAGCCTTGCTAGAGATTGAAACCCTTGACGGGCAACAGTTTGAGGCGCTTTACGATGGAAGCCTTACTCCTGAGGAATTAGCAGAAAGTGTTGCCGCAAGAAGTGAAGCTCGAATGAAGGCAGATGCTTGGGAGGCAGAAGAAGCTGAAAGAATAAGAAAAGAGGCTGAGCTAAAAGAACTAGAAGAGCTAGCAAAGTATGATGAGGATTACTTGGAGGAAGATGTGGCCTCTAAGAAAACTGGGAAATCAAGAGGTCAGGATAAGCTAGGCCATAAGGAAAGGGACAAGGCAGCCAGCAAGAGTTTGGAGAAAGAGGCAGCCAAGGATGTGAAAAAAGCCACTGAAATAAAATCACCCCCCTTAGCAAATACAAAGCCCAAAGTTAAAAGACAATTAATTTCTCCAAAAGCTTCTCAAGGGGGTCCTAGACAAAAAGCTGATAGTCCAGCAAAGACATCTAAGCTAGGAAGCTCTGGAGAAAAAAAGCCTAAGCAGGAAAATACAAAAGCTACAGACAAAAACAAAGACAAATTAAATAATGGTAAGATAGGCGAAACAAATAAACCCGAAAAACAATTAAAAAAAGCCGTGAATCCCCGAAAGAAGGAAGAGGAGTAATAGGCCATGAAATTAAGAGTGGGAAAGAGTCTGGAATTTGAGGTATTTAAAGATGCCCAAGTGTTGGCCGGTGAGAAAGGCTTAGATCAGATAATCCGTTCAATTTCTATTTTAGAGTCTTCAGAGGAAGAGGAAGTAGCCAAGTATATGGCCCACCCAGGTGAGTTGGTCTTAACTGGTTTTTTCTCTGCAAAAGATGATGTAGAAAAACAGGTGACTGTTATTCGCCAGCTGGGCGAAGCAAATGCTACAGGTGTTTGTTTGTTCTATGTAGGATCTGTAGTAAAAAAAATAGACAAGAGGCTTATTGAGGAGGCAAACCGACAAAACCTCCCCTTAATCCAGATGCCTAACCGCATCCTTCCAACTCCTGGTGATATTATTACAGTTTTGATGAGTGCAATTGTCAATGAAGATGAATTTGGTAATCGCTTAATAAACAACACCGTGTCCCATTTGCTTAATTTTGAAAAACACTCCAGCTTCCACGAAGCACTTCGGGAAGCAGCTATAAAAAACGAATTTCAAATAGTTCTCTTAAGCGAAGATTTTAACCCGATTTTGACAGTTGAAACCCTTCACAGAACCACCATTGCAGATGCAATACGTTTGGGAATAACAAGGGAAAAGGATTTAGACCGATCATCTCTTTACACCCTTTTGGATGTAAATGGAGTTCTTACATATTGGGGGCCTATCAGAATTGGAGGCGAAAAACATTTTATGTTTATCGTTGATAATGAAGACAAGTATACTGTAGCGGAAATCAATAAGTTAGCAGAGGTTATTGAATTGGCTATGGGTATGTGGAAATATACTCCTGTAAGAGATTCTAAGGCCGAGTTTATCAAAGCCTTGATAAGGGGCAACAAATCCCTTGCCTATAGCTTGCAAAAGGAATCGGAAATCGATCCTCGTGATATTATATGCGTGTTTTTTGCCAGAGGCATCGATAAGGTCTTGGGTGCAGAAGTCTTATCCAACTTTGAGGAGAAGACCAAGCTTTCACTGATCAGAGTAAATGAAGGTGAAGAAACCTTTGGAATGATTGTAGGCAAAGAACTCAAGGAGGACGAGGACCAAGCTACAGCAAAGATGAACTGTGTTAACCTCTTTGCAAATCTCAAGGAAAACAAGGCGGTCCGCTTATTCCATGTAACAGGGGTGGACGGCATCGAAGGAGCTGGAGATGCCTTTCGACTAATCAGTGAATCCTGGTCCTTTGTGCAAAACGTATTCCCCTACAAAAGAGTATTCACAAAGTATGAACTTACCCTTGTTAGCAATTGCATTAACATTCAACTGCAAGGTGGTTATGTGAAAAAGAATTACATGGAACTTCTAGATGTATTTGATGAAAAAAAATCCAATAAGGGCAAACAATTATTGGATACTCTAGAGACCTTTGTCCTTGATGCTGGGATGAACTCTTCTAAAACCAGCGAGTTCTTGGGAATTCACACAAACACAGTCCAGTACCGACTTAAAAAAATCAATGATCTCTTGGGAGTTGAAATAACGGGGAACCGTGTTGTTCCAGGCCTTACAATTGCTTTGGCATTAAAGAGACTTGAACGGGGAATAAACTAGGGGCAAGGACCTATAAAAACCCAGTGTTAACCTGGCATTGGTTGACGGATAAAAAAGCCAAGAGGCAGATGTATAAAAAAGCCAGGAGGTTGATGTATACAAAGCCAACCCCTTGATTATTAGCTATTGATGGGTTATAGTATACCCGGTGTGATTTAACACTTATTAATAAAAACAATCCAATGTTTCAAGGAGGAAACCAACAATGAACAAGCTTGAAGAACTCCGCAGTTTAAAAGAAAAGATTGCTCAAGGTGGTGGCCCAAAGAGAATCGAGGCACAGCATAAAAGCAATAAGCTTACTGCTAGGGAAAGACTCGATATTCTATTTGATGAAGGAAGCTTTATTGAGATAGATACTTTTGTGAGTCATCGCTCTAATAACTTTGATCTGGCTGAGAAAAGATTCCCAGGGGATGGGGTCGTAACCGGATATGGTCAAGTTAATGGCCGTCTTGTCTTTGCCTTTGCCCAAGACTTCACAGTCCTAGGTGGATCTTTGGGAGAGTACCATGCAGAGAAAATCGTAAAAGTCCAAGAAATGGCTCTAAAAATGGGAGCGCCTTGTATTGGAATCAATGATTCCGGCGGTGCCAGAATCCAAGAGGGTGTAAACTCCCTTTCTGGATTTGGAAAAATATTCTTTAACAACACTATTTCATCTGGAGTAATCCCACAAATCTCAGTAATCATGGGACCATGTGCAGGAGGTGCCGTTTATTCTCCAGCAATTACTGACTTTGTGTTTATGGTAGATAAAACCAGCCAAATGTTTATAACAGGACCTCAGGTAATAAAGACTGTTACTGGAGAGGACATTTCTGCAGAAGCACTTGGTGGAGCCATGACCCACAACTCTATTTCAGGAGTTGCCCACTTCTTCGGAAAAGACGACACTTCTACATTACATGAAGTTCGTAACTTGTTGTCTTATTTACCTTCCAACAATATGGAGAAGACTCCAACTAAGGCTACAAGCGACGATCCTAATAGATTAATCCCTGAGTTTAATGAAATTATTCCTGATAACCCCAACAAGGCCTACGATGTCTACGATGTAATTCGTGGACTAGCTGACAACGGGGAGATTTGTGATGTAATGCCATTCTATGCCAAGAATATGGTTACTTGCTTTATTCGCTTGAATGGAGAGAGTATTGGAGTTATTGCTAATCAACCTAAGATTGCTGCTGGTTGTTTGGACATTGATGCTTCTGACAAGGCCGCAAGATTTGTAAGAAGATGCGATGCTTTTAATATACCAGTCCTTACACTAGTAGACGTTCCAGGATTCCTTCCAGGTACATCGCAGGAGCATGGTGGAATTATAAGGCACGGAGCAAAGCTTCTTTATGCATATTGCGAAGCAACAGTTCCAAAGGTAACAATGATTCTAAGAAAAGCTTATGGTGGTGCATACATCGGTATGTGTAACAAGGAATTGGGAGCTGATATGGTTCTGGCTTGGCCATCTGCACAAATTGCTGTTATGGGAGCATCAGGTGCTGCCAATATAATATTCAAGAAGGAAATCGGCGAAGCCAAAGATCCTATTGCCAAAAGAGATGAAAAAATAGCCGAATACGAAGAGAAGTTTAATAACCCTTACAGAGCAGCAGAAATGGGTTATGTGGACGATGTAATTGAACCGGCAAGCGCAAGACAAAGAGCTATAAGCGCTTTTGACATGCTAAGTTCAAAGAGATTGTCCTTACCAGCCAAGAAACATGGAAATATACCACTATAAAGGGAGGAGCTAAAAATGGAACATTTATCAATAATGGAACGATTTGCAGACCCCCAATATTTTGAAACCCTTACTATGGGAGAAAAGGCAATCGGCGGGGGAATAACTACCCTAATGGGTATAGGCGTTACCTTTGTTATCCTAATGCTTTTGTCCCTGCTCATAGTTATTATGACAAAGTTTTTGTATAGACCAGGGAAAAAGCCAAAGGGCGGAGATGCTGTACAAGCAACAGAAGTGAAAGCCCCACCACAGGCTGGAGCTATGGCCCAAGCAGGGGATGCTAACCAAGGAGATCTAATAGCTGTAATTATGGCAGCTATTGCAGCTTTTGAGGGTTCTTCTGTAACCAGTAATTTGGTGGTAAGAAAAATCAACCGAGTAGCTGGTCCTGCGCTGGCATGGAATACTGCCGGTCAACAGGATTGCATTGCAAGCAGAAAAATATAGGGAATATAATTTAAGGAGAAACAAGCAATGAAAAAATACAATATAGTAGTAAATGGAACAACTTATCAAGTTGAAGTAGATGAAGTGGGTAGCACCTCTGCTCCAAGTGTTGCTGCAGCACCTGCACCTGCAACGCCAGCACCTACAGCACCAGCACCAGCTCCTGCAGCGCCTGCCCCAGCACCTGCCGCAGCACCTGCCGCTGGAGCTCAAACAGTCGCATCACCAATGCCTGGTACTGTCTTAGAGGTTAAGGTCACTCCAGGACAAGCCGTAAAAGCCGGAGACGTGCTGCTTGTGCTCGAGGCTATGAAGATGGAAAATGAAATCATGGCACCATCAGATGGAACGGTTGATACAGTACCTGTTGCTAAGGGCGCATCTGTAAATTCTGGTGATGTGTTGGTAACCTTGAAATAGTTGGGATTGAATAATAATAAGGCACCTTTTTGAAACAGGGGTGCCTTTAATATTTTTAGATTACTAGAGCAAAGGAGGAAAAACCATGCTACTAGCCTTTGATGTAGGGAATACCCATATAGTTTTGGGTGCCTTTAAAGATGGGGAATTGATACAAAGTTGGCGCATCGAAACCGACAGTGGTAAGACAGCAGATGAATTTGGGATGTTGGTTGCTCAATTTTTTTCCTATGAATGCCTTGACCTAAAGGACATAGAAAACGTCATCATTTCTACAGTAGTACCTTCAATGGTATTTACTTTACAGCATTTATCCATGAAGTATTTTAACAGGAGAGCTATTGTTGTAGAGCCTGGAATAAAAACTGGATTAAAAATAAAGTATGATAATCCCAAGCAGGTTGGCGCGGATCGCATAGTTAACGCAGTGGCAGCTTTAGCCAAATATGGAGGGCCTTTGATAATCATTGATTTTGGAACCGCCACAACATTTTGTGCTATTACCGAGGATTCAGAGTATTTGGGAGGAACCATTTCTCCGGGTATCAAGATATCCCTGGAAGCACTTTTTGAGAAAACAGCAAAACTGCCAAAGGTGGAATTGGAAGTACCAGGTCAAGTAATCTGTAGGAACACCGTTCACTCAATGCAATCAGGTTTGGTTTATGGCCACATGGGGATGGTTGAGTATATTGTGAAGAGAATGAAACGAGAATTAATGGATCTTGGAGCAAGTAGAGAACCCAAGGTTATAGCAACAGGGGGCTTAGCCAGTTTAATTGAAAAGGGCTTAGACTGTATCGACCATGTTGATAAACTCTTGTCTCTGGAAGGCTTGGAGATTATCTACGAGAAGAATCGCAAATAGGCAATCCGGTATATTTATGATTAGAGCGCTTAATATGCGCTCATTTTTTTATTTTATGAAAAGTGCCAAAACCACTTCACTTTTATGTGTGACTACCAAGACATTGATTATTGATCCGTAAAAAACTGTTGGCCACCCTGACATCTATTATAGATTCAAAAGAATGAACCCTGTGGTTATCTATGTGGAGATGAATGGAATAACCCCACAACAAGTTGACACTATCTCTAGGGAAAAATATTACCTGAATATGCACTACTTCTGCTATAATAATCCCATGAGAGATAATTTGAGAATTGGAAACGTAGGGATTCCCAATCCATTTGTACTAGCCCCTTTGGCTGGAATTACAGACAGTCCCTTTCGTAGGCTCTGTAAAGATCAAGGGGCTTCTTTGCTTTATTCAGAGATGGTAAGCGCTAAGGGCCTTCATTATAAGGATAAAAATACGGAAAACCTCTTATACATTCATCCTGAAGAAGATCTAGTGGCCTATCAAATTTTTGGGTCGGAACCTGGTGTTATGGCTGAGGCAGCAAGGAGTCTTGATAATAGAAGAAACGTGATTTTAGATGTTAATATGGGGTGCCCAGTTCTAAAAGTGGTTAAGAACAAGGAGGGTTGTGCACTAATGAGAAATCCTCAACTTGCATACGATATCATTTTTGAATTGGTAAAGAATACCTCTAAGCCAGTCACTGCTAAGATTAGGCTTGGTTGGGATCAGAGCTCTATAAATGGGATCGAAATGGCAAAAGCCTTGGAGGCGGCAGGCGCCAGTGCCATTGCTGTTCATGGAAGAACAAGGGATCAGTTTTACAGGGGTAAAGCCAATTGGGATGAAATTACCCGTATCAAAAAAGCACTAAACATTCCAGTTATAGGGAATGGTGATGTTTTTTCGGGCCAAGACGCCCTAAAGATGCTAGATCAAACAGGGGTGGATTTTGTCATGATTGGCCGTGGTGCTTTGGGTAACCCATGGATATTTAGAGAATGCTTAAGCCTATGGAAGGGAGAGGGTGTTTTAGAGCCCCCTAGCCTAGAAGAAAAAATAGCTACAATGGTCCAGCAATTAGACTGGCTAATAGAATTAAAAGGGGAATATTCGGCAATCAGAGAAATGAGAAAACATGTTGGGTGGTACCTTAAAGGCCTTAAGGGTAGTGCAAAAATAAAGCAGGGGGTCAACAAAATTACTGGGCAGGAAGAATTGAGGGATTTTCTCCTCAAACTGGCTTAAAGTCTTTACATTTAGCTAAAAACCTATATAATTAAAAGGGTAATTTTGCTGTATCTATAATGTGTAATAAGCAATTATTGAAGGAGGAAAGATGATTATGAAGAAAATTTCTTTGCTACTGGTCTTAGTTCTCGTTATGTCCGTATTTGCCGTTGGTTGCGGTGGTGCTGACACGGGAGGTGGAGATGCTGAAAACATTATCAAAATCGGAGTTTTCGAGCCATTGACTGGTGAAAATGGCGGTGGCGGACAACAGGAACTTGATGGCATGATGTATGCTAACACTGTAAAGCCAACCGTAATGATTGGTGATGTAGAGTACAAGGTTGAGTTAGTAGTTTCTGATAACCAATCTGACAAGACTATGGCTGTTACAGCTGCAAACTACCTTATTGACCAAGGCGTTGTAGCTGTTCTTGGTAGCTATGGATCTGGAGTTTCAATTGCTGCTGGCGAAGTATTTGCTGATGCAGGAATACCCGCAATTGGTGCTTCTTGCACAAACCCACAGGTTACAAATGCAAACACATGGTACTTCCGTGTATGCTTCTTGGACCCATTCCAAGGCACTGTTATGGCTAATTATGCAGTTCAAGAAGGTGCAAAAACTGCAGCAGTTATTACACAATTAGGAGACGACTATTCCACAGGTTTAGGCAATTTCTTTATGGCTTCCTTTAAGGAACTAACAGGAAATGAAGATGCAGTAGTTGTTAACCAGACATTCCAACAAAACCAAGCAGACTTTAATGCGATTTTACAGAACATCAAGGCAGCAAATCCTGATGTTATATTTGCCCCATCCTCTATAACAACGGCACCACTTATTATCAAGCAAGCACGTGCACTTGGTATCAAAGCAACAATCATGGGCGGCGACACTTGGGAAAACATCACAATTGTTGAAAATGCTGGAGTTGATGCAGAAGGTATAGTTCTCTCCACATTCTTTGATGCTGGATTGGCTGACAGTAGCCAGTTGGCAAAAGACTTTGTTGACGGCTTCTCCGCAGCATACTACACACCTGTACCTGCAGTATCCGCACTAGGATATGATGCTTACATGGTTTGCTTAGATGCTCTAGAAAGAGCTGGAGCAACTGATGGAGCGTCCATTGTTGCAGCACTTAATGCAACTGATGGATTTGAAGGGGTTACCGGAAGTGTTACCTTTGATGAACTTGGCGATGCTCAAAAGAACATGGCTGTTATCAAGACAGTTCTTGATGGACAATTCGTATTCTTAAAGGCAGTAACTATTGACTAATCTGTAGATTTAATCAATTGTAAGGCAGGGGGGGAGTCCCTTTCCTGCCTTATTTATGGAAAAAGGGCGACTAGGTAATTGACTTATAAAATATGGAAATTGGAGACATAAATGGAAGCCACTACATTATTTCAAAACGTTGTAACGGGTGTATCTCTAGGGTCAGCTTATGCTTTGATCGCTATTGGATATACTATGGTTTATGGAATCTTACGTTTAATAAATTTTGCCCACGGTGACATCTTTATGATGGCGGGGTACTTTACTATTTTCGCCATATCGTCTTTTGGTATGCCCTGGTATGTAGCCATACTTTTTGTGATTCTTGCAACAGTTGTGCTAGGAGTGCTAATAGAAAAGTTGGCTTATAAGCCCCTAAGAGAATCCCCCAGGATGTCCATTATGATATCTGCCATAGGGGTTTCTTATCTCTTGGTTAATTCTGCCACCTATCTATTTACAGGCTTACCCAGAGCATTTCCCGAACTGGGTTTTTTGCAAAAGGTTTATCAAATAGGTGATATTTCAGCACCTATTGTAACCTTTATAACCCCAGTAGTTACTTTGGTTTTACTTTTTGCCCTTATGTATCTGGTAAACCATACAAAAACCGGGATGGCCATGAGAGCTGTTTCCAAGGATTTTGAAGCAGCAAAACTTATGGGAATTGAAATTAATAGAATAATTACCATAACATTCGTAATAGGATGTTCTTTGGCGGCTATAAGCGCCATCTTATATTTTTCTCCTCGTCCAATGGTATACCCCTTTAGTGGTCTAATGCCCGGGCTAAAGTGCTTTGTAGCAGCAGTTCTAGGTGGAATCGGCAATATACCGGGAGCGGTTATTGGGGGCTTCATTATAGGAATTGCGGAGACTTTTTTGGTAGCGGTATTCCCTGCAATGACAGGGTATAGTGATGCGTTTACATTTGTATTGCTAATCGTCATGTTACTCTTCAGACCCACAGGACTTCTGGGCGAGAAGATTGCAGAGAAAGTGTGATGCCAATGGAATTTGAATATAAAAAATTAAACAAACAGACAAAAATGATTTTGACCATTCTTTTGGTCCTAGCATGTATCATAGTTACATACATGTTGGATAAGGGAATGATTGGAACTTCATATACTGTACGAATCGTTAGAATCTCAGTGATCTATGCATTAATTGGGGTTTCTATGAACCTAGTTAATGGGTTTACAGGAGTTTTCTCTCTAGGCCAAGCAGGTTTTATGGCTATTGGAGCCTATTCAGTAGGAGTATTTACTATTCCTGTTGCAGATCGTGCCAATGTTTTTTATCTGGTTCCCATGAGTGAAAAGATTGTTAACGTTGAACTGTCCTTTGGAACAGCACTTATAATGGGAGGCCTTCTCGCAGCCGCCTTTGCAGCCCTGATTGGGGCCCCAGTATTACGATTAAAAAGCGACTACTTAGCCATTGCAACCCTGGGTTTTTCAGAAATTGTTAGAGCCCTAATTGCCAACAATCAAATGTGGCCCTTTACCAACGGGTCTTTGGGCTTAAAGAGTATCCCAAGTTTTAATAGTTTGTTCGTTCCTGTTATTATCTCCGTCCTAGGAATTGCCTTCATGGTGATGCTTATCAATTCTTCTTATGGGAGGGCTTTTAAGGCCATAAGAGAAGATGAAATTGCCGCAGAGGCTATGGGCATTAATTTATTTAAACACAAGGGTATGTCCTTTATAATTTCAGCATTCTTTGCAGGGATAGGTGGTGGACTACTTGCTGTACATTTAACCGCTATTGATACCAACCAGTTTAAGATAATGGTTACCTATGAACTACTTTTAATAATTGTCTTAGGTGGCTTAGGAAGTGTAACTGGTACTGTGATCTCTGCATTTTTAATTTCCTTCGGCAAAGAAATACTTCGTTGGTTTGATGCAGCCCATTATATAGGTGCTTGGCAAATTCCAATCTTCAGACCAGGCCTTAGAATGGTAATTTTTAGCTTGCTCTTGATGTCAGTCGTTCTTTTTTGGAGAAAAGGAATTATGGGACGCAAGGAATTTTCTTGGGACGGCATATATAACTTTTTACGAAAGTGGCCTTGGGTGGTAAAACATATTCTCAGTGGTGATTATGAAAAAGCTAGCAGGGAAAAGCGCAAAGTAAAATCAGACGGCCGAGCGACAGACAAAGCGGGCAGGGCCCAAAGTCGACTTAAAATAAAGAAGCAAAAGGAGGAAGATTCTCGTGCAAAATAATGCAATAGAAAAACCTAACGTGCTTCGGGTAAGCGATGCTACAATGCAGTTTGGTGGAGTTGTGGCCTTAAATAACCTTTCCATGGAAGTAAGAAAAGGTGAAATAGTTGGCTTGATAGGACCTAACGGTGCAGGAAAAACCACAGCATTCAATGTTATTACCGGAGTATATCCGCCAACTAATGGGGCCATTTATTTGAATGACGAGATAATAGTATCTAACTATCCTCAAGGCAAAATGAAAGACCTTTATGCAGGGGAGAACAGAGGGAAGTATACTAAAGCCAAAACCCTTACCCCTGACAAAATCACAAAGATGCAAGTGGCAAGAACATTTCAGAACATCAGGCTTTTTAAGGACCTTACAGTATATGAAAATGTTTTAATAGCACAGCATGTAAAAATAAGGGCCAACTGGCTCACTGCAAGCCTGAAGATGAACTACAAGGAAGAAGCAGAAATGAGACGTGAAACCCTTAGGCTTCTAGAGATCCTAGATCTTTTAGATGTCCAAGATTCGGTATCATCTTCTCTTCCTTATGGAAAGCAGAGGCACGTTGAGATAGCAAGAGCCTTGGCTACAGATCCCAAATTGCTGCTTTTAGATGAACCAGCAGCGGGAATGAACCCTCAAGAATCAGATGAATTAATGAGATTTGTTGGTAGGATAAGGGGAGATTTCGATTTATCGATTCTTATGATTGAACATCATATGCAAGTGGTAATGGGTATTTGTGAGCGTATATATGTTTTGGATTATGGTAAGCTAATTGCAAATGGAACACCCAAGGAGATACAGAAGAATCCGAAGGTTATTGAAGCATACTTGGGGGTGGATGACTAATGCTACGCATAGAAAATTTGAACATTCACTATGGAGGAATCCACGCATTAAGAGGAGTAAGTCTAGAAGTTCCAGACAAGAAAATTATTTCTTTGATAGGAGCTAACGGAGCGGGAAAATCCACCACATTAAAAGCCATTATGAGCTTGATTCCCAAGACTTCTGGAATTGTGGTCTTTAACGACAGAGATATAACCAGAATGCAAACTCGTGATATTGTATATGAAGGTGTAGTTTTATGTCCTGAAGGACGAAGGGTATTCCCTGACCTTACTATAGAAGAAAACTTGACAATGGGTGCCTTCCTTAGAAAAGATAAGGAAGGAATTGCCCGAGATACCAAGTGGGTTTACGAACTCTTTCCTCGCCTATGGGAGAGAAAGTGGCAGCTAGCAGGAACCCTATCTGGCGGAGAACAACAAATGTTGGCAGTTGGAAGGGCCCTAATGAGCAAACCTAAACTCTTAATGATGGATGAACCTTCCTTGGGATTGGCCCCCTTAGTAGTTAAAAGTATTTTTGAGATAATCAAGGAAATTAATAGGGCGGGGGTTAATGTATTACTAATTGAACAAAACGCAAAAGCAGCTTTGGAAATCTCTGATTATGCTTATGTTTTAGAGACGGGTATAGTGAGTTTATCAGGAACAGGAAAAGAGTTGCTTGGAAACGATAAGGTGAGAGCCGCATACTTAGGGGAATAAGGAATAATGTATTACTATAAATATATTGGATAGGTGGGAGGATTGATGAGAAAAAGAATAAAAACCACAAAAATCCTGTTACTTGTCATGGTAGTTATGCTGTTTACAGGATGTCAAACCTATGACAATTTTGTTGCCGTTTGGATAACTCACAAAGCCGTTGAACGATCTGTAATAAGAATTGGTGTTTTTGAACCCCTCTCAGGGGAAGACAAGGTTTATGGGGAACTGGAGCGAATGGGCATAGAATTAGCCCATGAACAGTATCCTATGGCTCTAGGCAAAGAAATTGAATTGGTTTATGCGGACAATCAGTCGGATATCTATATAGGAGAAACCGTTGCTCGCGATTTGGTGGAAAAAGGTGTAAGTGTTGTTTTAGGAAGCTATGGAGGGGTAAATTCTCTGGTAGGAGCACCTATTTTTGAAGAAGCTAAAATTCCGGCCCTAGCAATTACCAATAGTAATCCACTGGTTACAGCAAAGAATCCCTACTATAGCAGGGTTTGTTTTGTAGAGTCATTCCAAGGGGTTGCCCTTGCAAAATATACGGTTGAAGAACTAATGGTCCAAGAAGTTGCGGTACTAATTCCTAGTGGTGATGATAGGGCCCAAGCAGTAACCAAGACCTTTTCAGATAAAATGACTCAGCTAGGGGGAAGTGTAACTCTAACAGTGGAATTCCCTGCGGCAGCTGAAGACTACGAAGTCCAACTTAAAAGGATAAAAGATTCAGGGTTAAAAGTTTGTTTTCTCCCAGCGGATATAAAGGATTCTATAAGAATTATAAATCAGGCAGATATACTAGGCTTAAAAACCCTTTTCTTGGGTACAGATGATTGGGAAACTCAGGACTTAATAAATCAAGCAGGAACTGCAGCAGCTAATAGTATTGCTTTTTCATCTTTATTTGATGAAGATGCAGGGACTCCAGAATCCAAAATTTTTCTCAGGGCATTTCGCAAAAAATATGGGAATGAGCTTGTAGTGGAGAAACCCACAGCTCTCGGCTACGATGCATATTTGATTGCCCGAAATGCTATAATAGAAGCAGGGACTTCAACTCGGGGAGAACTTATATTAGAGAACATACTAAATCAACATGATTTCAAAGGAGCATCTGGAACTATCAGCTTCAATGAGATTGGTGACCCCATTAAATCTGTAGCCATTAAGACAATTCGCGACAAAGAATTTACAACTATTTTTACCGTGGTCCCCTCTTGGGGCTAGTAACAGATTTACCTCCATTATGTAGTTAATAAAAGTAGACTGCCCTAGTTGGGTTAGCAATAAATTTTAAGAATAAAAGTAAAGACAGGAGAATGAAAATGGAAACAAAAATCAAAGAAGCAATGGAAAAAATTAGGCCCCTATTGCAAAGAGACGGTGGGGACATTGAATTTGTTGAATACACAGAAGACCATGTAGTAAAGGTTAGACTTAAAGGCCATTGTGTGGGATGCCCAGGAGCCAGAATGACCTTGTCTGGTGTGGTAGAAAAAATATTAAAGGAATCTTACCCAGAAATCACGAAGGTAGAAGCAGTAGATTAAAAGAAAAAGGCGAATATGAAATTCAAAAAAAGATTTTACGTAATAATCGGGATCTTATTACTAGTGAGTGGATATTTATTCTACTCACTGTTTTTACATGATGCCATTAATCCTACAAGCCAAGAGTCCCCTAGTGAAGAAATCATAAGTGATTTAACCACCATTGAAATTTTATGCGCAGGAGATGTTATGTATCATTCAGCACAACTAGTTGCGGCTTCAAATGGAGATGGTACATATTCTTTTGACGAAACATTTAAGTATATAAAGCCCTATGTTCAAGAAGCGGATTTAGCTATTTGCAATTTAGAAACAACATTTTCACAAAGCCCATATACTGGGTATCCTTCATTTTCTACCCCTGACAATTTGGGGGAAACCTTAAAAAGGATTGGATTCCATGTGGCTTCTACTGCAAACAACCATGTAAATGACAGGGGTCTTTTTGGTATTGATAGAACACTTAATGTTTTGCATGGACAAAAACTCTTAACTACTGGGAGTCGTCAAAATGCCAGCCAGCAACGTTGGGCAACGAAACTAGTTAAGGGTGTTTGGATGGGAACTTTAGCCTATACCTACCAGACGCCATCCTTTCCTGGCAGGGTCTCCATTAACGGTTCATTTGTGTCAGACGAAACCGCCCTAAGGTTGAATACTTTTGGCTATGAAGAATTGGATAAAGAAATTGTCAAAATAAACGAACAGGTAGCTCTGATGAAGCAAGCAGGTATAGATATTGTTGTTTTGTCTCTTCATTGGGGTGAGGAATACCAATTAAGCGCCAACATTTGGCAAAGGAGTATGCAGGAATCCCTTACTAAAAATAAGGATATAGATGTTATTTTTGGATCCCACCCCCATACCTTGCAAGAATTAGAGATGGCGGATAATAGGGTCCCTGTGTTTTTTAGTTTAGGAAACTTTGTGTCCAACCAAAGATCAGAAACCCTTAATAATCGTTATACTGAGACAGGTGCTATGGGAAAGGTTACCCTTATATATGACCGTGGTTTAGAGGAGATAACCCAAGTAAGGGCTCAAGCAATCCCCACTTGGGTAGAAAAATATTCAATTAACGGAAAAGACAACTACTTTATTATTCCTTTAGATCAAAACTTGGAAAACAATCCAGATCTTCTTAATTCAGGACACCTTTATCGGGCCCAAGCTGCCCAAGTAGATGCGGAACTCTTGTTAACAAATATGGTTGTTGAGAGTGTCTTAGTAGAGGAAGCGGTTGAAGAAAATGACTAGGGTATTAAGCAAAGATATAATCACTGAGGAGTTAGAAAAAAATAAGGATGCACTGCTAGAGGACCTGTCCCAACTCTTGAAAATTAAAAGTTTAAGAGGAGATGCTCTTGAATACCAAGGACAAATTCTACCCTTTGGCAAGGGTGTTCATGAAGCACTTTTGTTTATGAAGAAAATTGCCCAAAGAGAGGGTTTCATTTTTTATAACGTAGACCATTACGGAGCCCACATTGATTTCGGAGAAGGCAAGGAGGAAACCATGGGGGTTTTGCTTCATTTAGACGTTGTACCTGAGGGTTCTTCTTGGAAGTATGAGGCTTTTGGTGGACAAATAGAAGGTGGCAAAATTTATGGTAGAGGAGCCCTTGATGATAAGGGTCCTACTATAGCAGTTTTTTATGCCTTGAAGATCCTTAAGGATTTGGGGCATCAACCAGCCAAGGGTATACGTTTGATCCTAGGTCTTGACGAAGAGACCGGTTGGTCTGGTATGGACTATTACTTGGCTCGAGAAAGCCCACCAGATTTCGGTTTTACTCCTGATGCAGAGTTCCCGGTAATAAGAGGGGAAAAAGGTATTTTAACATTTGATATCGTAAAAAAGCTATCCAAAACCTTAGGCATTGAAAGGGGATTGGAGTTAAGGTCCTTAAAGGGCGGCCAGGCGCCTAATATGGTTGCTGATTCCGCTAGAGCCCTAGTATTTCATAAAGACCCAAAGCACTATGAGATGCTGGAAGAGAAAATCGAGGAATATAACTATAAAAAGGACTATAAGGTGAAGTCAAGGCTTTGTGGTAAGAGCATGGAAATTACAACAAGTGGTGTAAGTGCCCATGGTGCTCGGCCAGAAAGGGGTGTCAATGCTATTTCAATTATTATGGATTTTTTAAGCACCCTCATATTTTCCGAAGACGATGTTAATGATTTCATAGAATTTTACAAAAAGCATATAGCTTTTGATTTAGGGGGGAAACTTTTAGGGGTAGATTTTTCTGATAAGGAGAGTGGATCTTTGATCCTAAATATTGGGAAAGCAAATATTAATAGTAAAGAGGCTAGAGTTACGGTGAATATTCGTTACCCAGTCACCCTAGAGGAAGATGTCTTTTATGAGACTTTGATGGCAGCCCTTTCACCTTATGATATGGGGATTGTAAAAAGGATGATTCAAAAACCCATATATTTTGCAGAAGATAATCCTCTTATCCAGCAGCTCATGTCTATATACAAAGACTATACAGGAGACCAAACCAGCAAGGCCGCTATCATAGGTGGAGGCACATATGCAAGGTCAATGAATAACTTTGTAGCCTTTGGACCTTCATTTCCTGGAGATGAGGAGGTTGCTCATCAAAAGGATGAATACATGGATATTGACAAGCTAATGTTGGCGGCGGCAATATACGCACAGGCAATTTATGAATTAACAAAGTAAGGCGATTTATGAATTAGAAATAGGGCATTTATCGACTAACAAAGGCGATTTATGAATTAGGGATAGGGCATTTATCAACTAACAAAGGCGATTTATGAATCAGGGATAGGGCATTTATCAACTAACAAAGGCGATTTATGAATTAGAAATAATGCGAGTTCTTGCTAAAAAAAGCCCTAAAAAAACCGATTTAACAATTAAGGAAAAAACTTGAAAGACTAAATATTTAGATGTATAATATTGTTATAAATTAAATAATCTGTTTCAGGGCGAGGTGCGAGTCCTCACCGGTGGTAAAGAGCAAATACTTGCTACAAGTCCACGAGCTTGAGAATAATATCTCTTGCCGAATCGGTTTGATTCCGATACCGACGGTTACAGTCCGGATGAAAGAAACAAGCGAATATTTCGCGTGTAATACCCTGGGGCTTTGTTGAGTGCTCCAGGGTTTATTTTTACCTGACAGATTCCCATCATTAAAACAGGAGGAATTTGAAATGAATGACTACAATTTGAACACACAAAAAAGAACGGTACGATTAGCAAAAATGGGGATGTTGGTAGCCATATCCGTGGTGCTAGTATATTTTATCCACTTCCCTCTATTTCCAGCGGTTCCATTTTTGGAATATGACCCAGCAGATATTTCCATTCTAATAGGAACATTTGCCTTTGGACCTTTGGCGGGTTTAGGCTTAACCGTAGTTACATCTGTAATACAAGGAACAACTGTTAGTGCCCACAGTGGAATATATGGTATAATTATGCATATAATTGCTACTGGCACCTTTGTGGTTGTTGCAGGGGTGATATACAATCGTGGTAAAAGCAGAAAAAGTGCCATGATTGCCTTGGCATCAGGAACACTAGCAATGGTAGTGGTAATGTTCTTTGCAAACCTGATTATTACCCCCCTCTTTATGGGAGCACCTCGGTCAGTTATACTACAATTAATGCCCTTTATTTTAGCCTTTAACTTTGTAAAGGCTGGTATTAATTCCATAATTACATTTTTGCTTTATAAGCGTCTGTCTGGTTTCTTAAGAAGATAGGAATATAATGGTCAAGGTTCAAGAAAAGATAGGAATATAATGGTCAAGGTTCAAGAAATATTAATAGAAAATGAAAAGGATACCAGAGAATTCGGGCATCAATTGGCTAGCCATTTGGAGCCCGGTTCTGTTGT
>JAVEXZ010000007.1:13967-37584 GCA_034003765.1 Anaerovoracaceae bacterium | reverse complement strand
ATGGTCAAGGTTCAAGAAAAGATAGGAATATAATGGTCAAGGTTCAAGAAATATTAATAGAAAATGAAAAGGATACCAGAGAATTCGGGCATCAATTGGCTAGCCATTTGGAGCCCGGTTCTGTTGTTGCCCTCTTTGGAGACCTAGGTAGTGGGAAAACCACCCTAACAAAATACATAGGAGAAGGCCTTGGTGTGGAAGAAATAATAACAAGTCCTACATTTACTGTGATACAGGAATACAGGAATGGGAGAATTCCTCTTTATCACTTTGATGTATACCGACTAAACGGTCCACAAGACCTGCTAGACCTTGGCTATGAAGATTATTTTTATGGGCAAGGGGTAACCGTAATAGAGTGGGCAGACAAAATCCAGAGCTTGTTACCACCAGGCACAATATATATCTATTTGAATTACGGTGAACTAGACCACCAGCGAAGGTATTTAGTAGAAGGATTAGAGGGAGTTGATTTATGTGGATTTTAACCATGGAAACAACAGGCCCCATGGCATCTGTTGCTATAATTAATGAGGAAGGGGCTATATGGGAAAAGGTGGGTGAAAAAGGCTATAATCACCTCACGTCCCTAATTCCCATGACCAAATCTCTACTAGAAGAAAATGCCCTAGTCCCAGGAGATATATCTGCTGTGGCGGCTTCTGTTGGACCTGGATCCTTTACAGGGATTAGGATTGGGGTCTCCACTGCTAGAGCTTTTTCTCAATCCATGGGGATCCCTTGTATATCCATACCAACCCTACAGACATTTTTGTATAATGGCAAGGGCGACAAGGGCGGTAATGAAGACAAGGACGACAAGGGCGGTAATGAAGACAAGGACGACAAGGACGGCAAGGACGGCAAGGACGGTAATGAAGGCAAGGAATACCAGGAATGCAATGAAGACCAAAGGATGCTTGTGTGCCCAATAATAGATGCAAGAAGAGATCAGCTATATGGGGCAGCCTTCTATAAAGGCAAAACCTTGGTAGAAGAAGCTGCCTATAGCCTAGGAGATTACCTTGAAAGAATAGGAAGTCTAGAGAGAGGTCATTGGAAAGAGGCAATTTTTTACGGGGATGGCATTAGCCGTTACGGTGATAGCATTAAAGTCTGGGCCAAAGAAATGGGAATAAGGATTAGCTTTGCTGATGAAGATAGAAGATACCAAAGAGCTAGGTGGGGAGCCTTAATAGCCAAAGAGGGCTGGGATAAGGGGATGTTCCTTTCATATAATGAATTAATGCCCCAATACATGAGGCTTGCAGAAGCTGAGCAGAAGCTTAAGGCTGGGACCCTTCATGTGTAAGGCAGCCATTCGAGCTGCTGAAGCTGGAGATATTCATGAACTAATGAAAATAGAATTATGGGGTTTCGAAAAACCCTGGAGCTTGGAAACCTTACAACAAGAATTGGGGAACCATGATAGGACTCACTATGTGGTGGCAGATATTCAAGGACAAGTTATTGGCTATGCAGGCTTGTGGATTATTTTAGATGAAGGACATATTACCAGAATTGCTGTGGACCCAAAATTTCGAAGACGGGGAATAGGCGGAGACCTGGTAAAAGCCCTTATGGAAGCAGGGGCAAATAGTGGCTGCCAAAGCTTCACACTAGAGGTTATGGCCTCAAATATAGGAGCCCGTAAACTTTATAAGGACCTTGGATTTGAAGAGGTTGGTTTTAGGCCAGGTTATTACGAAATGGAAGAGCAAGATGCAGTAATAATGTGGTATCACCCACCAGAATATATACGAGAAGGAGCCCAAAATGAAAGACGGTAAGCATATCACTATGGCATTTGAAACCTCTTGTGATGAAACCTCAGTTGCAATATTGCAAGATGGTCGCCAGGTGCTTTCTAATATTATAGCTTCGCAAATACCAATCCACCAAGCATTTGGGGGAGTGGTGCCAGAGATTGCTTCTAGACATCACTTGGAAAACATTAACCTAGTAACAGACCAGGCTATGAGAGAAGCCTGTATAGCTTGGGATGAAATAGATATGTTAGCCGCCACATGCGGGCCTGGCCTTGTGGGAGCCCTCTTAATCGGCCTTTCTACGGCTAAAACCATAGCCTACACACTTGGTAAGCCCTTAGTTGGAGTTGACCACAGAATGGGCCATGTAGCCGCAAATTATATTCAACACGAAGGACTCTGCCCACCTTTTACTGGCTTAATAGTCAGTGGAGGCCATACAGCCATTGTACAAGTTGAAGACTACAACAAATGGAAGCAACTAGGACAAACTCGGGATGATGCAGTAGGAGAGGCTTATGACAAGGTGGCAAGAGTCTTGGGATTTGGATATCCTGGAGGCCCACAAGTTGAAAAAGCAGCTCTAGGGGGAGACCCAAAGGCTATTCATTTTAAAAGGGTTTACCTAGAAAGAGACCAATATGATTTTAGCTTTTCTGGTATTAAAACTGGAGTATTAAATTACATTAATTCAGAAAAACAAGCCGGGCGAGAGGTCTCTGTGGCAGATGTAGCTGCTAGTTTTCAAGAAGCGGTTCTTGAAGTATTAGTAGAAAAATCAGTGAGAGCTGCTGTAAATATGGGGACAGGAAAGCTAGTCTTGTCTGGTGGAGTTTCTGCTAACAAAAGACTAAGGACCATGTTGAAAGATGCTTGCCACAAGGCTCCATTAACCCTATATTATCCAACATCAGATTTATGCACAGACAATGCCGCTATGATAGGTTGTACTGCCTACTATAAATACATGGAAGGGAAAAGGTCAGAACTAGACTTGGATGCCTATCCCAGTCTACCAACAGAATATGATTATACTAAGTGCTAAAGAAATAGCCAAATCCTATGGAACGGATACCATTCTATCTGGCATCTCCTTTCATGTCAATGAAGGAGATCGGGTGGGCCTAGTGGGAGCCAACGGGGCTGGAAAAACTACGCTCTTAAAGATACTGGCAGGAGATATTCTAAGTGATGCCGGTGATTTTTTTGTTGCTAAAAATAAAGAGGTGGGGTTTCTAAAGCAGAATTCTGGCTTTGAACATGACAGGGATGTCATAGATATAGTAGAGGATACATTTAGAGGCCTTATGAAAATGGAAGAGGATCTGGAAACCCTAGCAGAAGCCATTGGCCTTAATGGAAAAAACACCCCATCTTTATTAAAACAGTATGAAGCTATGCAACATGAATTTGAAGACCGAGGGGGATATAAGTATAAAAGTGAAATCAAGGGGGTCCTATCAAGCATGGCCTTCTCCGAAGAAATGTACCATAAGAAAATCTCCACCCTATCGGGAGGGGAGAAAACGCGTTTAGCCCTAGCTTGTTTACTCTTGCAAAAGCCAGATCTTCTTTTGCTGGACGAGCCTACCAACCATTTAGATATTGGTATGCTAAAGTGGCTGGAGCAGTATTTGAAAGGCTATAGAGGGACCATTGTAGTTATTTCCCATGATAGATACTTTCTTAATCAAGTAACAACTAGAACCTTTGAAATAGAAAACCACCGTCTGGCTATTTATGAAGGGTCATATTCATATTATGCAGATAAGAAGAAAATTTTACAAGAAGAGGCCTTTAGAAAGTATCAATCCCAACAACAGGAAATCCACAAACAAGAAGACCTTATAAGAAAATTCAAAGAGCGAGGCACTGAAAAGCTGGCCAAGAGAGCTGCATCAAGAGAGAAAAGACTTTCTCATCTAGAAAGAATGGAGAAGCCCCAAGGGACTTTAGGGAAAATCAAGATCCGCTTTAAGGAAGAGTATAAGAGCGGGCGAGACGTTATCCTGGCAGAGAATTTGTCTAAGAGCTTTGGAAGGGGCCAGAACCGCAAGGAATTATTTCAAAACGTGAACCTTGATGTGAAAAGAGGGGAACGAATATGCATAGTTGGCCACAACGGGATTGGTAAGACCACACTATTAAAGATAATAATGGAAGACATACTGCCAGATAGTGGTTATCTTAAAATTGGACATAATGTTGCCTTTGGCTACTATGACCAAGAACAGCAGGATTTGAACACAGAAAACACTGTATTGGAAGAGGTGAAATCGGCATACCGCCTTTACAGTGATACAGAGATGCGTAGTATTTTAGGACGGTTTTTGTTCTTGAACGATATGGTTTTTGTTAAGGTTGAGAAACTTAGTGGGGGGGAGAAAGCTAGACTTAGTTTGGTGAAGCTTATGCTGTCAGGGGCAAATGTTTTGATTTTTGATGAACCCACCAACCACTTGGATATAGGATCCAAAGAAGTTTTTGAAGAAGCCCTCTTAGATTTTCCGGGAGCAGTTGTTTGTATATCTCATGACCGATACTTCCTAAACAAGGTGCCTCACAGAATCCTTGAGCTAGAAGCTAATGGAATAACTGAATATCTTGGCAAGTACGATTATTATATGGAGAAAAAACAAAACATACAATCTGGAGAGCAATATTTGGCGGGGCTACTAGGGACAAGAGAGGACAGCCCAGAAGAAGAAACCCATTCAGAAATACAAAGACGAAAAACCAAAGAAGCAGATGCAGCTCTTAGGAGAAACAAAAAACGGCTGGTGAAATTGCAAGGGGACATAGAAGCTTGGGAAAGGGAAAAAACAGATATTTACAAGGATATGGAAGAAGAAAATGTTCGAACCAACTCAACAAAACTGGGAGAGCTCGCCCATCAATTAGTGGAAAAAGACCGTCAAATTGATGAGGCCTATGAAGAGTGGCACAGGTTAGAAGAATTATTGGAGGAAGAAGAGAGCCAGTAAAAAAGAGGGTGATCAAAGGAAACCCATTGAAATAGTATTTTTTTGCAAATACCCTTGCATTAGACAAAATAACCTATTATAATGACTCTATTCTGTCCTGGAGAAAACAAAAGGGATTTCACAGATAGAAGAATAACATTGATGGAGGAGTAAATATGACATTCAAAAAAGTAAGAGATATAATTTGTGACCAGCTAAGTGTTGAGGAATCAGCAGTTCAGATGGAAACACACCTAATGAAGGATCTGGAAGCAGACTCATTGGATGCAGTAGAAATCATTATGGCCATAGAAGATGAATTTGATTTTGAGGTTCCAGACGAAGATGCCGAGAGGTTCCAAAGCGTAGGGGATATCGTTAAGTACATTGAGGAAAGATTAAGCTAAGAACACGTACACTTCGAAAACCCGTTTGAAAGCGGGTTTTTTTGTAGATTAATAAAATAGCTGTTAATAAATAATGCAAGGAGAAGTCCATGAAAACCAATAAAAAGATATCCAGTGCGGTTATTAAGAGATTGCCCCGCTATCGAAGATATCTTGCAGAGCTAAATAAAAAGGATGTAGCAAAAATCTCTTCCAGTGAGTTAAGTCATCTAATGGAATACACTGCTTCTCAAATACGCCAAGACTTAAACAACTTCGGGGGATTTGGACAACAAGGTTACGGCTATAATGTTGAAGCCCTCCTAGGGGAAATTAGTAGTATATTGGGCTTAGATAGGGAACATACCATGGTTATTGTTGGAGCTGGTAAGCTGGGAACTGCTGTGGCTAACTATATTTACGGCAAGGTGGGCTTTTCCCTTAAAGCACTTTTCGATAACAATAAATTTAAAATTGGTACATCTAGCAACGGCATAGAGATTCTGGACTATGAGACCCTGGTACCATATATCGAAGCTAATAAAATTGATATCGGAGTAATTTGCAGTCAACAGGAATCAGCCCAAGAAATAGCTGACAAAATGGTATTCGCAGGAGTTCAAGGTATTTGGAACTTTGCAGTCCTTGATTTGGAGGTACCAGATAGGGTTGCAGTGGAAAACGTTCACCTTTCAGATAGCCTTCATTCTTTGGCCTACCATATAAACACCGTTCATAGGCAGGAAGCTAAAGAAGAGAAAACCAAATAGCCCTCTGCTCGATTAGAAAGGATCTTAGTAGAAATAAATAGCCGTCTCCTTTACACGAAAAAGCGCTAAGTACAAAAAAATAAATAGCCGTCTCCTTGGCACGAAAGGGCGCTAAGTACAAAAAAATAAATAGCCGTCTCCTTGACACGAAAGGGCGCTAAGGACAAAAAAATAAATAGCCGTCTCGTTGACACGAAACGGCTATATGGTAAGTGCTTTTCTTTTTAAACTATGCTTCTACGCAAGAATCTGTTGGGCAAACGTCTGCACATGCTCCACAGTCAATGCATTTTTCTGCATCGATTACGTAAATGGATTCGCCTGGAGAAATAGCTTCTGTTGGGCATTCCGGCTCGCAAGCTCCGCAAGAGATACAGTCTTCAGTGATTTTATAGCTCATTATTGATCCTCCTTTAAAAAATGATCCTTATTTATCTCTAGTTCAAAGAACAAATGTATTATACCACCATATTATTTCCAAGTAAAGATATAGGAGATTATTCCATGAAAGTATATGCCCTAGTTGGTAAAAGTGGAACAGGCAAAAGTTATCAGGCCATGAATCTTTGTAGAGACCTTGATATTGAGGTGATAATTGATGATGGTCTTTTGATTTATGGCAATGGTATATTAGCGGGAACTTCCGCAAAAAGGCAAGAAACAGTTATAGGGGCTATTAAAACAGCCTTATTTAATGAGGACAGCCATCGAAATGCCGTAATGGGTAAGATTAATGGGTTAGGCCCCAACAAAATCCTTATTCTTGGAACCTCTGATAAGATGGTTCACAGAATTGCAGAGCGGCTAGAGCTTCCGCCTATTGATGAGATAATATACATAGAAGATTTAACTACGGAAAAAGAACGACTCTATGCTAAAAAACAGAGACATGAAATGGGAAAACACGTTATACCTGTCCCCACATTTCAATTGAAAAAAGACTTCCCAGGCTACTTTGTGGATCCACTAAGAATTTTCAAGGAACTTGCCTCAGGAAGGGCTGGTTTTTCTGAGAAATCCGTAGTAAGGCCGACATATAGTTATATGGGTAATTTTTTTATTTCTGATAATGCAATAAGTGATATCGTAAATATACTATCAACTGAGGCAATTTCTGTAGCAAAGGTTTTGAGGGTAACAACAATTACAGGAAAAGAAAGTGTAGATATAACAGTACTGGTTATGATGAAGTATGGCTACCAGTTAATTGAATCTGCTAAGGAGTTTCAGAGAATCATAGTAAACAAAGTATCAGAAATGACAGCCTTTAATGTGGGCCGAGTGGATGTGGAAATAAGAGGGCTAGAGCTATGATAGAAATTCCTCTTTTAGGAGATTTTCAGCCAAGAGATACATTTGAATGTGGCCAGTGTTTTCGTTGGGAATCGGATGATGAGGGTAGGTATCTTGGGGTAGCCGGTGGTAGGCTAGGACGTATTGAAGTTGTAGAAAATAAGGATGAGAGAGTCTTACTTATAGAAGACTGGGGCCTTGAAGGTAATGGGGACAGAAAAAATGGTCATGAGGATTTTTGGCATCATTACCTAGACCTTGGAACAGACTATGGTGCCATTAAAAGAGCTCTAATAAATGAAGACCCCAAAATGGAAGAGATAATTTCCCGGGGGCCAGGCATACACTTATTAAACCAAGACCCTTGGGAAACATTGATATCATTTATTATCTCTCAGAATAATCATATTCCCAGGATAAAAAAATGCGTAGAATCACTAAGCACTTTATTTGGCGAACCTTTAGGACAGCATTTTGGTAAAGATCGTTACACATTTCCTTCACCATATAAGCTGGCTAGCCTTACAGAGGAGGACTTGGCTCCTGTTAAGCTTGGCTACCGGACACCTTACTTGCTTAAAGCCGCAAAAATGGTAGTTAGAGATGGTGAGGCCAGATTATCTTCTTGCAACTTAAAAAGCCAGGAAGAAGGGTTGAAATATCTTTTAGAGTTTCCTGGGGTGGGAGCAAAGGTTGCTAATTGCATGATGCTTTATGGACTGGGCCAGAGAGACAGTTTTCCCTTAGATATTTGGATGAAAAGAATGATGAATCAGCTTTATGGATTTGCCCTTGATGATACCAAAGCCATGGAGGCTTTTGCCAGAGAAAAATTTGGGGCTTATGGTGGAATTGCTCAGCAGTATCTATTTAACTATGCTATTAAAATGAGTAATGCAAAATAAACCCAGCCAGCCCAGCCAACCCGGCCAATCCAGCCATTGAAATAATTATGTAAACCAATACAGTTTTTTGCCCTTAAATTCTCTGGAATTTCTAACATTAGCCATTAAATGGTGCCCAAAGCATCATTTTTTTATTTCTACATGAAAATTTTTATGTTTTTTTGAAATTTTTCCCCAAAAAAAGGTTGACAGGGGTTGTAAAAAAGAGTATATTACTCTTAGCACTCAACAAAAGGGAGTGCTAACAAATGAATTGTTTTAATAATAATTATACATACAAGAAAGGAGTACGAAAAATGAGCTTTGGAATTAAACCTTTAGGTGACAAACTGGTCATCAAAAAAATGGAGGCAGAGGAAAAGACAGCAAGCGGAATCGTTTTACCTGGTCAAGCTAAGGAGCGTCCACAAATCGCTGAAGTAATAGCTGTTGGTCCTGGGACTAAGGATGAACCTATGGAAGTTAAAGCCGGAGATAAAGTTATTTTTAGAAAGTACGGCGGAGACGATGTAAAGTATGATGGGGAAGAGTACATGATAGTATCACAAAGTGATATTTTAGCAACGATTAAATAAGGGGGGGTAATAATAATGGCAAAAGAACTATATTATGGAGAAGACGCACGAAAAAGCTTAATGGCAGGTGTGGACAAGTTAGCCAACACCGTAAAAATAACCTTAGGTCCTAAAGGTCGCAATGTCTTACTACAAAAGAAATTTGGTGGTCCCGTTATAACAAATGACGGAGTAACAATCGCAAAGGAAATCGAACTTGAAGATGCAGTTGAAAACATGGGAGCTCAGCTTGTAAAAGAAGTAGCTACCAAGACCAATGACATAGCTGGAGACGGCACCACTACTGCTACAATACTTGCTCAAAGCATTATCAAAGAAGGATTCAAGAACGTAGCTGCAGGAGCCAACCCAATGAGCCTTAAAAGAGGAATTCAGGGAGCTGTTGAAATTGCTGTTAAGGAAATCGCAGCCTTATCCAAGGTTGTAGATTCCAAAGAATCTATATCTCAGGTAGCAGCTGTATCTGCAGGAGACCATGAGATTGGAAACCTAATTGCAGAAGCAATGGAAAAAGTGGGAAAAGATGGGGTTATTACTGTTGAAGAATCAAAATCAATGGGGACTACTCTTGAAGTAGTTGAAGGTATGCAATTTGATAGAGGATACCTATCAGCCTACATGGTTAATGATACAGAGAAAATGGAAGCCAACATGGAAGCTCCCTACATCCTCTTAACAGATAAGAAAATCACTAATATCCAAGAACTTCTTCCATTACTAGAGCAAATAGTACAACAGGGTAAAAAACTTCTTATCGTCTGTGAGGACTTAGAAGGCGATGCCCTTGCAACTATCGTGGTAAATAAAATTCGAGGAACCTTTGACTGCGTAGCGGTTAAGGCCCCTGGATTCGGGGAAAGAAGAAAAGCTATGATGGAAGACTTGGCTATTTTGACCGGTGGAACAGTAATAACTGAAGAACTAGGTTATGACCTTAAAGAAGCAACACTAGATATGCTTGGTCAAGCAACATCAGCAAAAGTAAACAAAGAAAACACTGTTATCGTAGGCGGCGGGGGAGATCCTGAAGCGATAAAGGCTCGTTGTGAGCAATTGAAGACTCAAGCGGCTGATAGCACAAGTGATTTTGATAAAGAAAAAACTTTAGAGAGACTAGCAAAGCTTTCTGGTGGTGTTGCAGTTATTCAGGTAGGAGCAGCAACAGAGACAGAGCTAAAAGAAACTAAATTGAGAATTGAAGATGCCCTTAATGCTACAAAGGCTGCAGTAGAAGAAGGTATTGTAGCTGGTGGTGGTGTAACATTTGTTAATGCATTACCTGCAGTCGCAAAGTATGTTAAGACTCTTTCTGGAGACGAAAAAACTGGGGCTAATATTATTATGAGAGCCTTAGAAGAACCAGTTAGGCAAATAGCTGAGAATGCAGGTTTTGAGGGAAGCGTAGTAGTTTCTAAAGTTAAGGCTTCCAAAGTTGGTACAGGATTCAATGCCGAAACAGAGCAGTACATGGATATGATATCAGCTGGAATCGTAGACCCAGCAAAGGTATCAAGAAGTGCCTTGCAAAACGCAGCATCTGCTTCCAGCATGCTTCTAACAACTGAAGCAGGAGTAGTTGAAATCAAAGAAGATGAGCCAATGATGCCTCCAATGGGCGGCGGAATGGGTGGTATGGGCGGAATGATGTAGTTCCTCACCCATAAAATCTTAAAGCTCGAACTACTTGTGAAACTTTTGAAGTTTGAGTTACTTTTAAAAACATAAGAATACATAATTAAAAGAGCGAGAGGGTTTCCTCTCGCTCTTTTGTGTGCCCCCAGCTTGGGCCCAATCTAATGGGAACTTCAATTTTATAATAATTCTGTATATTCTCAATAAAAAATCTTGAAATTTATTTGAAGTTTTTTAGCTGGTGTGTTAAATTGTGAACAACAATATTAAACGATCTTACTTTGGACTTTATTAAAATACATATTTTAATAGGAAGGCGAATTAAAAGGAGGATTATTCCCAGATGAAAACAATATCAAAAAACAAACGTATTAAAGTTATGGTTAATGGAAGGGAAATGGAGGTTTATGATGAACTGACTATTCTTCAGGCGTTAATTCAGGAGGATGTGCATGTTCCACATCTTTGCTATGACATTAGGCTTGATAGAGCTAATGGAAACTGTGGGTTATGTGTTATTGAGTTGGGAGAGGGCAAAGATAAGGTGGAGGTGAAATCATGTCAGACGCCTATTAAGGAAGGCATGATTATACATACCAATACCCAGAAACTGAAAGATTACAGAAAAATTCGATTAGAGCAGCTTCTTTCAGATCATAATGCAGATTGTGTTGCCCCATGTGTAAGTACATGTCCTGCTAATGTAGATGTACAAAAATATCTTCGCCATGCACAGGCAGGGAATTTTACTGATTCTTTGAAAGTAATTAAGGAAACCAATCCCTTTCCCTTGGTTTGCGGCCGTGTATGTCCCCATCCATGTGAAGCAGAATGTCGACGGAACCTGATAGATTCTCCCGTCGCCATAAACTATGTTAAGCGTTTTGTAGCAGACCTTGATATTGCTGGAACGAACCCATATACACCCAAAGTAAAGCCTTCAACAGGGAAGAAGATTGCTATAATCGGTGCAGGCCCTTCAGGACTTACCGCAGCTTATTATAGCGCAATCAATGGACATGACGTTACAATCTTTGAACGTCAGCCTCATGCCGGTGGAATGATGCGTTATGGCATACCAGAATATCGTCTTCCAAAGGATACTCTTGATAAAGAAATTACCTTGATACGTAACCTTGGAGTGAAATTAATAACTGGGAAATCTGTAGGTACCCATATTATGCTTACAGATCTTCAAAAGGATTTCGATGCGGTTTATCTTGCCATTGGTTCCTGGGGCGCTACACCAATACAATTTGAGGGTATATGGATGGGAATTCAATACCTAGAGCAGAATGCAAAAGGATTAGATACAAAAACAGGTAAAAATGTTGTTATTATTGGTGGAGGAAATACAGCAATTGACTGTTCCAGAACAGCTTTAAGAAATGGTGCAGAGAAGGTTACGATCATTTATCGCAGAGGCCGTGAAGAAATGCCAGCAGAGCCTTACGAAATTGAAGAAGCTCTTCAGGAAGGGGTGGAAATGATTTTCCTGATTTCTCCTGAGAAAATTGAGACAAAAGGTGATAAAAAACTTTTACACTGCATTAAAATGGAACTTGGTGAACCCGACCGCTCAGGCAGAAGAAGACCAATTCCCATCGATGGAACTGAAACTGTTATAGAAGCAGATACTGTCATCGGGGCAATCGGACAAAGTACAGATACCAGATTCTTATATAATGATTTGCCCGTAAAATTGAATAACTGGGGTGATGTGGACATTAACGGAAAGACTTTTGAAACCTCTGAAGCGAAAATATTTGCTGGTGGAGATTGCGTAACGGGTCCTGCAACTGTTATTCAAGCCATTGCCGCTGGGCATCGTGCTTCTGAATCGATTGATTCTTTCCTAAATAAAGGATATGTAAAGGAGCACGGTACTGATTACAGCTGTAGCAGAGGAACTCTTGAAGATTTGCCAAAGTGGGAATATGAAGAAATGCCAAGATTAAAGAGGTCCGTTATGCCAGCTATGGATTCGGAAACCAGAACGAAGAGTTTTATGGAAGTTGAACTTGGAATTTCTGAAAAAGAAGCATTAGAGGAAGCGGAAAGGTGTCTGCAATGCGGATGTAAAGAAAGATATAGTTGTGATCTTAGAAATGCTGCTACTGAACATGAAATAGAATTCAAAAAATCGTCTCATGATCGTCCCTATTTCCCTATTATGGAGGATCATCCATTCATAGTGAGAGACCATAATAAATGTATTTCATGTGGCCGTTGTATTGCAGCATGTGCTGAAGTTGAGGGACCAAATATCCTGACTTTCTACATCAAAAATGGTCGCCAACTTGTTGGGACCAAGAGTGGGCTACCGCTCCAAGAAACTGACTGTATAAGCTGCGGACATTGTGTAAATGCGTGTCCATGTGGAGCCCTTCGATATAAGAGTGAAAAGGGTGAAGTATTCAGTGCCCTTAATAACCCCAAAAAGACAGTTGTTGGATTTTTGGCGCCAGCAGTACGGGCTGTCGTTGCCTCTCATTATAATATTCCGGCAGAAGAGGCTACGCCATTTATGGCTGGGATGCTAAAAAAACTTGGTTTTGACAAGGTATTTGATAATGCTTTTGGAGCAGATTTGACTATATTGGAAGAAACCACGGAATTCTTAACTCGTGTAACAAAAAATGGCGTTATGCCTCAGTTTACATCTTGCTGTCCTGGGTGGGTTAACCTGGTTGAAAAAAGGTATCCGGAATTAATTCCTCATCTTTCAACCTGTAAATCACCACAGATGATGATGGGCGCCACCATCAAAAGTCATTATGCCCAGCTGATAGGAATAGACAAAAAAGACCTGTTTGCAGTATCCATCGTGCCATGCATCGCCAAGAAGTATGAGGCCAAGAGACCTGAATTTGCGCCTGATGGTGTTCCAGATGTTGACGCAGTTCTAAACTCAAACGAAATGCTTGAGATGATGGAACTAAAGGGAATTGATGGGTCAGATGTTGTTCCTCAGGATTACGATGAACCATATAAGATAGCTTCTGGCGCAGGAGTACTTTTTGCTAATTCAGGAGGCGTTGCAGAAGCAGCATTAAGAATGGCGGTAGAGGAGCTTTCGGGTGTGCCATTGACAGATCATCTTGATTTTACTGAAATCAGAGGGTTCGATGGTGTTAAAGAAACAACAGTTGAGGCGAATGGAATAAAAGTTAGGGTAGCCGTTATAAGTGGTATCAACAATGCAGAGCCTATTATCCAGAAATTAGTGCGTGGAGAAGAAATAGGCTATGATTTGATTGAAGTTATGGCATGCCCTGGTGGATGCATATCAGGGGCTGGGCATCCAGTACCTGAAAAAATAGATTCTCTTGAAAAGAGACAGAATGTTATTAACGACATTGATAGAGGCTCTAAAATTCGTAAATCTCAGGACAATCTTGATGTGTTAAAGCTGTATAAAGATTTTTACGGAGAGGCAAACTCTCATCTTGCCCATGAATTGCTTCATACCCATTATCATCAGGTGCCTGGAGATACATTGGGGGCAAATATTAGCCGAAAGAGTGATTCAGCTTTTATTACAAGGGAGTTTGAAATCTGTATCTGTGATAAATGCTCAGCCAAAGGGTCAAGAGAACTGTATGAGACTACCAGAAATAAAATCAAAGACCAGAAAAAAGAATCTTTTGCAAGCATAAGAACGATTCATCTCAGAGAAACCCATGATGGAGATGGAATCTATGTAACCTTAGATGGTAAAAGAATAGATCCTTCCAAGCTAGACAATATTTATAGAACCATTAAAGGAAGCACTCATGCTGATAATATGGCAGAATAATAAAGAATAAAGAGCAAAGAATAAAGAATAAAAAATAAAGAACAAAGAATAAAAAATAAAGGCATGAAACTGAAATCCTCGGAATCATGTCTTTATTTTGACTTAAAATCTTGTTCGAAAGCCTTTGCAATAGAGAATAGTCTGATTTGATCATCCTTTGAAAGTTTGTAATAGAGGGAGAAAAGATCCTCCCCTTCCGTAACTAGATTTGGAGATTCCATTTTGGAAGTTTGGCTTCTTCCAACTAAATAATCTAAAGATACTTGCAAAAAGTCAGCCATTTGGATCAGAACTTCAACTGGAGGTGTACTTTTTCCAGTCTCGTAGCTAGCCACAGCTTCTCTACTGCAATTAATGGCTTGGGCAAAAAGCTCCTGGGTTAAGCCACGGCTATTTCGCAACATTTTGAGTCGATGGATAAATATATCAAGCATTCTTTTCCCTTTGCTGTTTTCGGCGGTCCATTTCTGTATTTTAGACTAAATAGAGGGGCATTTCTATGAATGTTAGCATAATTACCAGTAAACATTGACATGTTAAGTAAACTAACATATTATGGGAATATAGAAATGCCTAGAGGTCGTGTCAAGCCTGCTCCTTTTAGCCACCGAGTAGGGACCCCTAGGCATTTTTTTTCTGTCCTATTCTGTCTGATTCCCTCCTATTCTATCTGATTCTGCCATATAAACTTTACATTTGTCCGCACTAGGGAAGTCTCATTGTCTGGATTAGGAAAGTCTTATTGGTTTAATTAGGGGAATCTCCTTGGCTTGAAAGGAAACAGTAAAAGTACTATAATAAGATAATCATTTTCAAGAAAGGACATGAGATAAATGAAAAAGGTCTTCATTTTAACTATAGTAGTCTTGATGGCATTGATGCTAGGGTGTTCCGCCGCCGAGAATCCATGGGAAAATCTGGATGGAGAAAAACCTGGCGACACTTTTGTAGAAGAACCTACAGAAATGGAACTTATGCAAGCTGAACTAGAAGCTGATCGACTAGGAGGTAACTTAATCCTAGTTAACAAAGAAAACCCCTTAAACGAAGAATATATTCCGGAAGATCTTGTGGATATAATTTATTATGCTAAAGACAGAACTGCCAAAGGCCGATTTATGAGGCAAGAAGCTGCCGATGCCTTTCATGCTTTAAGCGAAGGGGCGGCTTTGGAAGGCCATGAAATTGTTGTAACAACAGCCTATAGATCTGCTGCTTTTCAATCCGACCTATATTATGGATATGTTAGCTCCAAGGGTCAGGCATGGGCAGACCAGTATAGTGCCAAACCGGGGACCTCAGAGCACCAAACTGGCCTTGCTGCGGACTGTTCTTCTCCATCTGTGGGTTACCAGCTAACCTCTTCCTATGGGGAAGCCCAAGAAGGTATATGGCTTAGAGATCACTGCAATGATTATGGGTTCATTATTCGATATCCTCAGGGCAAGGAAGAAATTACGGGGTATAATTACGAGCCTTGGCACATTCGTTATGTAGGAAAAACTGCAGCAGGAATAATCAAAGAAAAAGGTTGGACTTTTGAAGAACTTATAAGCTTCGTGGGTTATGAATAGGAGGAGAGAGAGTTATGTCGGAATATTTCAATGAACCATCAAGAACATTTAGCGAATATCTTTTGGTACCAGGCTACAGTGGCAAGGAATGTCAGGTAGAAAATGTTAGCCTAAAAACCCCAGTCGTAAAGTATAAAAAAGGGGAAGAATCCTCCTTGTCTATGAATATCCCATTGGTATCAGCCATTATGCAATCTGTATCTGATGATGGAATGGCAGTGGCTCTGGCAAAAGAGGGTGGGATCTCCTTTATTTTTGGCAGCCAACCAGTAGAGAATCAGGCGGCAATGATTAAGCGAGTAAAAAGCCACAAAGCGGGATTTGTAAAATCTGACTCCAACATTAAACCTGACCAGACCCTAGCGGACATATTGAAGTTAAAGGATAGGAGTGGCCATTCCACTGTTGCTGTTACAGATGATGGTACACCTGGTGGGAAGGTTTTAGGAATAGTTACTAGCAGGGATTACCGAGTCAGCAGAATGGACCCTAAAGAGAAGGTTTCTTCCTTTATGACGCCTTTTGAAAAGTTGGTTTATGGGAAAGAAGGAATTTCCCTATCAGAAGCCAATGATATGCTTTGGGATAATAAATTAAATGCACTCCCCATTATAGATGACAACCAAAGGCTAACTCACTTTGTATTCCGCAAGGACTATGATAGTCATAAGGCTAACCCAAATGAGCTTTTAGATAAGGACAAAAGATATGTGGTTGGGGCTGGTATTAACACAAGGGATGTGGAAGAACGTGTTCCTGCATTGGTTGAGGCAGGTGTGGATGTTCTTTGTATAGACTCATCTGAGGGCTTCACTGAATGGCAGAAAGAGACCATAGAATATGTTAAAAATAAATATGATGATACAGTAAAAATTGGCGCTGGCAATGTTGTAGACCGAGACGGTTTTCTCTTCTTAGCAGAAAGTGGTGCAGATTTTGTAAAGGTGGGAATCGGCGGAGGATCAATTTGTATTACCAGAGAAACAAAGGGAATAGGACGTGGCCAAGCCACTGCTATAATCGAAATTGCAAAAGCTAGGGAAGAGTATTTTAATAAGACTGGAGTCTATGTGCCAATTTGTTCTGACGGTGGTATCGTTTACGATTACCATATGGCATTAGCCCTTGCCATGGGAGCGGATTTCTTGATGCTGGGTAGGTACTTTGCCAGATTTGATGAATCTCCTACAAATAAACTAAACATTAACGGTAGTTATGTAAAGGAATATTGGGGAGAAGGTTCTAATAGAGCGAGAAATTGGCAGCGTTACGACATTGGAGGCGATGAAAAACTGGCCTTTGAAGAAGGTGTTGATTCTTACGTTCCATACGCAGGGCCTTTGAAAGATAATGTTAATCAGTCTCTAAATAAAGTGAAATCCACAATGTGCAACTGCGGGGTTATTAACATCCCGGACCTTCAGAAGGAAGCAAAGATCACTTTGGTCTCAGCAACTAGTATAGTAGAAGGTGGAGCTCATGATGTAATCTTAAAAGAAACTGGAGGCGGAACCATACGCTGATAGTAGAAGGTGGAGCTCATGATGTAATTCTAAAGGAAACCGGCAGTGGAACCATAAGGTAGGAGAGGCTTGACAGTATTTAATGGCTTAGGATTAAAGACTGGAACCCTTAAGCTAAATCCCTCGAATTCGGGGGATTTTACTTGTTCCTAAAAGACACAAGGGGAAAAACAAAGCGGAAAATGAGTTTAAAATCCGTGAAGGCTAGGAAAGGCTCTTTTTAATAGCTCTTTCCTACAAAAGGATGGTATAATCCTAGAGGATGAATAGGCTTAAGAGATCTAGAAGAGAGGGAAGGGATATTCGGCTAGAATGATTGAAATAAGAGGACAGGTAAGCTCAGGAGAAAAAAACTATCGATGGTTGCTAGTTGTAACTGGGTTTTTATGCATGGTATTTTTTTATGGTATAGTTATCAACTGTCAAGGGCAGTTAATTGAACCCATCGCTATGGAACATGGATATAGTCGACTGACCATATCTTCTATTTTCGCCTTAATTAACGGAGGTATGGTTATATCCTCACCTATATTAGCTTATTTGTCAGATAGAATTGGCCCAAGCAAAACATTGGTTATTTCTTCTGGGATGATTTCATTGTCCATCCTATTGTTCGCCACTGCTAAGTCATTAACCTTATACTATATAAGTGCATTGCTGATTGGCATGGCTTTTGTTGGTGTAACTACTTTAATACTGCCTATAATAATAAATTTATGGTTTGATAAAAATAATCGAGGGTTCGCTCTAAGCTTAGCATTTATGGGTAGCGGGGTGGGAGGACTTTTACTTAATCCCATTTTCGCCCAAATGGTGGGCTCTATTCAATGGCGGTGGACTTATGGATTGTGGGGCGGTTTTTTCTTGATAATTTTTACTCCCTTTTTATTCCTTGTTACGATTTATTTGCCTGGAAAAAAAAGGTATCTGCCTTTGGATATGGAATTTAGAGAGTTGGAACATCTTGAATTTCCAGAGAGACAAGATACGCCAAAGGAGTATTATAAGATTATTGGTGCTATTTGCACGGCTGGTTTTTTAATTGGAGGCATGGGAGTTTCTGTTATGATGCATGGAAATAGCCATCTAGTTTCCTTGGGTCAAACTCCTGGTGAAGCCTCAATGACAATAGGGCTATTCCTAGGGGTATTGGCATTTGCCAAATTATTAGCAGGAAAATCCTGCGACCGTTTGGGTTGTGAAAAGACCTTGATGATTTTTTTGACCTCTGCATCCCTTGGAGTTATGGCTCTATACCTATGCAGGTTTTCTGTTATTGGTTGTTTGGCATTTATACTCTTCTTTGGACTGGGAGGGGCATCTATGACCGTTTGCCCTCCGTTGGCAGTAAGGGAGCTCTTCTCCCATGAAAGATACTCTAAGGAGTTGGGGAAAGTTATGGCAAGTATTGGTCTAGGGAATATGGGAATACCCCTATTAGCTGGTATTGTTTATGATAAAACTGGAAGCTATAACCAATTCTGGCTTGGGGGGAGTATTACATTGCTAGTCGCAATGGGCCTCTTCGTTCTCGGATTTCGGTGGGCCAAGCGCTGACAGAAGAGAATCTCCCCGTTACCTATTTAAGCTTCCACTGGGCTTCCCTTTTATTGAAAAAGGCATCCACCCCTTCATGGGCATCTTCAGTAGTACAGAGCATAGCAAAATGATTGCCAGTTAACTCGTAGGCTTTTTCATAGGGGAGATCAGCCATTTTGTAAAAGGATTGCTTGCCCATTTGTAGTCCTAGAGGGCTTTTGGATGCCAAGGTCTGGGCTAAGTTCATGGTCTCTTCTTCTAGTTTGTCTAAAGGTACTACCTTGTTGATTAGGCCTATTCTCTCTGCTTCTTCAGCATCTATCATTTCTCCAGTCAATAGTAATTCCAGGGATTTTTTTCTCCCCAGGTTGCGAGATAGGGCAACAGCTGGCCCCATACAAAACAAACCAACATTAACAGCAGTGGCACCAAACCTTGTGCCTTCTGCGGCTATACAAAGATCAGCAGAGGCAACTATCCCTATACCATTTGCCACAGCGATCTTGTGGGCACTAGCAATTACAGGCTTTTTCATTTTTGAAATAGTAATAGACCATTCATCCATTAAGGTTATCCATTCATAATATTCTAAAGGGCTTTTGCCCTCTGATAGAGCACTTACATCAATTCCTGCACAAAAGCCTTTTCCCGCTCCACGTATAACGACAACCCGTGTATCTGGGTCTGCATCCAGGTTTTTCAGTGCCTGGTTCAACTCAGTAGCTAAGGGCACATTAAAGGTGTTAAGACTCTCTGGACGATTCAGGGTTATAATTCCGATATGGTTTTTCTTTTCGACTAAAACAGCATTCTGGTTCATAAAGGTCCTCCTTTTGATATATAAATTACCTAAATCTTGATAATAGGTTGGATTAGCCTGGATAAAAAGTTTTCCCTTTTCCCCATATATAAACCCTTAATTTTGGTCAATTCAATCTATAATTGAAAGGATTATTATCGCTGGTTAAGAATACTATATTCATAGATTGTGAGTTAAGTATATCAGATTAGTTTTACTTTGAATATTTACTTATAGAATTTTTATAAAAATTAAGTCAAGTCCTTATTAGTGTGTAAATTCCTCGGTTATATTAATTTAAGCAGCGGCTTCCTTCTTAACTGACTGTTGATCATTGATAAATTGATAATATTCATCCATATTCAGATACTTTCTTGAGGACCATTTTTCATCCTGTTCGATGAGAACTGACCCAAGCAATCTGATAACAGAAGCTTCATTGGGATAGATCCTTATAACACGATCTCGGCGTCGTACTTCTTGATTAAGTCTTTCAATGCTGTTTGTTGTGCGTAGCCTTTTACGATATTTTTCTGGTAAGTTCATGACTGCCATAACATCCTCAAAGCCTTCCTCAAGGGTTAACATAGCTTTGGGGGCAAGTGATTCAAAGGCTTCAAGTGTCTCAGAAAGAAGTCTTCTTGCTTCATCAATATCTCTAGCTTGGTAAATACTTTGCAGATAAGTCTTAAGTGCTGGTTGTTGCTTATTTGGGGTTTTATCAAGAATATTCCTTGAAAAATGGGTCTGACAACGCTGCCAGGTTGTGCCTTGAAAGTGCTTTTTTATAGCTTTCACAAGGCCTTTATGGTTGTCAGATACCATTAGGTCCACATCAGTTAATCCACGAGTTTTAAGGTTACTGAAGAAGTCGCCCCAGCTTGTTTCTGACTCACTGTTGTTCAATTGAAAGCCTATAACTTCGCGATTGCCTTCTTCGTTAACTGCAGTAGCAATCAGTAATCCTTTTGAGCAAACGCGGCCATCTTCTCGGACTTTGATATACATGGCATCAACAATAACAAAAGGATAATGCTTTTCAAGTGGTCTGTTTCTGAACGCAGCAACGATTGGATCTAGATGCTCACAAAGTTTTGACACTGTTGATTTAGAGAAGCTCTTACCACAAAGTTCTTCCGTGATATTCTCTATTTTTCTTGTTGAAACACCATTTATTACCATTTCAATCATTGCGAGAACCAGCGCCTGTTCACTACGTTGGTAACGATTGAACATAGTAGTACTGAATTCACCGTTTCTATGACGAGGTATTCTTAATGTTATGGAACCGATACGTGTAGTCAAATCTCTGTCTCTGAAGCCATTTCGGTATGCTGTACGGTCTTCAGAGCGTTCATAGGGCATTGCACCTAGTTGTTCTGATGATTGGGCAACAAGCACTTGATTAAGTATCGCTTCCAATAACCTCGAAAAAGCTTCGTCCTTAGAATCTTTAGTAAAAAGTCCGTGCAAAAGTTCTGTTTCCAGTGTAATATTTAGTTGAGCCATTTTGTTCCTCCTTGATTAAATGTTATTTGATAATTATATTTTAACCGAGGTTGAGCTTTTTGGCTCGTTTTATTTAAATTTTCAATTTACACCATTATACGGACTTAATCAAAAATTACAAACTGTTGAAATGCTTATTGTTTGACTTAAATCCGAAGAAGTGTATTATTATAAGAGGACAAATCGTAATATTTTATCATAGGAATATTTTTGACGATGCTAATAGACTTTTCATAAAATACTCAGGAAATATTTTAACAATACTGCTCAAATGTGAAGCGATAGAGTTTTTGTTATTCTAGTCAAAAATATTGGATCTTATATGTGATTTTCTTAGGAATGATGAGTTACCTAGAAATAAGACTGCTTATTGCCGACAATATAAGCAGGACTAAACAACGATAGTTTTAGATTTCAGTGGAGATAGAAGTCAGATGTGATTAGAGATAGAAGGAGCAAAGAAAGGAAGGTTGTTATTATGAGCAGAACAAAAAATGCGTGGATTAATGGTCTATTTTTTATTGTAACACTAGTTGTTAACGGACTTGGTGCTGCAGGGTTGATTAGTGGTTTTTCCCAAAAGGAAATTTCCGATATGTATATAACCTTGATTACGCCAACTCCATCTACATTTAGTATATGGAGTGTAATTTATATTTTGTTATTAACATCCATAATAGTGATGATAGTAAAAAAAGATGATCCCTACTATCAAAAGGCAATAGATGGGATATCTGGACTATTTAGACTTTCTTGCCTTTTAAATATTGCTTGGATTGTAATATTCTCCTTCTTGATGATTGAATTATCATCTCTATTTATTCTGGGATTTGTAATTACCCTATCTGTGATTTCCCGGAGATTGAAAAAAATTAGTGATAGGAGACACTTCCTCTTGCCTTTGACATTTGGACTATATACAGGATGGTTATTCATTGCCACCGTTGTTAATGTTGCTTCAGCACTTGTTAAAATGGAATGGGGTGGCTTTGGTATTGCTCCTTTTACATGGTCAGTAATAATGCTTATAGTCGCAATCGGTTTGGTTTTTATAGTAACCCTAAATCTACGAAATGCCGTATTCCCATTGCCTATCGCTTGGGCCTACTTTGGAATTTATAGTTTCCTAAAAGCCCCTGAAGGATTTAACGGTGAATACGAACTTCTTCAAACGGTATCTATAGCAGGAATTATTGCTTTAGTAGCAATTGCCGGGTTCCAGCTTTATAGAAATAAGTTTTCTTTGCTTTCAGAAAAATAGAAAAACCATAGTTGTAGTACTTTGCCTTACTATTTCTTTCAAAGGTTTTTATGATTCAAGAGTTTAGAGCTAATACAATTGTATTAGCTCAGTTTTTTTGATAAAATAACACGCAGATATCTTAAGAATTATAATAATTAATATTAATAGGTCCTTGTTTTGTAAATGTAAGGGTGCTAAAGATAAGTATAGCAATAAAAATGAAGGGAAAACAACTATGACACAGGAAAAGACTCTTAAACCCAAAGAAATTTTAGAGCGAACCATGGATTCAGCGGTGGTTAAAGCTGAGGGAGGGTTCACCAAACTCTTAATACTTGGAATTCTTGCTGGAGGGTTTATTGCTTTGGCTGCAGAAGGATCAAACATGGCAGCATTCAACTTGTTTGCCAATCCTGAAACCTACGGGTTGGGTAAGGTCCTGGCAGGGTCCATCTTTGGAACAGGCCTAATGCTAGTAGTTCTTGCAGGTGGAGAGTTATTTACTGGAAATACTATGATGCTAGCTGCCCTTTGTGAGAGAAAAATAACTGCATATAGAATGCTTAGAAATTGGTTGATAGTTTATGGAGGCAACTTGATAGGATCACTTATGGTTGCTTGGATGATGGCCCATTCAGGGCTCTTCAATAGCGGAGGGGAAATGCTAGGAGCAGTCACAGTCAATATAGCTGCTTACAAAGTACAATTAACATTTGTTCAAGGATTCATACTAGGGATTTTGTGTAATTGGCTTGTTTGCCTGGCTGTTTGGATGGCGGCTGCCACCGAGTCAATGGTGGGTAAAATCTTTGCAATCTTTTTTCCTATATGGTTATTTATTACATCAGGATTTGAGCACAGCGTTGCCAATATGTACTATATACCAGCAGGTATTTTTGCTAATGCAGTAAATCCTAACTTTGCCCAATTGGTAGGTTTATCTGAAGAGGCTTTGAGCCATTTGACTTGGCAGGGGTTCTTTGTTAGCAATTTAATCCCAGTAACACTAGGGAATATTGTTGGTGGGGGAATCCTTGTTGCCATGGCCTATTGGCTTGCTTATAAAAAGGCCAGCTAAAGGCCGGTTAAGCCCATGTAAAGTTCAGAGAAATAACAGCATTTGCCCTATAGACGCAGTGTCAGGTATTATAAGTAACTGGTGATGCACCACTAGGAATTCAAATTGCCAGGCTTTCGATAATTCATGGGAGGCCTTTCTTCTTTTGCAATTATATGAATTATAATTCAAGCCACTATAATTCAAGCCACTATAGTTCAAGCCATTACAATTCAAGCCACTATAATTCAAGCCATTATAATTCAGACCACTATAATTCA
>JAVEXZ010000007.1:0-13867 GCA_034003765.1 Anaerovoracaceae bacterium | reverse complement strand
CCACTATAATTCAGATCATTATAATTCAAGCCATTATAATCAAAGGCCCTAATTGTCTAATAAATTTAGAGTAAATTTTCACCCAAATTTTCAATTATCAATTATTCAATAAATTCAGACGAAAGAAATGGCCCATAGAGCCTTCTTCTATGTTAAGATGTATGTGCGAAAAAGGCCCTATATATTTTTTATAATTACATTATAAAGAGGAGGATCAGGATGAAGCTATCTAAAAGAGTTCTAGCAATGACTCATTCACCAATTCGTAAATTCTATTTTTATGCTAATAAAGCTAAAGCACAAGGGAAAAAGGTCTACTATTTGAATATTGGTCAACCTGATATTAAAACCCCTAAGGCATTTATGGAAGCCATTAGAGGTTATGATGCCGAGGTACTTGAGTATGCCCCTTCTGAAGGAATGCCTGAACTAATTGATGCAGTGATTGGCTACTACAAAAGAAACAATATGGTTTTTGAGAGAGATAATATCTTGATTACCAATGGTGGTAGCGAAGCCTTGACTTTTATTATGGCATGTCTCATTGATGCTGGTGATGAAGTAATCATTCCAGAACCCTATTACACCAATTATAAAATATTTATATCTATGGCTGATGGTGTGGTTAAACCCTTAACCACAAGAGCCGAAACTGGGTATCATTATGCAGATAAAGAAAAAATAAAAGCGGTAATAACCCCTAGAACAAAAGCCATCGTTCTGGTAAATCCAGGCAATCCAACAGGAAACGTTTTAACCAGAGAAGAAATTCGGATGATTTGTGATCTTGCTAAGGAGCATGACTTCTTCATTATTGCAGATGAGGTATATAGAGAGTTTGTCTATGACGGCAAAGAAATGACAAGCTTTGGCCAATATGAAGATGTTGCCGACAGAGTGATCATAGTTGATAGTGTTTCAAAGAGATTTAGCGCCTGCGGTGCGAGGATTGGTACTATCATTACAAAAAACCCAGAACTTTACAGCAATCTAATTAAACTGGCCCAAGGAAGACTCTCTAGCCCTACCTTAGACCAGGTTGGATCAACTGCCCTATATAATTTGGATCCGTCATATTTTAATGAGGTAAAGATTGAATATGAGCGCAGAAGAGATGTTGTTTATGCTGAACTTTCTAAAATTGAAGGTATTGTTTGTGAAAAGCCCAGTGGATCCTTCTATATCACCTGTAAGCTACCAGTTGAAAATGCAGAAGATTTTCTTATTTGGATTCTAGAGAACTTTGATGACAATGGGGAAACAGTTATGTTTGCTCCAGTTGAGGGTTTCTATGCTACACCAGGATTGGGTGTTAGCGAAATGAGAATAGCTTATGTCTTGAAAGAAGAAGACATGTTAAGAGGAATAGAATTAATAAGGTTAGGGCTTGAGGCCTACAAAAAAAGATAAAGAGATAGAAACCCACTTTAAGTGGCTGGCTCTTGTTGACTTAAAAATATGTCTATGTTAATATTATATCAATGGGAGATATTCCCAGTAACATTTAATATAAGCACCACCTAGGTGGGGAAATGATCCGTATTTAGGCATTTTGAGGCCTAGTAACATATTAATATAAGCGCCGACTAGGTGGGGAAATGATCCGCGCTTGGGCACTTTGAGGCCCACACCGTGTATACAATATTATGTATACAAAACTATCCACTACAAGACCTATTACAATTTAACTGGAGGAGGGAAAGATATTGGAAAAAAACAAAGAGGATATGCTAACCCCTACAACAAAAAGAATGGACTTTCATGAAGCTGTTTCAAAAATAATAGAGTTACTACCAGGAGGAGATTGCGGTGGATACGGTGGTTGCAAGTTAAGTAGTTGCCTAGCATGTGCAGTTGCAATTAGTGAAGGTGGGCCCCTAGACTTATGTCCAGCATGTTCTCAAGAAAATATAAATAAAATTGCCGAGATTATGGGAATCCCGGCTATTAAGGCAACTGATGAGGTTGCCTTTATTAGGTGCTCAGGACAAGCTGCAGGGAAAGACAGATTTTCAGGAGAATTAACCTGTGATGAGGCTGTAAAGCATGGTTTTTTAGATGGAGAATGCAAATATGGGTGCATGGGAATTGGCACATGTATAGAGAGATGTAAGTTTGATGCAATGTATCTTGTAGATGGAGAGGTGGTTATCAATAAGGATAATTGTAATGGATGCAGGGCATGTTTGGGAATTTGTCCTCAAGAACTGATTATCATGGTGCCAAGAGAGGCCACAAACTTTATTCCCTGTGCTTCAAAGGATGATGAAGAAACAACAAGAATAATTTGTGGTCATGGCTGTACTGGCTGTGGCGAATGTGAAAAAATATGCCCTGAAACGGCTATCAGAATAGTTGATAACTGCGCCATTATCGATTACGACAAGTGTGTTGGCTGTGTAGCCTGTGCCATTACATGTCCCAAAAAGATAATTATAGATGAGCTTCATGACCTAACAAAACTAAAAAGCACTGTGGCCTTTGTAAGGTGTAGTGGGGGATTAAAAGCAAACACTGCTTTCAGAGCTTTAGGGGTAGAAACTTGCAAAGAAGCTTCCGAACTTAGAAACCCGCAAATGAATATATGTCAGACAGGTTGTGTTGGTTTATCAGATTGTGTCAAAGTATGTCGCTATGATGCAATTACCATAGTTGATGGCACCGCGATGATTGACCCAGATAAGTGTGTAGGATGTCTAGACTGTGTGTTAGCTTGTCCCAATAACCTGATAGTTGAGGTTCCTTATGCAGGTTGTAAACTTGTTGCTTGTTCTTCTCCCCTTGAAGCTGATGGGGTATTAAGAGTTTGTGAAGTTGGATGTATCGGTTGTGGTGATTGTGCCCTAAACTGTCCAAATGGAGCCATTATCATAGAAAACCTCCATGCTGTTATAGACAATAGTCTCTGTGAGAATTGCTCTATATGCACATACATGTGCTCAAGGGACTCTTTGATAGAAATGACAGTTCCCGAATCGAATTATCTGCAGAGAAAAGCATTGGGCTTTTGAGAAAGGAAACGGGTTAATGAGAAAACTAAAAACAATGGATGGAAATACAGCTGCAGCCCATGTGGCATATGCCTTCTCAGAAGTTTCGGCGATTTATCCAATAACGCCTTCTTCTGATATGGCTGAAAATATAGATGAGTGGGCATCAGAAGGCAGAAAGAATATCTTTGGAGAAGAGGTTCTAGTTGTTGAAATGCAATCCGAAGGAGGAGCTGCTGGTGCAATACATGGGTCCCTTGCTACAGGGGCATATAGCAGCACATTTACAGCCTCCCAGGGTCTGCTCCTAATGATACCTAATATGTATAAACTTGCAGGAGAAGAAATGCCAGCAGTTCTTCATGTTGCAGCAAGAGCTTTGGCTACTCATGCCTTGTCAATTTTTGGTGACCATAGTGATGTAATGAGTTGCAGGTCAACAGGTTTTGCAATGTTAGCATCAAACAACCCCCAAGAAATAATGGACTTGGCATCAGTGGCCCATCTTTCTGCAATAGAGGGAAAGGTCCCTATGCTCCACTTCTTTGATGGATTTAGGACCAGCCATGAGCAACAGAAGATAGAGGTTTGGGATTACGATGCGTTAAAAACCATGGTTGATTGGAAAGCTGTTGGAGAATTTCGAAGAAGAGCCAATAATCCCATGCATCCCCATAGCCAAGGGTCAGCTGAACAACCGGAGACTTTTTTCCAACATAGAGAAGCCAACAACAAGAACTATGAGGAGATTGTAGAAATTATCGCAGATAATATGAAGAAGGTGAATGACAAGATCGGAAGTAACTACAAACCCTTTAACTATTACGGTAAAGAAGATGCCACGGAAATAATTGTTGCTATGGGGTCAGTATGTGAGACCATTGAAGAAGTGGTAGATTATCTTAATGGCCTAGGTAAAAAAGTAGGTGTGGTAAAGGTTCACCTATTTCGACCTTTTTCCCCAAAACACCTAGTCGATGTTATTCCAAAAACTGTTAAAAGTATAGCAGTTATGGATCGCACCAAGGAACCTGGGTCAATAGGAGAACCCCTATATCTTGATACCCTCTCCGCTTTGCAAGACACCATATTTGAGGGGGCGAAGATTGCCCGTGGTCGTTATGGCTTAGGATCAAAAGACATTCAGCCGGGAGACATAATAGCAGTATATGAAAATCTATGGAGCCCTAATACAAAAAAACAATTTACTATTTCTATAAAAGACGATGTCACACACTTGTCCCTCCCAGTATCCGCCTATATAGATACCACTCCTAAGGGTAATGTATCTTGTAAGTTCTGGGGACTTGGTGCAGATGGCACAGTAGGGGCCAATAAAAACAGCATCAAGATAATAGGGGATAATACTGATAAAAAGGTTCAGGCATACTTTCAATATGATTCCAAAAAGTCTGGCGGTATTACCATCAGCCATCTTCGCTTTGGAGACCAAGCCATTAAATCAACCTACTTAATTAAGCAGGCTGATTTTGTTGCCTGCCATAAAGCATCCTACATGAATAAATATAGGATCGTTGAGGATGTAAAACCCGGAGGTTTCTTCCTCTTGAATTGCCCCTGGAATGATGAAGAACTGGATAGCCATCTACCTGGAGTTGTAAAAAAATATATTGCCCAAAACGATGTACAATTTTACACCTGCGATGCTGTAGAACTTGCTAGCAAGATTGGTCTAGGAGCCACAAGAATTAACACAGTTCTCCAAGCTGCCTTCTTTAAGCTGGCAAATATTATCCCTATAGACGAAGCAGTGGGCTATATGAAAGAGGCTATAAAAAACTCCTATGGTTCTAAGGGAGAAAAGATTGTAAACATGAACTTACAAGCCGTTGATGCTGGAGTAAATCATATCCACAAAGTTGTAATCCCAGCTAGCTGGGCAAATGCAGAGGATGATAGGGAAGAACAAAGACTAGAAGGCCGGGATGAAAATCATACAAGGTATATGAATGAAATAATGATACCCAGCAACACTATGCATGGGGATTCAATCCCCGTATCAAAGTTTGTGGACTATTCAACTGGATTCCTTCCCGCTGGAACCTCTGCCTATGAAAAACGTGGTATTGCAGTAGAAATTCCTAGATGGGCACCAGAAAATTGCATTCAATGTAACTGGTGTTCATATAGTTGCCCCCATGGTGTTATTAGGCCCTTTGCAATGAGCGAAGAAGAGGCAGAAGCTTCTGGGGCTAAGACAATAAAGATGAAGGGCAGCCCTGAAAACCTATATTCAATAGCAATTTCTGCACTTGATTGCACTGGATGCGGGTCTTGCGTTAGTGTTTGTCCAGCTAGGAACAAGGCACTAGAAATGGTTCCCGTTGAGGAAGAGACTGAAGATGCACAAAGAATTTTTGATTATGCAATTAAGCATGTTACAGATAAAGAGATCCCATTCCAAAGAGATAGCGTGAAGGGGTCACAGTTTACAAAACCCCTCTTAGAGTTTTCTGGTGCATGTCCAGGTTGTGGAGAATCACCATACGCAAAATTGATTACACAACTTTATGGGGACAGGATGTTCATAGCAAATGCAACGGGTTGTTCCTCAATATGGGGGTGCAGTGCACCTAGTACTCCTTATACAGTAAACAAGGAAGGAAGAGGTCCTGCATGGGCAAATTCCCTATTTGAAGATAATGCTGAATTTGGTCTTGGTATGGCGATTTCTATGAAAGCCCGAAGAAATCAGATGAAATCAGCAGTTACAAAGCTTGGGGAAAATCCTTTATTTACAGATGCAGCTCAAGCTTGGGTAAATGGAATGGAAGATGCAAAAGAGGCAGAAGGGGCTGGTAAAATTCTCCTCCAACTTTGCAAAAGCAACTTAAATAATGAAGGGGCAAAGTATGTAGTGGACAATAAGGACCTGCTTCCTAAGCCATCAATATGGATGTTTGGTGGTGATGGCTGGGCCTATGACATAGGTTATGGAGGCTTAGACCATGTTATCGCGTCTAACGAAAATGTGAACATACTGGTTTTTGACACAGAAGTATATTCCAACACTGGAGGCCAAGCTTCCAAAGCAACCCCTGTAGGTGCCCTAGCACAATTTGCTGCAAGCGGCAAAGCCAAGAGAAAGAAGAACCTTGCTCAAATGGCTATACAGTATGGATATGTTTATGTGGCCCAGATTGCAATGGGGGCAAATCCCGAACAAACTATCAAGGCCATAAGGGAGGCAGAGGCTTATGATGGTCCCTCTCTGATAATAGCCTATGCACCTTGTATTAATCATGGAATAAAAGCCGGTCTCAATAACGCTATGGTACAAATGAGAAATGCAGTCCATGCAGGATATTGGGATTTATTGAGATACAATCCCGGCCTAGAAAAAGAAGGGAAGAATCCTCTTTCCATAGACTGTTCCCTTCCCAGCGAAAGCTTTAATGATTTCATAATGGGAGAAAGCAGGTACTCAGCCCTTGCATTAAAATTCCCTGAGAGGGCTAAAAAACTATTTGACCGAGCAGAGACCTTGGCTGGGGAAAGACGGGAAGCTATGATCAAGCAGAAAAAAAGCTTAGAGCCAGCAGAGTTAGAGGAGGGCAAAAATGTATAAAATTATTGCTAAAAGAAGGTTGAACCCAACCATTTCTTGGCTGGAAATAGAGGCACCCTTGGTTGCTAGAAATGCAAAGCCGGGGCAATTTATCATTTTGCGTACCGATGAATTTGGCGAAAGAATACCCCTTACCATGGCTGGACACGATTCAGAAAAAGGAACCATAGATATAATTTACCAGGCAGTGGGAAAAACAACTATGCTATTAGATCAATTTGAAGTTGGAGATGAGCTAGCCGATGTAGTTGGACCACTAGGAAAACCTACTAACATGGAAGGGCTAAAAAGAGTCGCAGTTGTTGGAGGGGGCACTGGAAATGCCTTGGCCTATCCAATAGCAAAGGGAATGCATAAGGCGGGGATCCAGGTAGACATGATTGCAGGTTTTCAGACAAAAGATGTGGTTATTTTGGAGGATGAATTCCGAGCAGACACCACTAACCTATATATAACAACAGACGATGGCACCTACGGAGAAAAGGGTTTTACAACGGACAAATTAAAGGAACTAATTGAAGAGGGCAACCACTACGATGAAGTGGTTGCAGTAGGTCCTCCCATGATGATGAAATTTATTTGCAAACTAACAAAAGACTATGGCATCAAGACAGTGGTTTCTCTTACTGCATATATGGTTGATGGAACAGGTATGTGCGGTGGCTGTCGCGTCCTTATTGGAGGAGAAAATAAATTTGTCTGTGTAGATGGCCCTGAGTTTGATGGCCAACTTGTAGACTGGGAGGAACTTATTCACCGAAATGCTTACTATAAAGATCAAGAAAAAGAAGATAAGGTTCATATATGTCGTTTGACAGGAGGTGTACGTAGCCATGATTAATTTTAGTACCACGAAAAACCCAATGCCAGAACAAGATCCTGGTATTCGTAATAAAAACTTCCAAGAAGTATCTACTGGATATACTCCAGAGATGGCGATAAATGAGGCCATGAGATGTTTGAAGTGCCGAACTAAACCCTGTACCCTAGGATGCCCTGTAAAGGTTAGGATTCCTGAATTTATTGCAAAGATTGCTCAAGGGGAATTTGAAGAAGCCTATCAGATTATTAGCACCACAAACTCACTTCCAGCTATTTGTGGTAGGGTATGCCCCCAGGAAAACCAGTGTGAAGGCCAGTGTGTTCAGGGCAAAAAGGGGGAACCTGTAGCCATTGGAAGGCTGGAGCGATTTGCCGCTGATTGGCACAGAATGAATTTCTCTGATGAAGTAGTAGAGGAGGTAGACCTAGGTGACCGCCGAGTTGCAGTAGTTGGCTCAGGCCCTGCTGGACTAGCTTGTGCAGGGGACCTAATCGCTAAGGGCTACGATGTTACCGTTTTTGAGAGCCTTCACAAGGAAGGAGGGGTTTTGGCCTATGGCATCCCAGAATTCCGCCTCCCCAAGTCTATCGTTGCAGATGAAATAGCCAACTTAAACGATAAAGGGGTCAAGTTTGTTACCAACGCAGTGGTAGGTATGTCCATGACTGTGGATGAACTAATAGAAGATGGCTATGAAGCAGTATTTGTAGGGACTGGGGCTGGGCTTCCCCAATTCATGGATATTCCAGGGGAGAACCTTTTGGGAGTTTATTCAGCCAATGAATATTTAACCCGTATTAACCTTATGAAAGCCTATCTACCAGAATACGATACACCAATTAATCCCTCTAAACGTGTGGCAGTAATAGGAGGGGGGAACGTTGCCATGGACGCAGCCCGTTGTGCAAAGCGCATGGGTGCTGAAGAAGTCTATATTGTATATCGCCGATCAATGGATGAGATTCCTGCTCGTAAGGAAGAAATCCACCATGCAATTGAAGAAGGCATCAAGTTTCAAATGTTGACAAGTCCAGTTGGGGTTATAGGGTCTGATGATTCTTATGTAAGTGGTTTGGAATGTGTAGAGATGGAGCTTGGGCAGCCTGATTCTTCGGGACGTCGTCGCCCCATTGAAAAACAAGGGTCAAATTTTGTTTTGGATGTGGATACTGTTATTATAGCTATAGGCACAAGGCTCAATAAACTTATTCTTGAAACAACAGAAAATTTGGAGGCAAATGCTAAAGGCGGTATTGGTGCTGATGAAGATACTGGCCGAACAAGTAATGAGAGAGTATTTGCAGGTGGGGATGCAGTAACTGGTGCCGCAACGGTTATCCTTGCCATGGGTGCTGGTAAGAATGCAGCTGATAGTATTGACCAGTATTTTCAAAATGGTTGAGGAGATCTTACTATTTGAGAATTTTGCTATAAATAAAGCCAACAGAAAATAATAGCCCGCTTTATCGACTGTATAAGTTGATAAGGTGGGCTATTATTTTCGCAGGTATAGGCTGCGGATGGGGGCATATTTCCTTAACCTTTTCTTAGGTGGGTTCATAAGGTGCAAATTTCTCTAACATTCTGGGGTTGACAGGGATAATTAATAGAGTTATCATATTAACGTATTAATATATGTGAATACGAAAACCAACTATTGCCAATGATAATGTGTACCACTTGTGTCTAGGTTTTATATTTCTTTACATAACGATAACATAGGATGCTAGCATACTATCATCCTATCAATTCACATAATACATAAAAAGAAGGAGGCAGGAAAAATGGACCGTCTAGTCAATATATTTAAGCTACTGTCAGATGAAACTAGACTAAGAATGCTAATGCTGCTATATCAAGAGGAACTTTGCGTTTGTCAGCTTAGTGGTGTATTGGATGTCTCTCAACCGAGAATATCCCAAAACCTAGCAAAATTCAGAGATATGGGGCTAGTTATAGATGAGAGAAAAGAAAAGTATGTTTTCTACTCTTTGAAAAGAGAAAATAAGATTTTACTGGATATATTAAGGGACATTATGAACAATATTGAAGCATATCCCAAGCTTATAAAAGATCGCAATGGTCTCTTGGACAAAGAAGACTACTTAAGTCAGTGTTGTAATATATAAATAAATTAAAAGGAAATCTTGTTGTAACATATAATAAAATCTAAGGAGAAGGGTTAATGTTTGTACTAGACTGGTTGAATCGGCAATTATTAAAAATGGAATGGCTTTACGACTTGGTAGAAAAACTAGTTGTTAATGTTTTTGGATTAGACATGGAAACAAGAATCGGTGGGAGCCTACATTTTTACATATACGATGTTGCGAAGATTCTCATTTTATTGTCTGTCCTCATCTTTACAATATCTTACGTTCAGAGTTTTTTCCCCCCAGAGAGAACCAAGAGAATACTAGGAAGATATAAGGGGATTGGAGCCAACACCTTGGCCGCATTGTTAGGGACGGTTACTCCCTTTTGTTCTTGTTCCTCTATCCCTTTATTCATTGGCTTTACTAATGCGGGGCTTCCTATCGGGGTGACATTTTCCTTCCTTATATCTTCCCCACTAGTAGATTTGGCATCTATGCTATTACTAGCCAGCATATTTAATATGAAGATTGCGGTGGCTTATGTGTTGGTTGGTTTGGTGTTGGCTGTTCTGGGCGGTACCATTATTAGCAAGATGAAGCTTGAGGGATATGTTGAGCCCTTCGTTTTCAGCAGTTCAATTATGGAAATAGAGGAAGAGGAATTAACTAGGAGAGATCGAATAGGCTTCGCAAAAGACCAAGTTAAGGATATCGTGAAAAAAGTTTGGCTCTATATTCTAATTGGGGTGGGAATTGGTGCACTTATACACAATTGGATTCCTCAGGAAATGATATCAATGATACTGGGGCAAGACAAATGGTACTCCGTGATTGTGGCTACTGGGGTTGGTATTCCAATGTATGCTGATATTTTTGGAACCCTTCCCATAGCTGAGGCCCTGGTCTATAAAGGAGTTGGAATAGGGACAGTACTCTCCTTTATGATGGGGGTTACCGCATTGTCTCTCCCTTCCATGATTTTGCTAAAAAGAGTTGTGAAAACAAGACTACTTGGAATCTTTTTTGCTATTGTGGCAATAGGCATCGTAATTATTGGTTATTCCTTTAATGCTATGGGGTACTTATTTATTTAATGAGTTGGGGACTATCTAAAATTATGCTTTATGAAAAGAAAGGGGCGAGATGGATGGATAAAGGGTCCTGTTGTGCTTGTGGGGGTTCCATAAAACCAGGGAAAAATGTCCTGATAGAATATCTATATTTGGACCTCAACAGCTGTGATCGTTGTATTGGTACGGAGGAAGAGTTAGATAAGGTTGTATCAATTTTAAATCCTGCTTTAGAACTTGCAGGCTATATCCTAGAGTATCGAAAGATAGAGATTCTCAACAAAGAACTGGCAGAGAAGCACCAATTTCTATCATCGCCAACAATAAGGGTTAATGGTGAAGATATATGTCAATCTGTTGCAGAAAACAACTGTGGCTGTTGTGGCGAAATAAGTGGGACCGATGTGGACTGCCGAATCTTTGAATATAATGGGGGAACTTATGAAGTTGCTCCCAAAGAGATGTTGGCAGAAGCTATTCTCAAAGGGGTTTTTGCTATAACAAGAGATAGTGGTACTTGTAGCGACTATAGGCTACCGGGGAATCTAAAGGCATTCTTTGAAGGCAAGATCTTAAAAGATCATGGTAATTGTTCTGGTGGAAGTGGATGTTGCTGAGAAGGGTTCAACTAATAATAGAGGCGAATCACTTTTGGTGATAATGAGGCTTTGACTTTGTTCGTTGGGTTTTATATGTTTTATTTTGGGTTATAAAAGATTATTATAAAGGAGAAAATTACTATGGGAGTATTTGGTAAAAAGGATAAAGAAGTCGTATCAACCCCTTGTAGTTGTGGAAGCAATTGTGCTCCTAATGCAGGAGCGCCAAAGACTGAAGAAAGCACAGGCAATGGGTACAAGTCTGTGAAAATACTAGGAACAGGTTGCTCTAAGTGTAATCAGTTGGAAAAAGCTACTGTTGAAGCACTAAAAGAACTGGGAATGGATTCTGATGTGGGCCATATCACCGACTTTTCAGAGATTGCAGCTTATGGGGTGATGACTACGCCTGCCCTTGTAGTTGATGGCAAGGTGGTTTCCTATGGTAAGGTACTTAAAAAAGATGAAGTCATAAAGATTCTTAAAAACCTTTTTTTTACTGAAAACCATGATAATATGAACACTAGAAACTTCTAAAACAACCTTTAAAATCTTATGATTATATGGAATATAATAATGGATTATGATAATCAACTACTATGCCTTTAGGTTGGAAGCGAAGAAGAGAAAGGACGGCTAAGAACTATGAATAATCACCTGTGGCAAGTATCTAGGGAGGGTTTGGATTCTTGGGCGAAAAAAGATTTTTACCAAATATCCGGACTTCATAGGGAATCACCTGGACAAGCAAGAATAGAAAGCCATGCTGAGTATAGCTTTGAAACAATAAAGGACCTCATTCAACCTAGGGCTATACTTTCATATTTCTCTGAGCCAGTTCTAGATGGTGGACGCTTAAACTTAGGAGGAGAATGGGTATTTTCTCAAGTATTGGAGCAAGTGGACCCCAAGAGAATTCGAGGGGCTTTAGTGTATGGGCTTACAATAGGTGATTTTCCTGATGATGAAGACTTGTTCCTTCGCCTAATGGGAGATTTTTGGGGGACGGCATATGTTGATTCGGCCCGTAAATCCTTGCGTGAAGATATGCAAACTCGAGAAGAATTCCGAGGATATTTCCTTAGTGATGAATTAGGCCCTGGATTTTTTGGAATGGGTATGAATAATGCTTTGAAATTCGGCAGACTTATAGATTTATCTCAAATCGGGGTAGAGCTTGGAATTAAAGGTATAATGACCCCTGTAAAATCAGCCCTAGGTCTATATCTCCTTTCTCAAGACTGTCCTATTACTTTTGGAGATAGGTGCCTTTATTGTAGGGGCAATGAAGATGGTTGCAAAATCTGCATGGAGGGAAAAGGTTGATAAATCAAAATTCAAACAATAATATATTAGGTAAAGGAGCCTTAAAGTTCCCTGTTGACTTTATTCCTGATAAAAATGAACATGGTATAGGGATTGCTTTTGATATTGGGACAACTACTCTTGCAGCAATGCTTTGGGATCTTTCTAAGGGGATGCTTATTGGAACAAGCAGTATTTCTAATCCCCAGAGTAATCATGGTAGGGATGTTATCGCTAGAATTACCTATGCTCAAAGAAGTAAACAGGGTCTAGAAATATTAAACAAGGCTATAATAAAAGGCATTGCTGATCTCACGGAAACTTTACTGTTTGAGAATTCTGTTGAAAGGGGCAACATCACAAAAGTAGTATTTGCGGGAAACACTACTATGTCCCACATTCTTCTAAACAAAAATCCCCAAGGTTTGGGGATCGCCCCTTTTGAGCCTTTTTATAGGGGGCCTGTTAAAACATCGGGCCAAGCCTTTGGATTTGGGGAAGATGTAGATGCTTATGTATTATCGTCTATTGCCGGTCATGTTGGAGGAGATATAACTGGAGGGATTCTTTCTTCAAGACTCCTAGAGCAAAAGGGACTTCAACTCTTCATAGACCTTGGAACTAATGGAGAAATTGTTGTGGCCAGAAATGGGGAAGGGCTAACCTGTTCTACTGCAGCAGGGCCTGCTTTTGAGGGGGCTTCATTAACATGTGGAATAAGAGGGGTTCCCGGGGCCATTACAGGAATAAATTTATCCCAGAGAATAGTTGTATCAACAATAGCTAACAAAGCGCCTATAGGAATATGTGGTTCTGGAGTTGTATCTGTTGTGGCAGAGATGTTTAGAGCAGGAATTATTAGCCATAGAGGTCGAATAACTACAAGAGAATTATGGGAAGAAAAGAACCAGGATTCGCCAAATGGCGAGCTTATTAGTCAAGAAGGAAAGGAAAGAATTTTCACCCTGATCCTACCAAGGGGACAACAAAAGGCAATTAGTATAAGCCAAGGCGATATACGAGAAGTTCAGTTGGCAAAAGCTGCTATTCGAGGTGGTCTTCAAACCCTGCTTGGAGAGTGGGGCTTTGAAGAATCAGACCTGGATGGGATTCATATAGGTGGAGCTTTTGGAAGCACACTAAAGAAAGAAGATGCCATAGAAATAGGGCTGATCCCAAACTTGGAACTAGATAAAATACATATACTTGGTAATTCAGCAGGTGCTGGGGCATCTATGGTCCTCTTGAGCAAAAGAGAAAAAGAATTAGCTGAAGAAATCCCCCACAAGCTTGAACATATTGAGCTGGCACTGAGAGAAGACTTTCAAAATGCCTATATAAGAGCAATGGATTTTTAGGAGGCTTATAAGAATGGCGAAATTCATAATTAAAGAA
>JAVEXZ010000025.1:0-19591 GCA_034003765.1 Anaerovoracaceae bacterium | reverse complement strand
ATAATATCACCATGACAATCGAACTGATTACACCTATTGCTATTGAGGAAGGTTTACGTTTCGCCATCAGAGAAGGTGGTAGAACAGTAGGCTCTGGAGTAGTAGTAGAGATTGTAGAGTAGTCTGGCAAGTGAATATATCTTGAAGCGATTATAGAATACTATGAAGAGGTAGTCGGAAGGCTACCTCTTTTGTGTGAATTGGCTAGAATAAGCACAATGCTATAATTAGGAAAGATGTTGAGGATATAATCAGTAAATGGAATAATGATTTATATTTTGGTTATGGGATTTATAAGGAGAAAAGATGCTAACAAGCAAACAAAGAAGTTTTTTAAGAGCCTTAGGCCATAAATTGGAGCCCATTGTATTTTTGGGTAAAGGAGGCCTTACAGATAATATTATAAAAGAATTGGACACCAACCTTGATCTCAGAGAATTAATCAAGGTTAAGCTGCAGGATGGATGTGAATTGGAAATTAAGGATGTAGCCAATGAAGTAGGGGAAACACTAAAAGCTGATGTGGTTCAAGTTATTGGCCACAAATTTATTCTTTATAGAGAATCTCAAGAGAATAAAGAAATCACCCTTCCTAGATAAAGCCTTAGATAGACATAGGTTAGGTAGGGGCTAATTTATTGAAAGACAAAGCTAATTTAACTTAATAATTGTAAGTGAGTATTTAAGATTGGTTAAAGATCAAGTATTGCAGATGGATAAGGATCTGGGTCTGCAGAATATTCACTTAAGGGTATGGAGAGAATAAATATAATGGAACTATTTTTTGCATTCATTGTTTTTGTGGCAGCACTTATTATCACTCTTACATTCGAATGGTCAATGGCTATTGCTCTATTTGTTGGTTTGGTGGTATTCGTATTAACTGGCTTAAATCGCAAGTTCCTTTTCAGGGATTTGATGAAGATGGTTTACATTGGGGGGAAAACCTCCTTTGTTGTTTTAAGGATTTTGGTCCTTATAGGACTCCTGACGGCTCTTTGGAGGTCATCAGGAACTATTTCATTTTTTGTATATTATGGAATATCCATGATAAGTCCATCATTATTTGTCCTTATTACGTTTTTGATTACTTTGATTCTTTCTTTTGCCCTAGGAACCAGCTTTGGTATCGCTGGGACCGCAGGTGTCTTATTAATGGTTTTGGCCCAAAGCGGTGGTGTTAGCCTGGCGGTAACAGCTGGAGCCGTTATGTCTGGAGCGTATTTTGGCGATCGGTGTTCCCCTGCATCTTCAAGTGCTTCTCTTGTAGCGGCAGTAACTTTTACGAAATTGTACAAAAACGTAAAAATGATGTTGCTAACAGGAATTATACCCACTTTAGTTAGTTTGGGAATATATCTCCTGCTTTCTATAAGCAATCCAATAGAAAATGTAAATACAGATGTGCTAGATGCCCTTAAGGGGACATTTAACCTGTCTTGGCTTGTGGCCTTGCCTGCTCTTGCAATTCTAGTCTTGCCTCTTTTTCGGGTAAGGGTGACATACGCCATGATGGCAAGTATTATAATTTCATTCCTCTTGACTATTTTCTTGCAGGATCAGGAATTTTTTCTGGTTCTAGAGACTTGTATTATGGGATACCAGCCTGAATCATCACTCTTGGGACAGGTTATGGCAGGTGGTGGACTTATATCCATGATAGAAGTGATTATAATTGTTTTTATATCCTGCACCTATGCTGGAGTCTTTGATGGAACTGGAATGTTAAAAGACACCCAAGAAAAAATCGCTAACCTGACAAATTACATAGGACTATTTCCCACACAAGTAGTAGCAAGTTTACTAAGCATAGCCGTTTTTTGCAACCAGACTGTTGCCACTATTATAAATGCCCAGATTTTAGGTGAAGTATATAAGTCTAAAGGAGCGAGTTCAGAAAACCTGGCAATTGATATTGAGAATTCAGTCATTACCTTGGCAGGAATAATTCCCTGGTCAATTGCATGTACAGTACCCTTAGGTATATTAGGAGTTGGGCCTGAAGCAATTCCTTATTGTGTTCTCCTTTACATTATTCCACTTTCCTACCTCTTTACTAAAAAAATCTGGTACAAAGTCTATTAAAGAAACCTCTCAAAAAGATTTAGCATATCTTTCGAAAATACTTAAATAGTTTTCGAAAAAGCTTGTTGCAAATAATAAATATATCTCTTTTAGTATTCAATAAATCTCATATAAATACTAAAAAATTCTCCTAAGTTGGGTGCAGATAAACAAAAAATTAGTACAAAGCATATTGATCTAAAAGAGAAACCATAAATCAAGAGACTCTATTTCTTTTTTTTATTTTCTGCTGCTCTTCGTTTTCGTGTCTTGGCTTTCATTATGGAATAACCAAAAGTACCTAACCTTTTTGCCTTGAGGCCGTAATATTCACCGTGGACATAGCTTATAAGGTGTGCTTTTTCAAATTGAAGGCGGCCTTTTTCGTCCATTAGTTTTTCGTCTGCATGTACTTTCAATATTTCGGAGACAAACATATCGTGGGATGGATAGGATATAACATCAACAACCCGGCATTCGATGTTGATGGGGCATTCCTTGATCATAGGTGCTTTAACAACTTCCCCAGGAATTGGGGTAAGTTTCTGTGATTCGAATTTATTTAGGTCTTTCCCTGAGCGAACACCACAAAAGTCAGTGGCAAAAGCAAGATCCTCTGAAGGAAGGTTAATAACATAGTCTTTGGTTTTCAGCAGAAGAGGGTGAGAATGGCGGGATTTTCTTATTGATAGATAAGTCATTGGCGGTTCAGAGTTAATTATTCCAGTCCAAGCTATGGTAATTATATTGTACTCCTCTGGTGTTTCACCTAGTGAGGCCATTACAACAGGAAGTGGAGCCAATAATGTCCCAGGCTTAAATGATACTTTTTTCATAATTTGTTCCTCCTTGAATTCTAATAATTATAGCATATATTGGATGAATTTTTACTAATTACACACACAAAGACTTGGAAAAATGATAAAATGATAACTATCAAAGCAATGTATTTGGAGGTGTCTTTTGGGAAAGAAAAACAAAGAAATCGTTCATCGTGAAAAGCAAATTGTTCGAATAAAAGTAATTATTTTCGTGGTGCTGCTATTAATTGTGGCAGGACTGATCGGGGCCTATTTATTATACCAAGAGACCAAGGACCCTGAGCCAATTAATCCCTACCGGGGAGGTGTTGTAATTGGAAGTTCAGAGAGAGCCCTGGAAATTGCGGAATCCATGACATTGGAGGAAAAGGTTGGACAGTTATTTATTACACCATACCTTAATGATGGGCAAGACCTAAATCGCTTAGCCGATCACCATTTAGGAGGCTTTGTATATACTGGAGATTTTTTTGGCTCCACTAACCCCAAGGATGCAACCAATATCTTTCGTGAGGTCAAGAATGCTGTTAAAATAAGACCATTTCAAGCTGTTGCAGAAGAAGGTGGTGCTTTTGTGGCAGTTTCAAAATGGCCCCAATTTCGGCCGTCTCCCTACACACTGCCTCGGGCACTTTTTGACGAAGGCGGAATGGAGGCGGTAGTTGCCCAAGAGGAAGAGAAGCTTTTATTCTTAAAAGGAATGGGTTTGAATATGAACTTTGGGCCTATTACAAATATAGTTACATCACCAGCAGTAGGCCTTTACGAGCAAACCCTTGGCCAAGAAAAGGAGATCACCTCAGAGTACATAAGGCTTTTAACCTTGCTTTATGACGACGTGGGCATGAGTGCTGTTCTTAGGTATTACACTGGTAGCAACACAGAAGCATTTTTAATTGGCTGTTATATGGGTGCGCCAGCAGTCATGATGAGCAACGGAGTGGCTACAGGAAGTGATAGCATTGACAATTCTTGCCCCATGTCCCTGTCTAGACCCTGGCATGATTATTTGCGAAAAGAGTTGGGGTTTGAGGGTGTTATAATCATTTCTGATCTTTTGAATCCAGTCTTTGATGCCTGCCCCCCAGGCCAAGCCAAGTCAGTTACCGCCCTCAAAGCGGGTAACAATATGATCTGGGCTACTAATTATGAAAGTGAGAGATTAGCTGTATTGGAAGCTGTGGAAAATGGGTCTTTAAGCATTGAACATATTGATGACTCTGTAATTAGGGTTCTAACTTGGAAAATCCGCTATGGATTGGTCCAATAGCGGATTAAAACATGTAATTTTATAAGGCAAAATATATATTTGAGGGAAATTTTCGGGCAAATGCATGGTTATTGACTATATGTCACTTAGAAATTTCTGGATCTCATCTTCGGTTGAAGTAAAAGAGGTTACCAACCTTACTACGGTATTTTCTTTGTCATAGGGGGACCATCTATAGAAGAAATAATCTGCCTCTAACTTCTCCACCAAAGCATTTGGAAATATTGGGAATAGTTGGTTGGTGGGAGAATCTACTAGAAATGAGTATCCCTTTTCCTTTATTCCCTCTCTTAAGGTTTGGGCTAAATCATTGGTGTGCTGAGCAAGTTCGAAATACAAATTGTTTTTGAACATTACTTGGAACTGTATTGCTAAGAGCCTTCCTTTTGCCAACAAACCTCCCTTTTGCTTGATAATAAATCGAAAGTTTTCTTTTAGACTGGGATTTACAATAACAAGGGCTTCTCCAAAAAGGAAGCCATTTTTTGTTCCTCCAATATAGAAGGCATCACAAAGGTATGGAAGATCTTCCAGTGTAAGATCAGTATTGGCTGGGCAAGTCAGGGCTGAGCCTAGTCTGGCACCGTCCATGTAAAGGTACATATGGTGTTGATCCAATGTCTTTCTTAGAGCGACTAGCTCCTGCTTTGAGTATATAGTCCCTATTTCCGTTGAGTTGGATATATATAAAAGCTTGGGCAAAACCATGTGTTCATCTTCGTGTTCTATTATGCATTGGTCAATTTGGTCAGGAGTTACCTTTCCGTTTTCAGAAGGTAAGTGGATTATTTTGTGGCCTGTTGCCTCTATTGCTCCAGTTTCATGTACACAGATATGGCCAGTTTTTGCTGAGACAACAGCCTCATGAGGCCTTAAAAATGCTGAAATTGCCGTTAGGTTTGTTTGTGTACCACCTACCATAAAATGGACATCTACCTCTTCTTTCCCAATTCTTTTTTTGAGTAAAGATGCTGCTTCCTGGGTGAAGTGTTCTTCACCGTATCCGTCAGTGTGTTCTAAGTTGCTAGTTCCTAAAGCCTCTAAAATTTGTGGGTGTGCTCCTCCACTGTAGTCACTTCTAAAAAATATCATAATAGACCTCCTAATTTTTATCTATATAGTATTATAACTTATGTACTTAAGAAAAACCACTAATCCCTTTATCTTTGCTTGGTTAAAGGACCTTGGCAAAGGGTATAAAGCCTTTGTTCAGATCTACAAGTAATAGGGAGGATTGAAATGGTGAATAAACAGAAATCTTGGAAATGTACTGTGTGTGGAGAAATTATTAATGGAGATTTTCCTCCTGATGATTGTCCTGTATGCGGAGTAAGCTCAGACAAATTTATAGAAGTTACTAAGGACGATAGTCCATACCACAATGATACTAAAGAACACTTTATTATTGTTGGCGGAGGCCCTGCGGGAACAATTGCTGCAGACGAAATAAGAAAGAGAAATTCTACGGCACATATTGAGATTATATCAAAAGAAGATGTAATCGGATATAATCGTCCAATGCTGACAAAAGGCATAATGAGAGCAATTGATATGAAGGGGTTTTTCATTAGGGACTATTCTTGGTATTTAGAGAACAAGATTCATATAACCTTGGATAAAGAAGTTGTTTCTATAGATCCGGAGACTAAGACAATAAAACTAAACGATGGAACATCAAAAAAATATGACAAACTGATCCTGACCACAGGTGCGGAAAGTTCTATGCCCCCATTAGGTGGCCTAGATAAAAAAGGGGTATTTGTATTGAGGTCTCTAAAGGATGTGGAAAATGTAAAAGACTATATCAAAGAGTGCGGTAAAAAAGCAGCAGTAATAGGTGCAGGAGTACTTGGTTTAGAAGCTGCCTCAGAGTTAAACAAAATGGGACTCGATGTTACCATAATACAGCGTTCGAAAATTATTATGGGCAAACAATTAGATGAAGAAGGCTCCCGGCTTTTAGAAAAAGCAATAATGGCTAAGGGTGCAAAAACCAGAACTGGGGTTGACATCATCGGCATTCAAGGTGAAGAAAAAGCTACAGGAGTTATATTAGGGGAGGGCCAAGTTGTCCCCGCCGATATTGTTATTATTTCTGCAGGAGTTCGCGAAAACACAAAGCTTGCTGAAGATGCAGGCGCTGAGGTAAGCAAAGGCATTGTGGTAAATGATAAAATGGAAACAGGCTTAGCTGATGTTTATGCTGCAGGAGATTGTGCTCGTTTTGAGGGGACAAATTATGCTATCTGGCCTCAGGCAGTAAATATGGCTAAGGTAGCTGCTAGAAATGCAACGGGAGAAGAAGCCTCATATAAAGGGACTATACCTTCTGTTAGTTTTGTAGGTTTTGGAACCTCGGTTTTTTCTGTAGGAGACCATGGAAACCAAGAAGGCCTTTCCTATGAAAGCAAGGAGTACTTAGATGAAGAAAAAATAATTTATAGGAAATATTATTTTGTTGATGGTAAATTTACCGGTGGTATTTTAATAGGGGATACTTCAAAGTTAACCCAACTCCTTAAGGCCTATGACGAAAAAAGACCTATGGATGAAATGGATGTAAAAGCATAGATAGAAAGTGGTGTTAGATGAAATTAGAACTGATTGCTACAGCAACATTTGGTTTGGAAGCGGTAGTACGAAGAGAAGTCGAAGCTTTAGGATATAAAGTTATAGGTTCTGAAGATGGCAAAATTACCTACTTAGGAGACGAGCGTGCTATTGTTAAGAGCAATCTCTGGCTTCGTTCAGCAGATAGAGTCTTAGTAAAGATGGCTGAGTTTCAAGCCCTAGAGTTTGAAGACTTGTTCCAACAAACCAAGGGATTAGGTTGGGAAGAGTGGATTCCTCTAGATGGGAAGTTTACCGTGGTTGGCACTTCGGTAAAATCCAAGCTTCACAGTGTTCCAAGCTGCCAAGCAATAGTAAAAAAAGCTATAGTTGAAAGACTAAAAGAAACCTATGGAGTTGAGCATTTCCAAGAGACTGGTGCAGAATATACAATTAAGATAACTATCTTAAAGGATAGGGTTACCCTAACTCTAGACAGCTCTGGTTCAGGCTTGCATAAAAGAGGATATAGGGTCATGGAGGGTAGCGCTCCAATAAAGGAGACCTTGGCAGCGGCCATGGTTCAGCTTTCCTTCTGGAAAGCAGGCCGAATCCTAGTAGACCCTTGTTGCGGATCTGGGACTATACCCATTGAAGCTGCCATGATAGGCTTAAATATTGCTCCTGGATTAAACCGCAAATTCGCTGCAGAAGCATGGCATACTATTCCCTCAGAGTATTGGAAGGAAGAGAGAAAGCTGGCATTTGATGGGATTCTACAAGAAGACCTAGAAATCTATGGCCAGGATAATGACCCAAAAGCCATAGAGGCTGCCAAAGAAAATGCCATAGAGGCGGGGGTTGATTTTGCGGTTAATTTTTCTCTTGAGGATGTTAGTAATATAAGAACTGTGAGAGAAAGTGGGGTAATAATAACTAACCCTCCTTACGGTGAGAGAATGGGAGACCAGAAGTCAATTCAAAGAGTTTATCAAGGGCTAAAAGATTTTATGGCAGAGAACAAAAGCTGGTCTTTGTTCTTAATAACAAGTGATAAGTCGGCAGAAGAAGCTGTTATGGGCCGTCTGGCTGATAGACGAAGAAAGCTTTATAATGGAAGAATAGAAGTAACCTATTTTCAATTTCATGGGGAAAAACCCAAGACTTAAGTAAATTGAGGGTATAATAATATAAATAGTTGAAAATTCATGACCTTAATTCTTTTGGAAAAAGAGTTGGGGTTTTTGTTTTTGAGGGAGAACCACCCCTATATATTAATATAAAAACTAAAATAAACTAAAAAAAGATAAGTTAATTTCTTGACAGTTTTTTTGAATAGTGATATATTTTGTGTATTATAACAAATTAAAGACGAATATAGGGGGTTAATTTATGAAGTACATACTAAAAGACAAAAGTTTTCTCACTCTGATGGATTTTTCGCCAGAGGAGATCAGATATCTACTGGACTTATCACATGAATTAAAAAGAAAAAAGAAACAAGGAATAAAGGGACAAAGCCTGAAGGGTAAAAACGTGGTTTTGCTTTTTGAAAAAACCTCTACTAGGACACGAAGTGCTTTTGAAGTTGCATGTTTAGATGAGGGAGGGAATATAACTTTTAAAGATGAATTTACTTCACAAATGCCTTGCAAAGAATCTATAGAGGACACAGCCAAGGTATTAGGCCGTTATTACGATGCTATCGGCTATCGTGGTTTCAAACAAAAGACAGTTGAAGATATTGCTAAGTTTTCCCAGATTCCTGTTTGGAACGGTTTGACAGATATTGATCACCCAACCCAAATACTAGCTGACATAATGACTATTGAAGAGAATATTAGCAAACCCTTAACCCAAGTTAAGCTGGTGTTTTGTGGGGATATTCGTAACAATATGAGCTATGCTTGGATGTATGGGGCTGCAAAAATGGGTATGCATTATGTGGCATATGGTCCCAAAGAATTAGTTGAGCAAATAGATTCAAAGATTTTAGAAAGTGTACATAAGCTCTGCGAAACAACAAAAGGCAAGGTTGAAATTACTGATAACCCAGAGTGCCTTAAGGGGGCTGATGTTATTTACAGTGACGTTTGGGCCTCTATGGGTGAGGAATATAAAATCCCCGAGAGGGTAAGGCTCTTGTCTCCTTATAAAATCACAATGGATTTACTTAAGGCAACAGGTAATGATGATGTAATGTTCTTTCATTGTCTTCCTTCATACCATGATTTCGAAACCACAATGGCAAAGACTCAAATGGAACTAGGTTACGATATACGAGAAGTTACCGATGAGGTCTTCCGATCTAGCCATTCTAAAGTCTTCGATGAAGCAGAGAATAGGATGCACACAATAAAGGCTGTTATGGTAGCTACATTGGGTTCTGAAGAAGACTAGGAATAAGAGGCGGGTATATGTATATGAAGGGAAAACGAGTAGTGATAGCCCTAGGTGGTAATGCCTTGGAGTCCAAGGAATGTCCACCAACATCTGAAGCCCAACTGGATATGGTGAAAATAACTTGTCAACACCTGGCGGACATAATGGAAGAGGGATATGAAATAGTAATAGTACATGGTAATGGCCCTCAGGTGGGGAGGATCGTTCTGGCATCTGAGTCGGCAAAGGCTTTTACCCCCCCCATGCCCTTTGATGTTTGTGGAGCCATGTCTCAAGGATACATAGGCTATCATATACAGCAAGCTTTGGGCGGGGAGTTAAGAAAAAGGGGTATCCATATACCAGTTGTTAGCTTAGCGACTCAAGTACTAGTGGAAGAGAATGATCCCTGTTTTAAGGCTCCCACAAAACCAATAGGTCCTTTTTATTCCCAAGAAGAAGCAATAAAAATTTCTCAAGAAAGGGGATATATTATGGGGGAAGATGCAGGAAGAGGTTATCGACGGGTAGTTCCATCTCCTATGCCAGTAGATATAGTTGAAATTGAGGGAATCCGATCCTTGTCTAAAGTAGGGGTAGTCATCGCATGTGGGGGTGGTGGTATTCCAGTAATTCCCAAGGAGGATCAAGGACTTGAAGGGGTCGCAGCGGTAATTGATAAGGACTATGCTGCAGAATTACTGGCAGAAATGCTAGATGCTGATATCCTTTTGATTCTAACAGAAGTTGAAAAAGCCTGCCTTAATTTCAAACAGGCAGACCAGGAAGAACTCGATGAAATAACAGTGGAAGAGGCAAAAAGTTACATACAAAAGGGGCATTTCGCCATAGGCAGCATGCTACCAAAAATTATGGCGGCAAGCAAGTTTGCTGCTAGCAGAAGGGGTAGGAAGGCTATAATAACTTCATTGGATAAGGGGCTCATGGCTCTGTCAGGAAAGACAGGGACAAGTATAAATAGCTAGATCCAGTTTAAAAACAAATGAAGGTAGATGGGTTTTTAAGTTGTTATCACAATATAATAAAAGTCGATAGACCTTCTATGTGGAAGGCCTATTTTTTTCGGCTTTTTTCTCTCTTCTCGATTCAAATCCTTGACTCCAGCGAATTACCAAAACCCTTAGGATACCAGCTGCAGGAACTGCAAGTATCATTCCTATTATCCCACCAAAGTGAGCTGCGAAAGCAACAGATAGCAAGACAAAGAGTGGGTGAAGGCCCGTTTGAGACCCTACCACTTTTGGATAAATAAGATTAGCATCTATTTGCTGTATTCCTATCAAGATTATAACGGCAAAAACTCCTTGCCAAATCCCTTGGGTAAATGTGCCTACTATGAAGGCTGGTATTGCTCCTAAAATAGGTCCGAAATAGGGGATTATGTTACTAATGCCTGCAAAGAAGCCTATGAAGACGCTGAACTCTAATCCTAGTATCGATAGTGCTATTGAGGATAGAATCCCTACAATAACAGCATCAATAGAGGCACCCCGTATAAAGCTAGATAATACTTTATTAATGTCTCTTAATGTTTCCCAAAAAACTGAGCTGATTGAAGAAGGGACAAGAAGACAAACAAAGCGGTTAGCAAAAGCTAAAAACAGCTCCCTGTCATAAAGGAGGTAGATGGATACTACCAGGCCAAGGGCAAAGTTAAGAATGCCTCCTCCCAAGCTCATTATAAAGTTAACCATGGAGTCTAAATGGAGATTTTCTGCAAACCAGTTCACTGCACCCTGAGCCAAATCTTGAAGCTTACTAGAAAGCTCCCCTTCTGGCAATTTGTTAGCCCATTCTTGCAAAACATTTTCGTAGGATTTCACATAGTCAATAATACTATTTATGGCTGCTCCGATTCCGTCTACCATTAAGTCGCCTAAGATGAGGACTGACAAACCATATATTAGGGCAGAAACAAGGGTGAGGATTAATAGCAAGGTTAGGATAATACTCAATAATCTGCGGCCTTTTGTGAACTTGTTGGATAAGGGCAAGTTATCTGGAAATTTGAATGATAATTTAGATAAACCCTTGTCAACAAGTTTAACCAAGGGATGGATTACGTATGCAATGATTAAACCCACCCAAAGAGGCGCCAAGGCTGCAACTATTTTGCCAAGGCCACCCCAAAAGTTAAGCCAGATAAGGTCAAAATTCTTTATAATAAAATAGAGTGCATATAACAAGGCTGCATTTGCCCCAATTAGCAAACTAAATTTCAAGTATTTGTGATCATTTAATGCTTCTCTTAAAGAACTCATATTTACTCCTTGTGTATGGGGAAATTTTTTCACCAACTGTGATGTCGCCTAAATCTAACAATCTGCCCCTAGTGGGTGGAGAATTTTCTCCCTAGGCAATTTTAATTTTTGTCCGACTCTTTGAAAGCAATTATATTATACAATCTTTTTAATAGCAATAATAAAGAAGCTGGGGGTGCATGTGCACCCCCAGCAATTGTTCATAGGAAATGTATTAACAGTAAGATTATGCTTCTAAAGTTTTAAGAGCCGCAGCTTTTTCGATCTCTCTAGTCTCAAGAACCTTTGCATATTCTTCGTCAGTCATTTTCAACATGGATATACCTGTGAATCCATAGAAGATAGATACTAATGGATTTACAAGGTTTAGATAAGCGTACTTAACAAATCCACCAGTTGGTCCACCAAACTGTGGAACTCCCAAGAATGTAGACATTGTTGCTCCGCAAGTGTTCCAAGGAACAAGTGAAGAAGTCATTGTGCCTGAGTCTTCCAATACTCTGGAAAGATTTCTTGGATCCAGTCTTCTGTCTTCATATGCTTCTTTGTACATTCTTCCAGGAAGAATGATAGCTAAGTATTGGTCAGCGGCAATAACATTCATAACGATACAACTGATTACAGTTACTGTAACTAGGGAACCAGTGTTTCTTGCAAACTTCAACATTGCTTTAGCTAAGCTACCTAGCATTCCTGAAGAGTCCATAACACCACCAAAGCACATTGCACAGATAATTAAGTTAATGGTCCACATCATGGAGTCCATACCACCACGAGTCAATAGGTCATAGATTTCTGGAACTTCTGAAGAGGATTCGTAGCCATAGTGTAGAATTGAGAACCACTGATTAAGAGGAACCCCTTGGAATATTCCCCCTGCAAGGCAGCCTAAGAAAACACCACCAATTAGGCCTGGTAGTGCAGGTAATCTCAATGCTACTATTACTATAACAAGAACTGGTGGAATAAGTAGGGCTGGATTGATGTTAAATTCATCAAGCATTCCATTTTGAATCATAGCTACGTTTGACATATCAACATCTGTGCTGGCATGTCCTACGCCTAAAATTGCGAAAAGAATAAGGGCAATTATTAATGAAGGTGTAACTGTCCATACCATATGTCTGATATGGTTAAACAAGTTGGAACCTGCAATGGCAGGAGCCAAGTTAGTAGTGTCAGACAATGGGGACATTTTGTCTCCGAAGTAAGCTCCAGAAACGATAGCTCCAGCAGTCATTGCTGGATTGATTCCTAGGCCCATGCCTACACCAATTAGCGCAACACCGATAGTTCCAGCAGTGGTCCATGAAGAACCAGTAGCAAGAGAAACGATGGAGCAGATAATACATCCTGCAAACAGGAAGATTCCTGGTTTTAGGATCATAAGTCCATAATAAATCATTGCAGGAACAACACCGCCAGCAATCCAGGAGCCAATCAAAAGACCAACAACCATAAGGATTAGCATTGCTTGCATGGAACGGTTGATTGAAGCTAAAATACCTGCTTCAAGAAAACTCCATTTGTAACCGTTAAGTATAGCGACGATAGCGGCAACAGCAGCGGACATGATTAGTGGGATGTGTAATTCCATATAATCTGTGAAGAACATGGAATAGACAAGGGCGCCAATAGTGAATAAGAATACTATCAACACTTGCCACATTGGGATTTTCCTACCCATAGTATTTCCTCCTTAAATAAATAGAAATAAGAGTAATAATTTCAATGACATGTAACTATGTCACAAATTAATTATAGCACAACCAACTAGCTTGTCAACGAAAAGGGAAAATTAAGAATCTTGTGAAAATCCATGTATTTCAATGGTAATGCTAGGGATGAAGGGGGTACTTATAATATGCAAAGTGCCACTTTTGGGGTGCTTAAAATTGGAAAAGCCTGTTTTTTGTGTTATACTAACATAATAAATATTTCAAATATGTGGCGAGAACCAAAGTAACCCTTAGGGGAGGAGAGTGTAATGGACCGGACCATAATTATATCTAATAGACTGCCTGTCACCGTTGTTAAGAATGGTGATAAAATTGAATATATCGAAAGTATTGGGGGACTGTCTACTGGGCTGAAAACCTACCATAAAGATGGGGATAGCGTTTGGGTTGGTTGGCCCGGCATTGCAGAAGATGAACTTACAGAGGAAGATAAAGAAAGTATCAAAGAGGTTCTTTTGAGAGACTTTCAGTGTTTTCCTGTTTTTCTATCTGAGGAAGAGATGGACACCTACTATTATGGCTTCTCAAATGCAACAATTTGGCCTCTTTTTCATTACTTTACTTCCAAAGCCAATTATTATGAAGAAAATTGGCTTTCATACAAGAGGGTAAATGAAAAGTTTTATGAATGTGCAGAAGGCTTCTTTCGTGAAGATGCCCTTGTATGGGTTCATGATTACCAGCTAATGCTAGTTCCCAATTTAATCAAAGAAAACTACCCAGAAACCCATGTTGGATTTTTCCTCCATATACCATTTCCTTCCTTTGAAATTTTCCGTCTTCTTATTTGGCGGGAAGAGATTTTAGTTGGCCTATTAGGTTCCGATATAATAGGTTTTCATACCCACGATTACGTTAGGCACTTTTTAAATAGCACCCGTAGAATTCTTGGAACAGAAGATAATCTTAATAACATAGATTATGAAGGACGAAGAATTTTTGTGGATGCTTTCCCTATGGGTGTGGATTATCAAAGATTTTCTAGTGACCCAGGTGACGTAGAACTTTGTCAAGAATTGACTCAACTTGAAGACAAGGGTGATATGAAGCTGGTTCTATCAGTTGATAGGCTGGACTATACAAAAGGTATACCCGAGAGAATTTATGCATTTAAGAAGTTCTTGATGCTCTACCCCCAATACCTTGAAAAGGTAAGGTTAATCTTGATCGTTGCCCCATCAAGAGAAATTATTGAGGCTTACGACGAGCTTTTACGGGAAATAAAAGAAGGGGTTAGTGAAACAAATGGTGAATATGGAACCTTGAATTGGATGCCTATTTGGTTTTTCTTTCGTTCTTTCTCTCAAGAGGATCTGATTAATTTTTATCGTAATTCAGATGTGCTCCTAGTTACCCCCCTCCGGGATGGAATGAATTTGGTTGCCAAAGAATATCTGGCTTCTAGGGTAGACCACAAGGGGATGGTGGTTCTTAGTGAAACCGCGGGAGCTGCAAGCCAGTTAGTTGAATCCGTAATAGTTAACCCCAATGATTTAGATGAAATTGCCCGGGGCATTAAATATGCTTTAGACATGCCCTTAGAAGAAAAAGTGGCTAGAAATAAAGCTATGTGCAAAAGAATAAAAGAATATAATGTAAACTTTTGGGCTGATGAATTTGTTCATGCACTAAAAAGGAAAGTAGCAGAGAACATGAGCAAAAGTCCAGAGGCTCGTTTAGAAAAGCAGATTCTATTATTAGAGAAAAACTATATAGAAGCTAATAAGAGAATTATGTTTTTTGATTATGATGGTACCCTTGTAGGCTTCAAGCCAATTCCCGACCAAGCATACCCCGACCCTGAGCTGCTAGAAGACCTGGAGATTTTGGCGTCGGACCCCAAAAACACAGTTATAATAACTTCTGGAAGGGACCGCAAGGTTCTAGAAGACTGGTTAGGCCAAATACCTAAAATTCACCTGGTTGCATCCCATGGCCTTTGGCATCGGGAGCCCCATGATCAATCCTGGAAAAAGGTTACGGTGGTCTCAAATAGATGGAAAAAGTCCATATTACCAATTCTTGATTTATATACAGATCATATGCCAGGGGCTTTTGTTGAAGAAAAAGAATATTCCTTGGTACTACACTATAGGCAGTGTGACCCTGATATGGTGAACATGAAAATAAATGAACTTAGAGAGACCTTACAAGGTATGATAAACACATCAAACCTTGAGCTTCAGGAAGGGAACAAGGTTCTAGAGGTCAAGGATAATAAGGTAAACAAAGGGCAGACAGCTGCAACCCTATTAAGTGAAGGAATATACGATTTCATTTTCGGAGTAGGGGATGACACCACTGACGAGAGTCTCTTTTCAGTTTTGCCTCGAAATGCCTACTCTGTAAGAATAGGCCTTAATAAAACAGGTGCAAATTATCGGTTAAAATCATGGAAATCCATGAGAAGTATTCTGAGAAAACTGGCTGATTTGAGTGGTGAAAGCAAGAGGGTGGACTAGGGAAGGTTTTTGGGAGGACTTAGACGAGGATGAGCAAAAATGGATATGTACATGAAGTTGAAGATTTTGGGTTAGACAATTACAGCATATTATTAAATGAAGCACTTTTTCATAATGCTAATGGATATATTGGAATTCGTTACGATTTAGAGGAGGGTTATCCAGATGAATCCTTGTTTAATCGGGGACAATATATTAATGGGTTTTATGATGGAATAGCGGTTTCTCACCCTGAGCGACTTTATGGTTTTATAGAAGACAAACAATTTATGGTGGATGTGGCAAACACACAAACCATAAAGCTTTTTATTGAGGGAGAAGCTTTTAGTATGTTCCAGGGAACCGTCTTGTATCGCAAGCTATCCCTTCATATGGACAAAGGCATCACTGTAAGGGAAGTGAAGTGGCGGTCGCCCTCGGGTAAAGAGGTGGAAATAAAAATCACCAGAATGGCCTCCTTCTATCAAAGCTCATTATTCACTATAGAATACGAAATAACTCCTCTAAACTTTTCTGGTAATGTGGTTATTGAATCTAGCCATGATGTTAATGTAGAAAACTATTATAACCCTATGGACCCCAGAGCCTCTAGCCCTTGTGAAAAATGTCTAAACCCTACCAATTGCGAAATAAGAGATAAAGGGTCATACATTGGGGCAATAACATCCCAGTCAGGCTTACAAGTTTATAGTGGTGTAAAGAATGTGCTCTCGCTAGAGGAAGAACCAGAATTCATGGTAAGTCAACACACTGCTATATGCATATTTCGCCCTTATATAAATCAGGGGAAAAAGATAAGACTAACCAAATATGCTGTTTTTTGTGATTCGATCCGCTACGGGAATTGCAAGGAACGGGCCTATACAGAAATGGACCGTGCAGTTTCAATGCCCTTAGAAGAGCTCTATGAAAAGCAAGAGGAATATCTGGATAATTACTGGGAGAACTGTTTGGTGGAAATCGAGGGAGATGATGAGGCGAACCTTGCCTTAAGATACAATTTATACCAGCTTATTCAGTCAGTTGGCAAAGATAGGTACAGTAACATTTCTCCAAAGGGCCTAAGCGGCGAAGGCTACGAAGGTCATTATTTTTGGGATTCAGAGATGTACATCCAACCGTTTTTTACAATTACCAACCCCCAAATTTCAAGGCAATTAATTGCATTCAGATATGAAACCCTAGAAGCAGCCCGAGAAAATGCAAGGATATTGGGCCACAATAAAGGAGCTCTTTATCCTTGGAGAACCATAGATGGCAGCGAATCTTCTGGGTATTTTCCTGCGGGATCTGCCCAATATCATATTAACGGAGCAGTTGCATATTCAATTATAGCTTTCTATCTAGCTACAGGTGATGAGGACTTCATTAAGAATGAAGGTGCGGAAGTGATTTTCGAAACAGCCAGGTTATGGGTTGATGTAGCAAACTATTACCAAGGGCAATTTCATATCAATGACGTTACAGGTCCAGATGAATATACCTGTATTGTAAACAACAACTACTATACAAATGTATTAGCACAATATCATTTAAGGTGGGCGGTGAAGTTTTATGAGATGTTTAAGGAAAGCCCGGAAATAAAGGACCTTGTTGAAAAAATCCAACTTACAACTCAGGAGCTAGACGAGTTTACTCTGGTAGGAGAAAAAATGTACCTGCCCTATGATGAGACCCTAAAAATCAATCCTCAAGACGATTCTTTTCTCAAGAAAAGCGAGTGGGTTCCCGAGACTTCTATAAAGAAGAAGACCCCTTTGCTTTTACATTATCATCCCCTTTATCTATATCGACACCAAATTTGCAAACAAGCAGATACTGTCTTGGCCCACTTTATTTTGGAGGATTCCCAAACAGATGAAGTGATTCGTAATTCTTATGATTACTATGAAAAAAGAACCGTCCATGACTCTTCACTATCAAGATCCATATTTAGTATAATGGCGGCCCGCTTGGGGATGAAAGAGAAGGCTGCCTCCTACTTTGGTGAATCAATTAAATTGGACCTACTGGATTTACAAGGTAACACCAAGGACGGGGTTCATACAGCTAATATGGGTGGAAGTTATATGGTTATTGTACATGGCTTTGGTGGATTCCGATTAAAGGAATCTGGCATACACTTTCATCCGATTTTACCTGACAGGTGGGAAGGTTACCTGTTTAAGATATGCTATCTTGGAAGCCGTATTGTTGTACATGTGGGTCAAGGGGAATGCATACTTAAACTAGAAAAAGGCCTGGAGCAAATTATTCATGTTTATGGAGAGAAATACTTGTTGAAGGATAAACTGGTGATCCCATTAGAATAAGAGTCAAAGACAAAAACATATTTACCAATAGTCAGGATATCGAAAAATCAACCAATATATTAGAATGGGGAAATCAGAAAAAGTTGAAAGCTAAAAGAGGGTTAGTATGAGGTACAAGGCGGTTATTTTTGACCTAGATGGAGTTATTTGTGAAACGGACCGATATCATTATAGGGCTTGGAAAGAATTGGCTGATTCCATGGGCCTAGCCTTCGATGAAACAATTAACAACAAGTTAAGGGGAGTAAGTCGTAAAGACAGCCTTGACATTATTTTAGGTGAATCAGTGACTCTGTATAGCAACGAAGAAAAAGAAGCGCTAGCAGAAAAAAAGAATAAGAGATACCGAGAACTATTAGAGGGGATGACACCAAAAGACCTAGATGCTGAGGTGAAATTAGTTTTGAAAGAGGTTAAAAACAGAGGGATGAAAATCGCTATTGGTAGCTCTAGTAAGAACGCCAAATTAATCTTAGATCGTTTGGAAATCCATTCACTGTTTGATACCATTTCCGATGGCAACAACATAGTGAAGGCCAAACCTGACCCTGAAATTTTTTTGAAAGCTGCTGAGTGGCTTGGGATAGAGCCTAAGGATTGTTTGGTAGTAGAGGATGCCAAGTCAGGTGTCTTGGCCGCTGAAGCAGGAGGGATGGATTGTGCTGCCCTCGGAGATGCAAGGAAGTATGGGCTTGCAAAGTATAACTTAAATTCGATTAAAGACTTACTAGATATTTTATAGTGGATAAAATAGCCGCAAAAAAGAGCCTATGAGAGCAAGAAATTTGCAAATCATAGGCTCTTTCTTTGTATTCTTTCTCAAATCTTAGGCGATTTTTGCTGATAATAGAATTACTCTTCTATTCCGTTCCACTCTGGGCGGTCTCTATTCCATTCGGGATAATCATCAAGAAGTTCGCAAGGCATATCCATACCTACGATACAAACCACTTCTCCATCAGAATTATAAACTGGAGCGAAGCATGACCAACATGGAACATCATCGTCCCAACCAGATCTCGCTGTAGCTACATCTCCTGCCCAAGCTTCATCAAACTGAACTTCCCATCCATAGTTAGTCATAAAATCATCGGGTTCTGCAGAGCCATCAACTGTAATATGGTAATCATTGTTTTCATCTGGAATCATCACGTACACATAGTAGGCCCCACTAGCAATGCGGTGCTCATCTAGTACTGCTTTCAAATCTGCATAGATAGCTTCATCATATACATCGCCATCAACAGTTTCCATCAAAGCTTCATGCATATCTCCCCACTCTCCAGAAACATCCTCCCCGATTGCTTGTATTGCCGCTAGCTCCTCATCAATAAAGGCAACTAAATCAGCAGGCATTTCATTTACTTCAGGCTCCACTGCAGGGGGTGCTCCACCGCCGCATGCTGCCATGGTGAAGACTAGAACCAAAGCCAACAAAACAACAAGTAACTTTTTCATTTTCCTTTTCCTCCAAATTATAATGTGCGATAGCTTCCTACAAGACCAATATACCACAACCCCCTAATATTTACCATATGAATTGAATAAGAGTCTATATTGTGCCACCTATTATTGTAATGGATATTCGCCTATATATAGAGGAAGGAAAAAGTTCAGGAAAATAAATGAAAACTTATGGAGAAAGTTGTTGACAAAGGTAGTAGGGAATAGTATTATATTACTTGCCGCTAAGATTGAGAAAGCGGAAA
>JAVEXZ010000024.1:0-21831 GCA_034003765.1 Anaerovoracaceae bacterium | reverse complement strand
GTCTCACCCTGCGGATGGATTTTAAACTGCGGATTCTTTGCGAGAACCGGTTGCTGGCCCTCTAACGGATGGGATGTGGTAACACGTTGTGCCGAAGTAACACACAATCACCCGGAAGGAATAAAGGGGGCGCAAGCTACGGCGGCGGCAATATTCTACGGGCGTTTTTATGCCAATGGCCATGCTTTTGACTGTGATATGCCATGGTCAATTGATCAACTGAAAGCCGAAACGAAAAGAATGATTGAAGGAAATGTCGGGTACGATCTATCTCGAACCCTTGAGGAAATCAGACCTGTCTATCAATTTAATGAAAGTTGTCAGGAGACGGTTCCTGAGGCTATTATCGCATTTCTGGAGAGCACGGATTTCGAAGATGCAATACGAAATGCCATTTCCCTGGGTGGAGATAGCGATACACTGGCTGCCATCACAGGCAGTATCGCAGAAGCCGCCTATGGTATTCCAGATTGGATAAGGGACAAAGCACTTTCTTATCTTGATGATCCGCTTCTTGATATTTATAATCGATGGCAGTCGTTTTTAAAGAATGGTAGATGATAATGCAAGAGAAGAGAAAGACAGATGAATATATCTTTTGCAGTGTGCAATTCGGAGAGGATAGTAAAAGTTATTATTATCTTGCTGATGATGCCACGTTTGCTATAGGAGATTTTGTCATTGTCCCTGTTGGTGATGATGGGCATAGTGCTATTGTAGAGGTTGTTAATATTGAATACTTCCAAGAAGATAATGTTCCTTTCCCTCTTGACGAGATAAAGCGAATCACACGAAAGTGCGCAGACGGTGATTTTGGAACATCCATTGAAGCCAATATCCAAAGGGATGAAGATATTGAGACGAATAAGATGAAACAAAACAACGAGGATCAATCTGAAAACGAAGGTTTCATGACACTTGATGAAGAAATTCTTTTGTGTGATGAACAAACCACTCGCGTAAGAGTGATAATTTGGGCAGAGTTGTCAGAAGGCTGCCTGAAAATCTCAGGGCAGGACTTAGGGGAAGCTGTTATGGAGTTTTTCGGTGATAGCGATTACGAATATTTTTATAATTTTGATCAGGAAAACACAGAAAGGTTATTTAAATTAATAAACCCTGAAGGACAGAGGTTATCAGATGTGCTGATACAGAGGTTTGGCGGAATGGATGGCTGTCGCATAATGAGAGAGTTTTGCGATGCCAATAGCATTACCTACAGTTTTTTTTCGTGCTAGATGTTGGGGGGCTCGCATGTAGCTTCTGTTTTCGAATAGTGTAATAATCTTATGGAAATTACATTCCTTGATCCCTCAAATCCACATATCCATTTAGTCTAAACACACCGGATACCACATTCCTCACTTTTGGTGGGGTTTTGTTATCTTTAAGTAAAAGAGTGACTATGATTCCCAAAGTCTCTACGTCGACGGCATAACATATACTGTTGTCTTCATCGATTTCAAAAGGTTCATAGATTTGTTTTACTGTTCCGGTGAAGCAAGCGGTGGGGTCCGGAATTTCTGTATCTTCAACTTTCATGGTTTGCCAGTTGGGGCAAAAGGAGGGAAGAGCGAATTTTGGTTCTTCCTGATGTGCGAGATGATACTCCACTTCGTCTTTATAGACATCCATTTCACCGGCTGACACTCCGCTAAGAGTGATTTTCAGGGGCTTTCCCTTTTGCTGTAAGACGTAGTCTATGTCATCCGCTCCGATGGTACATGCAATGGGGAATGCGGCTCCCGGTTCATCTCCGTAAAAGAAGCTGTCCAGTATATTGAACTCCGGGATTCCATTAATCGCTTTGTAAGCATTTTCCACAAAGACCTCGATTAATTTACTGGTCTCATACCGATAGGATTCATTTAATGCTTCATACGCATCTAGTAAATCTTTATGTAATGGAGAGCCTGCGGCAAATTTAAGATAGTAGTTTTTTGTTTCCTCCAAGTACTTCTTTTGAAAAGGCAATTCAGTAATTTTAGCATCCAATAAATTGTCGATACGATCGGCAACCTTGACGACATAAGCAACTTCGTTTTTCTTAATCCGTTCCAGATACAAGGTGATATCCATCCCTTCTTTTTTTGTGAGTAGTTTTACTGCATCCCGAGTAAACCGACCACAGTTGGAAAAGATTTCCTCTTCGGTGGCATCTGTATCTTCCAGAAGATCGTGGCAGAAGGCAGTGAAAACATATTTTCCTCTGAATCCTCTGTGGAATGGGAGTAGTAGCTGCTTCACCGCAATTCAGACTACTTCTCAATCTAAAATTTTATCATATAAAGCTCGTAGACAAAGATTTTTTCACAGCCTCTTAATTGGAGGCTGTGAAGGCTATAATCAACGTTGGGGGAATCAAAACTAGTATTTAGTAAAAACTGTGGATGGCAAATTAAAGATGAACAATTGTGTCTACCAATGAAAATATCACATTTGCTGCAAGGTTTGATGTAATGCCGTTCACATCTAGCTTGGGTGAGATTTCGGCAATATCAAAACTAATGACCTTTTGAGACTGTAAAATATGCTCTAAGAAAATCAACACTTTTTCTGGGGCAAGGCCAAAAGGCTGTGGTGCACTGACTCCAGGAGCATAGGCAGATGAAAACACATCAGCACAAACTGTAATGTAGATATAATCGTGTCTCTTTATAAAATTGTCTATAGTCTGAAGAGAAGGGAGGAGGTCGCAACTTTTCATATTTTCTGCCAATATATACTCTACCCCTAGCCTATCTGCAGTGTTGAATAAATGTGCGGTATTACACTGTTTTAGGATGCCAAGGCATAAGTATGAATAGTTTGTGCCATTGTTGGTGGCATGACTAGCAATCTGCTTAAACATTGTGCCGGAGCTAGGCCCTTCGCTATATGATCTTAAATCAAAGTGGGCATCAAAATTAATTATCCCGATTTTTTCGCCCCGCCCCCTATCTTTTATATGATTAAATACCCCTCTATAATGGCCGTAGGCAATATCGTGTCCGCCGCCCAACAAAATTGGAAATAGATTTAGACTTAGAATTCTCTCCACTGCCTGGGAAAGGCTATTTTGAGTTTCTTCCAAAATGGAATCCCTACCTGATATATCTCCTGCGTCAAAAATAAAAACATCTTGGGGGAAATGCCATGGTAAATTTGATAGCCTTTCTCTAATTCTATCTGGGCCTAGAGCTGCACCTGTCCGTCCTTTGTTCTTGATTATGCCTTTTTCGCAGGGGTATCCTAGAAATGCAAAACCCAAATTACCTTGAAAGGGATCAAGGTTCTTATCTTTCAAATCAACTTTGATTATTTTTTGATGCCACCTAAAGCAGGTAAAATCATCATGACTATCTATTCTGCCATTCCACCTCCCTTTATCAAGAGCTTTATAGTTTTTCTTCAAGTTTATAACCTCCCGATCTATAATTTGTAGCCTTGCGACGAATATTTGCCGCATAAGCTTTTTAAGCATAACTTAAGAGTCAATTACAGATAAGTATATCAAAGAACAAAAATTAAGACAAATTTGTGTTGGTAAAGGGTCTTAAATGTATTTCTAATTGTTGATAATAATGCAAAAATAGCTAATGAATAAAACAAAAACGCCAGACTAGTTTTACAACAAAAAAAGATGCCCCTAAGGGCACCTTAAATCTTATAACTAAAAATATTATACTTTGGGTTGCTGCTGGGTTATGCAGTGGATGTTGCCGCCGCCGTAAACGATTTCTCTTGTGTTTACTCCCACGACCTTCTTATCTGGGAACATCTCCTTTATCTGCTCAAGGGCTAGCCCATCTAGTTTGTCACCGTATTGAGGAACTATTACCCCTCCATTAACAATGAGGAAGTTCATATAAGAAGCTATGCATATATCCCCGTCTTCCCTTGGGATGGTGCCTTCAATTTCGTCTATAGCAAAATCTCCCTTAATAGTCACAGGTACTTGAGGCATAGTGAGCTTATGTATCTTTAGTTTTCTTCCTTTTGCGTCCTTTGCCTCACTTAATGTTTCATAGATTTCCATGCAGGTCTCATAAAATGGATCTTCCTTATTGTCGGTCCATATACATGCCGCCTCCCCAGGTCTTACGAAACATGCTATATCATCTATGTGGCCGTTAGTTTCCTCTGGGTCTATGCCGTTCTTTATCCATATAATTTTTTCTAGATTAAGATGATCCTTTAGCATGTTCTCGATCTCTTCTTTGTTCATGTGGGGGTTTCTGCCTTCGCTTAAAAGGCACATCTCCGTTGTCATTAAGGTACCTTCACCATCCACATGTATGCTTCCACCTTCAAGAACGAAATCATCAGTTCTGTATGTGTCTATACCCTCAATTTCACATATTTTACGGGCCACTAAATCATCTTGATCCCAAGGGAAATAGAGTCCGTCAAAAAGGCCTCCCCATGCATTGAATTTCCAATCCACTCCTCTTATTCCACCTTTATCGTTTATTACAAAAGTTGGTCCGCTGTCCCTTACCCATGAGTCGTTGTTAGACATCTCAATTACACGTATTTCAGGGGGTAGCATATTCCTTGCTACCTGATATTGGGCTGCGGATACTAGCATGGTCATTTCTGCGAATTCGCTGATAGCTATGGCTACATCAGTAAAAGCCTTTTGGGCTGGCTTCCCTCCGTCTCTCCAGTTGTCAGGTCTTTCGGGCCATATCATGAATATCTGCTGCTGGGGTTCGTATTCAGCTGGCATTCTGAAGCCATCAGCCTTTGGCGTTGAGTTAATTCTTTTGGCCATTTTTATTTCCTCCTCTATTTATAATGCAAATCCAAGTATAGTATAAATAATGATAGATCCCACGAAGGCTATTATACTGTAAGGCAAATTAGCCACTGCAAGTTCGGTAGGTTTTTTCTCTACTGCATGGGAACACATAAGCATCTGTTCCCCGAAGAAACAGGAAGTTCCGCCGCATACAGCACCGGATACTGCAGCTGCAATTGTTAGGTATGGGTTCACATCAAAGTTAACTGCAAGTGGTACAGCTATAGGGGCCATGAGAAGTATAACTGCCCAGTAGTCTACTCCACCGAAGGCTAAAAGCGCCACAACTATGAATGTCAGAACTGGAATAACCCCGCCTGTCAAGAATGGTGCGGTGGTACCTACAACATATTCACTGAGCCCTATACTCGTAAGGCCATTTACAAATATAAATATCAATAATAGTATGACCAGTATATCAATCATGCTGTGAATGCCTTCAAGAAAATTCTTGAAGAAATCATCAAATTTCATTTTCTTCCTTGGTATATATAGAGCGAAACAAACAGCTATGGCTATAAGAACTGCAACAACCAAATCGTTTGTATAAAGCATTACTCCAACCAATACAACAACAGGAATTATAAAATCTAGTAGTTTCCCTTGGTCGTCAAACTCCTGATGCTCTTCCGCTGATCCCGACTCTTCCTGCATCTCCTTGGAAAGTCTCCTTAATGGACCAATCTTTGGAAGTATGCCCACTGCCAGAAGAAAAGCAACAAGTACTATAAGCATTGGGTAAACAAGGAATGGAACAACTTTCATGTATTCTGTTAGCATATTAGAATCACTAGCCGATATGCCAGACTCTTGCATTATACCAAAAACAAATACTGCCATGGCCGTTACAGGCAATAAGGCACATATGGGGACACCCATGGAAATAACTACTGTTCCTACAGCTTCTCTAGGTACTTTATGACTGTCGGTTACGGATCTTACAGCTGGTCCTATGGCTAAGTCGTTTATATAATCATCTATGCAAAGGATCACACCAAGTATCCAGGTAAAAACAAGGCTGCTTTTTTCTGACTTTATATACTTTAGTGCCAGCCTTCTAAAACCATCAATACCTCCTGATTCTAAAAGTAATTGAATAAGTGCGCCAAACAATGCTAACATCAAGAGTATCCATGGGAAGGTTCCCTCTGCCATTACGTCATAGAAGGAATCAACAAACCCCATTATGAATCCTCCTCCGTCTTTCAGTACGAATACTAGTATTATAGGGATTATCATCGATTCAAGCACTCTTTTGGTAACTATAACTGAAACAACCATTAGTATTAGTGGGACTATTGTTAAAAATCCAAGCTCCATATTATCTCCTTTCTAATATACTCATATTCAATATTTCGTCATAAGAGTCAACTCTTCTGTCCCTGTGGAATTGCAGAATGTTTCTGGCATTTCTTATTTCATCTAAATCAAGTTCACAAACTATCAGGTCTTCTTCATTCATTTTACCTTCGGCCTTCACCTTTCCCCAAGGGTCAGAAACAAAACTTCTACCATAAAAATGCATGCTTCCGCTACCGTCTTCAGCTTTTTCTTCTCCCACCCTGTTACATGCACATACATAGAAATTGTTATGGATTCCGTGACCTCTTATAGAATCCATCCAGGTTTGTGAAGTGTCAAGCTTAGGGTCATCTGGCTCAGATCCTATGGCAGAAGGGTAGAAAATAAAATCTGCCCCCTTCAATGCAAGAATTCTTGTAGGTTCTGGGAACCACTCATCCCAACATATAAGAACACCAAAATTACCATATTTACTTTTGAAAACTATGTAAGGCGAATCTCCTGGAGTAAAGTAGTACTTCTCGATATACTGAGGTCCTTCAGGAATGTGATGCTTTCTGTAGTTTCCAAGGAAACTTCCGTCTGCGTCGAATACTGCCGCAGAATTATAGTACACTCCGTCCATGGCATATTCGTAATAACTGCTTATTATTACTACATCAAGTTCTTTTGCTAAGGATTGGATCCTCTTGTTTGTAGGGCCGTCTACAGGCTCTGCCCAGTCGTACTTCTTGTAATCTATAGTCTGTGGAAAATAGATGCCGTTGAATAATTCCTGGGTGCAGATTATTTTTGCACCCATTGAAGCCATCTCTCTTATCTGCTCTTCTGCTTTTTGCATGTTCTTTTCTCTATCAGTCACACATGCAAACTGTGTCATCCCAATAGTAACTTTTCCCTTTGTCATTTTTCCTCCTTTCTTTTTGTGTGCTAATCCCTATTATATTTGTCGCTGTTCTATAATATATAGCAAGATCAGTGCCAAGTGCTTTATATTGATATTTCAACGATTTTTATTGATTAAAAAAATAATGTTGTAAGTAGAAACTTACAACATTATTGGATTGATTTCATTGTTACTAGGATTTCAGCATTTCTACCCAGTGTGCGTAAATACTTACACTGTAACTAATTACTGACATTAGTTTTTCTGGGGCCTCATATCCTGATTCCAAGCCTTTTTATTTTTTGATAAAGAAGAGGCCTTGCAATATTAAGTCTTTCCGCAGCTTTTGTCTTATTGTTATTGCACATTTTCAAAGTGTCTAGAATTAGTTTTGTTTCAGCTCTGTTCCTTACATCTTCTATGGTTCCAAAAGCAATTTCTTCTTTGTTGTCGGGTATTTCGTAGACTTGGCCCCAGGCATCTACCATTGCAGTTTCGAAATCCTCTTTTGTAAGTTCCTTGCCTTTTGAAAAATTCATGGCCCTTTCTACAACGTTATGAAGTTGTCTAACATTGCCAGGCCATTTATATTTTTTTAGGAAATGAAGAGCAGAGGCCGTTGCTCGCTCAACATCCGTACCAAGCTCAATGTTGAGTTCCTTTATTTTTTCTGACACCAGGTCATCTATATCCTCCAGCCTTTCTCTCAAAGTCGGAACCTCTATTTCTATTACATTTAGCCTGTAATAAAGATCTTCCCTGAACCTGTTTTGATATATCAAATCTTGCAGGTTCTCGTTTGTTGCAGCGATAATCCTTACATCAACTGAAACATCTGTGTTTCCGCCTATTCTTTCTATTTCATGTTCTTGAAGGACTCTAAGCAGCTTGGGTTGGACAGACATGGGCATATTGTTTATCTCGTCTATAAAAAGGGTTCCCTTATCTGCCGTTTCGAACTTGCCTTTTTTACCACTTTTCTTTGCTCCTGTAAAAGCACCTTCTTCATATCCGAACAATTCTGACTCTATGAGTGTTTCGGGAAAAGCAGTTGAATTTATCTTGACTAGGCGGTTTCTTCGTCTCCCGCTTAGGTTGTGTATGGCATGGGCTACTAGCTCTTTCCCAGTGCCTGTTTCGCCTTTGATTATCACTGTTGAATTGCTTTTTGCTGCGGTTATGATTTTTTTCTTGACTTCAAGAATGGCTGAAGATCCTCCTATAATGTTACTTATAGAATATCTTGAGTCTCTTTTTTCGATTATTTCTTTTTCGAGGTTTAACAATTCCTGGTCAAGAAAATTTCCGTAGTCCTTGGAGAGGTCATAGAGTTTTTCAGAACTTTGGGTCACATCATATTCCAAAAGACCTATTTTTTTCACACCTTCATATATTGGTACCTGTACTGATATTCCTATTCCCATGTATGAGTTATAAAACATCAATCTGGGTTCATCAATTTCGAGTCCTTCCATCATCTTTGTCTGAGGGAAAACTTCTGTTATGTTTTTGCCGTATATTGAGTCTCTAGCCATGCCAAAATAACCAGCACACTGGTCGTTTACATAAACCACATTTCCCTTCATATCTATAACAACGATGCCAGGAATACTTTCTATGTACTTTTCGATTTCTTCATAGGATATTTTTTTCATAACACCAGTCCTTTACTCTGTCTCTTGAAAACTATACTAACATAAATACTGATGCTAAAAAAGCCTAAAAACCCATGCCCAGCAAGCCTACTGTATTGGCAGTGCGTAGAGTTCTTCCATTGAGAGACCGAAATGTGTTTCTAAAATCTCCTGAAATTGAAGCATTGGTTTGTCATAGAAACCATCACCTTGGGTATTAAAAGCGCCATTAAATACTTCAGCTACAGTTTCCTTGTCTGGGTATTCACCTAAATATTCTTTGGTTTTAGGTATATACTCGAAACCACCTTTTAAATTGTTCTTTTCTGAGGTTATACGAAATTTGTCTTCACCTGCATGATAGGTTATCCTAATGCCATAGCCATTAACTTCATCTAAGTATTCGAGATTCCAATCTTCAGCAAAATCCCCCCATTCTGGCCTATGGATGGCAACGTTCATATAATGTGGCTCCCGATATTCATAGACACCGCAGATCTTGTCATCATCGAAACCAAATCCTAGCTTTGTCAGTGAATTTTCCGGTTCGGTGTAATCACTGAGTGGAGAATCCAATTCATTTGTTGATTGAGCAAGATATACAATTCCCGCTTTGTTGTCAAACTCAATTTTGCTGCGGATAATGCCATAAGATATACCTATGCTTCCGCTTTGTTTATCGTACCAATCAGTTTCAACACTCTTGATGATGGTACCTTGAACCTCTTCAAGGTCATTAATATTATAAGCTACAGAAACCATTACTTCATTAAGATGGTTATTTATAATGAAGTCACATCTATTCCAGTCTGGGGCTGAGCCAAGATATTTTGAAATTGAGCCTATAGCATTAAGGTTAAAGTTGTCCTTAGCTAAATTTGTATATCTTTCTATCTCATCATCTTCTAAGGGGAATTCCACTTCAATTAGGCATCCTTCCTTATAGGCATATCGATTATCATCAGGGTTGGTTTTTCTAATGGTTACAATAGTGCCATCGATTCCTTCGAATTGGCAGAAACCTTCATTGAGGAATTCATTAATGCGCTGGCTCTTTTCGCCTTCCTCCAGGCCAACCCAATCTGCATGATAAGCAACAGCAGTAGTCATATTCCCTTCCCCTGTCATATAAAGTGTGTATATGGCTTTACCACCCAACTTATCTGCCCCATTTGAAAAAGTGGCTCCAAAGACATCGAAAATATCAGGGATTTCCATATCTCCATAGGGATTAAAGGGGGAGCTTAGCATATCCTTTGGAACATGTTTTACTTGGATAGGATCAGCAGATTCAGGAGATTTTTGACCTGATTGCCCGGAACATGCTAGCAGGGAAGCCGTAATAAAAGCAAATAAAATCAAAATAAGTAACCGTTTCATTTTTTTGTCTCCTTGTATACTAAAACAATACAGTATCAGAACACATCAAAAGTTCTCAGCTTTGGAGCCCGTTCTGCAGAGCTTCTTTGCTCCTAGAAGGATTATAATTGTTTCCAATATAAGAAGCAATAAGCTATAATAAAAATATATAGGGTTGCATTTATAATAAGACTTTAGAGATTTCCTTATACAAGAAATTGTTGAATTAATAAAGGGCTATAAGCAAAGATAAACTCAAAATGGGCCTGGATGTATTAGGCGGGCACCTTTTGACGAGAAATATATTGGAAAGGATGAGTAAATTGTTTTATGTTTACATAGTAAAATGTAGTGACAGCACCTTTTATACTGGCTATACAGTGGACCTAAATCGCAGACTAGAAACCCACAACAAAGGTTTAGGTGCAAAATACACTAGGGGTAGGCGGCCTGTAGAATTAGTATATCAAGAGATTTGCATTAGTAAAAGTGAGGCGATTAAGAGGGAGATAGACCTTAAAAAAATGAGTAGATTTGAAAAATTAGACTTAATTAAAAAAATCAATAAAGTATAAGACAACGACACAAAGGGCACCTTTTTGTAGGTGCCCTTAATTTTTTAATATATGTTATACATATTACTGTCTTACATATTTCTCTATGTAATCTTCATAGCTTATGGATTCATCCCTAAATGTTCCATCCTCAAATATTTCTATAATCCGGTTGGCTACAGAAGACACAAATTGGTGGTCAAGAGAGGTAAATAGAATATTAGACTTATAAGAAATCAATCCATTATTTACGGCTTCTATTGACTCCAAATCCAGATGGTTGGTGGGGTTGTCAAGAATCAAGACATTAGATGGTTCAACCATCATCTTGGATAGCATCATCCTCACTCTTTCTCCTCCAGATAAGACATTGACCATCTTTGCGGCCTCATCACCAGAGAAAAGCATCTTTCCTAAAAATCCCCTTACTGCAATTTCCGACTTCTCCGTAGAATACTGTCTAAGCCAGTCAACTAAATTGTAATTGATATTTTCAAAATACTCGGAATTGTCTTTTGGAAAATATTCTGTGGTAATAGTCTGGCCCCATTTGAATTGGCCTTTATAGTCATCTGATTTCTTGTTGATAATATCAAAAAACTTGGTAATGGCAATTTCATTTCCTATAAATCCAATTTTATCATTTTTGTTCATTCTAAAAGTCAGATTGTCTATCAGTTTCTTGCCATTGTCTTCTACACTGAGGTTTTCAACAGAAAGAATTTCATTACCCACTTCACGAGTCATGGTAAAACCAATAAAGGGATACCTTCTACTTGAAGGCTTAATATCATCCAAAGTTATTTTCTCTAAAAGCTTCTTTCTAGAAGTCGCCTGCTTAGATTTAGATGCATTAGCAGAGAACCTATCAACAAAGGCTTGTAATTCTTTGATCTTATCTTCCTTTTTCTTGTTCTGGTCCTTTAGCATCCTAGAAGCCAGTTGAGAAGACTCATACCAAAAGTCATAGTTTCCTACAAACATATTTATTTCTTCGTAATTCACATCTACCATATGGTTACAGACTTCATTCAAAAAATATCGATCATGGGAAACAATTAAAACTACACCATCAAAGTTTCCGAGAAAATCCTCTAGCCATAAAACTGCTTTCAAATCTAGTCCGTTAGTAGGCTCATCCAACAATAGAACATCTGGATGGCCAAATAGAGCTTGGGCCAATAAGACCTTTACCTTTTCAGACTCCTTCAAGTCTCTCATATACTCGGTATGCATGCTTATAGGTATCCCAAGTCCTTGGAGCAATGACGAGGCTTCCGTTTCTGCCTCATAACCACCGAGTTCAGCGAATTCCGCCTCAAGATCTCCTGCTCTCATCCCATCTTCATCGTTGAAGTCTGCTTTCAAATAGATAGCATCTTTCTCTTTTCCTATATCATAGAGCTTTTTATTGCCCATTAAAACAGTATCCATTACCAACTCATCATCAAAGGCATAGTGATCCTGGTTTAACTTGGACATTCTCTTATTTTTCTCTAGGATTACATTTCCTGATGTTGATTCCTTCTCACCAGAAATAACTTTTAAAAATGTAGTTTTTCCTGCACCATTTGCTCCTATGATTCCGTAGCAATTGCCTGGAGTAAACACTAGGTTTACATCGTCAAAGAGTTTTTTATCAGAAAATATTACACTTAAATTTTTAATGCTTAACATACGAACCCTCCATTTCTAATCCTTAGACAGTATATCACATGAAAGAAAAAAGTTGGGTTTTCAGAATTTTCTTGCAAAATCAATATAGTACTTTTCCTGTTTATTCCTTAGGGGATAAGGGCATAATGCTAAGAGTAAACTAGAAAGAAAGGGAAAATATTATGAATAAATTCAGTGAACTAAAAGAAACCTACTCTGAAAAACTAAAACTATATGTTCCAGTAGTAGCCCGTGTCCATGGAGATGATCATCCTGAGTTTCATAATGTCCATGAAGTCTATAATAAAATCATGGAAAAGATAGAAGCTGGGGGGTCTGAAATGCCTTTGTTAAGTGAGGAATTTAAAGAATTGCGAGGGATTACAGACAACTATACAATACCAGAGGGTACTTGCGAAACCTTTGAAGCAGTTTACAATATGCTATCTGAGCTAGACCAGGCATATTTAGACCAGGCAGATAATGATTAAACAATTTGAGCTCAATGATAATATAAAACTAGAGGCGGTGGAACAATTTGCAACGATATATCTTAAGAAGTAAAAATAAAATTATGCTAATAGAAGGCATTTTAATAATCGCTGCCTTTGTAAGTATGTGGACACTAGCAAATATGGAATTTTTTGAATGGGCCCTAATAATAGCTTCCCTATTAGGGATAGTACCTATTGCCATTCAAGCTTTTCAAGCATTAAGGGTAAAAGTAGTTAGTATTGATGTCTTAGTCACCATCGCGGTTACAGGAGCCCTCCTAATTCAAAACTATGAGGAGTCGGCAATTGTTACCTTCTTATTTTTGTTTGGTGCTTTTTTAGAGCTCCGGACCCTAAACCAAACACGTTCTGCCATCAAAGAACTTACTGAAATGGCTCCAGAAAGTGCACTAAAACAAATGGAAAATGGTGAGTTTGAGGAAGTAGATGTTGAAGATGTTGATGTAGGAGACATTCTTCTTGTTAAAACAGGTGCGAAAGTCCCTGTTGATGGTACAGTTTTAATTGGCCAAGGATATATTAATGAAGCAAGCATTACAGGAGAGGCTCTCCCCGCAGGTAAGGAAAAAGATTCTAAAGTATTCGCTGGTACAATTTTAGAAAATGGCACTATTCAAATTTTGGCTGATCGAGTTGGGGAAGACACCACATTTGGTAAGATTATTGAACTGGTAGAAGAGGCCCAAGACTCAAAATCGGAAGCAGAGCGTTTTATTGACCGGTTCTCAAAATACTATACACCAGCTGTCCTCCTTATGTCCCTTGTGGTATGGTTATTCTCCCGAGATGTTGAACTGGCAATAACTATTTTAGTTCTAGGGTGTCCAGGGGCTTTAGTTATCGGTGTGCCTGTATCTAATGTCGCAGGGATTGGAAATGGAGCCAGACATGGTATATTATTAAAAGGCAGCGAAGTCATTCATAATTTTAGCAGAACTGATATAATGATATTTGATAAGACAGGTACACTGACCATAGGAAATCCAGCAGTTTCGGAAAGTAAATATTACAAAGAAGATATCGAAGAAACATTGGCCTATCTTGCAAGCATTGAGCGTGAATCAGACCACCCTTTAGGAAAGGCGGTTTTACAAGAAATCGGCCCTACTAATTTTTACCCTGTTGAAAATACAGAAGTTGTTAAAGGTGGAGGCATCGTAGCCAATATCAATGGCCATAGAGTAGCTGTGGGTAATGTTGCCTTAATGGAAAAAGAGAACATAGAAATTAGCGACCAGGGGAAGGCTGATGTGGCAGATTTTGAAAGAAGGGGCAATTCTCTTGTTTTAACTGCAGTTGACCAGGAATTAAGAATCATCATGGGCGTTCGGGATCAAATTCGTAAAGGTGCTAAAGAAGATCTTCAAAAACTTAGAAAGTTGGGAATAAAAAGCCTAGTTATGTTGTCAGGGGACAATCAAGGAACTGTTGATGTAGTTAGTCGTGAACTAGGCCTTACAGAAGCCCATGGGAATATGTTACCTGAGGACAAGGCAGAATACGTAAAAAAATTGAGAAAAGAAGGCAAGGTGGTAGCTTTCGTAGGAGATGGTGTTAATGATAGTCCTTCCTTAGCCTTGGCAGATATAGGAATCGCCATGGGAAGTGGTACTGATGTAGCAATTGAAACATCTGATATTGTCTTGATCAACTCTAATTTTAGCCGACTGCCCCACGCTCTTGGCTTAACAAAATCCACAGCAAGGAACATGGTTCAAAATATTGTTATAGCAGTAGGGGTTGTAATAGTATTGTTGCTTAGTGTATTCTTTACTGAATGGATGAACATGTCAATAGGAATGTTTGTCCACGAGGGCAGTATCTTAGTTGTTATCATTAATGGAATGAGACTGTTACGATATAAACTAAAGCCCTAAAAAAATAGTAGATTTTCATGTTGGATATTATATGTGGGATATTAAAGGAATATAGAAAAAAATCATAATTATTATTGAAAAAGTGAAATATAATGCTTGATTAAAGGAGGCTTATCATGAAAGCAGGAACAGTATATTTGGAAACATTAACATGCCCAGCTTGTATGCAAAAAATCGAAGGGGCAATGAAAGGCTTAGATGGCATTTTGAAAGATACAGTGAATGTATCTTTCAATACAAGTAGAGTAAGATTTGATTTCCAAGAAGATAAGATTACAATGGAAGAAATAGAAAAGGCTATCACTAAAGTGGGTTATGAAGTACTGAAGTCTAAAGTGAAATAGAAAAGGCTATCACTAAAGTGGGTTATGAAGTACTGAAGTCTAAAGTGAAATAGTTAAAGGCTTTGATTAAGAGTACATAACTATAAGATAACATTTGGCTACTTATTATTTTAATTGCCCCCTGTGTTAGACTTGTTGTCGGGTGATGAAGAATAATTAAATACTTTGGTAGCAGTAGCTATCTAGCAAGGGATTTGCTACAATTGTATTTGAAGAATTATTTAAGGTAAAAATCGAGGAGGTAGACAATGAAATCTCTAAAAGGGACACGGACAGCTGAAAACTTAATGAAATCATTTGCAGGAGAGTGTCAAGCTAGGACTAGGTACGCGTATTATTCATCTCAAGCAAAAAAAGATGGATATGTACAAATTCAGAACATCTTTGCAGAAACAGCAGAAAATGAAAAAGAACATGCTAAAAGATTCTTTAAATTCCTGAGTGCAAGCTTAGAAGGTGAAACTGTAGAAATAACCGCCGAATTTCCTGTAGCATTAGGGGACACCAAATCAAACCTATTTGCAGCAGCTGAAGGAGAAAAGGAAGAGTGGACAGACCTCTATCCAAGTTTTGCGGATATAGCTGAAGAAGAAGGATTTCCTGATATAGCATATGTATGGCGAGAAATAGCGGAAGCTGAAGAACGTCATGAGATGAGATATAGAAAACTATTAGCTAATATCGAGAACAATAAAGTATTTGAAAAGGACCATGAAGTTGAGTGGAAATGTAACAATTGTGGTTATGTACACAAGGGTAAATCCGCACCAGATCGTTGCCCTGCTTGTGATCATAAGATTGATCATTTTGAAGTTTTTTGTGAGACATATTAAAGGGAAAACACAATTAAGTATCTGGACTAATAGTAATACTTAAGAAGACCCAAACTATATTCATAGATATGCTACACTAAATAGGGCAGATTCATTCAAGACGATTATATGTATAGGCTAGGATCAAAATGATGTGAAGAATGGGCGATTAAAAAGTGCATTTGTGTGTTATAGTTTGAAATTAATATTAAAAAAACACCTGCTTATATTTTTTGCCAGGTGTTTTTTGTCGCCACTAATCCAAACCCTCCCCATATATATTTGTGGATTTATTATTATGTTTAGTTAATTCTATTAATTAGTTGGTTGGTTGGGTATATTAAAAACAAGTTTATGAGAAAGGAGTTAGCTATGGAGACTATTAACAAGCACCACCAACACCAGAATGGCCAAGAAGAAAATCATATGACCCACAAGAATGATCAAGCAGAAAATCATATGGCCCACAAGAATGATCAAGCAGAAAATCATAGGGTCCACAAGAATGATCAAGCAGAAAATCATAGGGTCCACAAGGATGATCAAGCAGAAAATCATATGACCCACAAGAACCATAATGGCAATCAGCCCAGCCACCATAACCACCATGAGATGATGATAAAGGACTTTAAGAGAAGATTTTTTGTGTCTCTAGTTGTAACCGTTCCCCTCCTTGCTCTATCTCCCATGATTCAAAAATGGACAGGTATAAGCATCATTTTTGCAGGAAGCAATTATATTTTGTTTGGGCTAGCTAGCTTTGTATATTTTTATGGGGGCTGGCCATTCTTAAAAGGTCTATTTGATGAGTTAAAAGAGAAGAGACCAGGGATGATGACCCTAATAGCTATGGCGATTTCAGTAGCATATATTTATAGCACAGCTACTGTATTTGGTCTCTCTGGAAATGATTTCTTTTGGGAATTAGCCACCCTTATTGACATTATGCTCCTAGGCCACTGGATAGAAATGAGATCTGTTCTTAGTGCATCAAATGCACTAGAAGAGCTTGCTGAACTTATGCCAAACACTGCCCATTTAATAAAAGACGGAGAAACAACTGATGTTGAAATAAACCAGTTGGAAAAGGATGATATAATTCTCATAAAACCTGGAGAAAAAATCCCTGCTGACGGAATTATAGTAAAAGGTTCCAGTTCAATAAATCAATCCATGTTAACTGGAGAGTCAAAACCTGTAGAAAAAACCAAAGGGGATAAGGTAATAGGAGGGTCAATTAATAATGATGGCTCATTAGAGGTAGAAGTTCAGGGCACAGGAGAAGATTCCTACTTATCCAAAGTTATTGACTTGGTAAAGTCCGCACAAGAATCAAAATCCAAAACCCAAAACCTGGCTGACAAAGCCGCTTTCTGGCTGACAATAGTAGCCTTAACTGCAGGATTTACAACACTAATAGTATGGTATTTAATAACAAGGGATTTTACCTTTGCTATAGCAAGAATGGCAACTGTAATGGTAATAACATGCCCTCATGCTCTGGGCCTAGCTATTCCTTTAGTGGTAGCCGCATCAACTGCTCAGTCAGCTAAAAATGGTTTGCTAATAAAAAACAGAACTCAGTTTGAGAATTCTAGAAAAATCGACACCCTAGTATTTGATAAAACTGGGACACTTACCTATGGAGAATTCGGGGTAAACTTCATAGAGATATTTGATGATAAGTATAGTGAAGAAGAGGTAATAGAAGTGGCGGCAACCCTTGAAAGTAATTCCGAACATCCAATAGCCACTGGTATAATAGAAAAACAAAAAGAGTTAGGCCTTTCATCTTTAGACATGGAAGATTTTGAGGCCATAAAAGGCAAGGGTGTAAAGGGAAGAATTGATGGAAAAGATACAATGGTGGTAAGTCCTGGTTATTTAAAAGAGAATAACATTGAAGTACCAAGAGACCTACCGGCCCATGATGTTTCAACCAATGTGTTTCTGCTCCTTGAAGGTAAACTCATTGCTGCAATAGGGCTTTCAGACAGAATAAGGGAGGAATCCTATAATGCAATAAAAAGACTGAAGGAAGAAGGAATAAAAACCTGGATGCTCACAGGAGATAATGAAAACACTGCAAAACAGGTTTCTGAAGAATTGGGCCTGGATGGATATTTTGCAGAGGTACTGCCTGATGAAAAACAAGATAAAATCAAAGAGTTGCAATCCCAAGGTAACTTTGTGGCAATGACAGGAGATGGAGTAAACGATGCTCCAGCATTAGCCCAGGCTGATGTTGGGATAGCAGTAGGTTCTGGCACAGATGTAGCGGCGGAAACTGCGGATATTGTCCTTGTCAATTCTAATCCCGAAGATGTAGTTGCCTTAATTGATTTTGGAAAGGCTACCTATAGGAAGATGAGACAAAACCTGGTATGGGCAACAGGATATAATGTAATTGCAATACCTCTTGCAGCTGGAGTCTTATCTGGAGTTGGGATAGTGATATCTCCAGCCATTGGCGCTATACTTATGTCTCTTAGTACCATAATAGTTGCCATTAATGCAAAACTTTTAAAGCTAGAAAAATCATAACTACTAATATCACTAACTTTGATTGTGGCAAAACCTTGACTTCATAACTAAGAATACCACTTACTTTAATTCTGACAAAATACTTGATTAGAGTTTGGAATAGGATGTAGTTGCCATTAAAATGGGATCTATATTGAATAGCATCTTGTTATAGGGGTATATAAGTAATAGGTAAATGCAATAACCCTGACAACCTAAGGGTATCAGAGGGATGGGTGTAAAATGGAGGTAGAAAATGGATAATACTAAAGATAAACCTAAAAATGCCGGCATTAAGAATCCTATGGAGAAAAATGGATTAGGAGCAGGAGTAGCCAGCAGAAATCAAAACAAAGGACCTGTTAGTGATATAAGGACAGCAGCAGGAGCTCCAGTAACAGATAATCAAGATACCATGACCGCAGGTAAAAGAGGTCCTGTTACCCTTCAAGACACTTGGTTTTTAGAGAAAATGGCTCACTTTGACAGAGAAGTTATACCTGAAAGAAGAATGCATGCTAAGGGATCTGGTGCATTTGGTACATTTACAGTGACTCACGATATTACAGAGTATACTAAGGCAAACATATTTTCTAAAGTCGGCAAACAGACTCAGATGCTAGCAAGATTCTCAACAGTTGCTGGTGAGAGAGGTGCTGCAGACGCAGAAAGAGATATTCGTGGTTTTGCCCTAAAGTTTTACACAGAAGAAGGGAATTGGGATGTAGTTGGCAACAATACACCAGTATTTTTCTTCAGAGATCCCATGAAATTTATTGACTTAAACCATGCAGTTAAAAGAGACCCACGGACTAATATGAGGAGCCCAAATACAAACTGGGACTTTTGGAGCTCTTTGCCAGAAGCTCTATTACAGGTAACAATAATTATGGGTGACCGAGGTATCCCATCTTCCTATAGGCATATGCACGGCTTTAGTTCCCACGCATACAGCTTTATTAACAAGGCGAACAAGCGGTCATGGGTAAAGTTCCACTTTAGGTCTCAACAGGGAATCAAAAATTTAACGGATCATGAATCTGGAATTGTAGTTGGAATGGATAGAGAGTCTCATCAAAGAGACCTATATCAAGCCATCGAGGAAAAGATGTTTCCAAAGTGGAAAATGTATGTACAAATTATGACCGAGGAACAAGCCGATTCAATGGTGAATAATCCCTTTGACTTAACAAAAATGTGGTTGAAAAAAGATTTCCCACTTATCCCTGTAGGGGAATTTGAACTGAACAAAAACCCGGAAAACTATTTTGCTGAGATTGAGCAAGCTGCCTTTAATCCAGCCAATGTGGTTCCTGGGATAAGCTTTTCTCCAGACAGGATGTTGCAAGGACGCTTATTTTCTTATGGTGATGCACAAAGATATCGCTTAGGAGTAAACCACCATCAAATCCCAGTTAATATGCCTAAGGGAGTGGAGCATCCACACAGTTTTCATCGAGACGGCCAAATGCGTGTAGATGGTAACTTGGGAAGCGAACTTCACTATGAGCCAAACAGCTATGGCAATTGGGAGGATCATCCTGAAGACAACTTACCAAAGGAAAAGGGCGGAGATGTTTATAGGTATGATTTTAGAGAAGATGATTCGGATTATTTTACACAACCGGGACTTCTATTTAGGGCTATGACTCCTGATCAGCAGCAAGTGCTTTTTGATAATACAGCTAGAAACATGGGTGACTCAACCCTTCAAATAAAGCATAGACATATTAATCATTGCTATCAAGCAGATCCAAAGTATGGTGAGGGTGTGGCAAAGTCGCTGGGTATATCAATTGATGATGTAGACTTAAACTTACCCAAAGGAGACTCTTATGAAAATCAAAAGAAGGCTAACAATTTACACCCAGAATTGAATACACCTAGTGCTCCAGTAAACCCAGGGATAGAGATAGACACAAATACCAGTGACTATATAGAGCCAGAAAGTGATCCTTGGCTTTTGTAAAGAGTAAATCTTAATCAAGACATAAAATACGAAGCCCAAGTGATAGGCTACTTGGGCTTTGCATTTTACTCAACTTAATTCCTCTATCTTAATTCCCTTATTAATGATATAATCAAGGGGTTAATTAGTTAATATTTTGTCAAACCTTAAATCCTTATTAGTAGCAAGAGCTAATTGATTTGAGTGACAAATCATTTAAGAGAATCTATATTGTTATTGTTTGCTTATTCGAGGAGGTAGCATATGAAAAATGTACATATAATAACTGGCGGAAGTAGTGGGATAGGTCTAGAATGTGCTAAGAGATTTAAGGACGGAATAGTTCTGATAACTGCAAGAAATGAAGAGCGCTTAAAAAACGCAGAAGCTGAATTAATAAAAGAAGGAATTGATGTAAGATATAAAACTAGCGACGCATCTAAACGAGAAAGCCTAAAAGAGTTATTTGAGTACGCAAAATCCTTGGGGAAAATAAAAACGATAATAAATTCGGCGGGTGTTAGCGGTGGATCGGCAGATGCAAAATTAACCCTAGAAATAGACTTATTAGGGGTTGAAAATATAATTCAGGAAACATTAAAGGTAATTGAAGATAAGACAGTACTAATACTTATATCCTCTATGATGGGACATGTGGTTCCGCCAAATCCTCAATATGATGGTTTCCTTTCAGATCCGTCAAAGGATGGAGCGATAGATGCCTTGGTGCAAGTGGCTCAAAACCAAGCTGATATTGCATATAACTTCTCAAAAAGAGGCACCCTCTTATTAGTTAAAAAGTATGCTATGGAGTTTGGTTCTAAAGGGGCAAGAATTAATTCTGTTTCTCCTGGTATAATTATGACTCCAATGGGAGAGCAAGCAGCCATTGACCATCCAGAAAGAATGAACTATATGAAGACAATGACCCCCATGAGTAGAAATGGACATCCAGATGACATAGCCAATGCAGTTGAATTTTTAGCTGATGATAAAGCATCCTTTATTACTGGTACTGACTTACTAGTTGATGGTGGTTTAGTTATTAGTTTGCCGGAAATTGCAAGAAAATTCGCTGAACAGTAAAAACCCCAAGAAAAGCATTAATTGCCAAAAAGCCTAAGACTCCAACCTATTGGAGTCTTTTTCCTTGCCTTTTTTTAACATTCCAACTCCTAAAAAAGTTGTTTTATGGGTAAAATTAATTTATAATTAATATTATTTATTTTTTCGGCTGTAAAAATATCGTAAAAAGGAGGAATTATAACATGGAAGAACAAAGAAAATCCATCGCTGTAGACGGCACAGAGCATGGCCTCAAACAACATGATCTCAAAGTATCTACAGTTGTCTTTATGATTTTCTGCTTGTGCGCAGCAGGCGCCTATGGAATCGAGGAAATGATTCCAGAGTCTGGTCCAGGGCTTACTTTGGTAATGTTAATTATATTACCTTTCGTATGGTCTACACCTCTAGGCTTGGTAGCAGCAGAACTTGGATCAGCAAGACCCCAAGAAGGTGGTTATTACAAGTGGGTCCAAGAAGCTCTTGGAGAATATTGGGGTTTCCAGGCAGGTTGGTGGAGGACAATTTCCATCTACATTGACAACACCCTGTATGTAATTTTGGCAGGAGGCT
>JAVEXZ010000023.1:0-22232 GCA_034003765.1 Anaerovoracaceae bacterium | reverse complement strand
TCCTTAAAATGGACAATCATCCTCCGAAAATAAACAATATAACCTGGCGGAGAATCCAATATAACTGGGATATAAATCTGACGGAGAATGCAGTATAAGGGCTATCCTAAAATGCAATACAAAAACTTGACACTGGTGGTAGTTTATGATAAATTACTAAGGTGTCAAGTTTATTTACATGACAGAGGAGAGGCTATGGATAAAACCCTTAGAGACAGCCTATTAATGGATTTTTACGGGGAACTGTTACCTAAAAGGCAAAAAGATGTGATTAAGCTTTACTATGAAGAAGACTTTTCCCTTTCAGAAATTGCTGAGGAATTTGGGATAACTAGACAAGGTGTCCATGACGCATTGAAAAAAGGCCAACAGTCATTAGCGGAATATGAAAAATGCTTAGGCCTTATTCAGCGCTTTCAAGATCAAAGGAAAAAGGTCTGTGACTTGCAAAAAGCATTGGAAAATATTATTGTGAACAAACAAGGCCATGAAAACCTTGAAGATAATTTGAAGAAGATAAAAGAGTTAATAGAAGACTTTGAATAGGAAGGAGCCCATGTATGGCATTTGAAGGACTATCAGACAAGCTACAAGGTGTTTTCAAAAAACTAAAAGGCAAAGGTATCTTAAGTGAAAATGATATAAATGATGCTATGCGTGAAGTTAAATTGGCACTTTTGGAGGCTGATGTAAACTTTAAGGTGGTAAAAGAATTTGTTGATGCGGTAAAAGAAAAAAGCATGGGCAAAGAGGTTCTTGAAAGCCTAACTCCAGCCCAACAGATGATAAAAATAGTAAATGATCAGCTTACAGAGTTGATGGGTGGGTCAAATAGTAAACTCACCTATTCCCCAAGAGGCTTTACCACATACCTTATGGTAGGCCTTCAAGGAACAGGAAAAACAACAACTAGTGGAAAGTTAGCAGCTTATCTCAAAAAAGAAGGAAAGCGTCCAATTTTGGTAGCAGCTGACGTATATCGACCTGCTGCAATAGATCAATTGGAGCTTGTAGGCAAACAAGTTGATGTGCCTGTGTTTACCCTAAAGGATAGTAAGGACCCTGTAAAGATAGCTAAAGCGGCCTTGAAGGAAGCTGAGCTTAAAGGCTTTAACGTTATGATTGTTGATACAGCAGGGCGTCTACAGATAGACCAAGACTTAATGGAGGAGCTGAGCGAAATAAAAAAGGCCGTGAAACCACAAGAAATACTCTTGGTAGTTGATGCTCTCACAGGCCAGGATGCTGTAAATGCTGCAGAAGGTTTTAATAGTAAGCTAGGAATTGATGGCATTATTATGACTAAGATGGATGGGGACTCTAGAGGTGGAGCTGCCCTTTCAACTAAGAGGGTTACGGGAAAGCCCATAAAATTTATCGGGGTTAGCGAGAAGCTGGATGGGCTAGAAGCCTTCCACCCCCAAAGGATGGCTAGCCGTATTTTAGGCATGGGAGACATGCTAAGCCTTATTGAAAAAGCTCAAGAAAATTTCGATGACGAAAAAGCGGCAGAGCAAGAGCGGAAAATAAGAAAAAATGAGTTTACTTTGGAAGATTTTTTGGAACAAATGGCTCAAGTCAAACAAATGGGTGGATTATCTAAAATCATGGATTTACTTCCAGGTATGAATAAGAATGCAAATAAAAACTTTGATATAGATGAAGGGGAAAAAGAATTTTCTCAAATGGAAGCAGTAATTCTATCCATGACTTTTGAAGAAAGAAAAGATCCAAAGGTCCTAAATTCAAGTAGACGTAAAAGAATTGCTGCAGGATCAGGCCAACCTGTTTCAAGGGTCAATACCTTGATCAAAAGATACGAAGAAACTAAAAAGATGATGAAGCAATTTTCTGGGGGCAAAATGAATAAAAAGTTTAAAGGGGGAGGATTGCCCTTTTAGCAATTCACCTTTAATATAAAAAAAAGAAAAACAGGAGGAAAAGAAAAAATGGTTAAAATTAGATTGAAGAGAATGGGGTCCAACAAAAAGCCTTTTTACCGTGTAGTTGTGGCTGACTCAAGAAGAGCAAGAGATGGAAAGTTTATCGAAGAGATTGGTACTTACAATCCCATGGTAGAACCGCCTGAAATTAAAATAGACGGAGAAAAAGCCAAACAATGGATTTCTAACGGAGCCCAGCCAACAGAAACGGTTCGATCATTAATGAAGAAAACCGACATACTATAATTTGAAAGAAAGCGGTGAGACGAATGACGGAATTGGTTAAAGTAATTGCAAAGGCATTGGTGGACAATCCTGATGCTGTCGAGGTGCGAGAAGTAACCGGGAGATCCGCAATTGTTATCGAGCTAAAAGTTGCTCCAGAGGATATGGGTAAAGTAATCGGTAAGCAAGGGCGTATAGCAAAAGCTCTGAGAACAGTAGTTAAAGCTGCCGCCATGAAATCTAATTCAAAGGTGGTTGTGGAGATTGTACAGTAAATATGAAGGATATGAAAAGGATTAAAATCGGACAGATAGTTAATACTGTTGGATTAAAAGGTGAAGTGAAAATATACAGCTTTGCAGAAAATCTTCAGCGTTTTGAAGACTTGAAGGAGATATTTGTAGAGAATGAACTTTTCCTCATAGAAAAATCTAGACTTCAAAAGACGACAGTTGTTTTAAAACTTGAAGAGATTAATTCTCGTGAAATGGCTGAAGCTTATCGAAATAAGTTTGTATATATACCCCAGGAGGCTTTAGAAGAACTGCCTGAGGATGCTTATTATATCAAGGACCTTTTGGGTCTTGATGTTTATCAAAAAAACGGTGAAAAACTAGGCCTGGTATCTGATATTATAAAAGGGCCTGGACAAGATCTTTATGAAATCAAGGGCAATGATAAAACCTTTCTTTTGCCGGGAGTAAAGGAGTTTGTTCTTGATATTGATTTGGCGAATAAGAGGATCACGGTGGATCCTCCGAAAGGGCTTCTGGATTTGTAAATGATAATAAATGTATTAACTCTTTTTCCGGAAATGTTTGCCCCAGTTATTACGAGCAGCATGTTGGGAAAGGCAGTGGAAAAGGGCATATTAGAAATTCGGATTATTGACATAAGAGATTTTTCCAAGGACAAGCATCACAAAGCAGATGACACACCATTTGGAGGTGGTGCTGGAATGGTGTTGTTGGCTCAGCCAGTTTTTGATGCTTTGAAAGCCAAAGAAGCTTGTGGAAAACCTTTGATACATCTCTCTCCCAGAGGTAAGATAATTAATAAAAACTTTTTGGAAGAACTGGCCCAGGAGGAAGAAATATTCCTCCTTTGTGGCCATTATGAAGGCATAGACCAAAGGATCATTGATTATTGGGAAATAGAGGAAGTGTCTATTGGAGATTATATACTAACAGGAGGTGAGCTCCCTGCAATGGTATTAATTGATAGCCTCTCCCGTTTTATCCCCCAGGTGCTTGGTTGTTCTGATAGTGTGTGTGATGAATCAATATACTCGGGACTTCTTGAATACCCCCAGTATACAAAGCCCAGAGAATACCTTGACTTGAAAGTACCAGAAGTTCTTCTGAATGGGAACCACAAACTAATTGAACTTTGGAAGTTGGAACAATCTCTTAGGTTGACCAAACAACGACGTCCAGATTTATTTGAGATTTTTCTTGCAGAGAAATCTTCCTCTTTATCCAAGGATGAAAAGAAGCTATTGGAGAGAATACAGAATGAACCTTAAAAGGAATATTATTTTTGTTATTTTTATTGGGGTTTTGGTAAGTTTGGGCCTTGTTATCTATTTGGTCCCAGGTATTGCCGATGTTCTAACTAAAACAGTAACCGCAGAATATGGTAATTTTCAAGTTACTGATGATGCGGATTTTTATATTGTAAGAGATGAAATGGTATATCTTTCTGCAAGCGAGGGCTATATTAATTATTATTTAGAACAAAATGAAATGGTGAGAAAAGGAACTAGAGTTTTAGAGCTTATTCCCGCCTCTCTTGAGACTTCTGATCAAGAAAAATATAATGACTTGAGAACCCAGCTAGGGAATCGAGTGGCTATTCAGGGGTCATACCAAAGTGAATCTTCTGGAATACTAAGTTACTATGTGGACGGGTATGAGGGAATCTTTAATCCTGAGACAATGGAGGCTCTGGCCTATGAAGATGTTGTTAAATTTGATATTGAGCAAGAAAACCTTGTAAGGGAAACTGCATATGCTCAAGAACCTATCTATAAAATATGCAAGAATGATATTTGGTATTTGATGACTTGGGTTAATCGAGGAGATGTATCTAAATATCAGCCAGGCAAAGATGTTATTGTTTATCTACCCAAGGGAGATATAAAGGCTAGAGTTTATAATATTATAGCTGATGGAGAGAGATGGAAGGTCATCTTATCTAGTAACCGCTATTATGTTGATTTTGCTCAACGTAGAAAAATCGGAGCTACAGTACTTACAAGTGACTATAAGGGAATAATTATTCCCAATGAATCAATAACATCTATTGACGAGGAAATTGGAGTATACGTTATAAATAAAAAAGGCGAAAAAGTTTTTACCCCCATAAGTATTTATGCTAGCAATGGAGATGATAGTTGCATTGCTGTAGAGTTCTATTATAATGAAGAAGGGGACAAAATCAACACCGTTGATATTTATGATACATTAGTGAGGAAAGCAAATTGAAAAATATTGAGGGAAACATTATCGAGCTAAAGGCCAATATTAACCGCCTAGCAAAAGCTGCAGGCCGAGAAGAAGATGAGGTGCTTTTGTGTGCGGTAACCAAGACTAGAACTCCAGAAGAAATCAATGAGGCAATTGCTGGGGGGGTTACTGATATAGGTGAAAATAAGGTTCAGGAAATTCTAGATAAATATGATTCTATTGAACCATGTAGGTGGCATTTAATTGGACATTTACAGACAAACAAGGTAAAATACATTGTAGATAAAGTCTTTATGATTCATAGTGTAGACAGCATTCGCTTAGCCCAAGAAATTAATAGAAGGTGCCTAAATATAGGCAAGACTATGAATATTCTCATTCAGGTTAACTCTGCAATGGAGGACTCAAAATTTGGAATTCCACCTGAGGAAACGGAAAGTTTAATAGGTGAGATTCTAGATAAATGCCCCAATATTGTGATAAAAGGACTTATGGTTATAGGGCCATTTTCTGATGAGCCTGAGGATGTTAGAGAGTATTTTAAAGAGGGCAAAGAGCTTTATGATAAGTATGGCAAAATTCAACATGATAAACTTGATTTTCAATTTTTATCCATGGGTATGTCAAACGATTACCAGGTTGCCATAGAGGAAGGTTCGAACATAGTTCGTATAGGCACGGCTATTTTTGGAGCCAGAGATTATAGCAAAAACATTTAGGAGGTAGGCATATGGGTTTTTTAAAAAGTCTTAAAGAGCTTGTTGGCATTGAAGAGATAGACGATGTTCCTGAAGAAGAAGTAAATAAAGCCATGGAAGAAATCCATAAAAAGCAGAATTCTTTTGAAGTGCAAAATTCTAATTTTAAATCCCAGACTCCTACAGCTAGCTCTAACAAAGAACAGCAATCAGGGAACACAGACTCAAAACCGCCACTCTATGGCCAAAGTTCCAAGACTGGAGGTTTTGGATCTACCAACCCATTTAAGCTTGTTGTAATTGAACCAAAAAGCTTCGATGAGTGTCCTAGGCTTGTTGATAATTTGAAGAGTAGAAAGCCAGTAATCATTAATTTGGAGAAAATTGAAGGAGATACTGCAAGAAAGATTTTTGACTTTCTAAGTGGAGCAACCTATGCTTTGAATGGAAATGTTCAAAAAATAGCTAATAATATATTTGTTTTTGCACCAGAAAACGTTGATATTGCAGCAAATATCGAACACAAATCCATCGATTTTGCTGGGAACCCTAAAAGTTTGTGGAGGTAATTTATTATGATAACTCCTATTGATATTCAAGAAAAAGAATTCCCCAAAGCCGTTAGAGGCTATAAGGAAGATGTGGTGGATGAATTCTTAGACCTGATCACTATTGATTATGAGAGTTTACTGGCAGAAAATGAGAAGTTAACATTAGAGGTGGAGAGGCTTAAGGAAGATCTTCTCCGCTATAGCGGAACAGAAAATACAGTTTTAGAAACTCTAGAGGCTGCAAAAACTCTAATGGGGGATATCTCTGCCTCTGCAGAGCGACGGGCCGAGATTTTATTGAAAAATGCTGAATTAGATGCGGAGTTAGTTTTAAGGGAAGCCCGTGAAGCTGTTGAGCGCTTGACTGAGGAAAATGAAGCCTTAAACAACCGATTTAAAAAATTCAAGGTCCAATATAAGAACTTGTTAGAATCTGAGTTAGAACGTTTTGATACCCTGAGCTTGGAAATTTTTGAAGAACTTGGCATGGCTGGTTTGGGAATAAAAGAGAAGGGTACATTGACGGAACAAGAAAGCTCGAATAAAGTAAGGCAGCCTTCAAGCACTAGTGATGACCTAAGCAAAACATTAATTATTGGGTCCTGTGAAATTAAAGAGTAGAAAATATGTATTATATAATTATAGCTAGTGTATTCATTGTTGACCAACTATCTAAATACTTTGTTCTCATCAATATGGCACCTGGTCAGTCTATCCCCATTTTTGATGAGATTTTTTATTTGACTTTCGTTAGGAACACAGGAGCAGCATTTTCGAATTTCCAAGACCAAAGGTGGGGCTTGGTTGTTGTCACATCCCTAGTTTTGATTGTTTTAGTAGTTTTCTTAGTCCGGAATATTCATAAGGAACACTGGAGCTTACTGCTGGCTACTTCTCTTATTGTAGGAGGTGGACTAGGGAATTTACTAGATAGGATTCGCTTGGGTTATGTTGTAGACATGTTCGACTTTCAGTTTTGGCCTGTCTTTAACATTGCCGATATGGGGGTGGTTGTAGGGTGTGGTTTTTTGATTTTGAACATTGCATGGTTGGGTAAAAAAGATGGCTATGGAAAAAAAACTTAACTTTATAATAGAAGAAGAATTTGATGGGACCCGAGTTGATTTGGTCCTTTCTGTTTTGATGCCAGAAGTTTCAAGAAGTTATATTCAGAAACTTTTGGAAGATGGGCTAGCCCTTAGAAATGAAAGAACAATTAAGAGTAAGAGAGAAAAAGTCGTCACAGGGGATAAAATATCTATAACCCTTCCAGCTCCCCAGGAGTTAGAAATTCAAGGCCAAGATATTCCCTTAGATATTGTTTATGAAGATGATAGTCTCCTAGTGGTGAATAAAGCAAAAGGAATGGTAGTTCATCCTGGCCCTGGTAATTACGAAAATACTTTGGTTCACGGAGTTCTTTATCATTGCCAAGGAAGGTTAAGCTCAATTAACGGTACTATTAGGCCGGGAATTGTGCACCGTATTGATAAAGACACAAGTGGCCTCCTTATGATTGCAAAAACAGACAAAGCTCATCAAGCTTTAGCCAAACAGCTTGAAGACCATACAATAACTCGAATTTATCATGCAGTGGTATACCATAATATTACAGAAGATGAGGGCACCATTGATGCGAAGATAGGTAGAGATCCAAATAACAGGCTTAAACAAAAGGTCTTGTTAAGTGGAGGTCGAAGGGCAGTAACCCATTATAAAGTTATAAAGAGGTTTGGTTCTTTTACATATATTGAAGCTAGATTAGAGACAGGAAGAACCCATCAGATACGAGTTCATATGGCTTATAAGAAACATCCTTTGTTAGGTGATCTAGTATATGGCCCAAAGAAGGGGCCAATAAATGTTAAAACCCAGGTGCTTCATGCTAAAACCCTGGGATTTTCTCATCCTATCACAGGTAAGAGGATGGAGTTTGACAGCCCTCTTCCAGATGAATTTAATGAGGTATTAAAAAAGCTGAGCCATATTGACTCAGCGGGTTTTCCTAAAAAGTGATTAGGAAAGACTTATGTGGGATTTTGAGTTTTGTATAAATTATATAATGCCAGATAACAGTCCTCACAGATATAGCCACCGTGAAATTCTTTTAGATGATGATTGTTCTTGCAAAGTATGCATTTGTTTGTTCGCATCATGTCCTCCTTTATTATACGGGGAATAATATCGGTCAAGTCGAATTACATACATTTTACGGTAAATAATGGTAACAGTCAAGCGAATCATTTATTATTGAGATCTATTTGGAGGTGTAAGATGTTTAGGGAATTTAATTTAAAAGAAGTAACAGGCAAAGGTCAAGATAAGGGTATTATAATCGGATATCATTGGAGTGTGGAAGCTGCAGAAAAAGTAGTAGTTATCATTCATGGCATAGGGGAATATGCAGGGAGATATGATAGATTAGCAAATATTTTCAATGAAAAAAATATTGCTGTACTTTCTATGGACCTAAGAGGGCACGGTAAATCCTTCGGAAAAAGAGGACATACAGCTCCAAGACAAGAAATCTTAAAGGATATCGATGACCTGATTATTTATGCTTTAGAGGCATATCCTGGGGTCCCATTGATTCTTTATGGCCACAGTATGGGTGGAAATATGGTATTAGATTATCGCATTCGTGGCTTATTAGCCAATAGACCATCTGCCTTTGTTGTTACGGCTCCTTGGGTAAGGCTGGTAAAGCCTTTATCCAAGCCCCTAGGACTTGCGGCCTTGGTCCTATCAAAGCTAGGGCCTTCAACTACATTTGAGTCTAAAATAGATTCTTCAGTTTTAGGGAACCCAAAATCTGTTGGAGAATACAAGAAAGACCCCTTGGTTCATGGAAAAATATCTGCAGAGACTGCCCAAGATGGTTTTACCACCGCTAGAATGCTGGAAGAAGTAAAACTCCAAGGTGATTTTAATGGAAAGGGAAAACCCATTTTGCTCATTCATGGAAAAGAAGATAAACTTTGCTCCATCCAAGGGACTAGAGCTATTGCTAAAAATGATGATGCTAAACTTATGACCTATTTGGAATTAGAGGGAATTTACCATGAAGTACATAATGGTGGCATTGATTCAGATGGAACAGAAGTGATTTTACGGATTCGAGATTTTGTAGCATCAATAGATTGATTAGGACAATAGAGTTTTTTACTCCTGATTATCCTTAGGTTTTTTGGGGTCTACATAAACAGTTTTGTTGTTGGTGAAAATCACCATTCCAGGCTTTGCTCCCTTGGGTTTTTTTACATAACGTATGGGCATATAATCAACTGGAACTTTTGAAGAATTTTTCGCCTTGCTATGGTAAGCTGCTAGGGCAGCAGTTTCTAAAATCTGTTGGTCCTTTAGCCCTTCTTCACTTATAGAAAGAACAACATGGGAGCCAGGAATATCTTTGGCGTGAAACCAGTAATCCCGAGCCCCAGATTTTTGGAATGTTAGCTGATCGTTTTCTTTATTGTTTCTACCAACAAAGACCTTGGAGCCATCTGATAATATGTATTCTAAATAGGGTGTTTTCTTTTTGTTGGAACTAATAGCTGCTTTTTTCCTTTTCAAAAAGCCGCTTTCAATAAGTTCGCTTCGAATATCATCTATAATTTCAACTGACTCTGCCGCTTCAAGGTAGCTTTGAACAGTGTTAAGATACTTTAGATCCTTTTCAACCTCTTCAAGTTGTAAGGATTTTTCTTTTATAGAAGTCTTCGCTTTGCCGTATTTTTTGAAATAGTTCTGCGCATTTTTGGCTGGAGAAAAACGTATATCCAAAGGAATTTTGATTTTTTGTTGGGTATAATAGTTGTCAACTTCTGCTGAAGCTGCCCCAGCTTTTAATTCGTGAAGGTGAGCCGTTAGTAATTCGCCATAAAGCCTCAGATCTTCTGAATCTTTTGCTTGCAGCAAATCTTCTGATAATCTCTGTTTTTTCAACAGAAGCTTATTCAAAGAGTTCTGAACCGCTTTTTCTAGGTCCTGAGTCTTTTGGCGAATCCTATTTGACGTTTTCTTGTTTTCGTAGTAATACTCTATTCCTTGGCTAACACTGGGAAAGGAAAGGGCTGAGTATGTGTTAGCATAAATTTTCAGTGGGACAACATGAAAATCCACTGTACTACCATCTTGCTTTTGGTAGACCATTGTTTGCCACTGACTTTCTTGGACTCTTGTTCTTAACTTATTCAATGTTTCTTGTATTACTCCAGGTCCCATTTCTTGAGCATTTTGGATTTCCAAGACCAGTTCTTCACAAAGAATAGGGGACAAGCCTTTTATAGTAGATAGCAATAGTCTTCCTTGGCTATCAGGGTTAAGCATCATATTTTCGTAGAAGCCCTCTTCCAATTTGTCTAGGTCTTCCAATGATAACTTGTTTTGAGATGGAGGAGCCTCATACTGCTTACCTGGAAGTATTTGACGGGCTCTGCTCATATCAAAAGATACCCTTTTAATTGAGTCTATAATGATTCCAGATTCCTGGTCGTAGAGAATAATATTGCTATGCTTTCCCATAATTTCTATAGATAATGTTTTGAGAGTTGAATACCCCAACTCATTATGACTTTCTATGTTAAAGTCAATTACCCGATCTTCATTTTTTTGGCTTATTCCATTAATTCTCCCCCCTGTTAAGTGTTTTCTTAGGAGCATGCAAAAGGCTAGAGGGTTTTTAGGATTCTCCAATTTGTTGGTAATTAGACAGGTATAGGGGTGAGAAGCATTAGAAGAAAGGAACAATTGATGGCGTGCTCTGTTTGCTTGAACGTAAAAAATAACATCCTCTTCTTCAGGTTGATAGATTTTTTCTATCCTTCCGCCTAAGAGTATATCCTTCAATTCACGACTAATAGCTGTGGTTACTATTCCATCAAAACCCATTTGTAAAACCCCTTATCTTAATGTATACTAGCTATGTTATCATAGTTAGTTCTAAAATGGGAGAAAAATTCAGATGATAAAAAGCATGACTGGCTTTGGCCGTGGCGAATACACAGATGGAAAAAGAAACATTATGGTAGAAATTCGCTCTGTTAATCATCGTTATTGCGATATTATAGTAAAAATGCCTCGCAAGTATTCCTTTGCTGAAGAAAAAATCAAGAGTGCTGTAAAGGAAATAATTCGAAGAGGCAAGGTAGAAGTATCTGTAATGGTAGACGATATTTCAGATGATGATATAAATGTTAGGCTGAATACTGGGTTAGCTCGCCGTTATTATGATAATTTGATTTTGCTAAAAGAGTCCTTAGAATTAGAAGAAACTCCTACACTAAGCATGCTTGTCAGTCTTCCTGACGTGATGAAATCTATTCCAGATATTGAGGATGAGGAAGAAGTAAGTCAGCACCTTTTACATTCTACCTCCTTGGCCGTGAATAACCTTGATGAGATGCGGTGTAAAGAAGGCGCCAAGTTAGCTGAGGATTTGATTCAAAGGGCTGGATATATAAGAAAAATGACTGAAGAAATAGAAAAAATTGCACCTGAAATGGTGAAAATGTACGGCATTAAACTCCAAGAGAGAATAGAAGAATTGCTGGGAAAAAGCATAGAAATTCCCGAAGAAAGAATTATAATGGAAGCCACTATTTATGCCGATAAAGCTAGCATAACAGAAGAGCTAGTTCGTCTTGATAGCCATATGTTGCAATTAGTGGATATAATAGAAAAAAGCAAGGAAGCGGATGGAAAAAGGCTAGACTTTTTGATACAAGAAATGAATAGAGAGGCTAACACCATTGGCTCAAAGGCAAACAACATTGATATCACTAACTTGATTTTACAGATAAAGTCCGAGGTTGAAAAGATAAGGGAGCAAGTACAAAATATTGAATAAGCCTCAGGTGAAGTCTAAAAACAAAACAGATTGCCAAGTCGTAAAACAAAGCAGGTTGTCATTGATAAAATCCTGTATGTGTGATAAAATATACAATTGTTCGACATACTACGAATGAGGAGTGATTATGCGAAAAGGCCAGCTGTTCGTGATTTCCGGACCTTCTGGGACCGGGAAAGGTACCATCTGCCGTGAGTTGGTAAAGGATTCTAACGTTGTTTTCTCAATTTCCATGACCACGAGACGGCCAAGAGAATTTGAAGTGGATGGTAGGGACTATCACTTCGTTACATCTCAGCGTTTCCAAGAGGCGATTGATAATCAGGAATTATTGGAACATGCAGTTAACTTTGATAATTGCTACGGTACTCCAAAAAAGTTTGTTATAGATGCAGTTGAAGAAGGAAAAGATGTATTGTTGGATATTGATATCAAGGGTGCCCTTGAAGTAAAACGCAACTATCCAAATGGCATATTTATTTTTATCCTACCCCCTTCAATGGCAGAACTTAGGAAGCGTATTACGGGTAGGGCTTCTGAAGAACCTGACATTATAAATGTAAGATTAGCTGGTGCTTTAAAAGAAGTAACCTATATTGATAAGTATGATTACTGTGTAGTTAATGATCAGTTAGAAGAGGCTGTGAACAGGGTAAAAGCCATTATGGTGGCAGAGCACTCCAGAGTTTCTGCAGATATTTATCAACTGATTGAAGAGTATAAGGAGGAACTATAAATGTTATATCCATCAATTAATGAAATTCGTTTGAAAGCTGATTCTAGATACACATTAGTTGTTTTAGCAGCGAAAAGAGCAAGAGATATAACCAACGGCAAGCCAAAATTGACTGAGGCTGATGTGGAAAAACCGGTATCTATAGCAGCACAAGAAATTTATGAGGATCTTATAACTTATAGGCGAGAAGACTAGTAATAAGGAATAACAGATAAATACTAAGTTTCTAAAAGCAGACAGATAATCAGATAGGAGGATTGGTTAAACTGCCTGTTTTTTTATTTGATTATATATACTTTTAGCTTCACTTAAAATTCAAGGATAATTATTCCTTACCCTTGATTATTACTGTGATCTGTAAGATAATTAATAATCTAGTAAAATTCTGAAGACGATAATAAGTTGGTTTTAGAAAAGTTCTTCCAGGGTCCAAGATCCAAGTGTTTTCGGGTTAATGGATTACAAAACAAAAGGAATTAGTATAGATGGAGGGTTTAAAGTTGGCCGCTAAAAGCGAATTACAAACAAAAATCTTTGATTACGGGGAAAAGGAAATAAACCATATCTTATCCCTTGATCCACTTCTGGGAGCAGTTATAAAAAGACTGGGCCATTTAGATAGAGAGGTAATTCCCAGTCTTTTTCCCGCTCTTATATATAACATAGTCAGCCAATTAGTTTCACTTAAAAGCGCCGAAACTGTTTGGGCTAACATGCTAGAAAGATTGGGAGAAATCACACCAGATAACTTAATTAAATTTGCCCCAGATGACATACAAAGATGTGGTATGACAATGAAAAAAGCTTTTTGTATATCAGAGGTTTCGAACTTGGTTGTAAAAAAAGAGTTGGACCTAGATAATTTTGAGAATTTGTCCGATGAGGAAGTGGTGTCCCAGCTGACAAAAATAAAAGGTATTGGTAGGTGGACAGGAGAAATGATCCTTATTCTGTCTATGGAAAGGCCTGATGTTGTAAGTTTTGGAGACCTTGCTATTCGTAAAGGAATGGAAAGGCTTTATGGTATTGAGAAAATTTCGAAAGCGCAGTTTGAAAAATATAGAAGTCTTTACAGGCCTTATGGGTCAGTAGCATCAATTTACCTGTGGGAAATTTCACACTTGCAAGAAGAACTATGGAAAGCTATAAAATAGACCTTTAATGAAAAAGAGGTTGGTAGGAGAGAGTATTGTACAAAAACTATATTAAGGATTTGAAAAATGAGTTCGCTGGATACAATGGCCAGCGATTATCTAGGGATTTAATGGCAGGTCTAACTGTGGCAGCAGTTGCACTACCCTTAGCCTTGGCATTTGGCGTAGGCTCAGGAGTTACGGCAGCGTCAGGTTTAATTACAGCAATTATAGCTGGGCTTGTAATAGGTGCTTTATCAGGAGCTTCTTACCAGATCTCAGGACCAACGGGAGCCATGACAGCAATTTTAATAACATTGATAGGTAAATATGGGTTAAATGGGATTTTTGTAGCAGGATTCATGGCGGGAATAATATTAATAATTGCAGGTATTTTTAAGCTGGGTCGAATTATATATTTTATTCCTGGATCAGTTATTACTGGATTTACATCCGGAATAGCTCTTATCATAGCCCTTGGTCAACTAGATAACCTGTTTGGGGTAAGATCTGTTGGAGATTTAGCTATAACTAAAGTGGCTTCATACTTTTCAGGCCCTTTTAACCCCGATCCAACAACCTTGGCAATTGGTCTGGCAGTTATCCTGATAATGATAGTATGGCCTAAAAAACTAGATGCTATTGTACCATCGTCTTTGGCAAGTTTGGTTATTGTGCTAGTAGCAAACCAATTTCTAAAACTAGATGTTGCCCTAGTTGGAGAAATACCTAAAACACTATTTCTAGCCAATAGGCTCGACTTAAGTGCTGTTACCATAGATCAGTTAAAGGTTTTAATAGTTCCAGCCCTAAGTATAGCAGCCTTATCTATGATTGAAAGCCTTCTTTGTGGTGCCTCAGCAGGTAAATTAAAAAATGAAAAAATTGATGGAGATAGAGAGTTATTTGCTCAGGGCATAGGTAATCTGATAATACCATTTTTGGGTGGTATTCCTGCAACTGCCGCCATTGCCAGATCAAGTGTGGCAATTAAAGCAGGTTGTGATACCAGGCTAACAGGAATCTTCCATGCACTGGTTTTACTCCTGTCTATGTTTCTTCTAGCACCAATCATGTCCGCCATACCACTTTCTGCTCTGGCTGGTGTACTCATAGTTACTGCTTGGAGAATGAATGATTGGGTAAATATAAACTATATTTTTGAACACAAGTTTAAGTCAGGCATTGCAAAATATGCTATAACACTAATTGCTACTGTGGTTTTAGACCTAACCCAAGCGATTATAATTGGAGTTGTTTTTTCAGCGGTTCTAATTGTTATAAGAATTATGGATATAGATATTACCATCAGCGAAGTAGAAAACTCCAGATTAGAAGAAATCGGTATAAGCATTCCCATGGTGCCAGAGCACATTCGAGTAGTATACTTAACAGGTTCTATATTTTTTGCTGTAGTAGAAAAACTGAACAACCAACTATCAAGGCTTGAAAACACAAGTGTACTTATTATTTCAATGCGTGGAGTTCCAATAATAGATTTGTCAGGGCTTCAGGGGTTAACAGAATTAATTAATATCCTCAAAGGGAATGGTATAATCGTTATGCTAACTAGTGTTCAGCCCAAAGTTATGAAGGGGCTAAAGCAAGGGGGCCTAATAGACCTGGTTGGAGAAACTAACGTATTTGCTAGTGCTGAACATGCAATAGTAAAAGCAAGTGAAGAACATATTAAAAGGATAGAAGAGATCCATAATGTAGAGATCTTAAATAGGAGCTTAACGAATGATTAAAGACTTTAAGGCCTTTGCATTAAAAGGTAATGTAATTGACTTAGCTGTTGCCGTAATTATTGGAGGAGCATTTGGAAAAATCGTAACCTCTTTAGTAAATGATTTACTTATGCCTCTTATAGGGGTTCTGTTAGGTGGGGTCAACTTTTCGGACCTAAAATATATAATAAGTCCAGCTCTTGGGGATGCAGGAGAAGCGGCTATATATTATGGGGCCTTTATACAATCCGTAGTTGATTTTCTCATTATTGCTTTTTCCATATTTATTTTTGTCAAATTGATTACTATAAAAAAGAAGAAAGAGGCGGATCCTGATCCAGCCCCTGTTTTACCTAGTGGAGAAGAGATTTTGCTTGGGGAAATAAGAGATTTGTTAAAAGAAAAGAAATCTTAGAAGACTGAAGACTATTGATAGCTTATTGAATTCTTGGGGCATGCTGTAGAGCATTCCATGCAAATAAGACAGTCCCCTTTGAGAATCTCGTGGCTACCATTGTCTTTGACAACTGCGGCGGCCGGGCAAACATTTTTACATATACCACAGTTGTTGCAAGCGCCTTCATCAATAACCATTGTATGTTTTGTTCGAGAAGATGAAATGCGAAGCATAGACCCATAGGGGCAAAGATAGCGGTGCCATAGTTCCTCTGAAAAAAGTAATGTTATCAATATGCCTAAGATAAATAAGACTGGAAGCACTGGGATTTTTACTTTTGCAATCAGTATAAAACCAAAAACCGCTACAAATATCCCAAAAGCAAAAATTCTTATCAATTTGTTTTTAAGAAAGTCAGGTGTTTGAAGGCTATTGATGTTAAGCTTATTTTTAATCCAGGCAATGGCTTTAAAAACTGTATTTATTGGACACATCCAACCACAATAGAATCGGCCAAATAGTATGGACCCTAAAATACCAAAAACAAGAAGTCCCATCCAGATCTGAACCCGACCATTAATTATCAAGAATCCGAAAACAGCTAGCAAGAGAACCTGTAAGATAGTTTGAAAGATTTTTTTCATTTTGTTTTATACTCCTATACTTGTTATATTTTCTATAGTATATAGTAGACTTAGCTTAGGAAGTGTTACTGCAGTAACTAATTTCCGAAGTATTGGGAGTATTAAAGGTAAAAATGCTAAAGGTCTAATCTATATTCCTTAAGTGTAAGCTATGGAAGATTAGAATTTAACTGGAATAATTAAAAAGCAGTTGGGCCTTATTATGGGAGATATTATGATTGAATGGAAAATCCGAGTTTCAATCTTTCGAAACACCTTGATACTAAAGCAACTTGGCATAGCCTTAGGGATACCCTTTGGGGTATTGATCATCATTTTATTATTCTTAGAAGGGGACCCGAGATATAAAATGTATGGGATAGGACTGATACTTGCTTTGTTTGCCTCTACATGGGTATTTGTTATGATTTTTTATAAAGGCAAATATGAAGTACAGTTTACCCTAGACAATGAAGGTATCCTTTGTGAAACTCAAGCAGACCAGGCCAAAAAAAACCGCATTATCAACTTTCTTGCATTAGTCTTAGGTCTTATTTCAAAAAAGCCTGGGGTGGCGGGGGCAGGCATACTAGGACAATCAAGGCAAAAGGTTTACTTGAGGTGGAACAAGGTAAAACTAGTTAAATATAAACCAAGACAACATACTATACTTTTAAGAGGAGGGCCCTTGGAGTCCCTTGGACTTTTTTGCACACCTGAGAATTATTCGGAAGTCACTATAATGGTGGCTGATAAAACAAGGCACCTTAATTAGTTATTTGTGAGGAGGAAATACCATGTTTGATGAGAGGAAGGCTGGAAAAATGTATAATTTTATCTGGGTTGGATTTTCTGCCATATTTGTTGCCTCAGTCCTGATTTGGGCATATAAAGACACCGAGGTAACATTTAATGAAGAGGGTATGGAAATCCATGGAATGTACGGTGGCTATTATACATGGGCAGCAATCAAAAACCTTGAATTGAAAGAGGATTTGCCAACAATTCAATTGAAGCTCAACGGTTCTTCTTTATGTGGCAAGTTGAAAGGCCATTTTAGAAGCCGAGAACTGGGGAACATAAAAGTATTCTTGGATAAGAGGGTCTCGCCTTTTATATATTTTGACAATAGGGGGAAAAAGATAATTTTTAACTTGCATAATTCAGAGTCCACAATCCGAGCCTTTGAGAGAATTCGTGAAAAAACTAAGTCATAATTTACTCAAGATGAGATATATTGAAATAATAATGGGTATACAATTTAAGAGGGCATAAGCTAAACATATAAGACACCCTGATCAAAATCGCCATCGAGGCGTAGAAAGGTGCTACAAATGGGACTATTTAGAAAAAATAAATATAAAGGCTTACTACCAATTGTTTGCGATGTAGATCTAGAGAGGTATTTAGGTACTTGGTATGAAATAGCCAGATATCCTCACAGGTTTGAAAAAGGGCTAGAGCAGGTTACTGCAACTTACCAGCAAAAACGCAATGGAAAAATTCGCGTAATTAATCAAGGAGTGAAGAAGGGTGTATCCAAATCAGTCACTGGAACTGCTTGGGTTGAAGATGGTGATTGCACTGGAAGGTTGTTGGTTAGATTCTTTCCTCCTTTTAAGAGCCCATATAACATTGTTAAGGTAGATCAAGATTCTTATCAGTATGCTCTTGTGGTTGGAAGAAAAAAGAAAGCCATGTGGATATTAAGCAGAAGTCCTATAATGGATAAAAAGCTATACAAAGAGCTTGTAGATTTTGCAGTTTCACTGGGTTTCAAAAAGAGAAAGATACGAAAGGTAAATCAAAACCCTGATGGATAAAAAACATATTAAGGGTCATAACCATATTCATGACCATAAGGCTCACCAAAGTGGAAAAAACATTAAGGTGGCCTTTTTTCTTAATCTTGCCTTTACTATTGTAGAGATTTTTGGTGGCCTCTGGACCAATAGCATGGCAATACTAAGCGATGCTCTTCATGATTTAGGAGACTCTATTTCATTAGGGGTAGCTTGGTATTTAGAAAAATATGCAGAAAAGGGTCCTGATTCTTCTTTCTCATATGGATACGGACGCTTCTCTCTTTTAGGAGCCTTGATAAGCAGCTTGGTTTTAGTGGCTGGGGCGGTGTTTATTTTGAGTCAGGTAATTCCAAGGTTAATAGATCCCCAGGAAGTTCATCCTGAGGGTATGCTGGGTTTTGCTATTTTAGGAATAATTGTAAATGGTTTTGCAGCAATAAGGCTACGAAAAGGAAGTACACTAAACGAAAAAGTAGCTTCTTGGCATCTTCTAGAAGATGTTCTTGGCTGGGTAGCAGTGTTAATTGTTAGTATAGTTCTAATGATAAAAGATCTTCCAATTCTTGACCCAATTCTTTCTCTTGTGATTACAGCTTTCGTTCTATATAATGTTGTAAAAAATTTAAGAAAGATTCTCCGAGTATTTCTTCAGGGAGTGCCCAGTGAGTTTTCCATCAAAGAAATAGAAGAAGAGATATCCACCCTTTCAGATGTTCAAGAGGCTTGTCACACTCATATTTGGTCCTTGGAAGGGCAAAGAAACCTTTTAAGCATTCACATAGTAGTTAAAGATGAAATAAGTAGGGAAAGAATAGTTGAAATAAAAGCAGAGGTAACTAGACGAATGAAAGAAATAGGAATAGATCATGTAACCCTGCAAGTTGATTTTCAAGAAGAAAAAGACGAATACGGTTGCTTGTAATGATAAATAAAAAGACTACAATTACACCTGAACCACCAGGCAACCATTACAAAACATACTGTAGTACCTAAAGAGAAAGGAAAGCTTTAATTATGAAAACTATGGGATTAATTGGAGGGATGAGTTGGGAGAGTACTGTTAGCTATTATCAAATAGTAAATCAGGTTATTAAGAAGGAATTAGGTGGCTTACATTCAGCAAAACTATTGCTTTATAGTGTGGATTTTCAAGAAATTGCAGACTTTCAGGAAAAAGGAGAGTGGGAAAAGAGTGGAGACCTATTGGCTAAAGCGGCCCTTAAACTAGAAAATGCAGGTGCTGACTTTATAGTAATTTGCACTAATACAATGCACAAAGTAGCACCAGAGGTTGTTGCCAGGATTAAAGTCCCCCTTATACATATAGCTGAAGCAACTGCAGAGGCACTAATTGAGAAGGGTATAAAGAAGGTGGCCTTATTGGGCACAAAATATACCATGAAAGAAGATTTCTATAAGAACAAGATTGAAGATGCAGGAATCAAAGTCTTAGTCCCAGAGGAAGAGGATATAAATATAGTTAACACTACCATCTATGAAGAACTTTGCTTGGGTATTATTTCTGAAAAATCCAAGAGAGAATTTTTGAGAATAATCGCAAAGTTGAAAGAAGATGGGGCTCAAGGAGTTATTTTAGGGTGTACAGAAATTGGCCTTTTGATAAAAGCAGAGGATACGGACCTTCCCGTATTTGATACAACTTACATACATGCTTTAAAAGCAGCACTATATTCTATTCAATAGAGATTATACCAAGTAACTTATGGGTAAATATTAGTTTAAGAATCTTTGAGGAACCCAAATATTCTTGATGAGAGAAAATAATCTAAGGATAGGATAAGTATTAAGAGAAAGGGTGTGCATTGTATGAGAAGGAAAGACAGAGAGATGGATCGAGACTTTGGGCTTGGAGTTATAGATAATTCCCCTTATGCTGTCCTATCTCTTGTGGATGGGAATAATAGGGCCTATGCAGTGCCAATTTCTCCTGCACGTGTAGGGAATGTGTTATATATTCATTCTGCAAAAGAAGGCCATAAAATAGACCTAATAAAGAATAACGCTAGAGTTGTCCTAACATTTGTTGGTAATGTCCAGGTTCCAGCCCCTATTAAAGAAGAGGACTTTATAGCGGCTAAGGATGATAATCATTTGGCAGTCCTTACATCCAAACATTTTACAACTGAATTTGAATCAGCAATTGTAGTTGGCTCCGCTGTTATTTTAGAAGAAGATAGAGAAAAAATGGAAGGGCTAAGAGCCATTTCTCAAAAATATACTCCAAAAAATATGAGCTACTTTGATGTGGCAGCAAAGGCAAGTATGGATAGAACCACGGTTATAAAAATAGAAATCAAAGAAATAACGGCTAAAAGAAAGAAATACGACAAAAATGGGGATGAAATGAAATGGGGCCGTATGGAATAAAGGGGTGTAGCAAATGAAAAAATATGGAGTTTTAAGTGTTATAGCTATATTATTACTAGGAGCTTTGCTATTTGGGATTTTTTGGATGAACCGAGGGGCTATAATGCAAAAAGAAGTGGAGGAGAAAGCTATGACTGTATTACCTAATTTTGAAACCAGTAGATACAAAGAAATATATTTAGCTGGGGGCTGTTTCTGGGGTTCTCAAGCATACTTAGACCAAATAATGGGAGTTTTATATACAAATGTTGGATATGCCAACGGAGAAAATGATAAAACGGATTACTATTCTATAGGGAAAACTGGTCACGCAGAAACTGTTTATATTGCTTACGATCCTGATAAGATTTCTCTTAAGGAATTGTTGGGTTATTATTATGGAATTATTGATCCAACCATGTTAAACCAGCAGGGGAACGATAGAGGAACTCAATACCGAACAGGTATTTACTATGTGGATAAAGAAGATCTAGGGATAATAGAGGAAGTTTACAAAGAACAGGAGTCGAAAAATAAAGCTCCTCTTGTTGTAGAAATAGAGCCATTAAAGAATTATGTTCTTGCCGAAGATTATCATCAGGACTACCTTGATAAAAATCCTGAGGGCTATTGTCACGTCAATTTAAGCAATATACCTAGAAAGAAACCTGTGATAAACCCTGAAGATTATCCTAAGCCTTCTAAAGAAGAACTGCAAGAGAAACTAACAGATCTCCAATACAGCATAACCCAGGAAGAGGCTACAGAGAGGCCCTTTGATAATCTTTATTGGGACAACAAAGAGACGGGACTTTATGTTGATATTGTAACTGGAGAACCTTTGTTTTTATCAATGGATAAATATGATTCTGGTTCTGGCTGGCCATCATTTACAAAGCCAATACAATGGGATGTAGTAAATTACAAAAAAGATAGCTCTCTAGGGATGGGTCGGATAGAGGTACGAAGTAGATCTGGGGATGCACATTTAGGACACCTTTTTAACGACGGCCCAAAAGCAGAAGGGGGATTGAGATACTGTATGAATAGTGGATCTTTGTTATTTGTAGGATTGGATGAATTAAGTGAAAAAGGCTACGAAGATTTCCTGATATATTTTAAATAGGCTTGACAAATAGGTAAATTAGAATTATTATAATCTTGTAATCATTACAAATTAGTAAAGGAGGAAGACCTTATGAAAGTTTCATATGAAAGAGTCCGGACTTATCTTAAGGATCATAATGTAAACCCTTCCTTCAATCGAGTTAAAATTATGGAGTATTTAATAGATCAAAAAAACCATCCAACTGCAGATCAAATTTACAAGGAGTTGAAAAAAGATCTTCCTACATTATCAAAGGCTACGATTTACAACTCTATTAATGCATTTGCGGGAGCTGGCCTGGTAAAAACGATTATGGGGGAAGGCAAAGAAGCCCACTATGATGCCGTGGTGGACCCACATGGCCACTTTTTATGTGAGATTTGCCAGGGATGTTTTGATTTTGATATATCAAATGAAAGATTTGAATTCGAAGAAATCGAGGGTTTTGCTATTAATGAAAAGGAAGTCTATTTAAGGGGCATTTGCAAGAAATGTCTTGAAGATAATTAATTATTAAGGAGGATTTAAGATGAAAAAGTATGTTTGCGATTTATGTGGTTATGTTTATGACGAGGCAGAAGGTGATCCAGATAACGGAGT
>JAVEXZ010000006.1:0-89100 GCA_034003765.1 Anaerovoracaceae bacterium | reverse complement strand
GTAAATAACTTTATAAGACATTTTTTAGGTCCTCTTTTTTTAGCCCTAATTCTTCTAAAACCTCATCATGTGCATAGGTTTTATTGTTTTTTTCAAATTCTTTCATCCCTTGTTGATACAACTTTAAATGTATTTCATTTTCAATAATTTCGTCAATACTGTCTCGGATGACATCTGATATTGTTTTATTCTTTGATTTTGCGTAACTCTCAAGTAATTTTTTATCTGCTTCTGCTATTCGGACATTAATAGTGTTCATACCCCTACCCCACTCTTGTATTACAACGTAATACAAATATAGCCTATCCATGAGTTTATGTCAATCAACCAATGATTCGATTTAATCAAGAAAACAAAAGCTATAGTATTACAGGAAAAAATGTTTTTATAATAAATTTTGGAGTGGTAACTTTTAAAAGTAAAACCACTCCAACATTTCATTCATTAAAAAAACACCGAAGCCTATTATAGATTTCGGTGTTTGGGGCTTAAAACTATTTATTCATTTGCTTCATTACTTCTTCCAAGAAGCACTCTTCTTGCTTTTCAATGCCTTCGCCAACTTCGTATCGAACCATTGACACTACTTTTATATCTTCTCCTAATTCTTTAGCAACTTGGTCAACATACTGTCTTACAGTAATATCGCTATCCTTTACGAACTTTTGATCCAGCAAGCAAATTTCCTTGAGCTCTTTTTTAATCTTGCCCTCAACGATTTTATCTACCATCTCAGGCTTTTTGCCTTCGTTAAGAACTTGCTGAGCCATAACTTTCTTTTCATTTGCTATGTAATCAGGGTCAACTTGGGACTCATCTAAGAACATAGGATTCATGGATGCAACCTGCATTGCAAGGTCTTTTCCAAGAACAGAAATACCCTCTAGGGAAGCATTTGTTAAAAAGCCAACTAATACTCCTATTCGACCATTTCCGTGAAGGTATCCAACATACTTGCAACCAGGAGCGGCAAGCATTTGGAATCTTCTCAGGTTCAAATTTTCCCCAATTTTAGCAACTTTATTCTGGAGAGCAGATTGTACTGTTTCCCCATCTAAAAAGTCTAGACCGAGAAAGGTTTCCATATCTTTTTCGCCATCAGTTAATGCTTTAGCTGCCAAGGCGTCTACGAAATCTACAAATTCTTGATTTTTAGCCACATAGTCTGTTTCAGAATTTACTTCGACAATAGCCCCTTTGCTTCCATCTTCGGAAAATGCTATTTTTACAAGTCCTTCAGCTGCAACACGTCCAGCTTTTTTTGCAGCACTTGCAATTCCTTTTTCTCTAAGTAGCTCTGCTGCCGCTTTCATATCACCATCTGTTTCAGTTAAAGCGCTTTTACAATCCATCATTCCAGCGCCTGTCATTTCACGCAGTTCTTTTACCATTTGTGCAGTAATTGCCATTTATGCCTCCTCCGATACTTCTTTTTCTTCTGTTGCTTCTATAGTTGGTTCTTTAATTTCTTCAACTGCTTCTGTAACTTCCTTGTCAATATTTTCTTCAGTTGTTGCTGCTTGTACCTCTGGGCCTTCGTCATAGCTCTCACCTTGGTTGGCTTCAATAATAGCATCCGCCATAACAGATGCAATTAGCTTAACGGCACGAATAGCATCGTCGTTTGCAGGAATAATGTAATCCAAATCATCTGGATCACAGTTTGTATCTACGATACCAACAACTGGGATACCTAGAATTCTAGCTTCTCTTACAGCAATTCTTTCTTTCTTGGGATCTACCACAAATATAGCTCCTGGCATTCCCTTCATATCTTTAAATCCACCTAAGAATTTTTCTAATCTTTCAAGCTCAAGTTTTAACTTGCTGGCTTCTTTTTTCGTTAATTTGTCAAAAGTCCCGTCAGTTTCCATAACTTTAATTTCATTAAGTCTGTCGATTCGACCACTAATAGTCTTGTAATTGGTCAACATTCCTCCAAGCCATCTCTCATTAACATAGAACATTCCGCATCGTCTTGCTTCATCAGCAATTGCAGATTGTGCCTGCTTTTTAGTGCCTACGAAAAGAACTGGCTTGCCACTCTCTCCTACGGTACGCATGAATTCATAAGCCGATTCAATCATCTTAACTGTCTTTTGTAAGTCGATAATGTAGATACCATTTCTCTCTGTAAAGATATATGGTGCCATCTTAGGGTTCCATCTTCTTGTTTGGTGTCCAAAATGAACCCCTGCTTCTAGTAACTGTTTCATTGATACAACTGCCATTCTAATCCTCCTTGGTTTTTTCCCTCCATCGAAGCAAGCCTTATTCAAACCAAATCTTCGATGTGCGTATTTTAGTGATACCTTTAATTTATGGCTAAGTGAAATTTTTTCTCTTAGACCACTGTTAATAATACAGTAGAACTCCATCTATTGCAACGATTATTTTCAAGAATTATAGATATTTTCTAATTCCTAAATTGCAATAAAAAATTGAACTAGTGTGGGTTTCCTGTAATATTGTGTGTTCACGAGGAGTTAAATAATAATAGGAATTGTGTGTTCATGAGGAGTTAAATAATAATAGGAATGTTTTGTCCGCTTTTCGGAAAATATTTTTGCAAAGATTAATTGAAGGTTACAGAAATTATTTCAGGTCGATTAAAAATCCTGATTGGAATAATACTGTTGCCCAGCCCTCTACTTACAAACATAGTTGAAGCAACTTCAGTGTAACTACCACTGGTGTATTCTGGGAAGAACCCTTGATCAGGAGCAAAGACAGCTCCTATTAAGGGAATCCTAAATTGGCCGCCATGGGCATGGCCTGCAAAAATTAATTCGATATTGTTATCACAGTAATGCACAAATAGCTCAGGTCGATGAGTTAATAGTACTTTAAAATCCTCCTCCTCTGACCAGTCACTAACTAATTTGTCTAATGTTTCAGTGCTAGCTTCTATCTTCCGGTTTCCATCATTACTAAAGCCGGGATCAGCAAAACCAAATAACTTTATGCTTCCATCTCCTTTTAGGATTTCAATAAATGTATCGTCTAAAAGAGTGACACCTGCAGCAAGGAGCCGGTCTTTAATCTCAGGGTACATCCCCGACCAAGCTTCATGGTTGCCAGAAACAAAATATATAGGTGCGATTTTTACGGCCCCATCAATAAAGCATATGGCTTTTTCAAGATCGAACTTTCGCCTATCTACCAAGTCTCCAGTAATGATAATTATATCTGGTCTAAGGCTTACAACTTCACCTAACAATTTACTCTGGTCTTGACCAAACATTTTATTGTGTAAATCGGATATATGAACAATTTTATATCCCAAAAAATCAGATGGTATCTTGGGGTTGGAATATTCGTATTCAGAGACTGTGATGCTATTATTCTGCCAAATAAAAAAAATGCCCAGCAGTACAATTGTAGCTGTGATAATAATCCCCATTCTAATATACCTATTTACTTTCTTCATATACTCCCTTTTTTCAAACTTCCCAGTAATTCAGGACAATTTCGATGTCACTAATCCGCTTTGCTAAAAATCTTCAGGAACCGCGTCAAACAAATTCAAGATTTCATCTCCTTATTATCTAAAACCTCATATCCTTATTATCTAAAACCTCATAGGAATTACATCTGTAAACTCCTGAACAGAGGCCCCATCATAAAACATCTTGATAATCTTCCTCCCTAGGGGGTTCAGCTCTTCGGTATCAAACTTTTTCAGTTCCTTGCCAAAGAAATCCATTAATATCTTGGCTCCAGCATCGTAGCCATCAATACCCATTTCGTACTGAGTTTCGGGTTTTAGGAAGGCCCTTCTAATATACTGGCCATCCACCTTAACAGATTCCAATGTATAGCCAAGAATAGGACAGCGGGCTTCTTCTAAATGCCCAGGCTTAAACTTAGCTCCTCCTCGTCTTGCAATATACTCTCTTGCAACCCATTGGGGCATAAAGCCAACCTCATAAACACCGATATGCTGGTTGGGAATTAGGAGGTATCTGGTGCTAGTATAGTTAACGATTTGATCTAGCAAAAGGTTGGCCTGTGTAACCATCTTGCCAGTGGCAAAGGGCCAATAAGAACCTACTCCCTCACTTTTCATTTCTGGTGTATCTACAATGCTGGGATTATTATACCCTCTAGGAGCTACCAGTCGCCACAGCCATGCTATTGCTGGTGGCAGAATATGAAAGAGCCCTATTATCCCATAATTGGGATTCTCTCTGCTACTGGGTGGAGTTCTTACACCAAAACTTCTTACGTCAACCTCTACTGGTCCGTTGATAGCTTCCTTTATCATTCTTCTTGGAAGAATAACCCGAGGGTTGCTGCAAGGTTTGCCGTCCTGGTCTAATGTATGTTCCCAAACCAAACAGGTAGCATTGGCCACTCCATCAATATTTAAAAATATTAGAGGTTCCTCTGGTTGGGTTAATATTTTTTCATACCTTGGAGAAGTCCCATAGTGTGTTATCTGGTCAAGCCTTAAGAACCATGCGGATTCCGCATCCTTAACCACCAACTTTTTACTTGCGTTTTGAAGCTTAGGATGGCATAAGGCCATATCGTCTGTTACAGGAAGTAGCTCACAAGTTTCGTTGAACACTAGGTAATTTTTTTCTTTGGTAAGTGTATTGGTCCCAAGTATTGCCCTGCCATCCATCTCCTTGTGAATATCTTCGATCATTTCGCTTTTACCGCCACCTGATGCTCCTTCATGCATGATTACAATCTCATTATCATAAGGAGTAATAACCTTCACCGTTGATGCATGGGCAGTGATCCACCCCTCTTCCTCTCCAATATTAAGAAGGACCCCGTAAATGCCTTTCTTGGCACTAGGACCTGGGTATAGATTAAATGAATACACCTCATGAACTTTGTCTAAGCGATTATGAACAACTATTTGCTTTTCATCAAAATGGGTATGGCGGAATGGTGGAGCCAAGATCACTATAGCCTTTAAATCAAAGTCGTCTTCTATAGTATCTATATTGATAAAGCCCTGAAGGTCAGCCAAACCAGCAGCAAAAAATCCTGCATTTGATGGGGCTAATAGAATAGAGTCATACCCGTATTTTATATCTCCAGATTTAAAGGGATAAAATATTAATTCTTGGTTTTTGAGCCATTTAAATGTCTCCTGGCGAAGGATTTCAAAGTCTTTTCCGTATTCTTTTCTATAAGTTGGTTTATCTGTCGGTTTATCGTCTGCAATAAGAAGGCTATCTGGATCCCGTCTTCTCATATAATCATCTAAATAATTAACGGACACACCGTTCTTACATTTGGTTACAGTAGTCTCCAGTATGGTTCCTTTGCCTTCAACCTCATACTCAACATTGAAGGAAGTGTTCCCCGACTTCCCCATTGACAGTGCAATCAATTCTTCTCTCGTTCTTGGTATAATAACTCCTTTAGAGTTATTTAGAATATCCAGAATATAATCTGGCAGATTTAATCGGTCAAAATTATACATTTTCTTACCTCCAATTGAAGTATTATTCCCAATTTTAGTGGTTGGGAAACAATAAAATAATATATCACATTTAAACCTATCACTTCAAGGGTTAGTTGGTAAAGCTTGATTCATTATCAGAAGCTACCTATCAGTGGCCCTTAAATTAAATACCCTTCTCCGAAATTATCATAAATTTTCAGAATAACCAACTTCAACATGGTGTGTTTTATTGTCATCCACAAGATCAAAACTATTACCCTCAGTTGAATTCCCATCAAGGGTAATAAAAATTTGACTGCCCCCCATCTGTTGGCTGCCTTTAACATCAATTCTATAAAGTGAATTTCCAAAACGGTAGTCAACTATGTAGTCTCCAAAAGATATAGGTGTTGAAGGATCAACTATTATTTTATCTCCTTCTTTTCTTATCCCAAGAAACCAGTTAACAAGGCCTTGATACATCCAACTTGCTGAACCTGTATACCAAGTCCAACCGCCTTTACCTTCCTTTGCCTCCGCCATAGAGATATCCGCAACCATTACATAAGGTTCCTTCTCATACCAGCTTGCGTTTTTTTCTTGGGAAGTTATGTTAATAGGATTCAACATCCTAAAGAGGGCATATGCTTCATCCCTATTTTTCATCATAGCTTTTGCCATGGCAAACCATAGGGCAGCATGTGTATATTGTCCACCATTTTCACGCATTCCAGGATAATAGTTTTTAATATATCCAGGATCATTCTTGCCCTCATTAAATGGCGGAGTGAGGAGTTGTGATAGCCCTAGATCGGTTTTTACTAAAAACCTGTCAACAGAAGATAGGGCCTCCAGTATCCGTTCTTGGCTTCCTCCTTTAGAAATAACACTCCAAGATTGAGCGATGGAATCGATTCTACACTCATCGCTCTCTTTGGATCCAAGTTTGTCCCCATTGTCAAAGAACCCTCTCCTATACCATTTTCCATCCCAAGCATTTTTTTCGATATTTTCCAGCAACATCTTAGCCTTTTCTTGTAGGTCCTTAACACTATCCTTATCCTTCATATATTCACAAAGTGGCTGCATCTCATTAATAAGGGAATAGAGGAACCAGCCTAGCCATACGCTTTCTCCCTTTCCATCTATCCCAACTAAGTTCATCCCATCATTCCAGTCTCCACCACCCATTAAGGGCAAACCAAGCTGTCCAAACTTACTGTGACGAACTGCTAACATACAGTGTTCATACACACTGGATGTCTTATTTGAAACCTCTGGGATCTCCATTCTTTCCCTTTCATCAGGATTAAGTGGTGGGCTAAATATAAATGGAACATCCTCAAGTAAAACATCATAATCCCTTGTATTTTTAATATATTGAGCAGTCACGTAAGGCAACCATAAAAGATCATCGGTGATTCGAGTTCGAACACCTAAGCCCTTGGGAGGATGCCACCAATGCTGAACGTCTCCTTCTTCAAATTGTCTACTGGCTGCTAGGAGTATTTGCTCCCTAGCCATTTCTGGGGCGGTATCTAAAAGGGAAAGAACATCTTGGAGTTGATCCCTAAAACCATATGCCCCACCACTTTGATAAAAAGCAGTTCTTGCCCTCATGCGGCAAGTAATAATCTGATAAATAAGCCATCCATTAACTAGGATGTCCAAAGTTGGATCTTTTGAAGTCACCTGTATTTGACCAGTGATTTTATCCCAATAAGCTTTAACTTTCTCCAATTCATAATCTACCTGGGTTGTATCTCCATACTTCATACAAATATTTCTTATCACATTTTCGTCATCACTTTGGCCAAGTCCAAATACCAAGGTTTTTCTTTCTCCGGCTTTTATAAAAACCTCCACTCGAATAACTCCACATGGATCCAGTGCTGTTCCAGTCTTTTTAGAGAGGTTTTTACCCAGGCCCTTTGGTTGATCAACATTGCCACTTATGCCAAAAAATTCTATTTTATCACCAGTATATGAAAAGACTTTTTCACTAGAAAAAATAAATGCTTTCCCCCCTTCAAAATCTCTATTGTAAATATTTTTAGCAAATAAGGCATCTATCTCTTCTTGATATGATGTTACTATATAAGGTGCATTCAACTCACGGTCTACCCCTAAGACAAAGTCAACAAAGAGGGTGATTTCCAAATTCAAATCTTCTGTGCCATTATTGGTAAGGTTTAGCTTCCAAAGCCTAACAGGCTCATCAAGAGGCACCATAAGAAGCAACTCTTGATCAAGTCTGTCTCTTTGATTTGAAAAAACCGTATATCCAAATCCGTGGCGTACAGTGCAATAACTAGTCTCACAATTACCCATTGATGTAGGCTCATAGACCTTTCCTGTGGATTTATCTCTGATATATATGGCCGTTGGCCATTCCCTCTGTAGCTATAGGGCAATCTACAAGGCAGTGCTCAATTTGCTCGTCATCTATAGATAGCCTTTTCATTAAATATAGTACTTGAGAAAGGAATACGTTATCTAAAGAATCATGGTCGATCTTATCTTTATCAATCAAAGATAAAATCCCATGACCTTCTACAAGACTTTTTTCATTTTCCGAGACAAAGAGAGTGGCCTTTTCCTTGATTTTTATCAGATTTTGGATTTCATTTGAAATCTTAATTATGTGCTCCAATAAGCACAAGGATAGCATTTCAGGAAGGGCATGAAGTTCTGAAGACTTCAAAGGTGTTACATCTTGATATGCCTCAAGGAGATTTATGATTTTCGTCTGGTCTATATTCTTTTCCCTAGATACTATTTGGCGACAAATACTATAAATCCTTGGATATCCTCTATAGGGCCCAGTTATTAGTAGCGGTAAGTTCCCTGAATGAAATTCCCCCGTTTCGAGGCTCTTTGTCTTTTGATAAATAAGGCTAAAGTTGTCGCAGAGCCAACGAGCAGAAGGAATCACCGAAAGGATTTCTGGAGAAGAGTTTTCTAATGTTTTACGGACAACCTTTAAACTCTTAAAAGCTCTTTGGTAGAGATGAACAACTGACTCACTATCTCCATGGTGAAGTACTTCCACATGTTGACGGGCTAGCGACTTGATTTCCTTCTCTGCCTCTGCCCTGTTTCGATTAGGGATCTCAGCATACTTAACCTCAGGGACACGCCTATTCCTTTTCTTCTGTATGGAAATAATTATTTTCCACGAAAAAATAAAGAGGAGACAGAGTAAAAGGAACAAGAATATACTTAAAAATTCGCTAGACAAAATAATGGTCTTTACTACACTATTCATAAGCCTACCTCCTTCCCAAATATCGGTTCCTATAAACCGCCTCCGAAAACATTATGGTAATAAGGTTTTATAATATTCAGCTATCTATCATTTTAATTTTATACAAGGGATATTCCCTGAATCCTATCACAGGAAACAGGGAATTTCCTGTTAAAAACATTCTTCCTCCATAAATCCCAATATGAATTTGAACTAATATTCGGTGACATATTCCCGATAAATTATTCTTTCTCCTTAATATATATAGCATTTAATTCAAACCAGTAATTTATATCATCATATGCCGGGTCAATTATAATCTCAGTGTAATTGAAGACCAAAAAAACTCTTAGCTCTAGAGATTCAACCAATAGGCTCATATCCTCTAAATTAACTTCAAGGGAATCCCCTCCCCTTGGAGGATACTTTTCAGTGATTCTATCAATATAATCATTAAGGTCCTTTTCTATTATAACCTCTCCATCTAACTGGATTTTTAAGTTTGGAATACCAGATTTTGTATTATTAGTCCAATAAACTTTATATAAACCTCGGCTTCCCTCTACCTTAATCCCCTCCATACTTTCGTTATAAAAAGCCTCAGGGTCAAGAACCCAATTATATTCAGAAATATCAATTGGTTCAGGAATTAAGCGAAGGGACGTACCTAAGAATCCGCCTTGGTTGCCTGGATCATAATCAGGCCAGGTTTTTTCAAATCCCAACTTTTCTAGAAAAACATCTCCTTGAGCCAAATCTTCATCAAACCATACTGGAAGTTTGGGATTTTCTGAATATGCGAGAAAATCAACTGCATCAGTAATGGAAATCTTCACATCTTTTTCAGGTTCAATTTTTGCTGGTATTATCTTGTCATCCACTAAAATTTCTTGGCTTACCAGTAGTTTTTCTAGCCTATCAGTCTGTGCCGTAACAGGGAGGGCATAATATCCCACTAGGGGCATTACTGCAAATACCGCTAGAACACAAGTAACAACTATAATTGGAAGATGAGCTTTTGCTTTTAATACAATGAGCATTATGGCTGCTGAAGCTGTAAGTATGAACAAAAGACTAAAGGAATATTCGGCAGTTTTCAGGCCTGAATTTCCCAACTGAACTATCAATGCCCAGGCTTCAAAAGCAAGTATTACAAGGGCGGCTAGGGGATAAACCTTCCTATAGAACTTTGCTAGGGTTAAATCGTACTCCGTAACCATTATATGGAGCCAAATACCAACAAGAGCATATGCAGTAGCGATACTTGATAAGACAATAAATGAAGAATCTGCCATGCCTCCCAAAATTGTTTTTGCTGCCCATGCAAGCAATACAAAAGTCAGTGCCAACATAATAGGTATTAATATATAGACAAAAAGAATCTCAATGAATCGAGGCTGCTTTTGAGCAATCTCTCTTTTTGGATGTGGTTCACCCTTGCGAAAATCAGGGAAATAACCCACAAAAAATGTATAAGCAAGAAGCCCTGCTATAGTTCCTATGTACATATAAACCTTTGAACTCATATCATTATATACTAGGGCTTGAAAAGCTCCTGCAACTCCAGATACCCCAGCCATAATTACTAGGCCATAAAAGGCAGCTATAAAAAAAGCCTTGTGGGTCATAAATAGTGATCTAGAAAAATTTGACTCTTCCTGGGGGTGCCCTGCCAATACAATAAATATAAGAAAGCTTATTAGTATTACTGCCATCACTCGGGCAGATGCTAAGATGGAAACCACATCATATCTTGTTTCTGTGATGAGGGAATTTTGACCACCCAAAAAATAAAGCAAAAGAAAGGTTATGATGATAGCTAAAACTCCAGCTATATTTGCCCACCAAAATGCTCTTTTTGTATTAAACCTGCTTTGGGCAGCAGTTATCGAGGCTAGGCTAAATATGGCACCTAGAGCAAAAGACCAATGCAAACAATTAAATAAAAAATTGTAAGGTTCTTGGTAGGACCAATCAAGCTGTATTCTTATTATTGTTACAAGAGCAAAGGCTATAGCACTTCCAATAGAAACTGGAAATCTCCCTAAAGCATTGGCCCCTCCTTTAAGTACCATCCAAACAGATCCCATAATATAATTCATCGGTCCGCCCCCCTTTTGTTTACCTATGTAAAAAACACAAAATCTTTGGGATAAAATTATTTCTTAAATAGGCCACTAAATATTTTACCAAGATCGTCCATTACATCTCCATCCTTATCAGAATCAAGGAGATTAGAAAACATATCCATTGCGTTGTGCTCTCCATCTGGGGATAGCATACTATTAATTAGAGCAGGAATATTTGCAGCATCAACATTTTGTTTCTTTTTTTCTTGACCGAGTATACCCATTAGCAGTGGTGCAAGTAGTGCCAATATACCAGATACCTGAATCCCCTCTAGGCCAACCTTTTTGGCCAAGTTGTTTTGAACTAACCCATTCTTGTCCTGAAATGCATGGCCCAAAATTTTCAAACCATCTTTGGTATCAACATTGTCAAGAAATCCTTCTATATTGCCAATTTTATCATCCTGATGTTGATCTAAGGCAGCTGACAACTCCAACTTTCCGTTAGAAGTACTGGCATTTCGTCCTAAGGCTTGCAAAATTGTTGGCATTCCCAGCCTCACAATCTGTTCAACTTTATTTGGTTCTACACCTACAGATTTTCCGATTTTAGAAATTACACTATCCTTGAGAATCTGGTCACTTATTATTCTGAAAATATCCATATTCTTTTCTCCTGTATTCGTTCAGCTCTGACAAATTATTATAGTACTTTATACCCAAATAAAGCCTCCTTATCACAAATTCAAATATTATTCACAGATCCCGGGTTCTTACACTAGGATGAGAGCCATTTTAATTTGCCTTTCATATTAAAGTTGTCTGCAAATTTGTCCAATTTGTAGATTTGAAGATAACTGTTAATCCGTCCAATTTGTCAATTTGAAGCTAAATTTCAATTCGTCCAATTTGTCGAAAAGCAATAAAAATATTGACTATAATAAAGACCAACAAGTCTTCGCCATATTCAATATGTAATCATCAATCGGTGAAACATTAAAAGAGTGGACAGAGACCTAGTAGCCTTTAATGAGTGTAGTCCAATATGGTTACGGTATCTCCAAACTTCTTTACCAATGCATTTTTCATGGCTTCTACGTGAGGACAGGGAAATCCAATTGGGTTTCCCCGAGTAATACAGGAACAAAGAACTATTGTATCGGCCCCTCTTTTAACCATCTCAGCAGCCCTGGTAATAGCTTTTTTCCCTGGGCAACCCCCAGAAGTAACAAAGCCAATAATTTCTATATCTCCCTCAACTCCTTCAAAGGCACACTTCTTGTCTTTCATAACTTTAAAGTCTGTTGTTCCTGGGCACATATCTTCTGTTTGCATGCATCTTATTAGTCCGACTTTCATGAAAAACCTCCTAAACAACTAGAATCATTCAAATCTCTTGCCCTGGTGATAGGGTCAATCAAACTCAGCCCTCAAGAATTTTTGAACTTCATATATACACGATTAGATAAGGATATAGCTTGCTCCCTAGTAGAATAATTTAAGGGGCCTATCCTATTCTCTCCCTGGCCTTTAAGAATCCCCAATTTATACATTGTTTGAACAGCATTCTTTGCATAACTATGAATTTGGCCTTCATCAGCAAAAAAAACATATTCCATTGTAACAGGCACATTGATGTCTAATGCATCTAAAAGCCTTACATACATTGTGGCCATTTCCTGCCTGGTAATATATCCACCTGGATCAAATCGTCCTTGGCCTCTACCTGTAACAATCCCTAGCATATTTGCTTTTTGCACATCTACCATATCAGCATCAACAAAGGGATTTTTTTCTGGTAAGGGAGCCTCTTCGCCTTTCATGTTTTCATAAAGCTTTACCACCAACTCGCAAAACTCTTCCCTTGTTATATTGTTTTGATAGAAAGTGAATAATCGGCTCTCTCTTAGCCAAGTCTCTTTTACAAGCTCAATTTCTGGGGCAGCCCAATCAGAGGGCTTATGGTGGATTTGATCATTTTGTGGAGGGCCGCCTCCATGATCATTTTCTAGGCCAGGAACACCTTCTATAGTCCCTCGGTTGTCAATAGTTCCTAATAAATTTAAAAGCCCTTTATTTACATGTACCAAGCCCTTATCGTTTACAAAGGGTCCCTTAACAGTAACTGTAGCACCATTGTCGATAAACAAACTACCCTGATTATTAATGGTCAAGCTGTTAAGATTAAGATCCTGAGCCAACTTAACCTGAGCATCTGAACTTATTCTCCCTTGTCCATTAATGGCTTCAAGGCCAGACTCATAAGTATATTTACCTTGGTTGACAAAAGCTCCAGTAACTACCAACCCTCCATGGCGGAATATACGCATGCTGGACTTGGGATCTATTGTAAGCTTGGGTAGGATCAATATAACTTCGTCAATATTAGCATGACCAGTGAAAACTCCATCTTTTATTACCCCCATATTTCGAGGAGTATGTCCCATGGTCTTGGTAACAATACTTTTAACTTTCCCGCCATTTACTACTACAATTCCATCAGTATGAAAAACTCCATAAAAATTGCCTGTTAGGGTTCCCGAGTTAATGGTTGCCAACCCGCCCTTCATGCACAAGCCTGAATTCATAACTCCTTTTAATGTGGCCTCATTAATAGTAAGCATCCCAAACTGGTTATCCTGATCAACTCCATAACCGCCACCAATAACTTCCCCAGGCCCATTAATAACTAAATCTCTGGCTCTGCCAGTTCTTATGGGCACTCCATCTGGATCCCCTACTCTACCTTTGAACTGATACTTAACTGTGTGTGAGTTTAGGTCTATAGTATAGTAGCCTTCCCCTAAAACTGTTCCATTTTCAACATCATGGGCATTGCTTTTTGTAAAAATAATGTCTGCCTGCAATCGTATATGGATATTTTGATTCTTTTCTAAAGCTTGCCTGAATTCTTCTACAGAATAAATATCCACTATAGTGTCCCCAGCACTTACATCAGGTGAAGGAAAACTCACCAAGGTTAAAGTAAGAGATACCATCACAATAATAGCTAAGAACTTTTTCATAACAACACCTCCCAACACTAAAGATTAAATGAATTGATTTGATGCTTTCAATGATATTTGGGTAGCACTTTTATTACCTAAATCTAAATAAGCTAGTCTTGCACTACTTCTAGTGAGTTTATGTCGATTTGATTACCCTCTTCTATACTACGATGGTACCATGTGCTATCAAGTAAATTATAAATCAAATTCCAGCCTCCACTCTTAAGCGTACCTGACCCTCCGATAATAAAATCAAACTCAATCTTGTAACCAGTTTCGGGCTTTATTTGTAAACGACTACCTATTGGCGTGTAGTATATATGATCTATAGGCTTATCTTTCCATTTCTCTGGGTCTAAGCCAATATTTGAATATTGAACATCACCTCCCCACGTAGGGCCATAAACATTTGTTGTCTCATAGTAGCTAGTCATGGCATCGGTAACAGATTCAAAAGGCCTTCCAAATGGCGTTGATGCCCCACACCAAATTTGCATAGAATTATCCCACACAAAGTAATTGCTTTTAGCCCTTGGAACCATTATCTCTTCAATATAGCCTACTGATAACAATTTGTTTTGACGTTCAGGGTTGCCACTAATGCCCTCGAACACATCTGCCGTTTGAATCTGTTCATTAATTCTATAGAGTTTTGTCCCCATATTTAAAGTTCTTAGAGAAATCAAATCATGGGTCCTGTGACTTTTATCTATGTAGCCAACAAGGGAAGGGATAGCAACGGCTGCAAGAATAGCAATAATAACAATAACAACAATAATCTCCACTAGGGTAAACCCATGTGGATGCCCTATTTGATGTCGATGTCGCTTTTGAATATTCTTTTGCTTTTGTCTTGTCATTCCCATAGCCTACTCCTATAAGCGCTTCTCTATGTCCGTGATTATCTATTCTTGCAATTGTGATAGTTCAATTTTCCCCAGCACCCATGCAGTAAGCTCACTTAAGGATGGATGAATAATCATAGATTCGTCAATTACATCATATGCCCTAAGGTCTGATTTAATCTCCATGTTCATAAGGTAAACAAAAGGCTGAGTTAAGGTTGCAGCTTGAGGGCCTACAATGTGAACCCCCAGGATTCTTTTATCATGGCCCACTAATACTTTTACAAAGCCATTGTCTTCATCATTGTTTTTAAAGCCCATGGCTCTTCCGCCTACTACTTCCGAATAGTAATTCTTTGCAGTTAAGTAGGGAATCCCCTGGTCTATTAATTCTGCTTCCGTAGCCCCTACCCGCCCAACTTGTGGATGGGTGAATATTGCCCAAGGGGTTGCGTGGTAATTAACTTGCTTTTTCTCCTCATTGGAAAAAAGATTATGGATCACAACTTGGGCTTCATGGTTCGCCTTGTGGCGGAATTGGTACTTCCCGTTTACATCCCCAATAGCCCAGATGTTTGGCTGGTTGGTTTCTAGGTAGTCATTGGTATTAATCCAACCATCTTTATCCGCCTCTATCCCCGCTTCCTTTAAGCCCAAATCCTTAGCCGTTGATTGAGAACCTGATGCCACAAGTATTTCTTCACAGCGAATAAGATTCCGCTCCTTTGTATGCCGATTTTCAACTGTTACGACTTTCATCCCTCCCTCCTGAGACACAGAAACAATATCCCTTTCAGTTAAAATGTTTATCCCATTTGTTAAAAATTGCTTGTGTACGAAAACAGCTATATCTATATCTTCTTTTTTTAATATTCTCTCACTTCTAGCAACCATGGTAACCTCTGTGCCAAAGGCAGAGAAGATATGAGCAAACTCTAAGCTTATGGCACCACTTCCAATAATCACCAAGCTTTTCCATGGCTTTTCAGGATACTGTTCTCCAAAGAAATCTTCGGATGTAATGTAGCCTGTTTCTTCTAATCCTTGGACTTTAGGGACCTGGCTTTTAGCTCCCGTCGCGATGACAAATCTGTCTCCTTCTATAATTTCATCCGCTTGTCCATTCTCATATTGGATAACCATCTTCTTGTTGCTAACAAAAGTACCCTTACCCTTAAAGAGTGTCAAGTTTCCCATTTCCTTGATTCTCTCCTCGATTTGCTTGGAAAAATCAATCTGTTCCCACATTCTACTTGAAATAGCCTTCCAATCAATCTCAGGCTTTTGCGCTATTATTCCAAACCTTTTAGCGCTCTCTGTTTCTCTTATGAAATCAGCGGGGTACACAAGCATCTTTGAAGGAATACAGCCCTTTGTAAGACAGGTTCCCCCAAACTTATCTTTTTCTATAATTGCACATTTCAGTCCATAACTAAGGGCAGCATCCATAACAAGCATACCAGCTCCACCACCTACAATAACCAAGTCAAATTTTTTCATCATTTCCCCCTAAGTGTTTTTCTTCTCTATTTCGGTCACACATTCCGTCTTGATTTTTTCTACAATAAATTGCAAGGCATCGATTACATGGGGTCTAATATCTCCACCAACCAAGATGTACATGATATCATCACCTACTTCTAGGTACCCATGATTTAACCATACCCTTATATAGTATACCCCTTCTAGGCCATATGACTCTTTTATAACCTTATCAACTTTTTCTTGATCATAAGAAAAATCCATGCCAGTAACCAGAGAGCCGTCATCTACACCCTTTCTAACAAGGGCTTTGGGAGACTCTCTCACCACTCCATTATGGACTAAGAACATTCCTACACTAGATGCTTTGGGGTCCTCTTTGGCTTCCTGTAGCCAAAGGTCCATAGAGGGAGATTGTTTTTTATCTAGATTCTGCATTTTATTTTGCCCTTCCTTGTGGGGAATTCAGAATTTTTATATTATACATATATAATGACATATTTTGGTCATAGTTTCAACAAGCTCTTTAGTGGCGGCTGTGATATTTGTCACTAAGTAGTCATTTTAATTCCGTATCTCTAATTCATAAAAACTCATAAAAAATGACAGACTGTTCATTTTGATAAACAGTCCGCCAAATATTTGACTAGTTCTTTCTCTATGTATCGAGATTGTTGGCCTCTATTTTGTTGGTGGCTTCCATTCTTTCCAAACATTTCCTGCAAGATCAGGAGATGGCTTCAACGTCTGTCCACCTTCTACCCATCCTGAAGGCATTACTTCACCAGTTTTCTGATGATGTTGGAAAGCCTTGATCTGACGAGCTAATTCATCAGGATTTCTTCCTACAGGAGGACTTAAAACCTCTTGTGCTTGAATAATCCCTTCTGGATCTATTAAGAATCTACCTCGAATATCAATTCCTGCATCTACATCATAAACATCATACAGTGTTCCGATTTTACCGCCCTGGTCAGAGACCATTGGGAATGGCATATCAAAACCAACCATCTTGCTAAGCTCAGTTTCATTCCAAATCTTGTGTGAGTAAACACTGTCCGTGCTTACAGATAGAACTTCAACATTCATTTCTTTTAGTTTGCCATAGCCCACGGCCATGTGCGAGAGTTCAGTGGGTCAAACGAATGTGAAGTCACCTGGGTAAAAGCAGAGTACAACCCATTTACCACGGTAATCTTCTAGTGATACTTTTTTGATTTTCCCTTCATGAAAAGCCATTCCGGAGAAATTCGGTGCCTGTTTAGTAACCAGCATAATCCTCAACTCCTTTCTAAATAGCGATAACTTATGTTAATTCTAACACACCCCAAATTAGACTGTCAACAAAGTTAGACTCTTTCAAAATACGGGTCAAGTTATAACTAAGTTAAAATCTTTCAAGTCATGGAAAGGTTGGACTTAAATGCAGTTTTAATTAAATTGCCGAAACTCTAGCCACTATCCTGCATAATTTTAGAAATAATAAAAGGGCTAATCGTAATAATAGTCTGTCCTGTCACGGATTTTATCATCGCAGTAATTATAAATGATATAACCTTTTTTACAAATAACAACTCCCATTATACCTTCGTATTTAACTCTATTAGATTGAGTAACTTTCATAGGGAACAATACCTTATCTTTAAGCTTATTCATATCTTTATTGTTGTTGTTGTGTGAGACAACAACCGCTGGAGCAGGCTTACTATTATTAATATAATTCACTGACTTGTTTTGAGTCAAAATTTCTTTGCTTCTCGAATAAGGGTTCTGGAATACATAGTTGTTTGCATTAACTGCCAAATTAAGCTTATTTATAAGCAGGGCTCTGCTGGAATTCAAATTACCTGAAACCCCTTGCCCTGGTAAATCGCCTTCTAGATCAATCCATCTCACTGCATTTACTAAGTAATCTTCGTTGGCTGTAACAATGCCTTGCCTGGCTTTGTCTATATATGCAGTCATGGTGGGTATGGCTATAGCCGCAAAGATGGCGATAAGAACCATAACAACAATGATTTCTACTAAAGTGAAACCAGTATTGGAATTCCTATCATTTCTTGAAAGAATATTTTTCACATGCCTCTCTCCTCGCAAATAAAGATAATGTTAATTTCACCATACTTTTTTATCAATTACAAGTAGCTAAATAAATATTTCCGGTTTTTGGGTGGGTTCTTTGTTGGGTTTTTGGGAGGGTTTTTTTGAGCTACAATCCAACTTAGGCTCCTGTCATTTATAGCCTTTCTTGTTCTTTCAACCAGTTAACTGTATCTCTTAGTGTCACCGCCATGGGCCTTGTAGTATAGCCTAGTTCTAATTTGGCTTTTTCATTAGAGAATATGGAGTTCGAATTTATTGTATAAATTGAATAAGGAGTAAAAAGTGGGGGTTGCCTAAGTATCTTATAGTATAGCTCTGCTATTGGTGCCACAAGATTAATAAACCACAGGGGAAGGATTGTCTTGATTTCCCTTTTGCCAGTTATTTCGTGAAGCAAGAAGAGAAGCTCTTTTATGGTGAAATACTTATTGGAAAGTATGTAACACTCTCCCCTTTTTCCCTTTTCACAACAGGCGATAATCCCCTCTGTTACATCTCTTACATCAACAAAGTCATAGCCTCCGTTAATTGCAGCAGTTAACCGGCCTTTACAGTAATCTATAACAAGTGTAGTCAAATATCCCCTTCCATTATCAAAGGGACCTGACATTCCTGATGGGTGAAGGATGCTTGCATTAAGTCCTCTTTCTGATGCCTCCAAGACTATATTTGTAGCTTCAGACTTCGTTTTCGCATATAGGCCAACAACATCATCTGGGTTGAATGTATTGGTTTCGGAGATTGTTTGCCCCTGGGGTTTTTCTGGAATGGCATGCACAGAGCTAATATATACCAGTTTTTTAACCTCCTTGTTTTCGCATAGACTGACAATATTCTTTGTTCCATTAACATTTACGTCATAGACTATTTGCTCGAATTTAGAAGCAATGGTAACTATGCCTGCGGTGTGTATTACAATCAATTCACACCCTAGGGGATTATGAAAAAAAGGCTCCAAGCTTTCTATTTCACGAACATCCCCATAGCAAACCTCCACACCACTTTTAGGCATGTTCTTTTCACCAGGAAGAACAAGGACTCTCACACTTTTGCCTTGTTCAACCAATCGACTTACTAGAGTATTTCCCAAAAACCCAGCGGCTCCCGTAACTAAATATAACTCTTTCATATTAATCACACTTTCTCAATTTCTCAGCGAATTCTCCTCTTGAATTGCTGACAACTTAAACAAGGGCAAAAGTAGCTAGACCAGTGTTGGTAAGTAGCTTATTACTAGCCAGATGACATTCCCCTGTCAGAGTAAGTATCATTCTTCCTAAAGACGTCGCCTTTACAGTTATCTGAATAATATCTCCCATTGGAATTGGCTTTATGCAGTTTAGGGATATGTTTATAGAAACGTTTTCCTTTTCTTGGCCTAGGTATGCCGCCATAATACCGAAGGCTTCGTCAAATGCTGCCGCTATAAAGCCAGCATGCATGGTGTCGTGCTCATTAAGTTGATTGTCTTGAACAGGGAACCCTATGGTTATCTCCTGTTGATTTATATCACAGGCCAAGAAGGAAGGATTCATCATCTTACTTACCTGGCTTGTAGTTTTGAACTTCTCAATAATATTTTCAATATCCTTTTCGAGGCTATCTCTTTTTAATAAATCCTTTAGTCTACTCATTCTTCGCTCCTCCTAATATCCAGTTTTTAGATCATAAATATTAATTTCATTATACCACTTTCGGCAAACTTTTTATAACTCCCCAAAAAATCAAAAGAATCAAAAGAGCTGAAGCCTCTTTTGTAAAAGCTTTCAGCCCTAAACGATTTTTTCTATATTTTGTAACTTCTATCTACTTGGGTTAACCCCCCCCTCATTTTTTGTCATATTTAGTACTTTTTTCACATTTTGTAAAGCTCCCACCGGCATTCGGCTACCCTATACTTAAGCTCATATACTTTGATAGATCCATCAATCTCGCTTTGGCACCTATAAATAAAAGCTTTTATTCCTGCAATCTTTGTCTCTTCTTCTTGAATTATTTTATCTATCTTTATTTCATGAATTACATCATCGCCATCGCAATACCTAAACTTAAAAGGCCTGGGTTTATTCTTTCCCTTAAATATAACGATGGCATCTATTGGCTCTGCTAATATTCTCACTGTTGATATCCTCCCATCATTATAAAGTCGCCATCATTTGTTCCCCCTTGAACAGGGTCCACATCCCCATTGGCAAAGGTCCCCATGATAACTGATCGTTCACCATACTTACACCTGATGCTATCCAGGGTTTTTTCCAAAGCCTTTAACCTTTCAAGGTCCCCTTTTTCGAAAATGGAAATCTGAGGGTCTTCGAAAGCATCTAGCTCAGATAGAGAAACTCCTATATGCCTTATGGGTTCTCCCTTCCAACACTCATCCAACAACCTGCAAGCACATTCATAAATTTCTCCCGTACAGTTTACTGCTATGGGCAATTTAACTTGGTGACTATACCTTACAAAGCTATCAGTTTTTACCCCAATTGCAATCACATTAGCGAATCTTCTCATTCTCCTAAGCCTAATTCCAACCCTCTCTGTAAGGGCTAAAATCACCTTGTAAGCCTCTCTTGCTGTGGTTATGTCATAAGCTATGGTTGTACTGTTTCCAAGGCCCTTTTGCCCTATATCAGAATTCAAGGTAACTGTAGAATCATCAATTCCATTTGCATAATTCCAAACTAGCAAACCGTGAGATTTTAATAAGGCCTTCAAATAAACGGGGTCCTCCTTTGCAAGGTCTCCTATAGTTCTTATATTAACCTTATTAAGCTTTTCTTTTGTAGCCCTTCCCACCATAAAAAGTTCTCCTACGGGAAGAGGCCATAATTTTTCCGATATTTCATGGGGAAAAAGTGTGTGAACTTTGTCAGGTTTTTCTAACTCAGATCCCATTTTGGCAAGGAGTTTGTTTGATGATATTCCAATATTTACCGTAAAGCCCAACTCATTTTTTATCTTCTCTTTAATCTCGTATGCAACTCTCAGTGGATCACCATACCTATGCTCAGAAAATGTATAGTCCAAAAAGCATTCATCTACGCTATACCTTTGTATTGAGGGAGAGTACTCCGATAATATGCTATACATCGAATCACTACATCTTAAGTACAGGTCGTAATCGGGAGGATATACTTTTAATCTAGGGCATTTTTGCCTTGCTTGAAATAAGCTTTCACCCGTTGTGATCTTGTATTTTTTTGATGGGATGGATTTAGCTAGGATTATCCCATGGCGGTTCTCTGGATTACCTGATATGGCAGAGGGTATATCCCTTATGTCTATAGGATATCCTTGTTCAAGTAAGTATGTAGCCGTCCAGCTTAGGTAAGCTGAATTAGCATCTATGTGCATTATCACTGCCATATAAATTTCCACCCCTCTTCATTACAATCATTATATCGAACGTTTGTTCTTTATTCAATAGGCAAAGAAAAAAACTCCCCAATTTAATATCCAGGGAGTCATTTTTAACTTAAAAGCCGAAAATTCTCTATCCTCTTAGCCTTCCTTGCTCACAAAGTTAGAGTGTGGCTAGGAGTTTAATCCGTTGATTTTGCCAAAGGTTTAGGAAAGGTTTTGGGCATAAGTTTTTAGGCATAAGTTTTTGGGCATAAACTTTTGGGCATAAGTTTTTAGGCATAAGTTTTTAGACATAAACTTTTAGGCATAAGTTTTTAGGCATAAGTTTTTCGACATAAGCTTTTGACCTCAGCTTTATTATATATAATGTAATTTTTAATCCTTAACTATGGTAGAGACTAATACCTAAAGATAGCCGCCAGCCCTGTGGTGGTAGGCATCCTGCCTTTGGGAAGAATTATTATTTCCCCCTTGTTTTTGTACATTATCATAGCTAGATCGTCTAGTAGGTTTTCATATTCTGGTTTCTCTACACTGGACATTTCCAGCTGCCCAGTTTCTTTGTTGAGTTTTCCGGGAACTATTCTATCCGATTCTACGAGAAGGGTTGCTACCTTATTCTCTAGTACGGCTCTTGCCACCTCTGCCAAATCATCGGATGCCAGGGACTTGGGTCTCTCAACATTATATCTATCTGTCAAAACTCTAGTCTGCTCCAAATATTTAGGTTCTATCAATTCCCAAGCATTTTCTCTGATATCGCTTACAGACAATGTTCTATAATCTTTTCTTATTCCTTTGTCGATTAAGTACGAATTGTTTGTTAGGCTTCTAAATAGTCCTTGATGTTCATCTAATGCCACAAGAATCAGAGGCACCTTTGTGGGGTTGGAGTAATGATCTAAAACAACCTTATCAACATATCTAAAAAATCTTTCTGCGTCTATATCCACCTCTTCTTTTCTTCCTCCATGTCCATGAAACATGGGATTATTCTCTGCTCCACCATAAGAGCCAGCAGTAAGATGAGGTTCCGTATATTCATCTCCCAAGACATCCTCAATTTTTCTATCAATGCTAGGATCTATTTCAATTTCCTCAAAACCGTATCTATTACCTTCAAAGAGTGTAAACTCTTTTCTATCTAGTCCCAGCAAGTGGAATTTGTCATCAGACTGAAAGTTTCTAATCAATGGGCCTATATGAAAAGTATCCCCAACTAGGGCAACTTCTTCTACAGGGCGTTTCAACTTGTAGACTATACACTTACGACCATTTGATAAAACAGCCAAACCATCTTTTGTGTTGTTCCAAAATATATTATCTTCTGCAAGATCGTTAAAAGGTTTCATCAACACCTGTAATTCTTTGTCCCGATATTTTTCTTTTAATGAGTTTTCAATTGTACGGATTAGGTTCTTAAAACGTATTACATCCTGCTTATTTTCAGGCCTGTACCTATGAGTTGGCTGGTAAAGTGATATAAAAGGACCATCCTCTTCATAAATAATATCATTAGGGAAGTCTTTTACAATTTCGTATAGCATCTCGCCCTCCATTTCTTTCATCGAAAAATAGTACTACATTGCTATCTATATACCCAAGAATGGGGCAGTTAAAAGGTAAATAAAAAATGCACCCCTTTGGCTTGGTTGTTTCAAAGCCTTCGAGGTGCAATCATTCTTCAGTCTGTTAGCTTTAATACTCTTTTAATACTGAGTAAAGGGTCGCATCTTTTTCTAATGGAGTAGACCTTTTCCCTTGTATCTGAATGGCATCAAGAGTGGTATCAAGGGTTATCCATTTGTCATCTAGATAAACTTGGTTCCATGCATGATATTCAATGAGTCCTGACTTATATCCCATAATAAGTTTTGTGGGAACCCCTAAGCTTCTAAGCATAGCCGCTGTCATAACTGCATAATCATAACAGATTCCTTTTCCATCTTTACTAACTTCTTCTATGGAAGGAATATAGTCATTGCTTAGTTTGCTAAATTTCTGATAATCATACTTCATGTTCTTTGTTACATAATCATATACAGCCTTAAGCTTTTCATTATCGTCCTTAGCATTTACAGTAAGCTCTTTGGCCTTTTTGATGATATCCATGTCCTCATTCCAACAGATTAGCTGCATGGATTGTAGGTAAACAGAATTTTCATCTGCTAGGTTTGTCGTAATTCTTTCTTTTTTGACTATTCTATATTTATTGCCTTTTATATTCTCTAAAATGGAAACCTCATAATCCCCATTGCCCATTTGTAAAGGAACTATACTGCCTTCCTTCAGATCATAGAAATAGTTGAGCGTTCCTTTATTAACCATTACCTTAAAACGAACATCTTTTTCAGTATCGTAGTTAATGCTAACTATTCCACTTTCTAACTGGCTCTTATCTACAACTACAGCAGCCTGAACAACTGTAGCTGGTATTAGTAGCAAGAGAACTACTAACAAGCAAAGTATTCTTTTATTTAACATAAAAAACTCCCCTTTCGGAAACTGGCTACCAACTTATTTCTAAGTAAGGTCCTATAGTTTTGCGTCACCGCCTTTCGACGGTTTTGCCTTTATCGTGGAAAGCCCACAATCAAAATATTATTTAATTAAGCAAAGTGTATCAGATAAGCTTGGATTTGTCCACCTAAATTTTTGAGATTATAATCCTTTATAATTCTTGTTTGAAGCATTGTATGGAGCACATATGATAATGTCATGTTAGATAAACAAATGAATTTGGCACTCGAGTTGGATGGGAAACTTGAATGCGAATTCTTGGGGACTTTATTGAATAATTAAACTTTCGAATTTTGTTTTCGTATTCCAAGCTCGAAGCCCTGTAACCTTATCTCCGCTAGCATTATCAGGAGTAAAGGAATAATCCTCTAAAACAGTAGTATTATCAATAATCACCTTAAGTTTTTTCTCCCCTGGGGTTTGAGAACTCGATACTTCAATAGTTATTTCGTGATTATCAGTCCACCAAGGATCGTTTTTATTAGTTGGTATGACTGTAGAGTCTCCTATACCACTTTCACCCTGTTTATTGCCTATTTTTAAAACAACCTGTTCACTATAGCCAATTCGTTTCTTGATAACAAGGCCACCAAGAGCTCTATCAAATTGTAGTATGTGACCGCTACCCAGACTATTCACTATGGTTGTTTCAAAGAAAATTCCGTAGCCTCCTCCTGTTCCTTGTTCTAACAACTTAGCATTACTTGTAATGCTATAATCCGCTTTGGGATTCTCGAGAAATAAAAAACCAGACGAAGAATAAAAACCCAAGTTATCCTCATACCAACTTCCAGTGGGTTTTATATAACTCGACAAATCTTTTTCTCCAAAAACATGAGAAATAACAGAACTAACTGTGCCATCTTCTTTCACATAAACCCACTGGCTTGCTTCCAAGTTACTTTGCAAGCTCCACTGGAAATAAGCTCCTGGGAGCTTCGTCTCCAAGGGTTCAGAAAGAAATTGCTTAGCTACTAGTTCGTTCATTAATTCCGAAGAAGACGCCCCAGATACTGAAAAGGGATCTGCACCTGAGTTTTCTATCCTATATGCTTGTGTCACCCTATTTAACAATCCCAGCTGTCCTAAGTCAGCTTTTTCCCTAAACATATCAATATAACGGGTTAAGCTTGGAATAATTATTGCCGCCAAAATCGCTATTATAACGATAACTACAATAATCTCTACAAGGGTAAACCCGCTGTTAGTTTTTATATTTTGTTTTCTCATAAAAGGTTTGTTGTTATCCATATATTCACAAGCCTTTCTTCTTAATTGCTAACTATAGTGCAAACTAACCAAGGTGTCAACACATTTGACTATATGATACCATTTGTCTCTTCTCCTGGCTAAATTACTTAAAGCATCTATTCCCCAATGGCTTTTCCGCACTATTTGAACTGATTAACACCCATTTTACTGTATTAAACCAATCGAGTATTTATTCCCAATTATCTTGTCTGGCAAACAAATTTAAAAGAAGTAGGGATTTATCCCTACTTCTGTTCTTCTTTACTTCTATCAATCGAAATATTTTTCTCTAAGTCTCAGCTTTCTATGCAGTTCTTCTTCTTAGCATAAGACCTAGTAAAATCAATAATCCCCCCATAAAGTAAATGTTTGTTGTATTTACTCCTCCAGTTTTAGGAAGTGAACTATCTGGTGCAACTACGTCCCCTCCAGCTGGAAGGTCTTCGTCTACGTCAATAGGCGGCTCCCCAGGAGGGGGAGGGGTACCAGGGGGCCTTCTTGGAATTTTGGAGTTAATAATACTGACAGCACTTGTAGTAACTATAGCAGTATTTGTTGCCCCTATAGTGACACTGGCTTTAATTACTATATCTGTCTTGTAGTAACCAGGAGGAGGCGTCGTTTCCTTGATATTGTAATCTCCTACTGGAACCTTTGTGAACTTAACGAGGCCAGCGCTGTCACTACGGGCATCACTTACAGCATCTCCACTTGTATTATATAAAGTAAAGAAAGCTCCCTCTAATGGCATATTTCCCTCAGCAAACTTATAAAATTCTATATCTCCTAAAGCCTTATGGTTAACAAAAGTATAATCAAAAACATGTTTGGTAGAGTTTAATCTGAACTTTTCTATATGGTCATTGGCTAAATATCCAGAAAGAGGTATTTTCTCTCTTACAAAATAGGTTTTGTAAAGTAGTTTATCAAAAGTCACGCTACCATTAGCATCTGTAGTTGCTGTTTTAACTACCACGCCTTTGTTATCTGTAAGCTCAAAAACTACACCTGCTAAAGAAACACCATCATTGTTAACTTTATGAATTGTTATCTCACCGAGAGTACCACTTCCACCTGCCGTAGATTCGCTTATAGCTGCTCTAAAGGTTACTGCACCTGGTGTTGCCACTATTCCCGAACCGTTAAATGTAATATTATTAACTATATTCAAGGTCGGAACAAGTATATCGGTAATAAACTCTAGTTGAAAAGCTTCATTTATTGTATCTGGGATACCAAAGTCAAATTCGTTGGTGCCACTTATTCCAGAATAGCTAACAGTATAAAAGCTAGGATGTATTGCTACTGGTGTGGCTCCTTTAGACAAATTCCCTGTAATGGGATCCACCGTCATTTTGTATAGCTTAATAGAATTTAAATCCAACTCCAAGCCAGTCTGAAGTTTGTCTTTTATGACTATATTTGAAAGAGTTATTTTGTTGGAGTTTATGGGGATACTCCAAGTTACATAATCAGCCCCTGGAGTATATATGGCCTCTTTACCAACAATTGGATTTTTTATTGATTTAATTGCTGAAACAGTTAGATTTAAATCCAAAGAAGTAATATTTGCTTGATTTACAAAATCAACCCAACCCTGGTCATTTAACATTGGAGCCTTAACCTTGGTGTCAAAGGTAATGGTATATTTGTCACTATAGACACCTGTTGGGAAGGTATACGTAAAACCCTCTGGTGATACAACATTGACCGCACCTGAAGTTGTAAATGTAAGTACACCAGCAGGGGTGGCCACCACGCTTGCGCCAGAACTTGCTTCTATTTCAAATGTTCCAGGTAAAAACTCTAACCCTAGAGGAAGTAAATCTGAAACCACCAAATTTGTCAAAGGCAATTCATTTCTATTTACAACCATTTCCCACTTCATAATTCGTGTATCATAGTTATAATTTGTAGCACTTTTTGCTAGTACCTGGCTTTCATAAGTTTGCGTTCTTTTTGTTGTTTGTACACCATTCTTTATACCCAAGCCAGATAAAGTAGCAAAGTTTGTATTTGTTACTTTACCATTAGTATAAAATACAGAATGATCAACCACTTTTGTTTTATATGAAATAGTGTAGGTATCATTAATAACGGAGCCTAGACCAAAATCATAATAAATCATCCCTGGCCCTGTAGAAAAGTCTCCTGTTGTAACAGAAGTATTGCTGCTATTAACTATCTTAAATGAACCTTCAACATATTCGAGTCCTGTAGGAATAGCATCACTTATAGAAGCTCCTGTAATGGTTATTTTGCTTGTATTCACAACAAGCTTCCAATCTATTTCATCGGTTACCTGATATAAGTATTGAATAGTATTTGGGTTTGCCCTCTTTGTCAAAACACTAGAACCTACACCAACTCTTGCTTTATCAGAAGGTGTCCCTAAAGTATTACCAGTCCAATTAAAACTAGCCTCGTTAATAAAATTAGTTTTATCGTTGCTATTATAGGCATTTGGATCGATTACAATTGTTTGATATTTTAGCATTGCTGGTCCTGTAAGCAACCCTTCAAATTCATATGACAAAATATTTGTAGTCTCATTATATTTATATTGCCCAAGTGCTGATCCCGAAACAACACTTGAGTTTATTCCATTTTTCTCAATAGTAACACTTCCAGGGGACAGTACAGTGCCTAAAGGCAAAGCATCCCAAATAGAAGCCCCAGAAATATTCTGGCCGCTTTTATTTACAGTAACTGTCCAGTTAATGACCTTGTTAACATTATCTGGGCTACCTGACTTTTCTATCCAATCAAGCTTAACTTTCGCATTGGAAGATTTCCCAATTGATCCAGAGCTTACATTTGCAGTATTATCAAATGTTATACTGGAAAGGCTAGTAAATGCCCCTGGGCTTGGTATAGTCTGATAGGTAATGGACTGAACAGTAGCAGCCGAAATCGTAGTTGGAAATTCGTATTTAAATTTATTCCCAGGACCAAGAGTAAGTCCAAGGGTTGTTGTCACTCCATTAACCGCAAAAGATCCATCCACATAAGTCTGATTATTACTAAATGTATCAGTCAGTACAACCCCTGAAACATCTTTTTCTGGCCTAAGCTTGATAGTCCAATCTATACTTTCAGTGGTGGAATTATAAATACCTGTTTTTGTTATCTCTATATCCACCCCATCTTTCTCTATCTTCCCAACGATTAGAGTCCCAGTTGCATTAAACGAAAGATTTATAGTTGCTATGGTAGTGTCATTTTTTATTTCTTCAGAAAAAGACCCTTTTAGATGAAACCACCCTTCTATTTGAGAAAAAGCCCTGTCTGTTGTAAAGGTAACTATAGCCTGACTACTGGTACTGTTAATACTAACTACAGCTATTGAAACACCAGAAACAATTATGGAAGAATCAGAAACATTGAAGGATATATCTGTCGGAAGATCAACTAGGAAAAAATCATCTTTGACTAAATCATAATCAATGGCATCCCCTGTAGCATCTACCCCTAAAGAATCAGGAACACTAAATTTATACCCCATCTCTATTGATGCATCCTTAGGCACATTATTATAAACACCTAGTGCATCAGGAGTTATCTCAACACCTCCGCTAGAAACCAAAATAGCCCCCGGAGTAATGGTTATATCTCCAGTCATATCGTGGCCTGTTTTAGCATAGGAACTCATAATACCCACAGGTATAATTAACTGAAACATCAACACCATAACTAGTACAAAGGCCCAAACGTTCTTTTTACCTAACATAAAAATCACCCCTACAGAATTTACTAGAATTATTTTTAAGTAAATTCATTTGAAAATCCAAGTCTCGATATAGTTACTTAAATAAGTAACTATACCAAAGATTACATTAAATATGCTATTCATTACTATATATATACCAAAACACAAAGAGTGTAAACATATTTTTGAATTTTCTGACATCTTCAAAACCCCCACCAATGCTTGAAATTACATTGTCCATTCATGAATTATATACTTGTCAAAAATAAAGCCTGACAGATTGATGAGACAAAATCCTTCCATTTGGCCTGAGTAAAACCAAAATATGAGGGTATATTTGGAGGAGTACAATAAATAGTTGCGGTAGATGTGTGGGCAAGTTCACGAAAACCACGAATAATTTCTACTGACAAATAAACATAGAATATGTAAAGGTGGTAAGCAAATGCTGAGATTAGAAAACATTAGTCTTTCTATGGTGGAAGACGATCAAACTGTAGATGTTCTCAAAGCTATTGATTTAGAACTAGACAAAAAAAAGATCTACGTTATGACTGGCCCCAACGGTGGAGGGAAATCCTCAATTGCCAAGGCAATTATGGGTATCTACACACCCACGTCGGGAAAAATCTTTTTAGACTCCCAAGATATTACCCAAAAAAGCATTACTGATAGGGCCAGGATGGGAATTGGTTATGCTTTTCAAAATCCCGCTAGATTTAAAGGCATGAAAGTTAGGGATATGTTAACCTTGGCATCTGGGTCAATTATTAAACCAGACCTATGTGAATTACTCTTTGATGTTGGTTTGTGTGCTCAAGATTATCTAGACCGGGAGATTAATGCCAGTTTTTCGGGGGGCGAATTAAAGCGTCTAGAAATTGCAAGCATTTTAGCCCGCAACTTAAAGGTTGCATTGTTTGATGAACCAGAAGCTGGAATTGACTTGTGGAGTTTTCAAAGGCTTACGGAAACCTTTGAAACATTAAATGAAAAATACGATACAACAATTGTTATTATATCCCACCAAGAAAGAATACTTAACTTAGCTGATCAAGTAATTTTAGTTGCCGGGGGCAAGATAAGTGAAATTACTGATAGAGAAAAGATTCTTGGTGAGATTAGAGACCTGGATACTGGATGCCGTTGCAGAAATGCATGTGAAATAGGAGGAAAAGCAATTGGAGCTGAATGTAATAGATAAGAAAATCTTAGAAGAAGTAGCAGACCTACAAGGAGTTCCTAAGGGAGCATACAACATTCGAAAAAATGGGGAAGGTGCTGGCCGCAATACCACTGCTAATATCGACATTCAAACAAAAAAAGATAAACCTGGAATTGATATTTTAATAAAGCCTGGAGCCATTAATGAAAGTGTCTATATTCCAGTTATTCTGTCTGAAGGCCTGGATGACATGGTTTACAATACCTTTGAAATTGGTGAGGGGTCAGATGTAACCATAGTGGCAGGCTGCGGGATTCACAATACTGGTAGTAAAAAAGCACAACATGACGGAATTCACAATTTCTTTATCCGTAAGGGTGCTAAGATGAAGTACATTGAAAAACACTACGGCGAAGGTGATGGCAGTGGAGAGCGTATCCTAAATCCCAAAACTATTATCGAAATAGAAGAAGGTGGAATTGCTGAACTTGAAATGATTCAGATCAAGGGAGTAGATAGGACAAAAAGAGACACAGAAGTTATCTTGCATAAGGATGCACGCTTAATTGTAAGTGAAAGGCTATTAACAGCAAATACTCAAACTGCTGAGTCGAACATTCTCGTGGAACTTAAGGGAGATAATTCAACAGCTCAGATTCTCTCACGATCTGTAGCACAAGACGATTCCAAGCAAGTTTTCCACTTAAATATGAGAGGCTATGCAGAATGTAGAGGCCATATACAGTGTGATTCCATTATTATGGATAGAGGGCAAGTTTCTTCAATTCCTGAAATCACTGCTTTTAGTCCTGATGCTCAACTGGTTCATGAAGCCGCTATTGGAAAGATCGCTTCTGAACAACTGGTCAAGCTTATGACCTTGGGGCTAAGCGAAAAAGAAGCAGAAGACACTATACTCCAAGGGTTTTTGAAATAACTAATAATAGGATTACGAATAATCCCCTGACATTTAGAAGTTTTAATCAGGACAAGTTTTAACCGACGAAAAATGTGTATAAATAAATCACTAATACAGTATAACTTCAATCATAGTTTGTTTTTTTACGGAAGAGAGGTTTGAAAATGAGCATATTTGAGAAATTAGATGAAAAACTAGACGGCATAAAAGACGAAGCCACAGAAAAGGCCGAAGAATTAAAGGACAAGTTTGATGATTTCAGTGAAGAAGCCAAAGAAAAGGCTGGTCAATTCAAGGAGGATGCCAAGGAGAAATCTCAAGAATTCAAATTGAAAGCCAAAGAATTTGGTGAAGAAGCCAAAGAAAAGGTCGGTGAAGTCAGAGATGAGGCAAAATCCAAATCAGAAGAAGTGAAAGCCAAAGCCAAAGAATTCGGTGATGAAGCCAAAGAAAAAGTCGGCGAATTAAAAGAAGAGGCCCGAGAAAAAACTGATGAACTTAAAGGTGAAGCCAAAGAAAAAATAGATAAGTTCAGAAATAAAACAGATGCTTTAGAAGAAAATCCGGAAAATAAAGCTGACGAACTTATGGACGAAGAAGAGAACTTATAAATAAATTTCAAAGAAAGCTCAAGCCAACAGTCTTGTGTCCTAAATCAAAACTCAAAAAAAGAACCAAAAACTAAAAAACCTCCTGTTAATGTAAATTTATACACTTCCAGGAGGCTTTTCTTTATGCTAAGAGCTTAGAATGCTGTCCAACCACTATCTGCTACTATGCATTGTCCATTAACAAAGCTTGAATCCTCAGAAGCTAAGAATAAAGCTATGGTAGCGATTTCCATTCCCGTTCCACTTCTTGGGTTACCCACTGTATTAGGCATTATAATGTTCATTCCAGTTTCATTTATGTTACCCATAAATTCGCCGATTCCAACTTCTGTGTCAACTCCACCAGGGCAGATTGCATTACATCTAATATTATTTTTGGCATACATGAAACCAGTGTTCTTGGTTAAGCCAACTAGTGCGTGTTTTGAAGCGGTATAAGTTGCCCCAGCTCTTGCACCAAACAAGCCACCAATAGATGAAACGTTAATTATATTTCCTGATTCCTGCTTCAGGAATATCTCAATGGCTTTTCTGCTGGTATAAAAAGGAGCATATACGTTAAGAGCAAAAACCTTCTCTAGCATCTCATCTTTAACTTCTCCTACAGGGCTAAAATCGTCCATAATTCCAGCATTATTAACTAAAATATCTAGTCTGCCGTAGTCTTTCATTGCAGCATCAATCATCTTTTCTGCATCTTCTTTTTTCATCAGATCAGCGCCAAATGGTATAACCTTACCAGCAAAATCCTTAGTGCTCTTTGCCAACTCTTCAAGTCTGTCTACTCTACGAGCAACAGCATATACAGTGGCTCCTTCTTTGGCGAATAAGTAAGCAATATCTCTTCCCATACCGGAACTTGCGCCGGTAACAATAGCGACCTTATCTTGTAATTTCATAAATGCCTCCTTTTAGCTGTGTTAATTAATTAACATTGTTATGTTTCTAGGATACCCCATTCCCCTAGTCTTTGTCAATAGTAAAAGATGGATTTACAAGATTTTGACCAATTCAACCCAATTATAAAATAAAAAAACCTCCCCTAAATGTATTACTGTGCGATCTAGTGGTAGGTTTACACTTATTTATTTTAGTTAATTAAATTAGTGACTTAGAGTGGAAGGGTATCCTTGCCATACTCATATCATCTACTGCCGCAATTCCTAGGTAACCACAAAATTAGAGAATATTCAATCCAAACTTTATAGAGACTGGCAAACCTGATTTCTGCCGGCATCTTTCGCTTGGTACATTGCGGCATCTGCCTTTGCAACTAATTCAACAGCATTAAGGTCTCCTCGACTCTCTGCTACTCCAAAGCTGGCTGTTAAATTTCCAACACCAGCAAAAACGTGTCGAGATATTTTATTCCGCAACTTTTCAGCAAGAACCATCCCCTTACTAGCCTCTGTTACAGGCATAATAACCATGAATTCTTCGCCACCCCACCTGCCTACTGTATCTATCTTGCGAACACCTTTTTTAATTATATCTGCAACGTCTTTGAGAACTTCATCACCTACTAGGTGCCCATATGTGTCGTTAACCTTCTTAAAGAAATCTATATCAAGTATTATTACACTGCAAACAGAATCGCTTCTGGATAATCTCTCAATTTCTAACTTATGTACTGCATCCAGCTTCAATCGGTTACTAATCTGGGTTAGCCCGTCAGTTTCCGATAACCGCCTTATTTCTTCTTCCATTCTTTTTCTATCACTTATATCTTTGATAACACAAAGTATATGTTTTTCTCTTTCTATTAGAATTGTATCCCAAGAAAAAAGCCCATAAATCAGGGAATCCTCACCAACTGTAAGTTCAACCAGAAGGTTGTCTCCCTTGCTGGTTTTTTGAACTGCATCAACAAATATATTTTCTTGTTTTTTGTCTCTGAATAAATCGATTTTTTTTATATACTGGCCTTGCAATTTATTCTTGGAGCAGCCAGTCATGACTTCAGAGGCACGATTACAATCTAGTATCTTACCATCTTTAGCTGAAATAATAAGGGTAGCATCCGGTATGGTTTCAAAGAACATCTCAAATAAATCTCTGCCCTCTTCTACCTCCAATATGGCAGATTCTAACTTTTTGACCATATCATTAAAGGAGTCTGAGAATTCTCCCAAGAAGTCTACCCGTTGAGAAAAATCACCTGATGATATGGCCTTGGTTTGCCAAGTAAGATTCCTTAAAGCTGATTGCAAATCTTTAATGATGCCAAATACATAACCAGTCCCCTGAATTTTTTCAGATAATGCCCCTGTTCCTAAAGCTCTAATTGACCTTCTCAGTTCACGTAATGTAAGGTCAATTTCTATCATTCCCTCAAATTTACGAAATTCTTCGGGCATTTCTTCTGGGATCTTCATATCATAAAGTAGGGATCTTATATATTCATTAATCATCAAACCATGATCTTGCATAACTATTCCTTATCCTTTTACTATTTTACTGTATTTGCAGTGAATCTACATGTTCTATCTCCCGTGCACCAACAATCAACTTCTTTTACCTTAAAGGGAACCCCTGTAAAACTCTCTAATAATGCGCTTATAAAGCCTTCGTCATAAATACATATTTCAGTTCCCGTCTCTGGTAATCCCGAACAATCTAAATCTTCCGAGACCGTAAGAACCAACTCTCCACCTTCCATATCTGCATGCTCAACCCTTAGAATTCCTATTCCAAAATCCCTGAGCAATGCTTGTAACTGATTAACAAAATCCGATAAATCCTCTACGGATTTCATGTTTTGCTTATAAAATTCTGTACCGGCTAATTTACCCGCCTCATAAAAAACTTTATCCGCAGCCTCAGCACCGAAATTAGCCTCAACTACATCTCTAAATGTAAATTGCATTAATCGGTAATTTTCAATTCTCGTCGTATTACCTAGATTAGGCCTGCCTAGTTCAATATCGCCAATCAAATCCCAGGTGAATTTATACTTTCTTTCATTATCTGCCATTGATTTTCCCTCCCAAGTCAAAAATATTATATTGGGTTCTATTATGAAGTTTTTGTACCCATAAGTCAATTATATATAGCTTTACACACCATTAACAATGTAGCTGTGCTAACCTATTAATCCTTATCATTCCCTAGAGTCTACACAGCTACAATGCTTCCCTCAAGGTCGGCATTTACAGTCCCGTGCCTTTGGAGATATTTCAAAAGAGCATCTATAGCATGAATCTCTAATTGTTCCTTATCATGGCCATACTTTTCAGGCACTCCTTGGCTGGTTACATATACTACATTGTATACCTTATCTTTTTCTACAGCTTTGCCCTGGACAAAAAGTTTCTCTATTCTCTCTCCATAGGGATTTTCGATTTTGAAATACAAATTGATGCCCAAACATCTTTTTAGGTAGCCACCCATCTGTTCATAGGGGTCTTTTGCAAAAGTTCTTTCAATATTTTCTTCCATCATATCCCATAACTCCTGGCCTGTAATTTTTCCTCGAGACACAGGAGGATTTACCGGAATTATATTCCACAAATCGTTGAGGGTGATATCCCCCTTAGGTATTGGGGCACCATATCTCCATCCATTGGAAAATGCAATTTGGTCTCCCGTAAGATCTATTAAGCTCTTAAGTAAAAAATTATCCATTGTAGATTCTAATACGGCGTATCTATTTAAATCAGTGTTGGTTTTTCCAACTACTTGATTTAACATACCCCGGTCTTGTTTCATCATCTGGTCTATTGTAGCCTTCATCTCCTCGTCTTCTTTTATTTTGTAATCTAAGACCACAAGCCTATGGTCATAGTCTACTATCTTTTTATTTTCAATAACCAGATCAATATGGCCGAGAAAAGATCCATGGCAGCCAGATTGGAATATTATTGTGTCATTTATTATAGAAGGCTCATATATTCTATTGTGAGTATGGGCACTTAAGAGAATATCGATACCCTCTATTTCACTTGCCAGCTTAACCTCCTGAGGATATCCCAGATGAGACATTACAAGGACAATATCTGCATTTTCTTCATTTTTCACTTTTTGAATATATCCAGGCAACTCTTCATTTCCAAGAGTAAAATAAAGGCCCTCACTAAAGTGAGGAGGCATTACCTTGTCGATAATAGTAGCTGCAATTCCAATAACTGCTACCCTTACCCCATTTACCTCTTTTATTATATATGGATCGTAGACAAGTTTATCAGTTTCCTTATGGTAGCAGTTAATAGCCAACATGGGATAATTAAGTGAATCTAAGAGACTATCAAAAGCTCTAGGTCCGTATGCGAACTCCCAGTGGGCCGTCATAGCGCTTATCCCTAAATCGTTTAATAGGGGAACTAATACCTGGCCCTTTGACTTTACCACTGGGTAAGTGCCATGAAAAGTATCTCCACCGTCTAAAAGCAGCACATTTCCATCCTTTTCAGCTCTTACTTGATCTATATAGTATTTCATTCTTGGGTAACCACCAGCCCTTATATACTTAGCATAGGCCCCCTCCCAAAAATGTTCCCAATGTTCTTCCATATATCCATGAGTATCGTTGATCTGTAAAATGGTAATATGTTTTTTATCTGCCATTTCAAACCATCCTTTCTATCAAATTTTAGTAATACTGGCTGTTTTTAGTAATACTTACTGACTTTAGGAATAATAACCAACTATGAAGTGTCATAATTCCCAGTTTCACTTCACGCTTACTTCATGAAACGCCTCGCAAGTCCTAGGTTCTTGTGGTTTGGGTACCTTAGTGGAATATCCAATATAGTTGATTTTTTCAATACACTTTTCTGGTGAGAAAAGGCTTCGTAGCTATACCTGCCGTGATAAGACCCCATACCACTATCTCCTACTCCTCCAAAGGGAAGATGAGGATTGACAAGATGCATTACAACATCATTGATGCAGCCACCTCCAAAAGAGATATCTCTTAATATTCGTTTTTCAATATCTCGAGACTTGGTAAAGAGATAAAGAGCCAATGGTTTGGGATGATTGTTTACCATAGAAACTACCTGATCCATATTTTCAAATTCAAGGATAGGCAATATGGGCCCAAAAATTTCATCATCCATGAGGGGATTTTCCCAGTCTATATTATCTACAAGGGTAGGTTCTATCTTAAGAGATTCCTTATCGAATCCTCCTCCCCATATAATTTCTTGATCAGTAAGCATACCCACCAGCCTCTGATATTGTTTTTCATTGATGATTTTATGATACTTTTCATCAAGATGAGCTTGTTTGCCATAAAATTCAACAATCACTTTCTTCATTTCTTCTATAAGTTTCTCTTTCACATTTTTGTCTACCAGAATATAATCTGGAGCCACGCAAATCTGTCCTCCATTCATGAATTTACCCCAAACAATCCTTTTAGCAGCCAAGGGCAAATCTGCGGTCTCGTCTACTATACAAGGGCTTTTACCTCCCAGTTCCAATGTTACAGGAGTTAGATGTTTGGCTGCAGCGGACATTATTATCCGGCCAACTGCAACGCTGCCAGTAAAAAAAATGTAATCGAATTTTTCTTCTAACAGTTCTTGAGTCACCTCTTTTTCCCCACATACAACTGAAATATACTCTTCATCAAAAGATTCCTCCACTAGCCTTTCTATCACAAGAGATGTGTGATAAGAAAACTCAGAAGGCTTCAAAATAGCACAATTTCCTGCGGCTATAGCTCCAATAAGAGGAGCAAATGCCAGCTGGAAAGGATAATTCCAGGGAGAAATAATAAGAGCAAGTCCGTAGGGGTCATTATAAATATGGCTAGAGGCTGGGAAATGAACAAGTGGAGTCCTTTTTCTCTTTGCCTTATCCCATTTAGGCAAGTTCTTCTTCATCACAGTTAATTCATTTAAAACCATTCCGATTTCTGTGGTATAGCTATCAAAGGCATCTTTGTTCAAGTCTTTTCTTAAGCCTTCCATAATGTCAGCTTCCCTAGCTAGTATAGCCCTCTTTAAAATCTCTAGTTGCCTGATTCTAAAATCAAGACCTTTTGTTTTCCCTGTTTCAAAAAAACCTCTTTGCTTTTCAAGAATTTCTTTTATATCCTTCATTTTTAACCTCCAAATACCTATGAACTTACTCTAAATTAAAAGATAGATTAAACTTCTAAATACACGAAATTATGATTGCCAAAATTACTCCTTATTAACTCTATGATTACCCCCAATTACTGCTTTACTCTTTTGTCCCTCGGCTTTAATCTATTTAAAGATGTGACGAATAAGCCTTTCCCCTTGACTGTTTTTTCTATTGTGTTATGGTATGTCTCGGTATGATTCTCAAAAGATACTTATAAGAGGTGGGAGAATGAACAGGTCTTTACAAATGGGTGATTCCAGTATCCCAAGGTTATTATTAAAGTTTTCTTTGCCTGCAATAGTAGGCTTATTAGTTAATGCCCTTTACAATATAATAGATAGTATCTTTGTAGGTCGAGGGGTAGGAGCCTTAGGTCTTGCTGGAGTTACAGTAAATTTTCCCGTAGTAACTACTTTTATAGCATGTGTAATGTTAATTGGAATGGGTGCTACTTCCCTAATATCAATAAGGTTGGGACAAGGTAAAGAAGAGGAAGCAGAAAACATTATTGGTAATGCCTTGATCCTATTCTTAGTCGTAGGCTTTCTGGTTACTGTTTTGGGATTAATATTCCTTGAACCAATTGTTATATTCTTTGGAGCTAGTCAGGAATTATTACCTTATGCTGCGGGTTATCTCAGTATTATATTGATTGGAAGTATACCCATGGCTATAGGAACTGGCATGAATAACTTTATTCGAGCAGAAGGTAATCCAAAAACAGCTATGTACACTATGTTGATTGGAACAGTTACCAATATAGTATTAGACTATGTTTTTATTTTTATCTTTCATTGGGGCATTAAAGGTGCTGCCGCTGCTACGATAATCTCATATTGCGTAACTAGCACGTGGGTTCTTTATTATTTCCTTTCAGGAAAAAGCATGCTAAAAATAAGACGTGTAAACTTAAAGCTCAAAAAAATCCTTGTCCAATCAATCCTAGTAATTGGTTTTCCAACATTTATTTTGCAAGTTGCAAGTAGCGTACAGCAACTAATTCTAAACCGTAGCTTAGCCTATTACGGTGGCGATCTAGCCTTAGCAGTAATAGGTATAATAATGAGTATAACTACCTTTCTAGTTATGCCTGCCATGGGGATTACTCAAGGAGCCCAACCAATCATCGGCTATAATTACGGGGCACAAAAATATGACAGAGTTAAAAGCACATTAAAACTAGAAATTCTTGCTGCCACCGCCATCTTAGCTTTGGGATGGACGGTTTCCAAACTTTGGCCCACTCAATTAATTGGCTTGTTCAATAAAAATCCCCAACTTATTGAGATGGGGACACATGGTATGAGAATTTTCTTTTTTCTGATACCTTTAGTAGGCATGCAGATGATTAGTTCTGGTTATTTTCAAGCTGTAGGGAAACCCAACCAGGCTACAATACTAGGCTTATCTCGCCAAATATTTATATTTATACCACTTTTAATAATCCTACCTCGAATCTGGGGATTAGAAGGAGTATGGTTATCAGCACCATTCTCTGACCTAGGGGCTTTTATCCTAACTGGGATATGGTTGATGGTTGAGTTCAAAAATTTGAATAGGGAGTCCACAACTTATAGAGAGGCGAAATGTGATTGGTAATTACAACAGCTTTTCTGTTGCTTTTACTGGCTCAATTGTTTTCAGACAAGTACTTTCTTAACCCTTTCCAAAGGCTTCCCTTTGTTAGCCCTTCAACATCTACCTCATAACCTGCCGCTCCCTTGTTTTCTAAAGAGTTAAGATCATATCCCTCTTTTATAAGTATCTGCTTCATAAATCCTGGTTCCAGAGCTTTACTTGGGCATCCATAAAGACAGCCTAAACACAGGTGACATTTTCCAGCAAAAGTCGGTTTACCTGCCTCCATTATAATGTTTCCAGCCGGGCAATTATCAGCACACCATCCACATCCATTACAGGAATCCGAAACCTTGATCCGCTTTCCAAAGATTCTTGCCCCGTACTTTTCAACTTTACCTACCATAGAAGCAAATCGATCAAAGAAAAATGGTTTCCTTCTTCTTATTATACCATTCTCAATATCAGCTACTATATCTTCAACTTTTTTGGGTAAAATATCCAAGAGCATTTTTGCCAAAGGTTCTTTTGTGGCTACCCCAATATTAGAAGGCATTACCAACATCTTTTCATATATTACATTGTATCCTTTTTTCTTCAACCTTTTTATTGCACCAAGCCGACATGCTGTATTGGGTCGCATTTCTCCGCCACCAGATACTGATACAACACATGCATGAATATTATCAACCACACTAAGATTTTCGACCCATTTATACACCAGATCTGGAGCATTAAAAGCATGAACAGGATATACGAGCATAAGACTCACATCATTTTCAAGAATGACCCTCGGGTTATCAAATAAACGAAAAATATCTACAGTATATCCCACTTTAGTCAATGAAGTTTCAAAGACCTTGGCTACCCGCTCACTTCCTCCAGTTCCCGAATAATATACAACTGCCATTCTTTTACTCATAATGCCTAACACCGCTTCCCATAAACAAAACAATAAAAATAAAATACAAGATAAGAAACTAGACATTATAATTATACAAGTAAATTTTTGTCATTTCAATAATACCTATAATGTCGCAAAATTAATAAGACACCCATTGGGTGCCTTATTAGTAAAACTATATTGGCCTAATTACCTTTTTCCCAATGTTATTTATCATCGTGAAAATAATCTCGGGCTGAAAATCCTAGAGCTCTAGCAATTAAAACAGTAGGGAACTTGCGGATTTTATTATTGAAATGCCAGGCGCTTTCATCGTAAATCAGTTTGCTTGTATCCATCATATTTTCATACTGGTGGATGGCATCAATTGCATTAATGTAATCCTGCTGAGCCTTAAGTTCTGGGCTAGCTTCCGCAACCCCTTTTATTTTATCTAGGCCCTGGGCAATCAAACCTTCCTGCATTCTTATATCTTCAGGTAAAGATTCCTTTGTAATGCAATGTCTTGCCGCCATTATTTCTGCTATATCTTCGTGCCCTTGAGTTGAATGTTCTCGGGTAATAGTCAACAATGAATTCAAAACCTCCCACTGTGAAGAGATATGGACACCTATTTGTGACATGGCTTTGGTATTATTATCCTCTAAACCCACAAGATTACTTTGCGTTTTAATGATCCAAAAGACTAAGAACCCGATGATGACTAGGATTCCAGGAATATAGTACATACGGTTATCCCCCCACTTTTATTTTAATAAAAGTATAGCAAGGGCTATAGCCGAAAAACCAACCTTTGCATCAATAGTAATATTTTAGTCATGAAATGTAAAAAACAGGATTGAACATTCTAATCTTATTAATCCTCCAGCAGGCTTGTAAAAATATCATCGCCTATGATCTCAAAGATGATAATATCTGATAAGGCAGTATAGCCTTGCATATCTTGCATTTCATATAGCATCATATACATGCCATCACCAAGATTAATCTCTTCAAATACCAGATTTTTATCAACTACGATTTCGTCCATCTCAACAGTTGTAAGATCAATACCATCATCTGAAATCTCTCTGCCATAGTGGATGGTTGTAATAACATCCCCATCTACAAGCAGGCGTAGATTTTTATCTGCCATTCCATTTTCATCTATAGATTTTCTAGCACCTTTTATCTCAAAGGCCTCTTTGTCAAAATCATAAACAACACTCAGGTTATATTCCTCACCATTTAATAGGATAGGTACAGAGTAAATATTGTAGTTATCAACCTCATCTACTATCTCCATATACACAAGATTGCCATTTATTCCTCCCCACACACCTCGGAAGTTATCTTGGAATATACCCTTATCCCAGTCAGCTTCCAAGTCATTATCTCTGCCTAAAAGAAGCATGATATCTTCTTCAACATCAACAATATATAGGAGAAGGTTTACACTTGTTAAAATATCATAGGCATCTTTTCCCAAGTTGAGAATTGCCGTTCCGTCTCCATCTATATCAATTGGGTGGTTTTCCCAGCCTTTTTTCTGAAGGGTATTCAAAGGGGGTAATCGTTTTAGCTTTGTTTCTTCTAGGTATCTCATCCCTTCATCCGATAATTCTCCAGTTAAGCCGTATTCATAATAATATTTAAAGGAATTCCCCACACCTATATTTGTATAAGCATAAAAATCATCCACATCGCCATCGAAGGAATAATAGCAGGAAAGACCTGTGGCCTCTGGGCAATAGGAGCCATTTATTTTGTATTCAACGCAATTATCAAGGGCGGCTAAAACACTATCTGAAGTTCTTGGAAGCATTTCTGATGATTGCCTTGCAAGGTGTCCCAAATCAACCATGTTGGTAAAGCCTTGTTCTTTTGTATTGCCTCCATAATTCTCTGAAGCAAAGGCTATTCTACCAAAGTTCGAGAAAAAAGAAGGGTCTTGGCTTGCATTAATTAATGCGTCTTTACCAAAGTTCTCATATGCATCCAGGACCTCTGGTATCTTTGAAAGGTTTACAACAGACAAGGTTATTTCATCTTCAGTACCTACATATTCGCAGCCTTCCTGATAAGAGTCACAAATAGCTTTACCAAATTCCAGACCATCCATAGTTGGGTCATCAGCTAGGGCCTCTGCCCAGCCAGTGTAGTACCAACCGTTGCCAGGTTCCATTTCCTGGGATGCAACAAGGTATTTCCCTATATCAGAATATGTATAGGCCACATCTATTGTTGCCATAAGGCAAGTATCAAAACCTATTAATTCGAATGGAGGGTTTTCTTCTGAAAGATCATAGTTCTCTTCAAATGCCCCGTACATCTCATCTAAAGTAAGACTGTCGAACCAGTAAATTTCGTCGAATGCAGCTCCAGCCACACTGCCTCCACCATGATTCCAGAATATAAAGGCTGTTTTATCGGAAGGATAGTTGGCCTTAGAAAAGGCTAGAAAATCAGAAAGGGTCTCTTGGCTACCCATACTTTCCAAGGGCTGCCGCTCTATGAATTCTAAGCCTTCACTATCATAAACATACCGCTCTAGATAGTCAGGGTCTACGAAATCATTTTGCCACTGTTCTGCTCCTCCTGTTTGAATTACTACCTTTACATTATCCGGCAGCTGAACGTCTAATAGTTCATCAAGATCTTCGCTGGCTGATCCATCTTCAGACTCTAAATCACTGCCACAAAGATATAGATAAATGGCCCATTCATTATCACCGCCTAGATATGTTTCATCATCCTCACTGCATAGAGCCAGGGCAAGTATTAGGAATATAACTGCTAGTATAATTAGGAATATTTTAAAACCCCGCTTCTTTTTCATCTCAAACCCTTTCTGTTAAACACTTACTATATACAAACCGATTTCTTTATTATGGTTAATTGTTCTAGACTGATTATACTAGATTTGGGAGTAAAAGAAACGACAATTAAAAGAATTTCCAGTTCATATAAAAAGTCTCAGAATCCCACAGGCTATATAATAAAGAACCCCTTTCGGAGTTCTTTATTACTAACAATTATTTTATTTCATAAGTTCCTGAAGGTTCATCATAAGCTGAGCAGTTTGAGCTCTATTTGATGTTAACCTAGGTGCGAATAACTGATTACCACTGATATCATTACCCATACCCTTCATAAGGCCTTTCATGGTTACAAACATTACCCCTTCACCCGCCCAAGAAGAAACATCCTCTAAGTCTCCATATTTTAGTTGAATTGCCCACTCACCCACTGGCCCTTGCCCTTTATATTTCATATAGTTGGTCATCATAACAGCCATTTGCTCTCTTGTTACAGATGCATTAGGGGCAAACTTATCTTCCCCCACTCCACTTACTATGGATTTATCACTTGCCCATGCAATATATGGAGTGTAATAATGGCTGCTATCTACATCTGAGAATGTATTAGTATTTATATAAATAGAAGCATCTACGCCTTTCATTCTGCCTAGAATCGTAACAAACATGCCTCTGGTCATTGCAGCCTGTGGGGCAAATGTAGTGGCTGTCTGACCCTTCATTAAGTTTCTAGAATTAACATATGCTACTGCTTCATAGAACCAAGCGCCACTCATTAAGTCTTTAAAAGGATTTACCCAAGTAGCACCATCATCATAGCCTATAATATACTTTGAAAAATGATCTACTACAAATGAAACTGATTTGGTGGCGACATTATAGGCGCACTTAATTTCTGTCAAGCTTCCGTCGTCAGCCATATACCAAACACTTATATTATCATTTGTTTGTCCTGACTTTAATTCGTAAGGGATACTGACATTAACCCTGCCCCCATTAAAGCTTGAGATAAGCTTACCACCAGACATTACGGTAAGATCATATACCTCTTTATCTCCAACCTTTTCTTGCTGGCCCTCTGTCAATTTAACCTTCTCAACATTATCTACTATTACTTTGATATCTTCTGCTGTTGCCTGGGTTCCCATTGAAGATACTGCTTTACTATCAAAAGTCAAAGTACCTTTTTCTGTAACAACTGTCAGGCTATTATCTTTTCCAGCAAGTGAGCCTAAGCCAGATGCTGGGAATGTTACTTCATTAGTTTTATTAGAGTTAATGGTAACAGTTTCGCCATTCTTAGCAGCCCCTGCTGCAGTATTTAGCTGATCCCCAGTTACACTTCCAGTATTGGTGTTAATTATAGGGGTTGCTGAAGAGCCACCACCACCAACGGTTCCACTGCTACTTCCAGAAGTTCCAGTTGGTGCTGTAGTTGTAGTGCTTGTTGTTGTATAAGCTGACATGTTTCCTGCTTGATCTTTTACAATTACATTAAAATAATAATTTGTAGATGCTGTTAAGCCAGTTAAAGTGTAGCTTGTAGTATTTGATGTCCAATCCAAAGCAATTACTCCATTAGAAATTGCTTCAGCTGTAGTTTCAATATTGTTACTTGTCGAATATACTACCTTATATAGTAGATTTGCCGTTGCTGTCCCTGTATCTGTTCCTGCTGCCCATGAAAGTGCCACAGTATTTTCTGTGACAGCTCCTGAAACTATTGTCCCACTGCTACCAACTGTTGGCCCTGTTATATCAACTACTATTTCATAACTTCCGCTTGTTGACCAATTCCCTGCAGCATCCCTTTCTTGTACATATAGAGTGTGCGTTCCATCTGCAAGTACTCCCGGTGTAAAGCTTAAATTTGTTGTTTCTGTTGTCCCTGAAGTCATATCATTATCATCCAATTTGTATCTAAAGGTTCCGTTTCCACCGCCACCTGCTGTCCAGCTCCAAGTTGGTGTGTTGTCATTAGTTGGTGTCGTTCCTGCTACCCTTGGTGCTGTTGGCCCTGTTGTATCAACATAAGCAATGATGGCACTTGTTACGGAAATAGGACTGTCCGAGGCTGTTGCTATAATATATTTATAAAAAGCACCTTGACTACTCACCATAGCTCCTACCGGTTGTGTTATCCTTACATCTGAACCGAACGAAATAGAAGAAGATACACCAACTGCTGCCCGAGTTACACTTTCATCTTGAGTAGTAGTAGCAGTAGTAGCCCCTCCATTAAAAGAAAGGCTATACCAACCAATTCCCCTACTATAATTTGTAGCTATGCCTCCAGATGCATTAAATGTACCATCATTGATGACAAAATATATACTGTACAATCCATTACTGCCGTATGCATTATTTCCTCCAACAGCATTGACTTCACCCGAATTAATAGTGAGTTTACCCTTAATATATATACCATTACTCTGATATCCCAAAGCGCCACCTAATGCAGTTATAGATCCGCCCCATATTTCAGTATTATCCTCACAACTAATACCAGCTGTGTATGTTGCATTACCACCCGGGTAGGCTGTGGCTGTTCCTCCAGATGCTATTATCGTGCCACTGAGAATTTTTACCAGACCGCTATTAACCCTAATGCCACAACTCATATCATTATTATTATTAGAAATAGCTCCGCCAGTTACTGTTAAAGTACCATCGCCTGAAATATTCAACCCATTTGTAGCGTAAATACCGTAACTAGAGCCACCAGTAGATTGGGTAGATTCAACAGTGTTTACTTTACCTTCAGCTAGAACAATTGATGCGCTTGTAGGCAAAATTATTCCAGTTGGTGAAGGGGTAGACAAATTTATCCCACTAAGTGTAAGAATACTCTCGCCTTGGTTCCAAGCCCAACCTTCATCGATTGCATGATTTGTGGTCTCCATGTCAGTTAAGTCCAAAGTCGTTGTTCGTGGACTTGCATCTGCATAAGCCTCTTCCACCAGTCCATTTATTCCAAGAGATCCCAGCCCTCCGAATAGGGTTGTAAACATCAAAACTAGTGTGAGGATAAATGCTCCTCCTCTTTTATAACTGCTTGTTCTCATCTCTCTTTTTCTCCTTTCATGTCTCTAGTAAGATTACTGTCTAAAATATATATACTTGTTAAGCCTTTACTTATATCTAACTCTATCTATACTAATATGAAATCCCTCTCAATAGGACTACACAACACGAACTGTACTATTTATGTCATGAAATGCAACGGTGTGAGATATTAATACATGTTTGCTCCTATTCCCCAAAAAATGGCGATAGTATTTATCGCCATTTCTACTCTTATAAAACCATTTCAATATTATCAAAGCAGTTTTCTGCTTAGGCAATATATATTTTAAGAAATGCTCTTATTTACTATTGAATAGTTATGCTTGTAATGGATTCATCTATATTGGTTGCAAGTGAACCATCTAAATAGTCAGCTCCATAAATATAATTAACAAGATAGTCATTAGTACCATCGGTTACAACAACAAGCGTAAGAAAAATAGGGTGTCCTCCTGTAGTGGTTAAACTAAGAACTGTAACAAGTCCCAGGTTGCCATTAAGATCTAAATTATCTTGATAGTCTTCGATAGCAACGTCTTCGTAATTTGTTTGATATATAGCTAAAACATCTTCCTCTGTATATTCGGTGATTGATTTTCCCTCAATTGGAGCACCTACAATTGCAACATTTTCTCCAGTTTCCAAATTGACATAACTTAGATTCTCTTGTAGTTCCAAATCACTTGGTAGTAAAAGGCTAACCCCTTGATCTGAATCAATTTGAACCATTGTTACTGCATCCATGTCCATTTCAGGTTCATCTACAGCGCCCGTATCTCCACCACATCCCGTTAATCCAATTGAAAAAACTAATAATAATATCATGATAACCGTAACGGTTTTCTTCATTTTAGGCTCCTTTTTTTCTGCGTTAATTGTTTATGTAAATCATTTAATTTACAAGAAGTATAGCAAAACATCTCCAGAAAAGTCGTTTTTTTAATTACATATTATACATTTAAGGAATACTCTCCTTTACTATATAAGAGTAATACTTGTGATAGACTCATCTATATTGCTTGCAAGTGAACCATCTAAATTGTCAGCTCCGTAAACATAATTAACAAGATAGTCATTAGTGCCATCAGTTACAACCACTAATGTAAGGATAAGAGGATTCCCTCCTGGGCTGGTTAAACTAAGAGCTACAACAAGACCCAGGTTACCATTAATATCCAAATTTGATTGATAGTCTTCAACTGCAACATCTTCATATTTTGTTTGATATACAGCCAAAATATCTTCCTCTGAATTTTCGGTCATTGATTTTCCATTAACAGGAGAAACTACAACTCCAACATTTTCTCCAGTTTCCAAGTTGGTATAGTTAAGATTGTCTTGTAGTTCCAAATCGCTTGGTAACAAAAAACTAACCCCTAGATCAGAATCAATTTGAACCATTGTCACTGCATCCATGTCCATTTCAGGCTCATCATCAACTACTGGTTCTCCACCACATCCCGTTAACCCAATTGAAAAAACTAATAATAGAACCATAAGCAGTGTAAAAAACTTTTTCATTTTATTCTCCTTTTGTCTTCTTCATTTTCTTTATACAAAAAACTATTAATATTTCAAAGAAATTATAGCAACTTATTCCCACGAAAAAACAACTTTGCATGAACAGTCATTTTTTTGGCATGAAATGACTTTTATTTTAAGGGAATAAAATGACTTTCTCATGTATTTTATTCGTGTTATACTTGTAATCGCAGAATAGTCAGGCAAAGTAAGGATGGATTTTATGTTAAATATAGCTATTTGTGACGACAATATCGGGGATCTCTCTAATATGGTTTCCTTAATAGGAGACTATCAGGCCTTGCAAAGAGATAAAAATAGCATTCACACTTCATCATTTCAGAATGCTTTTGATTTGATTGCGTCAATGGAGGGCGGTCAAAATTACGACCTAGTACTCCTAGATGTTTTGATGCCTTACTTGACGGGAATGGATGCTGCTAAAGAAATAAGAGGGTTTAACCAAGATGCTAAAATCATCTTTATGACCTCCTCGCCTGAGTTTGCAGTTGATTCCTACTCAGTAAACGCATATTATTATGCTTTGAAACCCCTTTGGAAGGAACAGCTCTTCGTTCTCTTAGACAAGGTAATTGCTGAAAGCCAAATTCACTTAGGGAACAGCCTCTTGATTAAGAGCAAAACTGGGCTTACAAGAATTTATACTAGCAGATTGGAATTCGCCGAGGTGGTTGGCAGAACAATTTTTTATCATCTTAGCGATGACGCTATAATAGAAGCAACTGGAACTATTACCCAGCTTGAAAATATGCTTATAGATAATCCTGGTTTTATAAGAACACATCGTTCTTATATCGTTAATATGGAACATATAGACACCCTAAGGCAAAGGGAGATATTAATGCAGACAGGTTACTTAGTACCATTGGCAAGGGCAAATTACAACCAGGTTAAATCCGCCTATTTTTCGTTTGCATTTAAGGAGTAAAAATGCTGGATTATATTAGATCAATTCTAAGCCTAGTCTTTGCTGTCAGCTTAATGTATGTCTTCCTTGATTGCGAAATAAAAAGCAAGAAGAGAGCTTACTTGGTAGGCCTTTATATAGCCATTTTAGTGATTTTCAATAGTTTTATTTTACTCTATTGGGGATATCCATTTTTCATGAAATGGTATCCGCTCCTTGTTCATTTCCCTGTGTTTTTAGGATTTGTCTTCATCTCCAAATTCAAGATAACCCAAGTCTTCTTTATCCTTTGTACTTTCGTAGCTGTAAGCACATCTTTTTCAATGATCGGACTAACCATCGCATTTTTCCTTGACTACACTAAAGATGCTGCGAACATAATTTGTTTTGCCCTTTATATACCTACTTGGTTATTGTTTTATAAGTATGTGCGTCCACCCTTTCTTTATATGATGCGAACAACGGATAAAGGCTGGTTGGGATTCTCTATGATACCCATTTCATATTCTGCACTTCTTTATTCTGTTGGAGAATACAATATAGATGACGTTATAAGTAAATTTAGTGTTAAATACGGAATATTACTATTTATCCTAGCATTCTTTGCATACTTCCTTATTTTAAGATTTTTCAATCAAAGCAAAGAAAAACATATCTTGCAGGAACACCAGAATGTGCTTCATTCAGAAGTAGTGGCAGCAAAGCTACATTTTAAATCATTGGAAGAATCACAAGAAAAAACTCTGGTATGTAACCATGATATGAGACACCACCTAAATCTTATTAATGCTTTTCTTGTAGACAACAATAATGAAGCCGCACAAAAATATATTAGCGAAATCAGTCAGTCCATAGATGAAGCCACGGTAGAAAGATATTGTGAAAATTATGTGGTTAATCTAATCTTATACTCATATATTGCTGATGCCAAAAAAGAAGGCATAAGGGTGGAAACCCAAATCAACCTTGGAGAAGATAACTCAGTCACCGATATGGATCTCTGCGTTATTTTTTCTAACATTATCGAAAATGCTACTAATGCCAGCAAGCTACTTCCTAATCCTCAGGACAGGTTTATGAAAATTGTATGCAAGAGTAAAAAAGATAAATTATACATACAAATAAATAACAGCTACCATGGTGATGTGGACTTTAAGAATAATCTACCTGTAAGTGCAGTGAAAAACCATGGTCTTGGCACAAAGAGTATCGTTGCCGTTTCACAAAAATACGGCGGTGTATATTCTTTCACCGCCGAAGATGGAATCTTTACAACAAGTATTATTTTATAAGCTATGTGGTTTACCTTCTAACATAGCTGATAACTTTTAGTGATAGTTGATATTGCTCCTATCATTTATCTTTTCTTCCTTCCCTTATAATCCTTATCAATAGGGTCTTTCCAATCATCATTGATACCATTGCCCTCGCGAAGATTAAACACGGCTTCACCAACTACACTGTAATTTAGCTGTGTACCTAGGCCATCAGCATGATAGTTGGAGGCACGGTCAGCTCCTATTCCGAATCTCCCCGCAACCTCTAGGGCATCGATGTTAGCACCTAGGAAAATAAACTCCCAACCATACTTCTCTTTTTGTCTCTCTATCATCATCTTTACCCTGTCGTAGCTGTATTGGCGGCTTGCATTTTCCATACCATCAGTTGTGATAACAATAACTGTATTCTCTGGACGATCTTCATCACGGGCATATTTGTGGATATTTCCAATATGATGGATAGCACCACCTACCGCATCAAGAAGAGCTGTGGTACCTCGTACATAGTATTCCTTGTCTGTAATTGGGGCTAAGCCCTTTATGTCTAAGCGATCATGAAGTACTTCAACATTATCATCAAATAGGACCGTTGAAATAAGGGCTTGTCCTGGAGCATCTTTCTGCTTTTCTACCATGGCATTATAGCCACCGATGGTGTCTCCTTCAAGGCCAGACATAGAGCCGCTTCTGTCAAGAATAAAAACGATTTCTGTAAGCTTATTCTTCATTTTATTTACCTCCCTGTTATCTATATCTTGACTACAGTATAGGTAATATTCTCTTGGTTAAGGTCGCATGGTAGGCGACATATTTACACCCCTAATAGAATTTGATCAAATCCAAATAAGACTTCATTTATTTCAAACACGTTATGATTTCCTTGTTCGATGAAATACTCAACAATAACATCGAATTTACTGCTATGGGTAAGAGCAAAACCTGCTCTCCCTATTAAGTCCTTTGTCTCGTCTAGGTTGAGTTCCAAGGCCAGGGCAAAAGCAATAGCGGTTACCTTGCTAGGTTTATAATCCTTGTTGCTGCGAATTTTGGAAAAGAGTTTACGGTCTACGTTGGCTTTTTTATAGACTTCCACATCACTTTTGTTTTTTTCATCAATAAGACGGAGAAGGGATTCGGAAAAAGTTTCATCTAATTCCTCAATTAGATCATCAAGGCTTCTCTCAGTCTTGCTACTATATGAATACCGTTCTTCATTAGCCTGAATGAATGGGTCCATAGTCCCAAAAGAGCTGACGTCAGCATCCCGTCGCCTTCTTTCTTGGTGCTTTTCTATTTGATGTTCTTCGATATAGTTGTCATCTATGTATTCTGTAACAGCTGCAAACAACTTCTCTGATAGGGCATAAGCCTTGGGGTCATAAACCACCAGAAAGACGTTCATATCATGTCGAAGGAGAAACTCACTGATAACCGAAATGGCTATCCCAAGAGCCTCAGCTTTTGGAAAGCCATAGGTTCCCGTTGAAATCAATGGGAAGGCTATAGACTTGCATCCCTTTTCAAGGGCTATATTAAGGGAGTTCTTATAACACTCTTTTACACGTTCTTTTTCGCCTTCTCCTCCGCCCCACCACACAGGTCCAACTGTGTGGATTACATAGTCTGCATGTAGTTTGAAGGCCGGTGTAGCTACAGCGGACCCAACATGAATATCACCTATCTCTTGTCTTGCCTTAAAGAGTTTTGGACCTGCAGCCTCGTGAATAGCACTATCAACCCCGGCACCTATGAGAACATGGGGGTTAGCGGAATTCACGATAGCATCCACAGCCATCTTGGTTATATCATTTCTTACAATCTCAAAAGGCATGGCTACTTCTCCTCTCTTTATTCTATGGCATTAGAGTTTGGTTTTTTGACTTTCTTTATTATAGTCGCGATTATCAAAGCTGCTACTATAAAAGAAGATGCTGAAATAGCCAGCCATTTAGCAGATGTCATCAATGGTGTTAGGCTAGCAATTAATCCAGAAGATAATGGATACCTGGCCATTACTATGGTAGCTCCTAAATTCTCCATAAAATCTAAAAACATTGCTACTAAGGGGAAAATAACTAAATGCTTGGTCCAACTAGTCCTAGGAACATAGCCCAAAAGCTTAAGGGTCCACAAAACGAAAAACAAGGTATAAACAAAGGGCCAAACAAAATCTAAGGTCCACCTTAGTTTAATATAGGCAGCTCTGCCGGATTCCCCATAGCTTTCAGCCATATCATATAGGTCTGCGCCAGAATAAATCAAGGATGTATCTGGAGATCCGAAGTCTCCAATTACCTTGGCCGAATACTCAGCCATCTGAGGAAGTACCAAAATTAAAAATACCATGAATATTATGGTTGCAACTATAACCCATTTCCATTGAACCCTTTTTTTTATCATATCAGGTCTGCCCGCTTTCGTTTTCAAATGTACGCTTTTATCGTACATTTAACTTGTTTGATATATCACCATACCCCCCCTCTTCAATTTCTTGTATTATCAAAGAATTTTTATCAATATGGGATTTATCAATTAAATCTATATCTATCCCTAAAGTATCAACAAGGGTCTCAATTAAACCAACAAAATCAAGACCTCTTAATTTTCCATTGGTATCAATGTACAAATCAATGTCACTAGTTACACTAGCTTCTCCTTTGGCAAAGGAACCAAATAATATCGCTTTTTTTACTGGGTAATTTCTTAATATTGGGACCATTTTTTCCTTGATTTGTTCAACGGAAATAATTTCAGAAGCCATGATTTTCAACCTCCTTGGCTTTATTAAACAATTATGCTTTAAATCAATTATAACACTAAAAATGGAGATAAGATATCAGTTGTTGCGCCACTCATTATCAATGTTTCCTAAACATTGATTTCACTGGGTTTATTTGCTCAGCCCTACAAAAATTCTATTTCAAATTCTGGCTTGCCTATGGTAATAATCCCCATGTCACCATTCACTGTTACCATATCTCCAGTGTGAATTAGGCTTGTTGCTTTAGGCACTCCATTAACTGCAGGTATTTTCATTTCTCTAGCTATGATTGAGCTGTGGACTAACATGCCACCTCTTCTTTCTATAATTGCTCCAGCCAAAGAAATAATAAAAGTCATTTGGGGCTGAACACTGTCAAATACTAGTATCTCGCCTTTTTCTACACCCTTAAAGTCTGCAATGGAGTTTATAACTCTTGCCTTTCCCGTATAGACTCCTGGTGAAGATGGTTGGCCAACTAGCTGCCTTGCTTTCTCTTTGCTAGTGGAGCTAGAGTCAGTGGCTTTTTCTTTTTGGATTTCGTCAACTGAGGCTAGTTCTAATTCACTATCTTCTACCATAGCCTTATAAACATCTTGCCATTTTTTAATATCAAAAGTCCCTGGAAGGCTTTTTGTCTTCCCTCTTTCGTAAAGCCTCTTAAGCCCTTCCATTATAAATATTAGGAGTTGGTTTTCTATTTTACCAAGGAGAATATTATCATCATCTCTAAGGCGCCAACTTACTTGTCCAATCCTAAGCCATTGCTGGGCCACATCAAGATTATCCTCTTCTTTTGCAATATTAAAGTACTTTTCCTTTAGGCTCTCTGTGCTATCTGCGCTTTCTTTATCTTCAATGCCTTCTTTGTCGAATAGGTTGTTGTTTGCCGCCTTTGCTAAGCTAGAAATCACCCTAAGGGAAACTTCCGGTGCTGATTTTAGGCTAGTATTATCGTAGGAAACATCCATTTCATCATTTAGAAAGCCCTGGAATTTATCCTTAAAGTCTGATGGTTTCATTTTATCAAGGATGTCTTGACCAGCGATATCATTTTCAAGTAAAGCATCTAGCTCACTTTTAACCTTAGGAGATTGCCTCAAAGTATCTGCTAAAGTTAGCATATGGCTATCCCTTTTTTGAGCCATCAGCTCTCCTGTTTTAAGTAGGCTGATAAATTCGTAGGGATCAGAAGGTTGAACTAGGTCATTATAAAAAGACCCAAAGTTTCTTATGCCATTGGCAAAGGGAATAAAATCATCCCAATAGATCTTGGCCCAATGGGCATATTTTTCTCCTCTTTTTCCAAGCTCCTCAATCAAGTCTTGGGTTCCAAAACTTGACGGCTCCTTGACGGCAAACATTTCTCCATCCCTTTTCAGTTGAGGGATCAAGACACTTTCAACTTTTTCTGCTAGGTCAATTAAGTTTTGTCCAGAGGGTGTTAGAGTTAAGTACCATTGTCTATCTTCATCCTCATCTTTTTTGAACACAGTAATGGGCCTTACCTGCAAGACTGTGAACTCTTCTTGTGTGCCCGTCCATTCAATATCAACAGGTTCTCCGAAAGAATCCTCCAACTTAAGTGCACTATTATATAGTTCGGTAATGGAATCAGGTGTAAGAGTCTTATAGTTCTTTTTAGATTCTACAAGCTCACCGGATTTCTTGTTTATTTTAAATCGCTCCGGAGCTTTCTTGTTGTCTACCAGCAGGTTCAATGTTCCTTTGATTGCTTCCACAATAATATGATCCTCATCACTGTTTGACGGATCCATTGTAAAAGCCAGGCCTGATACATCTCGATGTTCCATTTTTTGCACTAGGACTGCCATAGAACTAGTTGTTGAGTTCAAACCTTTTTCTTTTCTATATAAAAGGGCCCTATCACTCCATAAGGATGCCCATACCAGCTTGATTTTTTCTATTACCTGTTTGCTGCCTACCACATTAATATAGGATTCATGGACTCCCGCAAAAGAGAATTCCTTGGAGTCTTCATCTGGAGATGAGGATCTAACTGCAAAGGTGGTGTCATCTGGCCATTGGGATAGGGCTTTTAAGAACTGCCTTTCTATGTCTACTGGCAAGATTCCCTTGCTAAAGGCATGCCTTATTCTTAATGCAGAATCCCAGATTTCTTCCCATCTCATTTCATCGGGGTTTTTCCTGACCAGCTCTTTGTCTATGGCTTCAGCTAGTTTGTTGGTCCTTAGATATGCAAAATAGCTATCCGTGGTAATTGCAAAGCCTTCAGGAACCCTAAAATTTTCTCGGAAACAAAGTGAAATGTTTTTAGATTTCCCTCCCACTTTATTCACAGGGTATTGGTGGGCATCAACAACAGGAATCGCATATTCTATTGGGGAACCCATTCTGCTACCTCCTGAAATCTTCTCACATAAAAATAGCGGAAAACTTCTACCACTACTAACGCCGTAGCTGAAGATTTTACGAAATCTTTAAGGTATGGATGTTTTGCTATTAGCATCTCCCCCCAATGGTCCTCTTCTTCTTTTTCCGTTAGGAATCTGGCATTTCCAGTAATAGTCACAGCACTTATATAATTAATGCTCCCAGGTTGGTTAGCTCTATTGTCTACCATAAATGCAACTCTTTTGTTAGCTTCAAGAAGAAAATATTTTCTAGTCTGCTTGGGAGTTGCAAAGGCAACATACTTTAAATCCGGAGTGACGACAAATCCAATCAAAGAAGTGTAGGGCTGGCCCTCTCCTTGGGTTGCTAGGACCGCAAAATTTTCTCCTTGGCACAGTTCTCTTATGCTCGCTTCTATTGTTTTCTCCATTTGCTCCATTATAATCTCTCCCTTGCTAGTAACTGGTACTATCCTCTTATTATTAATTCAATCTTTTTTACAGTTATTTGAAATTTGTCAACCGTATACGTTCAAGACCATAAAGGTTGAAAAAAATAAACCTTACTCCCTCGATTATAAACTAGAAAGATGTTAGTTGGAATGAAGAATGAATAAAGCTTATTATAGCTATAAAGGCTTACGGTCCTTTACAGCTTTCATGTCTTCAAGGCACAGAGTTTTTAAAGTCACTAGGTGAGTGGTAACGGCTATACCAACGACTAATAGGAATATTCTAACATGAAGGGAGGGAACAAGGGCTGCAGAAACTATCAATGTTGTCCAAAGAAAAATCAAGGCCCCTATTTTTGTCTTCTTGGGAACCGCTTTGTAATTTAGATAGCAATAAATATATGCGCCAAAAATCTTATGGTTTATTAGCCAATTGTACATCCTTTTTGAGCTTCTCACGTAGCAAAAAGAAGCCAACAATAAAAATGGAGTTGTTGGTAGTACAGGGAGAAAAACACCTATTACTCCTAACCCTAAAGACAGGGTTCCCAGAAAAATCAGCAAATACTTCCTTAAAGAGTTTAATTTCAAATGTCAACACCAACTTCTATCTAATATATAGAATAAAGACCAGGATCACTGGCCCTTACTAGAACTTTAACTGTAAGGTTAAAAATATATCTCAATTACATACAATATGGCAACTAAAAATATTGAGAAGGGAACCGTATACTTAAAGGGGTTTCCTTTAATACTATGAAACAAACTGAATTCGCTATATTTGTCTGTGGTTAATACCTTCTTTTCATTTAACCAGCTATACATCTGGGCAAAGATTACTGTTCCAAGTATTATCCCAATTAAGCCACCAGTCAGGGCATCTAGGTATCCGTTGCCAATGGCTCCTGCAATGGTGCCCGGGCAGTATCCTAATATTCCAAAGCCTATACCAAATATGAGGCCCCCGATAGTTGCATTCTTAATAGAACCCGGTTTGGTTTCAACTTTGATTTGGCCACTTGGATAGAAGATACTAATGCCAATCATTGTAACTACTATGGCTGTGAGAATTATTTGTATAACGGTAAAATCCGTCAGTCTAAGTTGACCAATTAAAACATCATATTTAGTAACTCCACCCTTTTGAAGGAAGAAGCCGAATAAAATCCCAATTATTAACCCTTGTAAAAGCCGACCCTTTTTGTTGGTTTTAGTCATTTGCTTTCACCCCTACATTCCATAAATTAGAAAAGACGAAGCAATTCCACCAATAAAAAACCCAATTGTTGCTACCCAACTTATTGGAGACAACATGCTTGTTCCGCTTATGCCATGGCCGCTTGTACAGCCACCTGCCCATCTTGCCCCTATCCCAAGGAATATCCCTCCAATAGTAGCAGCCAAAAATCTTAGGGGAAAACCACTTGATATTTCACCAGCCCACATTTGAGGAACGGCAATCAAATTAAAGTCTCCCGAGATAAAGGATGAAATAAATGCTCCAAGGACAATGCCTATGACTAGCATTACTCCCCAGTCTAATTCAGGTTTTTTCTTTTGATAGTATTCATTTGCTTCAACCTTCTTTTTGTTGAATATACCGTATATCATTCCACCAACTTTTAGGAAGCTAGTAGATGCCCCTAAGGGTTTTTTTGATACTAGCAGCGCCCCTATATTTAAGAGGCCTATCAAAATCCCAACTATGTAAGGGGACCATTCTTTTAGAAGAAAAAAATCCATAACATTTGTCCTTTCTTGTTAAATATAAAAGCAGTATACCATCACTGTGGTAACTATTAAAAATATACTAGTAAGGCCTGAACCCACTTTGAGAAAATCTCCTGTCTTATAATTGCCTGGCCCCATAATATATGCATTCACTTGGTGGGTTGGGATAATAAAAGAGTTAGAAGCAGAAACAGCAACTAGCAAAGCCAACCCCCTTGGGTCAAGGGCAAAGTTTTCGGCCATTATTATTATCAATGGAACTAAGAGTACTGTGGCAGCAACGTTTGACATAAATAGGGAGAAAAAAGCAGCGATTATTCCTATTACACCGATAATTAAAATAAGATGCCAAGACCCAATTACCCCAATAATTACTTGTGCAGTAAGGGCGGCTGCCCCACTTTTTTCAAATGCAATGCCCATAGGTATAAGACCAGCTAGGAGAAAGACTGTCTTCCAATCAATGGCCTTGTAAAGCTCTTCTATGGAAATCACTTTGCTGACAACCATAAGGGCGGCTCCAGTGAAAAAGCATAAGGGAAGTGGGAATCCAAATATTATTAAAACAATCGAAATCCCTAAAATTCCCAAGGCATGTTTTTTCTTATCTGTTCTTACTGTCTCTTTTGGTTTTCTCACCTCACTGATAACCACAAAATCCTTTGATTCTTTTAGACTTGTTAGGGCTTCCCATCGGCCAAAGACAATTGCCTTCAAGCCTGGCCACATTTCCCTTTCAATAAATTGTAAGCGATTTCCTTCGGGATCAATATAAATTATTGGTTCAATCTTATAATTTTTTCTCAGTGCTATTTCTTCTATGGTCTTCCCTGACAGGCTTGAGTCTGGGGGCATTATTATTTCAGCAAAACCCGCGATTTCTCTATCCTCTAATTGCTTAAATACTCTAAGCTCCCTTTTGGCTTCCAATTTAAATGCGGCAAAAAAATTTTCTATCTTATCCTTTTCGCCAAATATAACTAGGGTCTGGTTTTCGTTAAATCTGGTTTTTCTCCAAGGTACGTAAGTTATATCTCCTGAATCAGAAAGGCCTAGGATATGAATTCCATAGGTTTTCCAAATCCCCAATTCTTCTATGGTATTTCCTACCAATGTATTTCCAGGTGGAATGTCAACTTCGTATAACTCAGTTGGAAGGTTGTAAATATCCAGTAACTCATCTTTGATTTCACATAGGGATCCTTCTTTGAGTTCGCATTGGGTCTTTTCATTGCCTGGAAGTAGCTTGCCTGCCAGAAAATAAAAATATAGGATGCCTGTTCCAAGGATCCCAACACCTATAGGGGTAACAGCAAATAAACCAAAAGGCTCATAGCCTCCATCCTTAAGTAGGTCATTTAGGACTATTAATGGTCCTGAAGCAACCATTGTTAGAGTCCCTCCAAGTATCCCTGCAAAACCTAGAGGCATTATCATTCTCTCAGGGCCTATTCCAGACTCACTACTTAGCTTTTTTACTGCAGGTAAAAACAGGGCCACTGCTCCAATATTTTGGAGAAATGAAGAGATTAAACCTGTGGTTGCCGTAACTATGGCTACTATTCTATTTTCCTTTTTCCCTGCCTTCTTTATTATTAATTCCGCAAGGTTGTCTATAAGACCAGTATTTTCTATGCCATAACCTATTATCATAACTCCCATAACAGCTATTACTGCATTTGATGAAAACCCTGAAAAAGCCTCTTCAGCAGATAATATTCCACTCCAAGCTAAGGCAATCAGGATCATTATGGCCACAAAATCGTTTCTCATTTTTTCCATTGTAAAGCCTGCTACAGCTCCTAGGAGAATTATATAGACAATGATTATATCGGTATTCATAGAATTCCCTTCCTACTACTAGACTGCTATTTCCCCCCCAAGGCTTCAAGCATTTTAACTCCACCAGCTATAACTATAGGATTGTAGCCTTTTCGCTTAAGGTATGAGTACCCTATAGTAGCTCTCTCTCCAGAGTTGCAAAGTACAAATGTTGGGAGGTCATATGATAGGTGGGCAAGGCATTTGTAGATGTTTTGTAAAGGAACATTAACCCTGTTTTCATGGGGGTCTGAGTCTTCAATTTCATCACTTTTTCTGATATCAAGAAGCATGTATTCCCCTTCTCTTGAAGTCTCTATGTATTTTTTGGCTGAGATGGTTGCAACTTTTTCTAGTTCCTCACCATTGTTTTCCCATTGATTTGAAGCATTTGGAAAATATCCTAATATATTATCAAATCCTATGCGTTTGCAATACCAATAGATTTCCTCTAAGTCCCCCACATTACTATCGCTAATAAATACTAATTTTTCGGCACTTGTAAAAATTGCACCAAGAAATGTTGAAAGGCTTTTTGGGGACATATAAATTGAACCTGGTATATGTCCACCAATATAGGCTTCCTTAGTTCTTATATCCAGTAATAAGACTTGGTCCTTAATTTCTTTTAGATCTTGGAATGTAAGGGCGTTAAGAACTATATCTTGACCGATGAAATCAGCACCTTTGACGTTAAGCTTTTCCATATCCTCAAAGTATCTGGGCTTTATTCTCATTTTAGCAAATTTTTCTATAAAGTCTTTTTTTGAAGCAGCTTGCAAAAACCTATTATTTTTATTTTCGTAGCCCAGGGTCGAAAATGGTCTTTTGTCCATTGACTCTCCGCAAGCAGAACCAGGCCCATGGCCAGGAAACATTAAAACTTGGTCACCTAAAGGGATAAGTTTTTCGAATATACTGTCATATAAATGACCAGTCATTGTTTCAAGATTTGACTTGCCGTAAAAATCCGTTCTTCCGGCATCCCCCATAAAAAGGCAATCCCCTGTAAAGACCATATAGGGGTCTATCTTATCTTCTTCATATAAGACATAACTTAAGTGGCCCAAAGTATGGCCTGGTGTGTGAAGTGCCTTGAGAGTTATACCATCCATCTCTAGCTCAAAACCATCCTTTATTTTCTCTCCAAATGTGTATCCCAGATCTTCATGGCCTGATATGTATATACTAGCACCTGTTTTGTCCCCAAGTTCTCTGGAACCAGATATATAGTCCTCGTTTCTATGGGTTTCTAGGATGTACTTTATCTGTAGTCCAGCTTTTCTTGCTTCCTCCAAATAAATTCCCACATCTCTTACAGGATCAATTACAGCAACAACTTCTTCATCTCCCACCATATATGAATAGTGAGCAATTCCCTGGGTTTCAATCTTTTTGAAATACATAAGTGGCCCTCCTTAAGAAAAATATTAATATGTATCTTTACCCAAAAATCACCTTATAAACCCATGACAAACAACCTTTAAGGAGAAAAATTAAAGCCCCTTGGCTAGAGAGCAAATACTCTATTTCCAAAGGGCTCCAAGTTTTTTATTCACCCTAAGCTTAAAAGGTGGTTTTTCTAAGTTTTTTCATATAGGTTAACTTATAGGCCTGTATAGCTTAATTCCGACCCATCGTAAGTTATGAAAATATCATAATCTATGTCTCCTTTAAGGGCTTCCCAATCTGTAGATGTCATATCCTCAATGCTTATTGGCAATTCCACTGTAGAGGCATCTATGGTGCGTGTAGCATAATATACTTGGCCAGGTTTTCCCATAAGCACTATTTGAGTTGCTTTTCTGTCTCCAGTTTTTAGATTACAGTAACTAGCTAATACTGAATCTCCTTCCACCCGCTTTATCTGGATATGGTTTTTGTTGGTTTCTTGATCGTTACCATCATTGTTAATTTCAACAAAACCCTCAACGGTGTCATAGACTAGTTGTGAATATGATTCAAGTCCGTCATTATAGTAGCTATTATATTTCCAGGTATAAAAATCCCCATCCTTCTCTAAAGAACCCTCGTACTCACCTTGTCCACTTGGCATTTCAGTTCGGTCATACTGGTATTGCTCTTGGGATCCATTCATTACATATTCCATCATGGCAGACATCACAATTGTTGAGTGAATAAAACTTGCATTCATGCTTTGCATTGAAACCGTAAGGTCATCTACATCTTCAGTAACATCACTCATAAGTTCAACAGCATCATCAACTAAATCAGAAATGTCTTCTATTGTTCCAAAATTCTTGTTGCCTTGCTCACTGGTTGCCCCCTGATCTAAGTTGTTACCATCCCCTTCTCCAACGCCATCTGATGCGCCACCACAAGCGGATAACATACCAACAACTAATAATAAGATCAAAATTCTACTCAAAACTTTCATTTTTTCCTCCTTCATACTTAATACAATTTTGATTGGTCCACACTCGTCAATGCTTCGCCTTCATCCATTTTTTAATAACCGGGAATTGCTACAGCATTTCCCGAATGACGACATTTTTTACCTATTCTGTATCCCAATAATCATCTGTGCTGCCATAATCGGATGATAGTATACTTCCACTCTCACCTTCAGCAAAAGAATCATTATTAACATCCATCATTATTAAAACAGCTCCTATTATTAAGCCAAGCTTATTGAGACTTTTCATTATGTCCCCCTATTTTTTTGTCGTTAAGTCAATATGTGTGTTTACTGAGATATCTCTAGTTCCCAACCCCTAAAACTCTGTTGATTCAGCCTCTTTTAAAGCGGCACCCATATTAGACATTGTTTCCTTTTGTTCGTCAGTCATATTCCCGGCAGCACTCTTTTCATATTCGTAATATTCTTTAATTGATATTCCCATAACTTCTGCCGCTGTTTGAAACTCTTCAAGAGGAGTTTTCCCTCCAGCTTCTATACTGGCTGTGTATTCTTCTTTTGTTATTCCATATTTATCAGCGGTCATTTCAACGAGTTCATCTACCATGCTTTCTATTTGCTTTGAACTAGCTCCGTCTTCACCAGGGGCTTCTGAGGATTCGCCACAAGCCATAAATGTTACAGACATAACCCCAACAATTACTAATAATAATAATTTTGTTTTCATAGCATTCTCCTTATTTAATCAGCTTAAATTTTCCAATCAAGGGCAACTCTTTCATATTTTCATTTATTGCATTAACAATCCCCATTATGGCTAGGACAAAACATAATAGGCCGCCAATAGGAAGAAGTAAAAACCAGCCTATAACAGGTATCACTGTTCCTACAGCCCCAATTGCAACTGAAAGTAACAGAAGATTTGAGCCTTGATTAGCATGAAATTTGTATTCTTCTTTATCGCTATCAACCAGTAGTGGAATAAAAAATATTAAATATGCTAAAGCGCAGATCCATTTATTCGTTTCTTTCATTATTAATCCCTCCCAAACAAGTTAGCAATTCCTGTTAGCTCACCGATTCCTGCATTAGCCGCATTTTTAGTTTCACACTTATTGCTGCCTGCAGCTTTATATATTCTATCAGCCATCCTACTAAAGGGTAGTGACTGAAGCCATATATCGCCTTGGCCAGAAAGTGTACCTAGGAATAGGCCTTCACCTCCAAACAATCCACTTTTAGTATCTCCTGCGAATTTTACGTCAAAGTCTACATTCATAGTCATAGCTACTAGACATCCAGTATCTATGGTCAATAATTCTCTATTTGTTATATGCCTTTTTATCATTAAGCCAGCTTCAGCTAATACACTCTCTCCTGGTCTAGCTCAATTTCTACAAACTGCATATCGTCCCCCTATAATTTGTAGTCTAGCTCATTTGTATTTGCCACGGTAAAATCCCCTTCTTTTTTTCAGCCTTGTCAACTATTCACTATAGTAATTTTAGACTATTCAAATTTACCCTTATTTGCAAGAGGCGAGAGTCACCCTTTTCCTAACCATAGTCATATATTTTTCTACAAAAAAATGACCCAAGTCATTTTTATCAACTGAGTCAACTAAGATACAATTGGGCCACTAGACATGAATCATCAAATTTTAATATTTACCATAAAACCATCTTGAGTATTATAATGAATCCTTCCCCCTAAATTTAGAATCCTATCCTCTATACCTCTTAAGCCATTACCCTTGATCAAGTTCTTTGTGCCTTTACCGTTATCCATCATTAGTAAATCTATTTCATCCTCTTTTATATTTATCAAAATAAATATTTCACTGGCTCCGCTGTGCTTTAATGAGTTGGTTGCCAATTCCATACAGACTCGTTTTAGTACTTCATAAACCTCCTTGTCAAGGCTGTACACCATACCCTTTAATATGAAATTTGTGGTTACTCCCAGTTTATCAACAGAATAAAGTATCTTTTTAATATCGCTTTCTAACTGTTTCCCCGAATAGTTCTCTTGGCTTATGGTGGCTATGGATTCCATGTTTGCAATGCCTGTATCTATAGATTCAATTGCGTCCTCAATCGACTCTTGGGCTGACGCCTTATCTTTGTGAATATATAAGCTAGAAACTTCTAAAAGCTTAATTGTAACAACCAAAGAATGTCCAATAATATCATGTAATTCCCTTGCCACATAAGTCCTAGCTCCAACCTTAGAGGTTTCTTTTAATATTTCAATATTTTTTTCTAATTCTATATTTGACCTTAGCAATTCGTCTTGCCTGACTTTAATTTCACTCTCCACATGTTTATATGAGCTTATATCCTTAATAGTAACTAGGTATCTTGTCTCAATTATATTAGGTACCTCCCTAATATAAAAGCTGAGGTGTTTGTCATCGACTTCTACTTCCTTGCTTAATGTTTTAACTTGCCTTATTTCATTCATGGTGTCTTTATTTAAGAATTTTTGGATTGTAGTTTCTGGGTGGCTTTCAAAGATACTGGCCACTTTTTCATTTATATATAAAACCTTGTAGTCAGATCCCAATATGCATATGGCTGTATCTAATTTATGGACTATTTCATGTTTTAGAATTGGTGAAAGGCTAAAGAAATCATGCTTAAATGTAGCATATACAAAGGCTAGGATGGCCCAAGTAAAGGCAATTGGAGATATATCAAATATAATTGGTATTCCAAGAGCATATACAACTTTTTGTAATATTCTACTTATATACAAAAAATTAATTACAAGGGGCAAAAGAATTGCAGCTGCAACTAGAGATTTGTACCATAATTTTTTATCCGTAAATTCTCTACGAAATTTACGTACTCCATATACAAATCCAATGGCCACAAAACTGTAGACTATTCCAGTATGAACATAAAATAAGGGTCCAAAACTATCACCCCAAAAATCAAATGTTTTATAAAACAAATAATGATAAGGGTTGGTAATTACTACCAAGAACTGTAAAAGGGGAAAAATATAAATAATAGTTCTAATTTTGTTGCTAAGAGATTTGCCTTTGAAGTATGAGTAGCCGAATTCTAAAAATGCAAGTTCAAAGAGACAAGTGCAGAAATAGTAACCTACCACAAACCCCCACCTGGTACCCTCTACAGGGGATACTGTTTTAAATATTTTAAACACCATCCAGGTTATTATGCTAATTTGCATAATGAGAAACCACTTTAACGCTGGGTCTTTATTGGCCTTGATATAAAACATCATAAAAAATATTATGGCTAAAATTACGGATACTATGTGAACAATACAAATTGTCTGAATCTCAAGTGCCAAAAATTCTCTCATTAGTCGATGCCATTTTCTACAGCATAGACAGCAAGTTGAAGCCTATCAGAAATATCAAGTTTTTCATAAATTCTACTTACTATATTCTTCACTGTTCCTTCCGAATAGTTCAACGATTTCGCAATACTCTTGTTGCTCTCTCCTCTAACTATCAGCCTTGTTATAGCTATTTCTTTTTCAGTTAATATATCTGTATAGTTTTTTTTGTTATTCACAAGCTTAGTGAACTTTTCTATCATTAGTTTTTTTACACTTTCGTGGATAACCGTGAGCCCATAGTTAACACATTTTATAGTTATGATTAGTTCACTACAATCAATATCCTTTATAATATATCCGTCCGCATCGCTTAAAAACGAATCAACAATATTATTCGTGTTCCCGAAAGTCGTTAAGATAATCACCTTTGTATGAGGGTGGTTCTTCTTTATGATACTTAAAGCCGATATACCATCCATCTCAGGCATTTCGATATCCATAAGAACGATGTCTGGTTTGTTAGCATGGCAAGATTCTATTGCTTCTTTGCCAGTTCCCACCATATCTACCACATTTATTTCTTTGTCTGTACTAATAATTTGCCCCAGTGATTTTCTCAAAAGTACTTGGTCGTCAGCAATTATTACGTTAATCATTAGGCCTCCCATCTGTTTTTATTTATAGTAAAAATTTGTATATTCCGTAACAGCAGTTCTTACATCCAATAGATTCGATTTGGCTTTTTCTATGGTTTTCTGAATGTTTTTACTAAAATCAGAATCCATGTTATCCCTTAGATTCTCTATCTCTAATTTAAGATTCTCCATAGACTGTTGCTGATTATTTGCTATTTCTTCTAACAAGCTGTTTATCTCCCTATCCTTTTCGGTATCATAAACAATCTCTTTGTAGAGGGCTAATTTAATATTAGCGGCTTTTGCCTCTTCCTGTTTTATTTTCAAACTATCAAGCATATGGATAAGGTCACTTATGTCCGTAAATGTAATTATGTGTCCGGCAATTTTTTCTCCATCCATTATTTCTTTTTTATTGTACTGAAAGTACATATCAAGTTTTAGAACCTTGATAAAGGACTTATCATAAGCTTTTCTAATAATCGTAGAGTCACGAAATATGCTTCCTATTTCTTGAATATCAACCTTCTCAATATCTTTAAAGACATGGGAGTTAGCTATGTTGTTATTCTTGTAAATTATTTGGCAACTATCATCTACTATTAGTACGTAATCCAAAACCAACTCTTTGATATCTCCAAAAATAGATGTTGTAACCCTATATGGCATATAGTAATTTGATACAAGGCTTAGATTAGCTGTCAGTAAAAGATAAACAAATATTCTAGAATCTAAATTCAAAAGCGAAATCCCTAAGGACAAAGAGAAAAATAAGCTCAGGGCTATCAGTATCTTTTTATCTACTAGTTTGCTCACATCAACTAATAAATAGATATAAAACAATGAAAATACGGCTAAAAGTATATCGCTAAAAACTTTACTCAAAAAAATCATGCTTGATGACACCGCTATGGCTTCAATAAAACTCATTAACATGGCTAAGCCTAAGCTAACATATAGAGACACGATAGTCTTAGTGTCGCCTTTATATATGTACAACATTACATTTACTACCAAGAAAATAATAAGCATGGTCAAGTATACTATACTAAAAAACTGGCTATTACTATAATATCGGCCATCACCCATAACATCCCCCCTTCCGATTATTTACCTCAGCATATACTATTAACCCCTAACATATCAGCCTAGGGCTACATCTAATATCATCATTACTGTAAATCCAATCATACAACCAATAGTCGCGATATCTGTTTTTGAACCTCCCAGCTCGCACTGTGCTGCAGGTATTAATTCTTCAACTACAACATATATCATAGCTCCTGCCGCAAATGCCAATGCATAAGGCAGAATTGGTTGCATGTGAATTACAGCATAGGCTCCTAAAACCCCTGCCATGGGTTCTACAACTCCTGAAGCTTGTCCATAGAAAAATGCTTTCCTACGAGAAAACCCTTCCCTCCTCAATGGGACAGAGACTGCCGCTCCTTCGGGGAAATTTTGTAGACCGATTCCTATTGCTAGGGCAACAGCTCCTGCCGTAGTTGCCGTATCCGAACCGCAACACGCCGCTACGCCAAAGGCAACACCAACTGCCAAGCCTTCTGGTATATTATGGAGGGTTATTGCTAGGACAAGTAAAACACTACGCTGCCAACTAGTTTTAATCCCTTCTGCTTTAGAACTATCTAGGCCCATATGCAAATGGGGAAGGGTTTTGTCTGCTAAATACAAAAAGGCACCACCTAGTAAAAATCCAACAGCAGCAGTTAGCCAAGCATTCTTACCCTGTTCCGATGACATTTCAATCCCTGGGGCCAACAGGGACCAAAAACTTGCAGCTATCATAATACCCGCCGCAAAGCCTAACATACCATTTAAGACCTCTTTTCGTATGGTCTTAAAAAAGAAAACCATTCCTGCACCAAGTGCAGTAAGACCCCAGGTAAAGAGGGTAGCAAATAAGGCCTGCATTACCGGATCAAATTGTTGTAACCATGTAATCATTGAATTCTCCCTATAAAAAATTTGAAATACCACATTCCTGTGACACTATATCACGCCTTATCTAAGCAGCATCTTCATACTTCGAAACAATTCCCTTAGATTTTAGATAAAGTTAATCTTAGAAAAATCTATATCTCCATCTTCGTTTAATAAACTTGTATCCGCATGCACATATTCAACCTTACCAATAAACATCTCATGTGAGCCTGTCACAATAGAATCCACAATGGTACATTCAATATTAACTGGACAATCCGACATTATAGGTGCATTTACCATTTTTCCATCTTCCAATTTTACATTCATATCTTTCAACTTATCAGTATCTCTTTTACTGTTTTTCCCCATATAATCGTAGGTATCTTTATATTTCTTATCTACTACATTCACAACAAAGCACCCTGACTCTTTTATCATTTTATAAGAATATCTTGTAGGAACTATTCCAACCATAACCATAGGTGGTGCATAACTACAATTGCCACAATAGCCAACTACTAAGGCATTCTCTTCTCCATCTAATCCTCGACATGAAACTATAACATTTGTTGCTGGTTGCAATGCACCTTTTTTCTTTGCTTCATTCTTTTCCATTTTTAGTTTCTCCTTTTATTATAGATATCACTTATGATCTTGCTTATAATATATTATTGAAGACAGGTCAACACTCTCCTGATAATTGTGGAGAATAGTATTAATTTAATTTCCGTAAAATTAATTTAGGTTGTTCTGCTAAAAATCTTTCGAATAATTGGCTGTTTTATTTGAACTGCACTTTCGGGGCAAAGCTCTTGGCAGCAGTAACATCTGATGCACCTATCATATCTATATGAGGGGGCTTTATTCTTATTCCCATCATGCCAATCCACAGCTTTGGGGTCTACAGGACAAAGGCTCACGCAAACACCGCATTTAACACAATCCTCCCCCACAATATAGGGCCTAGGTGTAATGGCATTTTTAATAAACTTTATGCCACCACTATTTTTATAAGGTATCTCAGGTTTTCTATTTACATCAAAATCCATGGCCGTGAAATTTTCCATGGAATCCCCAAGAATTTTAATATCCTTTTCTAAGAATGTTCCAGCCCCCATTTCCATTCCGGCCTTGTTTGTAAGAATTAGATCAGGGTCTAAATTCATAAGTCTACACATTGTAGCATCAAGAGCAATGGGGTCCTTAGAAAAAAGAAGAACATTCATTTTTTTTGGGGTCCCCCCTCTGGGGCCATTACCTTCCATGGCATAAATACCATCCATTACATATAATCTGGGATTAATATATGAATTTAGGTCAACCAGCATTTTGGCAAAGTTATAGGCATCAGGAACCTTCACGTGAAATTCTCCCTTTAAGGTTCCAGGTATACAGCCGAACTGGTTTTTTACAGCACCAGTAACTCTTTGAAATCCATGGGTCTTCATTTTTGGCAGGCTAATAACTCCGTCATTTTCTAGAACTCCATTGGCCACAGTGAACTTTTTGTTTTGATGTCCTTGACTATAATGAACCTCTTTGCCAGACTTAAAATCAGCAAGAGGTATTTTCAGTTCTTCAGCAATAGCTGATATTCCAGTGCGTTTTCCCGCCGCTTCCGGACTTTGGAAAGCCGGTGAATCTCCATATGAAAGTTTCGCTCCTGCAATCTGTAGAACTTCCGATACTGCCTTAAAAACAGAAGGATGTGTAGTAACACATTTTTCAGGCGGGTCTGCGGATAGCCAATTAGGTTTAAGTAAAATCTTTTCATTGGGGCTAGCAAAAACCCCTGGTCCCCCAAGCAAATCAAATCCTCTTTCAACAGCCATTTTTACTTCACTGTATTCGTAACTTCCACAGTATACGATAGCTACTTCAGACATAAATATCATTAAAATCCCTTTCTTTGGCCTATCCAAGGAGGCTCTTTGCCTTCTCTAAATTCATCTATTCCAGGTCCTCCTAGGTTCTTCAATCTCCAGATTCCATATATTAAAGTTAAGATCAAAACCGCCAAAGTAGTGGGAAATCCTAAAAGAATGTTTGCCCACCCTAATTTCACTAAATTGCCTTCTTTAAATATTATGAATTGAATGGTCATTCGAAATAAAAATAAAATTGCCCAAGCAATAGTAACTTCGGTATATGCTGGTTTAATATCCTTCCTCTGGAACCAATCAAATTCCCAACCTCTAGCTAGGTGGCTAAGCAGAGCGGCTAAAGGTCGTCCTGATAAGATACTTACAAGAGACACTAAAAATAAAAATCCACTTGTTATAACTTTAGGCAAAAAATAGTTAGCTGCATTATCTGAAAGCAAAGCAAATCCCGAGGCAATAATTACTCCACCTATACCTCCTAATGCATATAATATGCTCTGTTTTTTTATAGCTCTAAATATTGACATCAAAATTGCTACAGATATAGCCAATATTATTCCGATTTCCAACCCAAAGATACTGTTACCTATAATATATAGTATGGGCGGGAACACTGCATCAATTGTTTTGCCTGTTACAAACTGTTTGACTTCGTCTACTATATCCTTAAGTAGCTTTTTCAAAATGATTATCCCCCTTTTTTGCTGACTTTCAAATAGTCCATATAAGGCTACAGCTAAAAATCCAACAATACATTTAGTCCTTAGAATGGTTTAATATTTGCTACGATTTTTTTCTGCTACTGCTAATGCCCAAATTTCTTCTTTCTTTCTGTATAATCCTTCTTCCTCGCAATTCCCCGCTAAACATTCAATAATAAAATTCATTGAGTTTCTAACGTCAATTGTTTTATCAAAGTGAGTAATTATATTTTCTAAATCCAAACCATTATACTGTGTAACTCCTCTTGAATTTCTGCCAGCCCAATGCTTAATAACCCTGGTCCCATTTAGCAGCTGCTTATTAAAGACTGAACATAATGAAGTCCTAATGTTTTTATCCTTATCAATCCCTATTATGTAGATAAGGTAAACACTCTTTTCTTCAGAAAGAAAGGAGAGAAATTTGTCAATATTATAACCTTTCGGATTGCTAGATAAAAATAATATTTTAGTTTTTATATCCGTTACTGAATTAAAATCAGGAAAAATCCTTTCGTAATCGCCAAGTTTATCCGCTGTATATAATTCAGGTAAGGGGTTATTATTTTGCAAGGCCTCAATTAATGTGTCTTTTAGATCATTAGGTGCAGTAATTAAAAATTCAATTACCCGGCCTCTTAAATTCACATTATCAATCAAAGCAGCTATAGCTATTTCCGATTGAACTTCATTAACCCGGTTTGATAGATCTCTTGCCAGGCTAATATAGTCTTGGGATCCCATGAAATCCACTGCTCTCTTTACAGAGTTGAGAATACATTCCACTTGACTACTATTAGGTGCAAATCTTCTCCCTGTAGGAACTATATTATTGGTGGATTCTACTAGTCTTTCAAGATTCTCCGCGAATGTAAAGTTTTCATGGGAAGAAAATAGGAATTCAAAATTCTCAGGAGAGTTTTCCTTACCTGCGTAATCTTTGATAATATCACTTCCGTTGAAACTACCTTTAATATTATTCACCCTCAATTCTTGAGATGAATGGCTAATTTTTTTAATAAAGCTTGTATTTGCCATCATTAAATAATTTTTATCCGGTGTTACCAAACAAACAAAAAAAGGAACCTTATCATATTTTTGTAAGTTGGAAAGGGACAAAACAGTATTCCCAAAAACCCGACTATTTGATTTACTAAACCTAATAGCAAACCAATCGCAATAAAAAACACTCCTATCCTTAACTAATACAAACTCTTCCTTTACTTGTGAACTCAAAATCATTTTGTCATTAATACCATCCCTGATCGCTATAAAATCTACCAGTTTAGATATCAAGTTCCGATTATACATATCAATCCTCCAACAAATTCTGAGGATTTACAAGTTCCAATTCATCATATTCTATACATATCTGATCTGCTTTTTCTAAATTTCCATTTTCATTTCCATTAAAAGCATTTTGCTCAGAAAGAGAATTTCGATCCCAAAAAACCCCATCAACATAACCTTGAATACTTGTATTGGCTTGGGCTTTCTCTAGACGTTGCTCAGCCCAAATACAATACTGAGGGTTTAATTCAATCCCTAGATAACTTCTGCCTAATTTTTTTGCGACTACACTAGTTGTGCCGGATCCTAAAAAGGGATCAAAAATAACATCCCCAGGCATAGAGCTTGCTAATATTATTTTAGCAAGTAATTTTTCTGATTTCTGTGTTGGGTGGGCAGTGTTTTCAGACATAGACCAAAAAGGAATTGTAATATCATCCCAGAAATTTGAGGGGCAAGTATCTCGATAGTTGCCATTCTTCGTTTCCTGCCAATCCTTAGGTTTGCCTTCTACTCGGTAAGGAGCGATAACCTTTTTCCGAATCTTAACTGCCTCTAGATTAAAAGTATAGTTATTGCTTTTTGTTCCATACCAAATATCCTCAAACCCATTTTTCCAATTTGCTTTTGCTCCACGGCCCTTTTCTCTTTGCCATGTTATACGGTTTCTAACCTTAAAAAAGTCTTGCAATACTCTGCCGATAATTAGGCTCGTTCCCCAATCGCAGCAAACATAAATATATGCATCTTCCGTTAGAAGTGGATAGACTAAGGTTAGCCATTCACGAGGATATTTTTCATACTCCTCTTCTTTTTTCTTGGAAAAAGTGTTTCCGTGGTAATCTTTCGTCAAGTTATAGGGAGGGTCTGCAATAAGTAAATCAATAGAATTATTTGGCAAGAGTTTTACTGTATTGAAGAAGTCTCCGTTAATTGTAGTGTTGATAATTTCCTGAATGTCTTTAATTGGGGCATCAATTTTTTTACAACGATCAAGATACCTAACTCCTTCATCAATGGTTGTATCAATTGTTTTGTTTCTTTTTGCTTTTATTTTAGGCATTAATTCTCCTCCAAATTTCTATTTATGTCCGATTTATCAATCTTACTTTTGGTCCTTATAGCCTTCTCTTATTAATCTATACTCCCCTGTTCCTGTATCTAGGTCGTAAATATTAAAGTTTGTTTTGATGTCAAAGCCTTCAAAATGTGTTGCTAAATTAATTGATGCAGATCCATGGTCACCACTTCTTATTCTATGAAATACATCTGTAGTCCATACTATTAAGCCACCACCATCCAAGATACGTTCTCCATTATGTTCTATATAATCAGGTGTAATTTCAAATTTTTCTATCTCTCCAAGGCCTGCCTTATAAAGTTCCACAAATCTTTTTCCATGAAGTACAAATAGGTTATCCTCTTGATGAGGGTGCATGTACCAAGCTTCTTCAACTGGACCTACTTTTCCTGGTGACCTGGCACCTTTTTGATGAATAACTCGGTCAATTACATCAATTTTAGGAATCATTGATTTATCCATAACATCAAAATTGACTCCCTCAGTTTTTCTGAACTCTCTAAGTTTTATAACCTTATAAAAATCCTTAACTTGTCTAACGATATATTCCATAAATAACTACTCCTTATAATCCTTATCTTCCAATAACTTTAGCAGCTTGAACTTTCTCTTTGATTATTAATATATGTCTTCAAATACAGGTGCTTTTCCCATTGGGCAAGGTACTATGTCTAATTTACCATTATATTTATTATACGCTGTCCGCCATTTTGTTTTTCTCTTTACACCTTCCTATAATATCATAATTTTGAGAAAAGAGAACTTGTAACCTCAAATTGGAACCATTATACTATAAATAAGTGTATCTAATTGTATTTTTCAGAATTGTGTAGAAGATGATTATTTCGAATAATTGGGCAGGTAGCTCTTGAGGAAGATGCATAGAGAATCGAAATTAATTATCGATAAGGAGGAACAAAATGTCAGTATTGATTAAAAACGGAATGGTAGTTACTTCAGAGAATGAAGTTAAGGCGGATGTATATATAGAAGGTGAAACCATTAAAGCCATCGGTGAAAACCTGAATATGGCTGCAGATGAAGTGGTAAATGCCCAGGGTAAGTATGTTCTACCTGGAGGAGTAGATCAGCATGTTCATTTTTCCTTCAACTATAAGGGAAGCAAGGTAAGAGGGTTTGAAACCTCTAATGCTGCGGCAGTAGGTGGTACAACTACCCTTATTGAGTTTGTAAATCAGGAACCTGGAAAGGGTCTTGTCCAAAGCATCGATGAATATAGAAAAACTGATGTGGACAGAATAGCCATGGTGGACTATTGTTTCCATAGTGTTATGACAGACCCCCGCCCAGAAGTTATTGAAGAAATTCCCCAGCTGGCAAAAGCTGGTTACCCTACTATGAAGCTTTTTATGGCCTACAAGGGAATGTTCTTTCATGCAGATGATGACGCTATTTTGAAGGCTCTATATCAAGGTAGAGATGCAGGTATAACCGTTATGGTTCATGCAGAAAATGCGGATATGATCGACGTGCTCACCCAACAGTTGATAGCCCAAGGAAAGGTGGAACCTTACTATCACGCAGTTTCAAGGCCACCAGTGGTAGAAGCAGAGGCCACAAGAAGAGCAATTTATTTGGCCCAATTGGCAGATGCCCCTCTTTATGTTGTACATGTATCTGCTAAAGAAGCCTTAGAAGAAATCAAGAAAGCCAATCATGCTGGCCAGCCGATTTTCGGAGAAACCTGCTCCCACTATCTGGTGCTGGATACCGAGGACCTAGCCAGACCCAACTTTGAGGGGGCCAAATATGTTTGTTCTCCTGCCTTAAGAACCGAGGAACATCGTGAAGCCTTATGGGAAGCTATCGACAAAAAATGGCTTAATGCAGTGAGTTCGGACCACTGCGGTTTTGATTATAAAGACCAAAAACATATGGGGTTTGGTGAAGGAAAATCTTTTGCTGATATCCCCAACGGAGCCCCCAGTCTACAAAATCGACTTAATATTCTTTGGACCTATGGAGTAGAAGAAGGACGAATTTCTCCTTCTCGCTTGGTAGACTTATTTGCCACTATGCCTGCTAAGATCAATGGCCTTGCGAAAAAGGGACAGTTGGCAGTTGGTTTTGATGGAGATGTGGTGATCTTTGACACCGCCTATGAAGGGGTGATTCAGGCAGCCAACAACTTAGAAGGGGTAGATTACTGCCCATTTGAAGGATTCAAACAGAAGGGCCGAGCAGAAACTGTATTTTTACGTGGTGAAAAAGTGGTGGAGCAAGGACAATATATTGGTAAAAAAGGCCAGGGCCAGTTCGTAGCCGGAAAGCCCTTTGGAGCCGCCTATGAAAAATAAAGTCTTGGGCTATAAGGTCAATGGAGATCGCCTCTTAAGGGACTTAGATGAAATGAAAAGAAAAACGGATACCCCTGAAAAAGGGGTCACCCGATTTTCCTATGGCGCCAAGGATAAAGAAGCTAGAGACTACTTGATTCAAGAAGCCAAAAAAATAGGCTTATCCATGAAAAAAGACCCAATAGGAAATCTATTTTTTGAATTCCCCGAAAGCCGAGGCAAGCCAATTATCTTAGGGGGTTCTCACATCGATACAGTACAAAATGGTGGTTGGCTGGACGGGATTTACGGAACCCTGTCAGTTTTAGAAGTTCTAAGGCGAATACAGGAAGAGAAATTAGAATTGGGGAAATCAATTCAGCTGGTTGTTTTTGCAGAAGAGGAAGGATCTAATTTTGGTTCTACTCTTACTGGCAGCAAGTTTTATGCTGGAAAGTATGGTAAGGAAGACCTAGAAGCATTAAGGAACCAAGAAGGCATATCTTTGGGGGATATTCTTGCAAGAGAAAACTACCCCGCCTATGATTCATATATGGTTCCCAACTGGAATAATATCCATGCTATGGTGGAGCTCCATATTGAGCAAGGCCCAGTACTGGAACAAGAAGGAATAGGCATTGGCATTGTAAACCGTATATACGGAATGGAAGTATTGGAGTTCACCTTGACGGGCGTGGGCAATCATGCCGGAGCATCTCCCATGAAGGGAAGGAAGGATGCCCTAGCTGCAGGAGCTGCCAGTATCTTGGCGGTGGAGTCATGTGCCATTGAGTTAGGCCAAGGTGAAGGAGTTGCCACAGTAGGGAAGATCAATGTTTTCCCCAACGTCTCTAATGTAATTCCTGAAGAAGTAATCTTCACTGTAGAGATACGGTCTCCCCAAGAAGAAACTATAAATGCCGTGATGAGGGAAATTACAAATCGGATTGAAAAAATTTCTCAAGACAGATGTATCACTTGTCATCATCGACAAGTGGCTTTCTCCAAACCAGACTCTATGAACCCAAAAATCGTAAAACTACTGGAAGATACTGCTAATAACATGGGAATACCCTACCTCCAGATGAACAGCGGTGCAGTTCACGATGCTTGCATGTTAGCGCCCCTTGTCCCTACGGGGATGATTTTCGTGCCCAGCATAGGTGGGCGAAGTCATGTTCCCCAAGAGGACACCCTGCCTCAAGATTTGGTTCAGGGAGCAGATTTTCTGCTTGCAGCTCTTCTTCAATTGGCGGATTGCAATTAAGGAGCTAAGGTCTTCTGTGGTAATAAAGTCTTCAAATATCACATTATTATAATCCAAACAGTTTCAAGAGTCTTTGGAATATATTAAGTTCGGGTTTTACATCATCGACTTTTTTATCTACTTCAGAATATTCAATGCTGGCAGTCTGCATGGCAAACTGAACCGAATCAACATTGGTATTCTTCTTGGAAACAAAAGATATAGGGATAAAATCTCCACCCATCATTTCATTGATTTTGTCTTTAATAATCGCCTTAACATCTTCTTCAATTGTAGCCGTCTTATCTCGAAATTCAAAGGTTCCCTCAGCCAAGGTAATATTTCCATCATATAGTTTTACGGTACCATCATGTAGTTCTACTGCCCCGTCAAGTAGTTTAACAATACCATCAGACATCTCAACCATTCCATCATTTAATTCGATGCTCCCGTCTTCTAATTCTATAACACCGTCTAATAGTTTAGAAGTTCCATCGCTTAGCTCTATAACCCCATCATGGAGCTTTATAACACCGTCTTTTAAATCAATTGTTCCAGCTAAGAGTTTTCTTGTGCCATTTTCAAGTTCATCCAAACCTGTAATCAGACCGCCAACACCATTTTTTCTAAGGCTGTCCAATCCAAGATATAACTGATTCGTTCCTTGCTTTAGGCCTGCAAGGCCAATGCTGGCTTGACTTACACCACTAGTATAGTCTACTAGACCTTGGTAAAAAGCACTGTAACCATCGAGCTGTGCCTTAAGGTTAGTTATCATAGCAATGAAAGGGCTTTCACCACCAAGCCCTGATAAAATTTCATCTATTTTGCTTGAATAATTATATGGGGTTAAATCAGCCGAGATTCCCGCGGTAGAGAGTTGCATGTTAGCACTATCAATCATGGATTGAAATATTGCCATTGCTCCTGCGTTAAGAGATGGGCCTGAAGTTGCCAACTGTTCCAAGCCACCCATTAAGCCAATCATTCCATTATCTAAATCTTTGGCAGAGTTAACTAATTGCCCCAAACCATCGTCTACTTCCGCCATACCTCCCGAAAGTTTATTGGTCCCTATTACTAGACCATTCATTCCGTCTACTATCTTGATAGATCCATTTTTTAAATCAGCAGTAGCTTTTCGCAAATCTCTAACTCCCGTGTTTAGTTCCTTGCTTCCTTTTCGCAAATCCTTTGTGCCATCAACAAACTTCGAGGTAGCATCCTTGATTTCAACTGAAGCCGTCCAGAGATCATTTATACCATCTTTTGATTCACCACTACCATCAGCCAGTTTTTTTGCTGCATCCATAAGTTTGACTGCTCCATCGTCCAAATCCACAATACCTTTTTTTAATTCAGAAAGTTTAGACCCAAACATCGATTCTTCTTCAAAGTCTAAATTCATTTCAATTGGAACCGCATTTATAGATATCCCTTCCATGGCAAAATCCGTTACTTCTGCAGTAAGAGAGATGTCTGAATCTCTCCCGGGCAAAATCATAAAAGATACTAGTTTGTTTTTCCCTGCATTAGCGAAGGTTGCTCCCTCAGCTTTTATGTTTTTACATACAAATGTATCTAGATTTAATGATACTTGCAATGTAAGGTGGTCATAGAAGGGGTTCTTCTCTTTGACATTTGATCTTACCTTGATCTTAATTTCTAAATCACCTGTTTTTCCAACCACGCGCTCCGCGGGGTATTCTTTTTCGTCAATAAAATATTGTATTTCAAAGGACCAAGGAATAATTTTGCTATTTAATGTTCCTTCATAATATAATTTCCCTGCATTTGCATCTATGGTAATCTTTTCATTTTCAATCTGCATACCATCTGAAGCGGTCATTTCACGAAATGATGTATAATCTCCATAATCAATGATTTGCCCAGCCTGGTTTAACTCAAAGCTATTAACTACATAAATTTCATCTACGGATCCGTCAGAATTTAAGTTAACATAAATCACCTCTTCTTTTGCTGTACTTTCAGTCAGCCCAAAGACAGGAATGGTTATAGCAATAAACAGAGCTATTATTATGACCAGGGATAGTAGCTGTTTTCCTCCCATTCTATGATATTTTTTCTCTATGGTCTTCATGATTTTTTCTCCTTTTTATGAATGATGTTTTTTGAATCACTGGGTCAAAGATAATTAGTAGAGCAGGCAAGAAGAGAAGTACCATCAAAGAGGATATTACAGCTCCTCGCCCCAACATTAATCCTAATTCACTTATGATTCCATTGGTTGAGACTATGCCCAGGGTTACGCTTGCTAAAGCAAGTATACTGGCTGGTGTCAGTATGGAAGCTGCATTGTTAGAAATGGTAACTTCCGCAGCTTTTCTTTTTGCATGTTTTTTTCGGTTTTTCATATACTGATTGGCAAATAGTATTCCATAATCTACAGTAGCTCCAAGTTGAACCGCACTTATGATTAAGAAACCAACATAATTTAATGTTGTACCCCTAAAATAGGGTATTCCTAGATTTATCCAAACAGCTCCTTCTATTGTAAGTAGCAAAATAAATGGAATAGCAAAGTTTCGGAAGGTCAGAAGTAGCACTAGCCCAATAGCAATTATCGCCGCACCATTAACACGGGGGGTGTCCTTTACAATTGTTTCTTTTAAGTCATAGTTAACTACGGTTTGCCCTAGAAGATGGTAGTCAGCTTTATAGTGATCAAATGCGACCTCCCTAACAGCTTCCACCAAATCAAAGGCTTCTTCTCCTTCTTCAATGGTTTCGGCATAAAAAATATAACGACTATATCCACCTGATCTAAAAGCAGAAATTTGGTCCTCAGAAAGGAATCCCGGTGGGACTTCCGCTCCTACTGTACCAGTATAAGAAATGATAGAGCTAACATTCGGAATCCTTTTCAATGCCTTGCTAAGACTGTCTTCTTTCACCACATTCCCTTCTGGAACTAACAATACCATCTGTTTCTTTACTCCAAAAATATCTATTACACGATTTTCGTCGATCTGTTCTTGGGAGTACTCATCGTTTATTCCCGAAGACCCATAGATAAAGTCGTTTTTTTGTTGTGCTAAAAAACTAGGGATAATAACAAGGAAAATGACCATAGCCAAGGGAATACATATCCGCACAACTACTCGAGAAACCTTCTCAAAAGATGGTATAAAAGAGCGATGATGTGTTTTATCCATGATTTTCGTAGTGTAAATTACCAATATAGGCAACAGCAACATAACTGATAAAAAACTAAATACTATGCCTTTTGCAAGAACAATCCCCATATTTAAACCAATTTCAAACCTCATAAGTGTTAATGCTAAAAATCCAAAGATGGTAGTGGTTGCACTTGCTGCAATCGCAGAAGTAGAGTCAGCCATTGCTTTTTTCATAGCTACTTCAACATTATTCCCCTCGTTGCGAAATTTGGAAAAAGCATGCAAAAGGAATACTGCATAGTCCATAGATACGGCTAATTGTAGGACAGCACTCGTGGCCTGGGTTATATATGAAATCTCGCCAATGAAAATATTAGTTCCTTCGTTTATTAATATGGCTACACCGATGGCAATTAAAAACAAAATGGGTTCAAACCAGGAGGATGTAGATATTAGCAATATAATGAGAACCAGAGGAACCATATAAAGCAAAATTTTAGATACTTCGCCTGTTGACAAAGTTTGTATGGTAGATTGATTGACCAATGCTCCAGTTAGGATACTATCCTCTCCAGAAACTTTACTAACCTCACTAACTATAGCTACACTTTTCTCAGTATCCCCCCCTAGCATAAAGAGTGCATTGCCATCTTTATACCAGTCCTCAACTGTATTTAAGTCCATTGTGGCTATGGGTTGATGAATATCCACCAAATCATCTAACCATAATACAGTGCCAACACCATCAATTTTGGACATTGCTTCTTTGTAAGCTAAAGCCTGAGGAATTGTCACTTCTGGTATAAATACATTGATGTTGGGTATTTCCTCCTTGAAGCTATTTTCGACTACATCCATAGCTATAGTAGATGGAACATCCTTAGGTAAGTAGCTCGTAAGGTCATAATTAATCTCTACAAATGCCATTGCTAAGGCAGCTAAAAGTGCAATGAAAAGGATAGAAAATAATATTGTTTTTTTAAACTTAAAAAGTTTATCAATTAATAAAAGTAAAATGTCTGATCCCTCCTAATAGACAATGTCTGATCCCTCCTAATAGACAGTAGTTGCTTTTTGGTCTTATGTCTATTATAATATGCTTGTATGGGTATCACAAGCATCAATCTCTCCCTAACTGTATGATAATAGACACTCACCTTAAAAATGTCCAATAGGAGGTACTTTTTATGAATCAACCAAAAATAGACCGGCGTATACGCAGGACTAGGCTCTTACTTAGGGAAGCCCTTATTCAATTGCTATTAGAAAAGGATATCAAGGAAATCAGCATATTGGAATTAACCGATAAAGCTGATGTAAACAGGGGAACTTTTTATCTTCATTACAAAGATATATACGATATTTATGAACAGATCGAAAATGAAATACTTGAAGAGTTTAGAGTGATTTTTGAAAAACGTTGCCGCAAAGAAAATCAAGTCGTCCTTTTACCTATTGTTTTGGAGGCTTTTGAATTTTTAGCTAAAAATATAGATATTAGCATAATAATATTAAGTTCAAGTGATTCCGATTTTTTATCAAGATTAATAAACATGGGAAAACCAAAGGAAAAAGAAGAGTGGCAGGCACTCTTCGGAGAAATGGATGAAGATTTATATGAATACTATTACTCATTCATAACCTCTGGTTTCGTGGGCTTATTGCGGACCTGGTTAAATGAAGGTAGAAAAGAAACACCCAAGAAAATGGGTGAACTAGCCGGCATGATGATGGAAAAGGTTTGTGCACCCAACAATTGAATTAAACCATACATTAATAGTTTCTTGAAAACCTGTCCCAAAAACTCTCCCCATTAATAAGACAACTAATAGTAAAGCTAATGCACATCTTTTAATTTCTTTTCTCATTTTTCATATCTCCTCGTATTCAGGACTCTTCTATAACATAAAATCAATCCTGTTTTCAAGGGTTCTTTCAATATTTTTTGTATTAGAAAACCCTCTTGCTTAGCAAAGTACTCATGAAAAAATTATATCAGCTGGTTCATCTTTTGAACCCAGCCAGAAAAGTTAGGTTTTTTAAACATAAAAATCACATCTTAGACAAAACTTTGGATATAATCAACACGTTTTTCGATTCTAATCGATACAAAAGTACTGATAAAGCTTCAGTTGTAAGCAGTAAAATAAAGTTGTACACTTTTATTGACTTTTTACATCAGTGAAAGAATATCGTTTTTGCTGCAGTATGGTGGTATGTTATTATTTTTATTGGTTTTGTTTATTGTGCAGGTGTTTTAGGGTAGACTATTACTAATAGCCCATCTTTTTCATTCTTTAGTAAACGGCCATAATAAAAAAGGATAGGATACTAGTAATTGGAGGACAAAATGAATAAGAGCAAAGAAATATTAGATTTTATGAATACACAAGCTTATAGACCTTTAACTTTGGAAGAGTTAATCCAGCATTTTTCAATTGATGATGTTGAAGCTATCAAGGATTTTTCCAAGACCTTAAATGAAATGGAAGAAAAAGGTACAATTATTTCAACTAGGAAGATGCGTTACGGCTTACCCAAGCTTATGAATTTAGTTGTAGGCAGGATTCAGGGAAACGCTAAAGGTTTTGCCTTCTTAATTCCTGATGATGATAATCAAAGGGATGTTTACATTAAAGGTGATGATCTTAATGGGGCTATCCATAATGATAGGGTAATAGTCCGCTTGTATAAATCATTGGAAGCCAATAAAAAACAAGAAGGTGAAGTAATCCGTATACTTGTTCGAGCCAACATAAATGTGGTGGGAACATTTGAAAGCAGTGGAAATTTCGCTTTTGTATTACCAGATGATTCAAGAATTGGCCAAGATTTTTTCGTTAGCAAAGATAATTTTAATGGAGCCAAAGATGGGGATAAGGTGGTTATTCAGGTTACCCGTTGGCCAGAAAAAAGGAGAAACCCTGAGGGTAAGATTACTGAGGTAATAGGTAAAAAAGGACAACCTGGTGTGGATATCCTTTCCATAGTACGTAAGTATCAGCTGCCAGAAGACTTCCCCCAAGAAGTCTTAGCTAAAGCGGAAATGATTCCATTAAAAATCGCCTCAGAAGAAGCTCAAGGGAGAAGGGATCTTAGGGCTTTGCCCTTGGTAACTATTGATGGTGCAGATGCTAAAGACCTAGATGATGCAGTTTCTTTAGAAATCTTAGATAATGGATACTATCGCCTAGGTGTTCACATTGCTGATGTGGCTCATTATGTTCAAGAGGACTCGGCCTTGGATAAAGAAGCGCTAAAAAGAGCAACTTCCGTTTACCTCGTGGATCGAGTGATACCTATGTTACCTACAAGGCTCTCAAATGGTATTTGTAGTCTAAATGTTGGTAAAGATCGTTTAGCTCTGACTTGTTTTATGGATATCAGCCCAAATGGCAAAGTTGAAAATCACGAAATTTTGGAGTCTATTATCCGTGTTAAAGAAAGAATGACTTATAAAGATGTTACCAAGATCTTGCTAGGAGAGGATCAAGAACTCCTAACTAAGTATGAAGAGTTTGTGGAAACCTTCGATAATATGAGAGATTTATGCTTGATTTTGAAAAACAAACGTTTGGCAAGGGGAACAGTAGACTTTAATTTCCCCGAAAGCAAAGTTATCCTTGATGAACAAGGTAGACCTATTGATATAGCCTGGCAGGAAAGGTCTTTGTCTGACCAAATTATTGAAGAATTTATGATTGCTAGCAATGAAACTGTGGCAGAACATTATCATTGGCTAGATATCCCGTTTTTATATCGAGTGCATGAAGAGCCTGAACTTGAAGATGTGGAAGAACTAAACAATTTTCTAGGTATTTTTGGTCTACATGTTAAAACTACTAAGGGAAAAATCCATTCCAAGGCATATCAAACCGTTGTGGAAAATGTTGTAGGCAAACCTGAAGAAAGAGCAATTAGCACAGTAATGCTTAGGTCTATGAAGCATGCTCGTTATGCAGTAGAGGCTTTAGGACATTTTGGACTTGCCTCAAAATATTACTCTCATTTTACTGCACCAATTAGGCGGTATTCCGATTTGGCTATTCATAGAGTTATCAAGGAGATCATACAAAAGGGTGACCAGCTAGATTCCGAAAGGATAGATGACCTAAAAGAAAGAATGGATGAATACGCCAAACAATCATCCTTACAAGAGAGAGTTGCAGAAGATGCTGAGCGAGAAAGTGTTGATTTAAAGAAGGTGGAGTATATGAAGCAATTTGAAGGGCAAGAGTTCCCAGGTATAATAAGTGGGGTTACCTCTTTTGGACTTTTTGTGGAGCTAGATAATTCTGTTGAAGGATTGGTTCATGTATCTAATTTAACTGATGACTACTATATATATATGGAAAAGAGCCTAAGCTTAGTAGGAGAGCATAGGAAAAAAGTATATAAATTAGGGCAGAAGGTTAAGGTTCAAATAGCTAAGGTTAATGTTGAAGACAGGCAGATAGACATGGAATTTGTACAATAATCCATGTCATGGGGCCTATTTGCACTCCTATTTACACCTCTATTTCCAACAAAATTGGTGTATGGTCCTGTCTTTGACCAGAGTCTAACATCTCAGATTTAAGGACTTTGTTGGCTATCCTATCACTAACTAGCCAATAATCAATCCGCCAGCCTGAGTTGTTTGTTTTACTTGTTTTTACCCTTTGAGCCCACCAGGAATATACACCTGTTACATCACCATGAATATGTCTAAAGGTATCCGTAAATCCTTTGTTTAATAGGTTGGTAAAGCCTTGGCGCTCTTCATCAGTAAAGCCTGCCGACATACGATTGTTTTGGGGATTTGCTAAGTCTATTTCTTTATGGGCTACATTATAGTCTCCTGTGGCTAAAACTGGTTTCTCTTTATCTAGGCTCTGGAGGTATTGAGCATATTTCTCATCCCAAACTTGCCTTTCTTTTAATCTTCTTAAACCGTCTCCTGCATTAGGGGTGTATACCTGAGTAAGATAAAACTCCCCAAAATCTAAGGTAATAATCCTTCCTTCTAAATCCATAGTATCCGGGGCCTTTATCTCAGGATAATAAACTTGGGGAGAGTACTTATCTTTATATAAAAACATTGTCCCGGCATAGCCTTTTCTAGCAGGTTCCTGAGAACTTCTCCAGACATAGGAATAGCCTTTAAAATACTCTGCTAGATGTTCTTCATGTTTATTGCTTGGTCCAAGGGCCGGTAATTTAGTTTCTTGCAAAGCAATTACATCTGGATCCTTTTCTATAATTGTATTAATTACTTGCATTGTAAGGGCTGCCCTATCTGAATCCCCTGTTAATGCTGCATTTAATGAATCAATATTCCATGAAATAAATCTCAAATTAAACCTCCTTGATAATTTATAAATTGTGTTGAGAATGTATTTTCGTTTTCGTAAGGCATTTCAAAATTCTGAGTTTCATCAAATTTTGCAGCTACAAAAACCCCATATTCAGTGCCTCATAACCATACATTTGACTGATATAGCCATCAGCTATAGAGCTTTGCAAGGAGGCAACTTTTTAATGATTATCATGATTTTCACCAAATAATTATAGCTCTTTGCAAATTGTCTGATTGCTACTATTCCTTGATAATATGGTATCTATCTTCTCCCATTGTAATAGCATATCCTCTGGATAATAATTCATCTACTGCTTCTGTAAATACACCACCTGCCATATAAATCTTTGTTTCTTGAATATTTTCTTTAATAGGAATGTCCATTGATGCACTTAGATGATGAATAACATCCTTATAATACTGATCTGGGTAAGTATCCCCTGACTTATCTCTTGGATTTGCTTCTCCATTCAAAGATAAAACTTCTAGCACATTCACCCATGCTAAGTCTCGATCTTCTTCATAATAAATGGTATCTGGATCAACTTTTATTTTTAGATCTAGCTGGCCGCTAAGTTCTTCTCTTAAAGACAAATCTCCTTCAAAATAGTAGGTTAGAGCTGACCTGGGGATATATTTCAAAACGTTCTCTTCCCTGTTAAAAATAAGCTGCTTGACCTCATAGGGGCCTATCCTTGTTATTTCTTCTAGCAAGAGTCCTAAACCCGGGTCTGTCCCTTGCAAGGTTATTTTACCTTTAACAACATCATTTTTTTAGCAGGCACAAGATCTTTTACCTCCGTGTTACTTGTTGAAGGGGTCTTGTTTTCATTATTTTCTCCCAAAGCCTCCTGGCCCGTTTCTTCTTTATGTGTCACTTCTTGTCTTGGTTTTTCTTTTTCAGCCTCTGGGATCTCTTGAGATGCGCACCCTGTTGACATCAAAATCATAACTACTAAAACAAGAAACGTCCTAAATAATTTAGTCATATTCCTCCTCCCTAATTATACTGATTAAATAACTTTATACCAGTAACCAAAACATGGTCTGTAAATTCTTCTATATCGAAATAACGTGCCCCAGTATTATAATCAAAGGATAGTATATAGCCATTATCAATTGTTTGTCCTTGGGCATTTTTTTCTTTGTATATAAACCAATCAACTATTTCTTCGTCTGGACCTCCGTGTGGGTTAATCATTTTATCGAATTTTTTCTCGCATTTTGATATGGCCTCTAAAGCAGTTTCTCCAATACTAACATCATACTGGTATCTATACTCATTGGATGTTACAAGGATTTCGTTGGGCAATAAATCTAAAGGGATCTCTTTAGAATAGTGTGAAAAAGAAAATTCAATGCCTGGATATATCATTGTTATAATGGTAGAACCATCCATATCATTGTACTCTTCGCTTTCATCATATTCATTTCCAAAGATAATCAAGATGTCTTCTTTAGTCATGCTAGCAGATAATATCATTTCTTTATCTATCTCAAGAAAACGTAAATCATCAGCATCATATTCATATCGAGTCTCTTCCACTATAAGTGTTTTCTCGGTAGCTAAATCATGTCGCACTAGTGTATGGGTAAAATCTGTTAGTGGGCCTTCTATACTTCCAGTTATCTCATAGCCATTTGGAGAAGACATTATATCTTCCATAACAATACTTGTCTCTGTATCCACTATTTCTATACCATCATAGTCGTAAATACTCATGGTGGTAAAACGTACCCCTGAGCCTCCACCTGTTCTTGTAACTGCAATTAATCCGTCAACAAGCTCTACCTGGTTCTCATATTTATAAAGTTCAATGTCAGATGGTATTAATGCATAAGACCCATCATCCCCGCTGATAAATATAACCTCTTCTAAAGCTCCCTCACCATATGGAGCCACAAAAGCAATGTCATCATTTCCATCGCCTGTTATGTCCATGTAACTCGCCTGCCAAAAATCCATATCTTCTCTGTTATATTTCTTCAAAGAACTGTCTTTAAGTTCATCATAAATGGCATCTAGATCACTTAAATCTAAAGCAGACGCTTGTCCACTGTTGCCTGTTGAACCCCCTTCTGAACAAGCAAACAGTACCAATGATAATGCAACAAGTAATATAACTAGATTTTTTTTCATAACGTCTCCTCCTAGCAATTCTTTTATAAATGATAAACAAGTTAAACTTTCACCTAAAAATAAAAAAGCGTCAAAACACTTTAGATTTCTTCGCTTTTTATTTATGTCCTAACTAAGAATAACATAGACATTAATTACATGTCTAGAATTCTTTTCAATAATATCTAGAAAATCCCTTTGCTAAAAGTATTATTTATATCTTTTCCCAACAGGAAAACTCTATAAGGTTATTGTGTGAATAACCAAATACCTAAAGCCAATATAAGCAGTGCCCATATATAGAAGAATATACCTGCACCTCTTTCTCCAAGTACTTTTTTTAATCTTTCTGTTTTCTGAGAGTTCCAAACTACTCCCGGTTTTACAACAGCAATTACAACAAAAAATATAGCATATAAAATTACTAAAATACCTAATATTTTCAAAATAAACCCTCCTACTATTTTAAGAGAACAGCAGTGCATAGGCAACACCGATGGTTCCAGCAATTGCCAGGGCCAGCACAATCTTTGCCGGCATTTTGCCATTTCGCTCCATAGCAACACCAAATAATCCGAATACTAAGGGGTGAACCAAGAAGGGCATTGCAAAGATGACCGGTATCATCATAGCCGCTTCAGCACCAAACATGCCTCCCTGTACTGCAGCAAAGAGGCCGAAGTGGGAAATGGCAGCGGAGGTAGCCATTGCGGCGTCGTTAATGCCCATACCAGAAAGGGCTAGCATCAAGAAGCTCCCGAAGATAGCCACTATTTGGAAGCCGAAAGAAAACTGCATTAAGCCCTTGACTTCCCTGGCCTTATCCCCACCTGAAAACTTTAATGTGCGCAATGCCCAAAATGTAAGGCCAATCCCTAGGACAACCAGAGGAGCCACCCAACTTATTAACAGGACCCCCTTTGAAGCACTGGCCGCCAGAATGGAAAATACGAAAATATGTCCAAAGAAAGGGATATTGATCATAATAGGTGCCCGGGTAGCTGCTTCCTCTCCAAAATCTCCAGAGGTGCAAGCACCGGTTAGCCCCGAGTGAGAAAGAGCTCCAGCCATTCCAGGACCAAGATTGCCTACGTTATTCACCTTAGCTACCCAGATTAGCAGGGCCAAACCACCGAACATCCAGAAGACCTGTCCAAACAAACCAAAGGTCATGACTGCTTTCATGCCGCTAATGGAGAAGGCATTGAGAAGCAAGGAACCACCCACGATAAAGTTTGCTGCCAGCACCACTGGTATTCCTGCAAACAAAAGAGACCGCAGGGTTGGGCCGAACTTCCACTCTGAAAGAACCGCCCCCAATCCGGCGGAAATCATCATGGCAAAGAAAATCTGAGGTAATGCAATTATGGGTTGGATGGCAGTGGCAATATTTGCAGAAAGGAGGAGGATGCCAATGATGGCAATGATTTCCAAAGCCCCTTTTCCGATATAGGCCGACTTGTTTTTCACGACGGCCTTGGGATCTATGAGGATGATGGCTCCTGCCAAACCTATATAGGCGATGATTGGATAAAACTGAGCCAGGAGATCTCCCCCTTCAAAACCCAGCACCAAGCGTTTGACCCCTTCGATTCCCAGTAAAATAAAAAAGGCTCGTAAAATAAAGACAAACTGTGTGCTTTTGGTTCCCAGCAATATCTCATCGTCGCATAAATATACAGAATCATCCCCAGTTAAGGGGCGCTTCTGGATGATCTTTTTGATTTCCTGTCCTCCCACAAAAAAAGAGGCAATCAGGGCAGTGACTGTCACTTTGCTCATCAGGATCACGATGGGCAGCTCTTCAATCCCTGGACTTGCAACATTACCTTTGACTAATACGAACCCCATTAAAAGACCGAAAATTACGATTATTAGAATGGGAGAATACTTTGTTCCAGCCACCACTGTACGAGAAATTAAAATAATAGGGATGACTAGTAAAAAAGTGATGAATAACTGGTCCAGCATTTGAATATGGACAATCTGTTCTAAGATGCTCTCCATTTTTCCTCCTTGTAATTGTTAATATGATTAGATTTTTATAAATATATCATGAGAAGTGAAGGTAGGGCAACAAGAATAGGCAGGGTAATTGAAATTCAGCAGGTTAATTGTATTAGGTTTGGTATATTTTTATCTCTGTTCAACCATTATGTCAAGTATTTCTGCATCGGTGGTCTCCTGAATAAATGCCTGGATGGCTTCACTTGTGCTGTCACCAATCCCAGTGTTATTCGAAAGGAATGCAATTGAAATTATAATAGTTTTATGAACATCCTGGGCATCGCTTTCGATAACTGAAACATTGAATTTATTGATAAGCTTTCCGCACAGACTTTTTACAATCATTCGTTTTTCCTTCAGACTTTGCACCCAAGGGGCATACAGCTTTACCGTCATTATGCTTACTATCATTTTCCCTCCGCCCCTTTCTTTTCCATTCACTTACTTAAGTCGTTTCAAAAATCTTAAATCACTAGTTCTTTGTGTGCTAATTTGAGCTTTCCATAGAAATTGGAATTACACTATAGTTTTTATCTATAAAAAATCTCCCACTTTTTGCATTCTTTTTTGCAGCTTTTAATCCAGACATGTCATTAAAATGCCACCATTCAGAAGCTATAGGTGTGAATCCTGCTTTAGTGCAATATTTTTGTAGCAGTAAGGCTTCCCTGTTCATTGTATCTGATGGGCTTGCATCCCTCCACGCAGTATCTGATCTAAATGATACTGGGTAAT
>JAVEXZ010000022.1:0-24434 GCA_034003765.1 Anaerovoracaceae bacterium | reverse complement strand
CCTAGGGCTTCGGGTCCAAGCAGAAGTCCAATAAATAGAGGGGCTATAATTGCCAATAGACCAGGAGCTACCATTTCTTTTAAAGCAGCCTTTGTAGATATATCTACGCAATTTGCGTAATCAGGCTTAGAAGTTCCTGCCATAATACCTGGATCCTCCCGGAATTGTCGTCTTACTTCTTCAATCATTTGGGTAGCTGCTTTTCCTACTGAGTTCATTGTAAGAGCTGAGAAAAGGAAAGGTAGCATAGCGCCAAAGAATAATCCAATTATAACAACAGGTGATAGGAGATTAACAGCACTTAAACCTGTAATTGTAGCATAAGTTGCGAACAATGCTAAAGCTGTAAGGGCAGCACTACCGATGGCAAAGCCTTTTCCAATGGCAGCTGTGGTGTTACCAACTGAGTCTAGTTTGTCGGTTATCTCACGAACTTCGTGGGGAAGCTCCGCCATTTCAGCGATACCACCTGCATTGTCAGAAACAGGACCATAAGCATCTACAGCTACAGTCATCCCTGTTGTAGAAAGCATGCCTACTGCTGCAAGTGCAATACCATAAAGTCCTGCATAGTAGTAAGATGTAAAGATACCTACACATATAAATATAATTGGCCAAACCGTTGAAAGCATACCAACACCAAGGCCAGAAATGATGGTGGTTGCAGCCCCAGTTTTACATTGCTCTGCAATTCTCTTAACTGATCTGTAATCTGCGGAAGTGTAGATTTCTGTAACTTTTCCAATAGCAATACCCACAATCAAGCCAGCAATAATTGCAAAACCAAAGTTGAATCCCCCAAGCATTGTCTTGGATAATACCAATGCCGCTACAACAACGATTCCTCCAGCAATATATGTTCCAAGATTTAGAGCTGCTGCAGGGTTGGTGTTGCCATTCCCTCGAACCATCATGATTCCAATAATAGAAGCAATAATTCCCACAGCTGAAAGAATCAAAGGGAAGATTGCCGCAGTTGTTGCATCAAAAAGTCCATTGGAATTTACCGCTGCTACTGCTGCTAAGGCAATAGCTGATATCAAAGAGCCTACATAGGATTCAAATAAGTCAGATCCCATTCCAGCAACGTCCCCAACATTGTCTCCAACATTATCTGCAATAACTGCAGGGTTTCTAGGGTCATCTTCTGGAATTCCAGCTTCTACTTTTCCAACAAGGTCTGCTCCAACGTCAGCAGCTTTAGTATATATTCCCCCGCCTACACGGCCAAATAATGCCATAGATGAAGCACCAAGACCAAAGCCAGTAATAACTGAGGCACTATCAATGCCCATTATTACAAAGATAGTTCCAATTCCCAATAATCCTAAACCTGTTACACAAAGTCCCATAACAGCACCAGATCTAAAAGCAACTTTAAGGGCTTTGTTCATTCCCCCATCTTGAGCTGCTTGGGCTGTCCTTACATTACCTTTAGTAGCAACATGCATTCCGAAGAAGCCTGCTAGCACTGATAATAGGGAGCCTAATAGATATAAGGCTGCCGTCATCCAGCCCACGGCCAATCCAATAAGTAAAAACAAGACTGCAATAACCACAATCATGGTTTGGTATTCTCTCTTTAAGAATGCCATGGAACCTTCCCGTATATAGGAAGCAATTTCCTTCATTCTCTCTGTCCCTTCGTCCATTTTGACGATCCAAGCAGTGAGTCCATATGCAAAGATCAAGGCAATAATGGCAGAAATCGGGGCAACAATAGCTATAATATTGCTCATTAAATAAGTCCCTCCCTCGATAAGCCCTAACACATCAAAAAGGCGCCATTGACACCTCTTTATGTTAAAAGCCAACTATTAATAATTTATTATGATAACACCATCTTATTCTATCGCAACCAAGGCCAGAGATATACCAATAAAACATACCGCTGCTATGGTGGACACCTTCCCTAATATTACTTCATATCCTTTGCTCTTCTTCTTACCGAAAAGCTGTTCTGCACCGCCGCCGATAGAACCAGACAGGCCAGCACTATTTCCTGATTGAAGCAAAATGCTCCCTATAAGAACTAGACTAGCTACGGCTAACATTGACATTAGAAATATTCTCATTCTAAACCCTCCTTTGATAATTAACTCAATTATGATACCACGTGAATACCATTAAATCAAGTGATTTATAAGCTCTTGATGCTATAAAAAGCCTTATTTCCTGCATATTCCCCGGAGTCACCAAGAAGTTCTTCCAGTCTAAGGAGTTGGTTATATTTCGCAACTCTGTCAGTTCTTGATAAACTGCCAGTTTTAATCTGACCTGCATTCACTGCAACCACGAGATCCGCGATGGTTACATCCTCTGTTTCTCCACTTCTATGGGAAATTACTGCAGTATATCCCGCCTTTTTAGCCATCTCTATTGCATCCAAGGTTTCCGTTAATGTTCCTATTTGATTGACCTTGATTAATATTGAATTGGCAATACCCATATCAATACCCTTTTTTAATCTCTCTGTGTTGGTTACGAAAAGATCATCCCCTACAATTTGTAGGCGGTCCCCCAGTCTTTGGGTCATCTCTTTCCACCCCGCCCAATCATCTTCATCTAAACCATCCTCAATGGACACAATAGGATACTTTGACATTAGGTTTTCATAAAAATCTATCATTTGGGAAGAAGTTTTCTTTACTCCTTCTCCCTTCATATCGTATAATCCCGATTCTTTATTGTAAAACTCAGATGCAGCAGGGTCCATAGCAATTTTTACATCTTCTCCAGCCTTATATCCAGCAGCTTCGATTGCCTCCATGATTACCTTTAGAGCTTCTTCATTGGTTTCTAGGTTTGGCGCAAAGCCTCCCTCATCTCCAACAGCTGTATTTAGTCCCTTTTCTTTAAGGACTGCTTTTAGAGCATGAAATATTTCAGTGCCCATACGAAGGCCTTCTCTAAAACTAGGTGCTCCTACAGGCATAATCATGAATTCTTGAAAGTCTACGTTACTGTCTGCATGAGATCCGCCATTAAGAATGTTCATCATAGGAGTAGGAAGAAGTTTGGCGTTCACCCCACCTAAATATTGAAATAAGGGAAGGCCACAGTAGTCTGCAGCAGCTGCTGCTGCCGCAAGGGAAACCGCTAAAATTGCATTGGCCCCAAGCTTACCCTTGTTGGGGGTCCCATCTAGGTCTATAAGCAATTTGTCTAGGCCCACTTGGTCTAGCACGTTGTAGCCGATTATTTCCTCTGCGATAATGTCATTGACATTTGAAACCGCTTTCAAAACTCCTCGTCCCAAGTATCTTTTTGAATCTCCGTCTCTTAGCTCTACAGCTTCATGAACTCCTGTTGATGCCCCAGATGGAACCATGGCACTTCCCATGGTACCATCTTCAAGAATTACGTCTACCTCAATGGTTGGGTTACCCCTTGAATCCAAGACTTCTCGACCTATTACTTCTTCAATAAAGGACATTTCACTGCTCCCTTCTAATAAAACAACTATTGGTTTAAATTATTTTTAAATTACTAAGATCCTCTGCCTAATTTATTCTGGTCCAGTATTTCATGTTGGCATTTGCCAGGAAACATTATTACCCACATTATAGATTAAAAATTTACAAAAAAATTCTATCCATATTTTGCGTGGAACATTTTAATATAATCGTGTCCCTATCTTTATTTGCTTTTCTCATTGTTCTTAAAAGTCAATGATTTCCATAAAGCTCTTAGGGTCTAGGCTGGCCCCACCTACTAAGGCTCCGTCAATCTCTTCCATATTCATTATTTCTGTAGCATTGCTTGGCTTTACGCTTCCCCCGTATTGAATTACAACCTTGTCCGCTATTTCGTCTCCATATAGATTTATTAGTTTTTCTCTTATAAATCCACACATTTCGTTGGCCTCTTCTGGTGTGGCTGTCTTGCCTGTTCCGATAGCCCAGACGGGTTCGTAGGCAATAGTAAGCCTAGCTATATCCTCTTTTTTTATGGCTTTAAGGCCTCCATTTAGTTGGCTTTCAACAACAGAAAAAGCTTTGTTTGCTTGTCTTTGGTCTAAATTTTCACCAACACAGAAAACCGGTAAGATATCATGGTTAAAAGCTGCTTGCAACTTCTTGTTGCAGCTTTCATCGTCTTCATTAAAGTATTGTCGTCTTTCGCTATGCCCTAGGATACAGTGGCTTACACCCAACTCTTTTAGCATTAGGGGAGAGATTTCTCCAGTGTACGCACCTTCATTTTCAAAATGCATGTTTTGTGCACCAACATAAATAGGGCTTCCTTTAAAAGCTTCAACCAAGTCTCCTAGCTGGGTGTAGGGAGCAAATACAGCCACTTTAATATCCGTGGGAGTATAAATTCTTTTAAATTCCTCAGCAAAGGCCAGTGCTTGTTCTCTTGTTTTAAACATTTTCCAATTTCCAGCTATAAAGGGCATTCTCATATCAATCTCCTGTTTATATTATATTGTTCCGCTAATCCCCTATATCTCTTTAGGGTTATATTTGGAGGGGAATTATTCTTGTCTCCCCTCACTTTTGATACTTCTTTTCTAACAATCCTTACAGCTCCTTGTCCAATAAGACAGAAATCCCAGGGAGTTCTTTGCCCTCCAAAAGCTCTAATGAAGCTCCACCACCAGTAGAGATGTGAGTTATCTTTTCTGTAAGACCAAACTGTTCAACTGCTGCAGCTGAGTCGCCACCCCCAATAATAGTTACTTCTTTGGAAGCTGCCATTCCTCTAGCAACTTGCAAGGTACCCATTGCATAATTAGGCATTTCGAAGACTCCCATGGGGCCATTCCAAAATATTGTCTTGGCTTTTGCTATTTCCAACTTAAATGCTTCTATTGACTTAGGCCCAATGTCCAGTCCCATTCGGTCTTTGGGAATAGAGTCTCTATCATAGATATCATGATCTGCATCATTTGAAAACTCAGTTGCGCAAACCACATCCAAGGGAAGGAAGATTTCTACTTTCTTGGCTTTAGATTTCTCCAATAGCTCATTTGCAATCTCAATTCCCTCTTCTTCTAAGAGAGAAAGACCCACCTCAAAACCCATGGCCTTCAAAAATGGGAAGGCCATTCCTCCACCGATTATTAAGGTATCCACCTTATCTAAAAGGTTCTCGATTACTTTTATTTTATCTTTTACCTTAGCCCCGCCCATAATAGCCAAGAAGGGTCTCTTGGGGTGTTCAACGGCATCTACCAGAAATTCTTCTTCTTTTTCCATTAGAAAACCAGAAACTGCAGGTATGTATTTTGCTATTCCAACCGTTGATGCATGTGCCCTATGGGCAGTTCCAAAAGCATCATTTACAAAAAAGTCAGCCAAAGATGCCAACTCTTTTGCAAAAACGGGGTCATTTTCTTCTTCTTCTTTTCTAAATCTTAGGTTTTCCAGCAAAGAGATATCTCTGTCATGCATTTGAGAAATGTGATAGATAACTTTATCATCCACAACCTTAGGGGAACTCTCAAAGGCAACTTCTTTTCCAAGGAATTCCGATAGCCTTTTAGCCACGGGCTCTAGGGTGTACTTTAAGTTAGGCTCTCCATCTGGTCTTCCCAAATGAGATATTAAAACCACTTTTGCCCCTTGATCAATTAAATAATCTATGGTTGGTAAAACTGCGGCTATTCGTCCATCATCTGTAATGGCACCATTATTCATGGGCACATTAAAGTCACAACGAACTAAGACCCTTTTCCCTGATACATCTATATCCTTCACCGTCATTTTCATCTATACGACCTCGCCTTCTTTTTTACTAGCCTAATTATTTACAGACCTTTACCGATTATATAGTCTATAAGGTCTACCGTCCTTGAAGAATATCCCCACTCGTTGTCGTACCAAGCCAGGACCTTAACCATATTATCCTCCAAAACCATGGTGGATAAGGCATCAACTATTGAGGATGCGGGGTTTCCTTTAAAGTCAACTGAAACAAGAGGTTCTTCTGTGTATTCCATTATTCCCTTGAGCTTAGTTTCGGAAGCCAGTTTTAATGCTCCGTTAATAGCCTCTGCTGTTGTTGGCTTTTCCAATTCCAGGACTATATCAACTAGGGATACTGCTGGGGTTGGGACTCTAATAGCCATTCCGTTTAATTTCCCCTTAAGTTGAGGTAGCACCAAACTTACAGCTTTAGCTGCCCCAGTAGTTGTGGGAATCAAAGAAACTCCAGCTGCTCTTGCTCTTCTTAAGTCACTATGTGGTAGGTCTAATATTTTTTGGTCGTTGGTGTAGGAATGGATGGTAGTCATTAATCCTCTTCTAATACCGAAGTTTTCATCAATTACTTTTGCCACAGGTGCTAGGCAATTAGTTGTGCAGGATGCATTTGAAATAATATGGTCTTCCTTGGGGTCATATTTTTCTTCGTTAACTCCCAAAACAATTGTAATATCCTCTTCTTTAGCAGGAGCCGAAATTACAACCTTTTTTACCCCATCTCTAAGGTGCTTTGATGCGTCTTCTTTTTTTGTGAACAAGCCTGTAGACTCCAGTACAACTTCAACCCCTTCAGGTCCCCAAGGAATTTCTTCTGGGTTTTTTATTGCGAATATTTTTATGGTTTTTCCGTTAACTATAATTGAGCTGTCAGTGTGTTCAACGGTTCCTTCAAACTTACCAAAACAGCTGTCATACTTTAAAAGGTGTGCCAAGGTTTCTGGTGTGGTTAAGTCATTAATGGCCACCACTTCAAAATTACAATCACTTTTTGCCACTGCAACTTTCAATGCGTTTCTTCCAATTCTTCCGAATCCATTAATCCCAACTTTAGTCTTCATATTAATCCTCCTATACTAAACTGCCGCAAAAAATTAAATTATCTAGTCTTGATATATATTAATAGCTAGGCTATTTAATACCTTCGTCTTCTTGAGCTTGACAAAATGCCCATCTCATCCCGGTATTTTGCTACTGTTCTTCTGGAAATATCTATACCCTTTTCTTTTAAAGAGCAAACCATGGCCTGATCGCTATGAGGTGACTTTGGGTCTTCACTCTCTATTAATTCTTTTATAAAAGATTTAACCCCCATGGAGGAGATGTTGTCATCCCTACCAGGGCCACAATCATTTTTCGCAACCCCACTTTTAAAGAAATACTTTAGTTCAAAAACTCCTCTTGGAGTCTCCATATACTTACCGTTAATAGACCTGCTAACTGTAGATTCGTGAACTTCTACTTCTTCGGCGATTTGTTTTAATGTCAGAATTTTAAGGCCTTTTGCTCCTTCTTCAAAGAACTCCTCTTGATACTTTACAATGGCACTGGCTACATTGAAAATTGTTTGCTTTCTTTGTTCAATACTTCGTATCAACCAAACCGCTGAATTTAATTTTTTGTTTAGATACTTTGCCAGTTCTGGGTCCTTTTCTGCTTCTTGCAATAATTTGCCATAGTATGAACCAATCATCAATTTTGGTGCACTGTATTCGCTAACAGTAACTACATATTTACCGTCTATTTTCTCAACCAAAATATCAGGAACAATATACCTCTGCTCCTGATCCCCTGCAAATTGTCTACCTGGTTTTGGCTCTAATGTTCTTATAATGTCTCCGATTTCCTGGACTTTTTCAATAGTTATCCCCAAATGTTTTGCAATTTGAGGTATCCTATTATTAGCCAAATCTTCCAAGTGGTACTTTACAACCTCTTCGGTCCAATGGTAGTCCTCTAATACTCTTTTGTTCTCACAATTTTCGCTGAGTTCGCAAAGAAGAGTATCTAGCTGTATGAGAAGACATTCTCCTAAGTCCCTAGCACATACCCCTACGGGATCGAATCCTTGAATAACCTCGATGGTCTTCTCAACCCTGTCCTTCTCAACTCCAAGATTTTTGGCAATTTCCTCTGTAGTCATAGATAGATACCCGTTGTCATCTAGAGACTGGATAATATATCGGCCTCTTTCCTTGCAATTTGGATGTATATCCGAAGTCTCAAGTTGAAAGAGGAGATGTTCAACCAAAGTCTCTCCCTGGGCAGCCGCGTATTTTTCCATGGGAAAGTCAGAGTTATCATCAGTATCCGAATTGAAAGAAGTCCCTACAAAAGATCCTGGTTCCCTATAACTCGTCATTCGGTCTGCTATCAGTTCCATTACTGGGTTTGTTAAAAGCTCTTCTTGGACATACTCTTCAAGCTCGTGAGTGTTGTACTGAAGGATGCGAATGGCCTGGATTAAATCCGGGGTCATTACCAGTTTTTGGCTTTGTTCAATTGTTTGTTCATATCCTATCTTCATGCAATTACTATACCATATTCTCCTTGTAATTGGTAGATACTTTTCCGTGGCCCCCAAGTGTTTTCTACCATGGTTTATCCATGTTTTGCCTTATATTTTGCCCATGCTTTGCCTTAAATCTCGGCCATACTTTACTCATGTTTCCCCTTATGTTTTGCCCATGTTTTTCCTTGTTTTTTACCTCCTAACGAAGGCAGGGAAAGCCCATTTGCCTAAGGGCCTCAAACATAACTATATTTGCTGAATTGGATAAATTATATGATCGGGACCTGGTATTGACACTCATTGGTATCCTAATAGTTTCTTCAGAATGTGCCTCTATAAATTCCTTGGGTAGACCGGCGGTTTCCTTTCCAAAAACAATCATATCTCCATCTTTATAGGCAATTTCTGTATAAAGTCGTTTACCCTTTGTAGTAGCTAGGTAGAGCTTACTACCTTCGTATAGCTTTAAAAAATCATTAAGGCTTTCATGATACTCCAGGTCCACGAACTTCCAATAATCAAGTCCCGCACGTTTTACTGCTTTTTCTGATATGGAAAAACCCAAAGGGCCTACCAGATGAAGTTTGGTGTCAGTGGCAGCGCATGACCTGGCGATATTTCCAGTATTGGGGGGTATCTGTGGTTCAACAAGTACAATATGAAGTGGCATGGCTTTTCTCTTTTCTTTAATAAAGAATCCTAATACATACATAACAATAACTGGTTCCTGCTCATTATATAGCCAAGGCAGGGTTTTTCCCATGACTTTTTTGTGTTTTTGGTATATAATATCTAAATTATGATTTTAAAAGGAGCATGTTAAATGAAAAAGACAAAGATTGGGCTTTTGGGCCTTGGAAACATTGGTACAGGAACATATAAGGTTTTAGAAATGAATAGGGAAACCATAGAAAAATCTTTGGGCCTGTCTGTGGAAATTACTAGAATACTAGAAAAAGATACTGGTCGAGATCGTGAGATCCATGTGGACCCCAATAAATTCACCCAAGACCCTCAGGATATTTTCAATGATTCTTCAATTGAAATAGTAATAGAGCTATTAGGGGGTGTTGAGCCTGCTTCAACCCTAATGATTGATGCCATGAATCATGGAAAATCAGTAGTAACCGCCAACAAGGCCGCAGTAGCTAGCAACTTTCTCAAATTAAGGGAGGCTGCCACAAAAAATAATGTGGAATTTAGATATGAAGCCAGTGTAGGTGGCGGGATACCTGTATTAAAGGTAATGTCTAGTGTACTTAGAGCCAACGAATTTAGCGAAGTGCTTGGAATTGTTAATGGAACTACCAACTATATACTTACACAAATGACAGACAATGACCTAGCCTACGAAACCGCCTTAGCTAGGGCACAAGACTTAGGCTTTGCAGAGGCGGACCCTAGTGCTGATGTAGAGGGAGTCGATGCTGCCAACAAACTTACAATACTAACGGCATTGGCTTTCGGAGATTATATACCCCCCGAGGAAATACCTACAGAAGGAATTACCAAGGTTACTCCCCAGCAAATTGAAGCCGCAAAAAGTAGGGGAAATAAGATTAAATTAATAGCTCGTGTAGCTAAGGAGGCTGGAAAGGTTTCCGCCACTGTAGCCCCTATGGAACTTGCAATTGACCACCCCTTATGTGGTGTGAACAACGAATTTAACGCAATATATATAACTGGAAATGCCGTAGGGGAGCTAATGTTTTACGGAAAAGGCGCTGGACCTCTTCCAACTGGAAGTGCAGTTTTAGGAGATGTTATGGATATAATTGAATGGACAAACAGAGGAGAGGGCAGGAAATAATGAAAATCTATGAATCTTGGAAAAAACTAATTGAGGGCCAAACTGATGACTCTTTCCCCGACTTTTGGGAATCCTATTCCCAGGCTGAGGTGAAGATTTACAAGGAACTACTGGAAAATTATCAAACCCCAATCCAGGGGACTTTCAAGGAACTAGTAGCAAAATATGATGTAGACCCTGTTCTGCTAATGGGTTTTTTTGATGGGATCGCCAGCTCATTAATAGATGGTTTAGATGTTGAAAACATTACAGAAGATACAAAAATTGATTTGAAAGTTGATTTCGAAAAACTCTTCTTGAATATGCTTAAAGTTGATGCGGAACACCTATATTCTTTGGCTGAGTGGAGAAAAATCTATTCAGAAGAAGAGGAAAAGGCCTTATTTGAAGTATACCGAAAATCCAGAACCCTAGTAAAAGACAAAGAACCTGGTCGAAATGATCCTTGCCCATGTGGGTCAGGGAAAAAATATAAAAAATGTTGTGGAGCAAACCTATAGGGGTTTTCTTCTAAGAAGTTTTTTTCTTAGGGTTTTCTTCCAAGAAATTTACAACAATTTAAGGAGAACAAAGTTCCATAAAAATGCTCTAAAAAGTCTGCTAACAATTTATAATAATTGCCAACAGACTTTTTTATTTATGATATGTTTTATCCCTGAATATCTATTATCTTTTCTTTTGCCCACCAGAATGCCGCAAATACACTTTGTTCAAATATAGGCATTACCAATCTTTCAATATTCTTTGATTGGCAACTCTCCCCGCATTCCATCATAAGCCCCTTTTGCTAGGGCTTCCATTTCCAATTCACCAGGCCGAACTACTAGAGGGCCAATAAAAGACACCTTCTTTTCTAAGTCCTCTATCAATCTTTTAGAATGGGCCATTCCTCCAGTGACAATTATAGCATCCACCCTTCCTTCCAAGACTGTTGCCATTGCTCCAATCTCTTTAGCGATTTGATATACCATGGCCTTTAGGACTAGGTCTGCATAATCATCCCCCATGTCCACCATTTTTTCGACTTCCCTAAGATCACTGGTACCTAAATGGTCATATAATCCACCTTCTCTGTTGATTTTCTTTATCATTTCATCTCGTGTTTTATACTTGCCCGAATAACAAAGTTCAACCAATCCTCTTGAAGGAAGGCCTCCAGCCCGGTCAGGGCTCATGGGTCCTCCTGACATTGCGTTATTACAATCTATAATCCTTCCATCTACATGGGGGGTAATAGAAATTCCAGAACCTAAATGAACTACAACCAATCTCAAATCATCATATCTTTTTCCTATTTCTTTGCCATACCACCTTGCCACTGCTCTACTGTTCAAGGCGTGAAGTAGGCTCTTACGAGGGAGCTCCTTTAGTCCAGATAATCTGGCGACAGCTTCCATCTCATCAATAGAAACAGGATCCATTATAAAGGAAGGGACTCCTACTTTGTCTCCAAGGTCTTTTGCAATCATTGCTCCCAAGTTAGAGGCATGCTCACCATATAAAGCTTTTTCAAGATCATTTATCATCTCTTGATTTATCCTATATAGACCTCCTTCCATGGGTTTCCCAAGACCACCGCGGCCAATAATGACATCCATATCGGAAAGTTTAAAGCCTCCTTTGGATAAGGCAGTCTGGACTAATTCTCCTCTAAAGGCTTTTTGGTCGCGGATTTTTTGATATTCTGTTAGTTCATCTTCCCCATGATCTACTGTTATTTGGTATAGCTCATCTTCGTTATTGTATATTGCAATCTTAGTTGAAGTATTACCAGGATTAATCACCAATATTTTATAATCCATATAGACTACCTCACTGCTTCTATACCTGCATTTATAGCTTTTATATTGATATCTACAAATGCAGGTTTCACCGATTCTTCAACAATTCTTGGCCAATCAATATCAGAAAGCCCCATTAGACTTATAATTGTCCCCAATAATACCAGGTTCATTACTTTTCCATTACCTAGGCCCTTTGCAATTTCAGAGGCAGGAATAACTTTTAATTTTGCATGCTTTTCTATTTCTAAAAGAGCATCCACAGGGTAATCCCTATCCCCCATTAGTATGGGCATGGAAGGCATTTGGAAATCGTTTACCACTACTTGTCCACCAGGTTTCAAATATGATAAAACCCTAAGGGCTTCCATCTTTTCAAAAGCCACAATAATATCAGCCCCACCCTTTTCTATAACAGGGGATTCAACCTTATCACCATACCTGACTTGTGAAGAAACGTCTCCACCCCTTTGGCTCATGCCCAAGATTTCACTCATTTTCACATCATATCCAGCTTCCAACAGGCCTTGAGTTAAGAGTTTTCCTGCCAATATAGTACCTTGCCCTCCCACTCCAGCAAGTAATATGCTCTTTGTCATCCTTAGTCCTCCTTCTTCTTTATGGCTTCAGTAGGGCAAAGCTGGGTACAAACATCACAGCCTACACACTGAAGAATGTCTATATGAGTTTTCTTTTTCTCTTTATCAAAAATCAAGGCGGGGCAGCCACACCTGATACACACTTTACACCCGATGCAAAGATCTTCTTGAATATAATTCTTGCTTTGGAAAGCTCCTGGGAAATCTTCAATATCCCAGGGAGAGAGTTTCTTCAATGCACAAGGCCACTTTGTTATTAACACAGAAGGTTCGTTGATTGCCAACAATTCATTTAGTGTTTCATCAACCTGCTTTAAATTGTTTGGATCGATGGTACGAACATGTCGGATCCCTAGGGCTCTAACAATTTCTTCAATATCAAGCATGGTAGAAGGATCTCCCTTTATGTTTTTACCGCTTCCCGGGTTCTCCTGATGGCCTGTCATGGCTGTCACTCTGTTATCCAAGATAACATTAATGGTATTGGACTGATTGTATACCACAGTTATCAAAGAATTAATGCCTGTGTGAAAGAAGGTTGAATCTCCCAGAACTGATACAACTCTGGTCCCCTTATCTCCTTGATCGAAAACCTTTTGAGCCCCATGGCCCATAGAAAAACTGGCACCCATACAGATGGTGGCGTCCATTGCATTATATGGTTTTGCGAAGCCCAAGGTGTAGCAGCCTATATCCCCAGAGATCATGATGTTCTTCTTTTTCCCTAAATGAAAGAAGAAGCCACGATGAGGGCAACCTGCACAGAGGGTAGGTGGTCTTGGCACTAGGGCTGATGTATCATATTCTAGGCTTGGTAAAGCTTCACCATAAACAGCCTGCCTAATAACTTCTGGAGTCATTTCACCTATACTTGGGAATATGTTCTTCCCTTGGCAATCATACCCAAGAATCCTAACTCTTTCTTCAATATATGGGTCATTTTCTTCTATAATATATATTGTGTGCATTTTATCACAAAACTTTTTGACTAACCCCTCAGGCAGGGGGTTTGTAAATCCCAATTTTAGGTAGGAAACACTGTCTCCGAATACTTCTTTGGCATACCTGTAACTTGGGCCAGAGGCTATAACGCCAATTTCTCCTTGGTTTATTTCTTCATAATTCCATGTGCAACTTTCAGAATATTCCTTGAGGCGGTTTAACCTCACTTCTAAGTCTTTTCTCCTAGCTCTGGCCATGGCAGGAACCATGACGTACTTAGAAGGAGTTTTTACAAATTCCCTAATGGCCACATCTTTTCGTTCCCCCTTTTCAACCACGGTTTTACCATGGCAAAGACGGGTAGTCATTCTAAAAAGCACAGGAATGTCAAATTCTTCACTAACTTCAAAAGCTTCCTTTACCATATCTAGGCATTCTTGGCTGTCAGCCGCTTCGAACATTGGAATCTTTGCAGCCTTGGCATAATTTCTGTTGTCCTGCTCGTTTTGAGCGCTATGTTGGCCCGGTTCATCAGCCGAGATAATAACCGCCCCTCCATTTACACCAGTGTAGGCAAATGTAAAGAGTGGATCTGCAGCTACGTTAAGGCCTACATGCTTCATTGATGCTAGGGCCCTGCCCCCGGCAAAGGATGCTCCTATAACACATTCCAGTGCAACCTTTTCATTAGGAGCCCATTCTCCAATGATCTCAGAATATTGAGCAATGTTTTCTAGTATTTCCGTACTTGGTGTCCCAGGATAGGCAGCTGCATATATTACCCCTGCTTCATAAGCCCCTCTTGCCACCGCTTCATTTCCTGTTAACAATTGCTTCATACTTATTTCCTCCCTTAAATTCCCCACGGTTCCCCATATTATCAATAAATTTATGCAAATGCCGCACATAGCAGCAGAGAAATAGATTTTTCTTCCAAAGATGAGCCTCTAGATGTTACCACTATAGGGACTTTTGCTCCTAATACGCAACCTGCCATTTTTGCATTCCCCAGGCAAACTAGTGCTTTCACAGTTAGGTTTCCTGCAGTAAGGTTGGGCATTAACATAATATCTACATCCCCAGATACTGGACTTTGGTAGCCCTTGATTTTCGCTGATTCTTGGCTGACTGCCAAATCAAAAGAAATGGGTCCTTCAAGGATACAGTCACCAAAATATCCTGTTTGTAGGGACAAATCTTTTAGGTCTTGCCCGTCTACTGTCTCTTGAATTTTTGGATTCATTTTTTCAACAGCTGCCATAATGCCTACTTTGGGGCTTTTATATCCCAAGCCGTGAAATAGGTGGAGAGCATTTTTTATAATGCCTTTTTTTTGTTCTAAGTCTGGAAGTGGAATCATCCCTCCATCAGTTATTCCCAATAGTTTATGATAATAAGGTGACTCAACAACAGCTATATGGGACATTAGGTTTCCAGTGCCAATTCCTCTTTCTTTATCTACCACTTGTTTTAAAAGAACACTGGTTTCCATTTTCCCCTTCATCAAAAAATCGCCTTTCATAAGCCGGATTTGCTCCACCCCTAAGAGTGCTGCCTCCTCAGGACTTGTGGCAGAGATTATAAAATCAGCATTTATATCATAGCCTAAGGATTTTGCTACTTGTTGAGTCCTTGATTTGTCCCCCACAAGTATATATTCTAACCCTTCTTGCTTGGCAGCTAGGAGAACTGCTTCTAGAGCATGGGGATCCTCTGCACCTGCTAAAACAACAGTTTTTTTAACATGATTGTTCCTTAGATCGAAAAGTTCACTAAAATTCCTATAAATCATTTTACTCTCCCACTATTCAATTTGAAATGATAACAATAGTTTTGAAGGGGGCATATTTCACAAGCAGGTTTTCTGGCATAACAAATGCTACGCCCATGAAAAATCAAACTATGATGTGTCCTCGACCATCTAGCCTTGGGGACAACTTTCATCAAACCCTCTTCAACGGCCAAAGGCGTTTTTCCATGGGTAAGGCCTATTCGATTCGCTACTCTAAATACATGAGTATCTACTGCGATACAGTCTTGGTTAAAGGCAACCGAAAGAACCACATTGGCAGTTTTGCGACCCACTCCTGGTAGTGTAAGTAACTCTTCGTAAGAACTAGGCACATCCCCCTGGTATTTTTCCACTAAAAGCTTAGATAAGGCAACAATATTTTTGGATTTAGTCTTATTAAGTCCTATTGTTTTAATTATCCCAGCGACTTCATCTGAATCAGCTTTGGCTAATAGAAAAGGACTTCCAAATTTTTCAAACAATTGTCCACTTACTTTGTTAACACTTATGTCAGTAGTTTGGGCTGAAAGTACTGTAGCTACAAGGAGTTGAAAAGGATCTTGGTGGTCTAAGGCACACTTAGCTTGTGGATACATTTCTTCTAATATATCTAATATTATCCCTATTTCCTGGATATCTATTGAGGTCAATTTTCTTTCCCTGTTTCCCTTCTCCATTAGTCTTTTACTAAAAATTATTATACCTTAACATGAAGAATTATACTAGAAAAAATAAATCTCAGTCTATTGACCCGTGGGTCGGAGTCTGTTATTATGAGTATTACCGACCAGCGGGTCGGCTTAGCCACAATGGGTTATCAGGTAACATTAAGAGGAGGCCTTCATTAAATGGACACCACTACAAACAAAGCTTTAAAAGAAAGAATTAAAGGAGTTTCCATAAGTAAAAACCGGGAAAAGTTTAAGAAACTTTCAGGCTTTCAGAAAGCAATAGTTGTTATAATTGCTCTGCTAGTCCTGCTAGGGATTTTTAGAATTTTATCTGCTGTTATTCAGCCCAAAGAACTAGAAGATCCACCAATTAATGTTAAGGTTGCCACAGCCCAAATTGGTTCTATATATACAACGTCTCCAATCACTGGACGGATACAACCCGTTCAAGAAGCCCTAATAATTCCAATGGCCCAGGGAAGGGTTAACCGTGTCAATGTTTCTCTAGGTGAGTTTGTTAAAAAGGGCACAATTCTTTTTGAAATAGACAGCGATCAAATTTCCGCTGCATACAACCAGGCAAGCGCTGGCCTTCAAGCTGCAAAGACAGCCTACAATGCCATGAAAACCCTTTATGCTGAGGGTGCAGTATCTAGGGCAGACCTAGAATCTGCCAACGCAAATTATACAGCAGCCCTGGCTGCTACAAGCCAAACCAAGGAGGCATACGATAATTGCAGGCCAGAAGCACCTTTCGATGGCTATATAACTTCATTAAATGTAACAGTGGGCAACCAAGCTCCCACTGGAAGTTTGGCTGCAAGTGTTGCCGATGTTTCATCCCTAAAGATTGAGACTGGTGTAAGCGAATATATTGTTAATTCACTAGTAGTTGGTCAAGAAGTAGACCTCTACATTAACACCTTGGGGGATAAAGCCTATGTTGGAATCATCCATTCGGTTTCTCCAGCCCCTGGTGCAGGTAGCCTTACCTACCCAACTACTATTAAAGTCCCAAATAGCTCAGGAGAACTTAAGGCAGGAATGTTTGCCGAAATTCAAGTAAAATCCCAATCCAAGGACCAAGTTGTTCTTGTTCCTTCGGATGCCCCCTATATAAAAAGCGGTAAAACTTGGGTGATTACCCTTGATCCTAACAATATGCCTATATTCAAGGAAGTTATTGTAGGCCTTGATAACGGGGAATATACGGAGATTGTAAAGGGTATTAAAGCTGGAGACAAGGTCATTGTCTCTGGTCAGCCTTATGTTGTGGAAGGAAGAGCAGTTTTAGTTATTAAATAGGAGGAGCCGGAATATGAATCTATCTAGTGTCTCGATAAAAAGACCTGTTGCAACTATAATGCTTATGCTTATGGTTGTTGTACTTGGGGTTTTCTCCTTTTTTAGCATGCCAAGAGATTTAATGCCAAAGATTGAATTTCCCATGGCCCTAGTAATGTGTTCCTATGAAAACGCTGCCCCTCAAGAAGTGGAATCCATGGTAACAAAGCCCTTAGAGCTTGCCCTGGCGTCAGTGGAAGGTTTGGATAGCATGTTTTCCATTACAATTCAAGGCCAGGCTATTGTTGCTGTTCAATTCGATATGGATCAAGACATGAATTTCGCAACATTAAACATGCGAGAAAAAATCGCTTTGGTTGAGGATTATTTGCCTTCCACTGCAGGGGATCCCATGGTGTTAAAGCTAGACATGAATGCCTTGCCAGTTTCACAAATTTATGTTTCCAGTGATTTGCCTCTTTATGAACTAAACGAAGTCTTGGAAGACACAGTTATCTCAAAGTTCGAGCGTATCGGTGGTGTGGCTTCAGTTGATGTTACAGGAGGGATTGAAGAAGAAATAACCATGATTGTGGACCAGGAAAAACTAGCTTCTTATGGATTAAACCTATCAATACTCTCACAAATCCTTGCCTCGGAAAACATAAACATGCCCAGCGGTAATATGACAAAGGGAAGCAAAGAAGTAATCGTCCGTACAGTAGGGGAATTTAAGTCCATAGAAGACATGAAAAATATCCCTTTGATACTTCCTGACCACAGTATTCTGCGTTTAAGTGATTTGGGTTCTATTGAAGCAGGAGTCAAAGATCCAGATTCCATAACTCGAATAGATGGATCTACAGCCATAGGAATAATGATTACTAAACAGTCCGATGCCAATGTGGTAAACGTCTCTAACAGTGTTGATTCCTTGATCAAAGAGCTGGAACAAGAGCATCCAGACCTTGATTTTGTGGTAGGTTTCGACCAAGCGGATTTCATTAATAAATCCTTAAATTGGGTGGCTCAAGCTGCACTAGCTGGAGCAATTCTCGCTATATTTGTAGTTTTCCTTTTCCTCCTAAATGTAAGGAGTACCCTTGTAATAGCCCTTTCAATACCTACTTCTATTTTGGCTACATTTGCGGTGATGAACTCTCAAGGCATAACTTTGAACCTTATAACTCTTGCAGCTATAACCGTTGCTGTGGGAATGTTGGTTGATAACTCAATTGTAGTCTTGGAAAATATATTCCGTACCCGGCAGACAACTCCAGACCCCCTTGAGGCTGCTCGTAAAGGAAGCAAAGAAGTACTCCTGGCGGTTACAGCCTCTTCACTGACTACTATGCTAGTATTTCTTCCCATTGCTCTAAGTAAAGGCTTGGCGGGTCTTTTGTTTAAAGATTTTTGTATCACTATAGTTATAGCCCTTGCAGCATCACTTATTGTGTCAGTAACTGTGGTACCTATGCTTTGTTCAAAGCTATTAACTAGAGGAATTTCTACTGATTATATTCGTCTTGGCGACAGACGATACAAATTTAAGCATGCTCAAAAATTCAACCAAGGTGTTCAGAGATTGGTGGTTTGGTATGAAAGAATAATAACCATTGCCTTAAAGAAACGCAGGAAAGTAATTGTTTCTTGTGTGGTAATTTTCTTGGTTTCTATTTCCTTAATCCTACTGGTAGGAACAGAGCTCCTTCCTGCCGCCGACGAAGGAACCTTCAATGTTGATGTGGAGTCTCCATATGGGACTACCTTAGCTGAAAGAGATAAGCTCTTAAGCCAGCTGGAGGCAGAATTACTAGCCCTTCCAGAAATAAAGCACTGCACTCTTGATATCGGGGGAACAGCCATGATGGGCTTTGGTTCTGGAACCAGCGACTCCCTTAGTGTAGTCTTGGTAGATCAAATGGATCGAAAAAGAACCACTGATGAAATCGCAAAAGCAGTAAGAAAGTCATTTTCCACTTATGCAGGTGCAGAAATAACTGTTAGTGTTACAGACACATTCAGTGGCATGATGGGTGGGGGTGTTGATATGAGCCTAATGATTAAGGGTGAGAATATGGACACCTTAAAGGAAATTGGGGAGGGCCTTGCCCTTCAGGTAAATCAACTTAATAAGGTGGAAAGTGCTTCTCTTGACTTGGAGGAAGGAACTCCTGAAGTAAGAATTACCTTGGACCGAAATGCTGGTGCCTACTACGGTATAACCGCCTACAATTTGGCAAATGGCCTTGGTTCTGCCCTTTCAGGAACAAAAGCAACAAGCCTAAAGGTAGACGGGAAAGAAACAGATATTATTTTAAGCCTACCAGGTCAATATTCTGAATCAATGGAAAACTTAAAACAAATAATGATTACAGGTAACAGCGGCTTGCAAGTCCCCCTTGGACAAATAGCAAGTTTCGATTACGACAATTCTCCCAATATTATTAATCGTATGGACCAAGAGAGATATGTAACATTAAATATAAATATAGAGGGTACAGACTTAGGGGGTGTTTCAAAGAAGATCCATGCCCTAGCAGATAGCACCCTTCTTCCTTATGGATACTCCATAGAGACTGGAGGAGGAGAAGCTGAGATGGTAGAGGCTTTTAGGCAGCTTACTTTTGCCCTTATCATAGCTATCCTTCTTGTATATCTAATTTTAGCAGCTCAGTTTGAAAGCCTTTTCATGCCTTTTGTTGTAGCAATGAGCATACCCTTTGCCATGACAGGGTCCTTCTTAGCTCTTTTCCTAACAGGGTCCTCTCTTTCACTTGTATCTTTCTTGGGCATGATACTCCTGGTGGGCATAGTTGTAAACAACTCAATACTATTAGTAGAGTTCATAAATCGCAACCGGGTTGAACTCACTCGAGATCTTGCCCTTGTAGAAGCTGGGAAAATTCGATTGCGGCCAATTTTAATGACTACCACCACAACAGTAGTTGGTATGATTCCAATGTCCTTGGGTCTCGGTGAAGGAGCAGAAACTATGGCACCAATGGCTATATCTATCATAGGGGGCCTTATAACTTCTACCATAGTAACACTAATCTTAATCCCAGTTTTATATGCAGCCATAGATGATAGGAAGAGTTTGCGACAACATAAGCGTGAAATCAAAGATTCCCATATAGACGACTTGGAATTGAAGTGGGCCCAGGAAGATCAAAGCCCCAGCCCTAAAAATCTCAAAAATGAGGAAGGCAAGGAGGATAAAAGTGATAAATAAGAAAAAATCTCAGGAAATCTTGGCCTCTGCCATTGGGCTTTTCATAGAGAAGGGATATCAAAACACAAAAATTATTGATATCGCCGAGGCTGCAGGTGTTGGAAAGGGAACTGTCTACGAATACTTCACTGGTAAGGAAGAATTGCTTTTAATGGTCCTTGAAAATGTAGTTTCCAAGGATTTTGAAAGGGTAGACACTCTAATCATGGAGAAGGATAATTGCTATCAGCAATTGCTGGCCTATTTAAATACCCACATGGGCCTTATGCAAAAGTATGGTAGGAATTTACCCGACCTTGCCCAACAGCTACTAAACCCTGCCAACAAACTTTCTTCTGAGATTATACATATTATTCATGGCATAATGGACCACCAGTATGGGGTCCTTTGGAACATACTTGACAGGGGGGCAAAATCTGGAGAAATTGGCTGCTCAAATGTTTCTCTTGCAGCATCCGCTGTTATGGGAGCCATCAACTATTTTATTACTCTTAAATCCCAATGCGGATCTCTTCCAAAAGACGCAGAATTTTCTTGGGCTAAGGAGGCCGCTTCCTGGACTGAAAAAGATCTTATGGATTTTTTAATGGATGGATTAACTAACAAGAGTTAACAATATTGCTTAGGGCTTATACAATATTGCGAAAAGCTAGGGTCTCTTTGTATACACAAGGCCCTATTTTTTTTTAATCTAATAATTGTTCAAAATTTATTGACAATTGATTAACGTTTGTGAAAAAAAGTGTTTCCCTTTTCCCGAAGTATGGTACAATAGCTTTGTAATAATTTATTTCTACTATTTGTTATGGAGGTGTTTAAATGTCGAATTACACACAACTAGAGCGAGAAGGTATGTATGAACTTACCGATACCGCTCGTGCCGAGTTATTGACTTCAAAGTACTACAATGAAGACTTAGCTCCCACATCTGTGTCCCAGAGAACTTGGACTACGTATAACGTAACCGCTCTGTGGATTGGACTTTCAATTTGTATCCCTTCCCTTTCTTTGGCTGCTGCCTTGATTGGAATGGGCGTTTCTCCTTGGCTTTCAGTTATAAACGTAGCCGCAGGAAACTTAATCGTACTTATTCCTATTCAGATGAACTCCCATGCCGGTACTAAATACGGTATTCCTTTCCCAGTTTTCTCCCGATTAACTTTCGGAGCTTCTGGTGCTCACATTCCTGCTACCTTAAGAGGCTTGGTTGCTTGCGGATGGACCGCTGTACAAGCTTGGGTAGGTGGCGGTTCTGTAGCTGCTATTATTGGAGTTTTCGCTCCTAAATTTATGGATCCTGAATGGTCCATGGCTCTTCCTGGAAACCCTTCCGTATCCGTTGGACAGTTCATCGGTTTCTTCATATTTATGGTATTCATCGGATGGGTTGCTTATGCAGGTTCAGAAGGAATCAAAATCGTTCAATCTATCGGCGGACCTTTATTAGTAGTTGTTATCCTGGCCTTATTTGCATGGTCCATTTCAACTGCAAATAATGCTGGATATGGCTTCAGCGAAGTAATGGCTCAAGGTCAAGATGATGACCTGATTAATTCCTTGGGTGGTTTTGGGTATATCTATATGGCAGGCTTAACTGGAAACATCGCTTTCTGGGCAACAATTGCTTTGAATATTCCTGACTTCTCTCGTTATGCTAAATCACAAAAATCTCAGTTCTGGGGTCAGTTCATCGGAATGCCTATTCCAATGTTTATGTGTGCATACATTGGTGCTTACTTTGCAATGGCTACTAAGTTGGCTTATGGAACAGCTATGTTTGACCCAACTGGAGTATTCTATTATGTAGAGAACAAACTGGTTGTTATTATCTGTGCTATTGGTGTAGCTGCTGCTACCATCACTACTTGCGTAGCTGCTAATATCGTAGCTCCTGCAAATGGATTCTCCAACTTGAAACCTACAGTAATAACATACAAAAAGGGTGTAATCGCCGCTTGTATCCTAGCTGTAGCTTTCCAGCCATGGTGGATCTTCGGTTCTGGTGCCGCATATGTATTTACATGGCTCAACAACTACGGAACAATCTTGGCTCCTGTAGCTGCAATCTTTATTGCTGACTACTATGTTCACAAGCAAAAGAGAATTGACGTTGCTTCTTTATACAACGGAGATAAAGGCCGTTACTGGTACAAGGGTGGATGGAACTTGGCCGCTGTTATAGCATGGATTGGCGCCTTCATCATTCCTCTACTAGGAAATACCGTATTCTTATATAACGCTTCTCTTGGATTGGCTCCTGGATTCTTTGATTATCTTGCTGCTAACGGATACATTGTATCTTTCGCTGTTGGATTCTTACTCTACATCCTATTAATGAGCAAAGAGACAAAGTCCAAGATTTCCGAAGAAGAGCATGAAGCACTTACAGACAGACAATAGTTTCTAAATAACTATTAAAACAAAGTATACTTAAGACAAGCTTCAATAATAAAGGAGCCTTTGAGACTCAGAGGCTCCTTTTTATCAACTTAAACCAGTAATTTTATATGAAGGAGGTAAAAAATGGATTTATTAATTAAAGGTGGAACCTTGGTAACAAAGGATAGCACCTTTAAAGCTGACATTGCCGTAAAAGATGGCAAAATTATCGCTATTGGAACCAAGTTAAAGCCAGAGGCCAACACAGAAGTAGTAGATGCAAAAGGAAAAATGGTTTTACCTGGAGCTATTGATGGCCATACTCACTTGGCCATGCCCTTTGGCGGAACCATATCAACTGATGACTATTATACCGGCACTAGATCCGCTGCCTGCGGAGGAACTACTACAGTATTCGACTTCGTCCTCCAAGGTCAAGGAGAAAAGATGCTGGATGCCATCAAGAGAAGAGATGCTCTTGCTGCACCAGATGCGGCTGTAGACTATTCCTTCCATGTAGGTGTTTGTGATGTTAGTACAGATGAACTCCTAGACTCTATGGAAGATGCAGTAAAAGCTGGGGTCCCTTCATTCAAAGTATTTATGGTTTATGACTTTGGTGTAGACGATGGTAGTTTCTATAAGGTTTTGGTAAAGGCTGCTAAAATTGGAGCCTTAGTAGGGGTACATGCAGAAAACAGGGACGTAAATAATGTTTTGGTAGCAAAGTACTTATCAGAGGGTAAAACCGAAGCTTGGTGGCATTACATGGCTAAAAATGAGGCTGTAGAAGGGGAGGCTGATGTTAGAGCAATCAACCTTGCCAAGATGGCTGGAACATCCCTATACATTGTACATCTAGCCAACAAGCAAGGTGTAGATGCTGTAACTCAGGCAAGAGTTGAGGGTTACCCAATATTTGCAGAAACATGTCCTCAATACCTTAACTTTACAAAAGATGTATATAAGCTTCCAAGGGCAAGGGACTATGTATGCTCTCCTCCAATGAAGGGCAAAGAATCTCAAGTAGCTCTATGGGATGCAATCAAACGTGGTGATATAGCAACAATTGCTACAGACCACTGCCCATTCACCCAAGCTGAAAAAGACTGGGGAATTACCACTAAAGATGGTAAGCCAGGGAACTTCACAACCATACCTAACGGGTGTGCTGGTATTGAAAATATGTACCCTTATGTCCTTTCAGAAGCTAACAAGGGAAGAATAACCTTTAACAAAGCTATAGAACTCTGCGCAACAAATCCTTCCAAACTCTTTGGTTTAGACCATGTAAAAGGAGCTCTTCGTGTTGGATTAGATGCGGATATAGTTTTATATGACCCCAAAAAGAATGTAACCATAGCCAATAAAGATATGCACGGTGCTACGGATCACACAATTTGGGAAGGGGCAGAAATCAAGGGTTATCCTGTGGCCACTTACTCTCGTGGATCTTTGGTTTACAAGGACGGAGAATTCTTGGGAGAAAAGGGGAAAGGAAAACTCATTAAGTGTAAGGCTTTGAAGTTTACCACCCCAGAACTATAAGAATTAAGCTATAAATTGGTAGCCTCTTTTGGATTTGCCAATTTGACACTAAAGACAATAAGTCTCAATCAGGATACTAATTAACAGGGCCTTTCATAAGGTCCTGTTTTTTTATTGTATGACCCTTGCCATGGTTTCATAAGACCTGTATTAAAATTAGTAAGCTTCACCCA
>JAVEXZ010000021.1:0-26098 GCA_034003765.1 Anaerovoracaceae bacterium | reverse complement strand
TAGAGATAAAGAACAATAGAAAAGAGTAATATTTTGAACTTTATAAAAGCTATTCTTATAGGCATAGTCTCTTACTTTTATTACCTGATTATAATGGTCCGTTAAGCTTAATGTACTCGCTAAATATATATGAGAATGACAACAAATCTTTTATAAATTATAAAAATCATTGATATTTTATTGAGGTATATTGTTTGGGGGGGATATAGCTATGGACGACAAAACCAGAATATACAATATGTTATCTATGATGCAGCACTATTATATTGAAAGATAGGAAAAACATGTAAAATAATATGGTTGATAAACAGCCCCAGGTATCTGCCTTTATATTATACGGAGAATTGAAATGATTAAAGAAGATTATCTTGAGGATAAATCAAAAGAAGAGCTCACCGAGTTAGTTGATAAGCTTCTTGATAAATTGTCAGATAGATCGCGTTTAGAATTCATATCACGATGGATTAGCCCCCAAGCTGCACTTAATGATGCCTGTGAAGGGGATAGTAACAATTTCCTAATTGAGGTTGAAAAGTTTTGTGAAGATTGTTTAAATGGTGAATACTATATTGAGCCAGATTATGAAAATTATTGCTCACATTGGTATGAGGATCCTGAAGACTATATAGATTATTCTGATAGTAAATGGGCAGAAGAGTTTCAACGTTTTTATACCTTGGCGATAATGGCAGAAAATCCAAGAAGAAGAGCGTTAAAAGATGAGATGAGGAAGATATTCGATTTTGGGGAGGGTAAAAATGGCTTTATATAAGATATATTCTAGTAGGTACTTAGGTGTAGCGCCTGAAGAGGTTAATACAAAATATTTAAAGTTAGATGCTGAAATGCAGCTTGGCTATAAATATTTAATTGAGGACGATAAATCACAAACACTTACTACTTGGACTGAAGTCTGGAATGATATAGTGGATGCAATGAAAAGGGAAGGCCTTAAGACTTTAAAAGCATTTGACCAGATATTTAATGGCCACCAATATGTGACTAACTGGGTAAATGATCTTGATGATTTTTTAATGGAAACAATGTCAAACAGTAGGTCTAAGGAAATACTTGAAAGATTTGGTAGAGCAAGAATATTTATTAACGAAGAGCTTCAGAATTATCTTGAACCAAAATCAATACTCGCTATAGAAAATACCAGGAGAGCTATTGCTGAATCTTATTTTCAGATGGGTAACATCGAGAAATCTGAAGAAATATATAAGGATTATCTTAATGAAGATCCTTGCTGGGGATGGGGTTGGATTAGCTGGTCAGACCAATACTGGTTAAAATTTCATGGTGAACTTGATTTTGATAGGGGAGAAGAAATATTACTAAAAGCTCTTAAAATTGAGAACTTAAAAGACAGGGAAGATGTAGAAGAACGTCTTTTTATACTATATAGTAATTCCAAACAAGAAGATAAATTGAAAGCCTTGGAAGAAAAATATGAAATAGAAAATGGTAAAAAATACTGGTAATGAAAATCAGCTACAGCTTACTTACTGAAAATTAAACTATAAAGGATTGAAAAATGATATCAGGTAATGTTTCTACAAAGGTAGAGTGGGAAGGAAAAATAGTTTCTATTCAACCTAGAACAAGGGTTTGGAGATATCTTATAGATAACAGAACCCATTATCACCTAGGTTACAATTTTTTCGTTGAAGGCTGTAGCAGCGAAGATAAAAATGAATTTGTCGTTGCAATTTCGGAGAAACAATTGCTTAAGGGTTTATTTCGGATCGGTGATGTAATTAAGGGAACTGCATGGACAAAAAAATATGAAGAAAGAGAATTTGCAGATTATTATAGAGCTGGTTCGTTAAAATTAGTTGACAGAGAAGATGATAACCTTGAAATAACTTCACCACCCTGGGTAATGATGCCGCCATCAATGCAAGTTTTATAAAATGGGTAAAGGACGTTCAGTTTCTTACAAAAATAGGGGCTCGGCTATTGATAACGGAGATTTAGATGAACTCTGTACGGAGGGTAGAGATGATTTTGAATAAATTAGCTATATTAAAGAAAAAGGTGACTAGATGGAAAATGACTACATAATGACTAACTATCGGTTAGGATAAAAACAAGGAATTGGCAAGCAAATATAGGTAAATGATAAATAATATATAGTAAATTTTCAAAAAGAAAGAAGAGGCCCAATGAACGAAAATCTAAGAAAAAACATAACAATAGGAACGAAAGTCTCTATTGTTCAAAAGCAAGATCAGCGAACTGGAAAATTAACAATAGGCCTAGTTAAAAAGATACTAACAAACTCACAGGTTCATCCCCATGGGATTAAGGTGATGCTTGAGAATGGTACTGTAGGAAGAGTTAAAGAAATAGAATAATTAACTGGGTACTATCGATAATATTCTATTATCATCAAAGCTTGAAAAGTTTATAAACGTAGAGGATGCAATCAACAAATATGATAAAGACCAATCTTACATGGAGGTATTAAAATGAAAAAAGCTATTTTGTTAGTTATGGTATTGGTAATGTTTTCTTTTCTTGCTTGTAGCAGCCTAGAAGAGACAAAAGAAGACGCTGAAATAGGAGTCTATACAAAAGAAGAAATGGTATTAAAGATCACAGGAACTTGGGTTAATGAGGAATATAAGAATAATCTTACCTCGACGAAATCACCCTATAGATCGATTTGTGAACTCCCTTGGCTTGAGATTTTAGCTGATAACAATGAGATTTTTTACAATGAGTATCTCAATTTTCATGAGGGAGGAACTGGTGGAACCATTACAGATATTGTATTTGATGCAGATAATAATCGCTATGATATAGAGTTAAAAAGTTATTTTGAAAATAGCCTAATAGAATTACAACCTTCAATTATAATTTCTGAAAATCCAGGAGAAGGCAGTAGCATTATTTATACCAACCAGGAAGGTGAAATAGTACATCAATTTTTCCAGATTGACAAAAGCCCAGCGCTTTATGCTAATGAAGTAATTTTAGCAGGAAGCTATAAAGATTCAGAGGGTAATCAATATACATTCACAAATGATGGAAAAGCTATTTGGCCACAAGAAAGCTTCGACTATCAAATACAACTTGATTTTATAGGCCAACCAACCTTTGCTGATGAAAATGGTGATTTTTATGAAGCCGATTATTTTATGAGAGTATCTAAGGATGGCCTTGCTTTTGAAGACTCTATTTATTCTTATGAAATTAAAGGAGAACAGTTATTGATTTTTAAAGGACATGGCCAAGAAGGATTATATTTATATCAACTCAACAAAAATCCTGACCTAGTTTTAACCAAGCAAGTTGTATAAAACTTAAGATTTATTTTTGTATTTGTAAACTAGCTTATTGGAAAACCAAAAAAGACTGCTGTGAGTTAGTGGAGGAAATATTAATCTTTATATAAAGGTGAATTATGCTAGGCAATGCTTCAACTGTTCCAGATTAATCTGAGTAACTATATTTTCAAAATATATGGTTATTTATGGAGGTAGTAAAAATGAGAGTACAAGTAACACTGACACCAAGTGAATCCAAGCGACTTATCGCTAAGGGAGTAGTAAAACTGCCGAGTATCCAAAATGCACTTAAAAATCACACCATTATCTTAGCTGGTGGGACAACCAACGGCTTTCTTGTGGAAGAATTCTTGGGTGAAACCGTTGATAAAAAAAGTACATATTCTGTAGGCCTCATAACCGAAGGAAAAACCGGCCTTAGCGACGAAGAAACTAGAATTCCACCTTATGTTATTACCAAAGGAAAGCCTAGGGAAATTGATTTTCATTGGAAAACATATCTTGATCAAATGGAAGCTGGCGATGTCTTTATCAAAGGTGGAAATGCGTTAGATCATACTGGTTTGGCAGCAATATTGGCTTCCAATGACATGGGAGGCACCATCGGTGCTGCCTGGGGTCCAACTATCCAGCGGGGGATTGAATTGGTTGTTCCAATTGGCTTAGAAAAGTTGGTACCTGATGTACGTGAAGCTGTGGAATTTATGGCTGGTCATCAAACTGACAAGGCAATAGGCGATAAGGTAGGCCTTATGCCCATTATGGGGGCAACTGTGGTCACCGAAATTACTGCTTTGAAGGTTCTTTATAATGTTGAGGCAAAGTGTATCGCATCTGGCGGAATCAACGGCTCTGAGGGAGCTATAGTTTTGGTTATCCATGGCGAAGAAGAATATGTAAAAAAAGCCTTCGATGGAATCACTACATTAAAAGGTGAGCCACAAGTTCGTTAAAACAGTTACAATTCGTATTTTCGTTGACTTATTAGTCCTTTTTTTATATAATTCCTGTATACAATTTAATAATATTATTCTGGTTGATAAATGCGGGAGAGAGTCCTTAAATGGACCACCGAAGGAAAAAACAATGGAGCGGTTGCTTGCCTATTGTGAAATTCTCAGGTTAGGGGGACCGTATTTTTACAGAACTCTGGAGAGCTTTTATTAAGAAGCACCGAAGGGGCAATTCTAATTATTAGAAGAAACTCTCAGGTTTATAACAGAGGATAACAGCAGTTTTATTTGCTATTATTCTCTGTTATTTTTATTTCCCGTTGGAATAAATATCTGTTAATGTGTGTGAATGTCTGTGAAGAATTTCCACAAAATTTTTAGGTCAGTAGCCAACAACTATTACATTTAAATTGACAAAATATATGTAATTTTTGCGAAAAAAGAGGAGAGGGATTATGAAAAAAACACCATTATATGAAAAGCATGTTGACCTCAAGGGTAAAATAATCGATTTCGGAGGTTGGTCTTTACCTGTGGAGTATCAGGGTATTCTAGTTGAACATGAAGCAGTAAGAAATGCTGCAGGGCTTTTTGATGTATCCCATATGGGAGAAGTTATGGTTACGGGCCCAGATGCCGAAAAATATATTCAAAAAATGATTGTTAATGATATTTCTAAGCAGGTAGATTTTCAAATCTTTTATGCGCCTATGTGTTATCCAGATGGTGGGGTAGTGGATGACCTTTTGGTATATAGGTATAATAAAGAAAAATACCTCTTGGTAATAAACGCCTCAAATATAGATAAAGATGTAAAGTGGTTACAAGACCATGTGGATGGACAGGTTGAAATAACAGATCTATCGGAGACCTATGGAGAGGTTGCTTTACAGGGCCCAAAATCCCAGGCCATTTTAGAAACACTCACTGACACCAAGTTAAATGATTTAGCCTTCTATCATTTTTTGCCAGAGATCGAAATCGGAGGGATTTCTGCCATGGTTTCTAGGACTGGATATACCGGGGAAGATGGCTTTGAGATATATGTTGATCCTCTTGATGCAACCTTCTTATGGGACCTATTGCTTGAAGCAGGTAAAGATCAAGGCCTAATACCAGCAGGTTTAGGTGCTAGAGATACCTTGCGGTTTGAAGTCTGCTTGCCCTTATATGGTCATGAACTAAGTAAGGCGATTACCCCTCTTGAAGCAGGCCTCGGTGGTTTGGTGAAATTTGATAAGGGTGATTTTATTGGTCGGGAAGCCTTACTAGAACAAAAAGACTTGGGCGTTAAGAGAACCTTGGTTGGCTTTGAAATGATAGACAGGGGTATTGCCCGTAATAGCAATGAAGTATATATAGATGGTGAAATAATTGGCTTTGTAACCACAGGCAGCTTTGCACCTAGCTTAAAAAAGAATGTGGGAATGGCTCTTATTGACGCAAAATACGCTCTTGAAGGAGGTGATATTTACATAAATGTAAGGGACAAACAATTAAAAGCCCGGATTATTAAGAAACCATTTTACGAAAAAAACTATAAAAAATAATCGTTAGAATCGAATAAATACAAGGAGGCTTCATAATGGAAATCAAGAAAGAATTAAAATACACCAAATCTCATGAATGGGTTAAGGTTGATGGAGACAAAGCACTAATAGGTATAACAGATTTTGCCCAAAGTCATATGGGAGATATTGTTTTTTTAGACTTGCCTAAAGATGGAGATGAATTAACTGTGGGAGGGCTCTTAGGGGTTGTAGAATCTGTTAAAGCAGCAGCCGATGTATATTCTCCTCTATCAGGAACTGTAGATGAAACGAATACAAAAATTGTAGATGATCCCAGCCAAATTAATAGAGCACCCTATGAAAGTTGGTTTGTTAAGCTTGTCCTGAAGGATTTAACAGAACTAGACCAGCTATTAGATTCATCAGCCTATGAGGAAGTCTGCAGGAAGGAGAAATAAAAGTGTCTAGATATATTTCAAATACCCAGGAACAACAAGTAGAAATGCTTAGGGATTTAGGCCTAAAGTCTATTGAGGATCTTTTTGTTGATATTCCTGAAAATCTGCGGTTAAATAGAAATCTTGACTTGCCTCCAGAGCTTTCTGAAATGGACCTATTGAAATTAATGGGGTCTATGGCTAAGAAGAATAGTAACTTAGAGGAATATATATGTTTTTTGGGAGCTGGAGCCTATGACCATTTTGTTCCCAGTGTTATAGACCATCTCTTATCTAGGCAAGAGTTCTATACGGCCTATACTCCCTACCAGGCAGAGATAAGTCAGGGAACTTTACAAGCTATTTTTGAGTACCAAACCATGATATGTGAACTTACTGGAATGGATGTGGCCAATGCTTCCATGTATGATGGGGCAAGTGCCTTGGCTGAAGCAGGACTAATGGCCTGTCAAGCAACAAACCGAGATGAAATTCTGATAGCCAGAAGTGTCCATCCAGAGAGTAGAGATGTAATGGCCACTTACAGCCAATTCAGGAATATTAAAGTTATAGAGGTGGGTTATGCTGATGGTCAAGTGGATTTAGAAGAATTGGCAAGTAAGCTTACTCCAAATACTGCCGTAGTAATAGTTCAAAGCCCTAATTTTTTTGGAATTATTGAGCAATTAAAAGAAATAGGGGAATTGGCCCATGCTAATAAAAGCCTTTTTGTAGTTTTTGCTGATCCCATTTCCCTTGCCTTACTTAAGTCTCCAGGAGAACTTGGGGCAGATATAGTGGTGGGAGAAGGTCAAGCCTTGGGAAACCCTATTAGCTTTGGAGGTCCATACTTAGGTTTTTTTGCTACCCGAGAAGAATTCATGAGAAGGATGCCAGGTAGGGTTGTAGGCCAAACAAAGGATAAGTTTGGTAAGAGAGGCTTTGTTCTGACTCTTCAAACCAGGGAACAACATATACGTAGGGAAAAGGCCACTTCAAATATCTGCTCTAACCAAGCCTTAAATGCTCTTGCTACAACGATTTACCTAACCCTATTAGGGAAAGAGGGGCTTAAGGAAGTTGCCTCCCTTTGTCTTCAAAAGTCTCATTATGCATATAATCAATTAATCGCAGGGGGAAATTTCTCCCCCCAGTTCAAAGCTCCCTTCTTTAAGGAATTTGTGGTAAGAAGCCAAAGGCCTATAAATGAACTAAATTCCATCCTTTGGGATGAAAAAATTATTGGTGGATATGATCTTGGTAAAGCTTACCCAGAAGTCCAAGAAGGCTGGCTGATTGCGGTAACAGAAAAAAGAAGCCGTCAAGAAATTGACAGGCTAATTGAAGCAGTGGGAGGTAAGCGAGATGAAAGATAAAGCATTAGTCTTTGAGATTTCTAGACCAGGAGGTAAGGCATATTCACTTCCCCCTTGCGATGTTCCAGAAGAGAAAATTCAAAAAATGATTCCAGCAAATCTTTTGCGTACCACTTCTCTTAACCTCCCGGAGGTGAGTGAACTTGATGCAGTACGACATTTCACACAATTATCTCAACGCAATTATGGGGTAGATTCTGGTTTTTATCCACTAGGTTCTTGTACCATGAAGTATAATCCAAAAATTAACGAAGCTATTTCCCGCTTAGATGGATTCACTAAAATTCATCCCTATCAGCCAGAAGAGTCTGTCCAGGGTTCTTTGGAATTAATGTATTTGATGGATGGCATGCTTTCTGAAATTACAGGGATGGAAAGGGTTTCACTTCAGCCTGCTGCTGGGGCTCATGGGGAAATGGCTGGCTTAATGATTATTAAGGCCTATCATAATAATCGAGGGGATGAAAAGCGGACAAAAATTGTAATACCAGATGCAGCTCATGGAACCAATCCAGCTTCTGCCGCCTTGGCAGGCTTTGATGTTCTTTTAGTAAAATCAAACCAAATGGGTGGTGTGGATGTTGGAGCTCTAAAGACCCTAATGAGTGATGAAATCGCAGGGCTAATGCTTACTAATCCCAACACCTTAGGCCTATTTGAAGAGAACATTCAGGAGATAGCAGATATAGTCCACCAGGCAGGTGGCCTTCTTTACTATGACGGAGCTAATGCAAATGCAATCTTAGGGATTACTAGGCCTGGAGATATGGGCTTTGATCTAGTCCATTTGAATCTACACAAGACTTTTTCTACTCCCCATGGTGGTGGGGGCCCTGGATCAGGACCTGTAGGAGTAAGAAAGGATTTGGTCCCATTTCTCCCCACTCCTGTAATTGAATTAAAAAATGGTAAGTATTATATGGACTATGACAAGCCACTTTCCATTGGTAAGATCAAAGCTTTTTATGGCAATTTTAATGTGGTTGTCAAAGCCTTTGCCTATATTTTAAGTATGGGGAGTGAGGGTTTGAGGCAGGTATCGGAATCTGCAGTGCTAAATGCCAATTACATTGGTCAAAAACTAAAAGACCTATATATTTTACCCTATGATAGAATTTGTATGCATGAGTGCGTTTTATCGGGACAAAAGCAAAAGGATAAGGGTGTTTCCACCTTGGATATAGCAAAGAGGCTATTAGATTTTGGCTACCATCCGCCTACAATCTATTTCCCATTAATTGTTTCGGAAGCCCTAATGATTGAGCCAACAGAGTCAGAAAGCAAGGAAACCCTTGATATCTTTATTGATGTCCTTAGGAGAATTGCTGAAGAAGTAGATAGGGATCCAGAAATTCTTAGGTCAGCTCCTCACAATACTGTGGTAGGCCGTTTAGATGAGGTTTTGGCTGCAAGAAGCCCTGTATTACGTTGGAAACCTTAAGCAGTTTATTATAGAGGAGTTGGTAGAATGGAAAAAGACATAATTATCATAGGTGGAGGCCCTGGAGGATATGTTGCAGCAATTCGTGCATCACAATTGGGAGCTAAGGTTGTCTTAATTGAAGCCAATAAAATAGGCGGAACTTGCTTAAATTGGGGTTGTATTCCTACTAAGGCTTTATATAAGTATGGACAGATATTACAAACATTGAAAAAGTCTGAAGACTTTGGTATCCAAATAGATGGTTTTTCATTAGATATGAAAAAAGCTCAGGAGAGAAAGAATGACCTTGTAAGTCGCCTGGCTTCTGGGATTTCCCACCTACTTAAGGAATATCAAGTAGAAGTATTATATGGTAAAGCTAGCTTAGTAGATAAATCAACTGCGGCTGTAACAGATGCTGATGGTAGTATAAATAGGGTTAAAGCTAAAAACATTTTGATTGCAACTGGTTCAATTCCCTCCACTATCCCAATAGAGGGCTTGGATTTACCTGGAGTTATTAACAGCGCCCAGGCTTTAGACCTTGATTATGTGCCAAAGACCATGGTAATAATCGGGGCTGGTGTAGTTGGGGTAGAGTTTGCCAGTATATATCAGGCCCTTGGGACTCAAGTAACTTTAGTGGAATATTTACCCAGTATATTAGCTAATTTTGATGAGGAAATCGTCAAAAGAGCTGCTTTTTATTACAAAAAATGTGGCATTAAAATAGAAACCGGTGTTAAAATAGAAAAAATTGTCCATACAGAAGAAGGATTGAAGGTTTTGGCCCAAGAAAAGACTCAAGCCCAAGCCAAAGCTGAAGACCAAGAAAAGACTGAAGCCCAAGAAAAAGCTGAAGGCCAAGAAAAGGCTCAAGACCAAGAAAAAGCTAATGACCAAGGGTACCAGGGAGACCTTGTCTTGGTAGCTGCAGGAAGGTCTATTAATGTGGAAGGCTTAAATTTAGACCAGGTGGGGGTAGCCTACCATAAGAAGGGGATAGAGGTTAATGATGGTTATGAGACCTCTGTTTCTGGAATTTATGCCATTGGAGATGTTATTGGTGGCCAGATGCTAGCTCATGTGGCATCAGAAGAGGGAAAGGCTGCAGTAGAATATATATTGGGCCACAAGGGATATGTAAATTACGACGCGGTCCCTTCCTGTGTTTTCACTTTTCCGGAAATCGCTGCTTGTGGTTTAACAGAAGAGGAAGCGAAAAAAAGAGGCATTTCCTATGAGGTAAGTAAATCCATGTTTTCTGGCAATGGTAAGGCTTTGACTATGGGAGAAAGCGACGGTTTCGTTAAGATTATTGCTGAGAAGTCTTCAAAGAAGATAATCGGGGTCCATATTATAGGGCCTAATGCCAGTGATTTAATCCATGAAGGCGCTTTGGCTGTGGAAAATGCTTTGTCTGTAACTGCGGTGGGCCAAACTATTCATGCCCATCCTAGCCTGGCCGAAACTTTCCATGAGGCAGTATTAGCTATAGACCATAAAGGTATTCATACAATGCCTAAAAAATAAGTGCAATGCCCAATAAATTGGCCTCTATAATTGTTTTTACAAGGAGTTTACCATGAAATATATCAAAAATACCAGCCAGAATCCTTACCACAATTTGGCCTTTGAGGAATATATCCTAAATAATTTTCGGGATGATGACTATGTTCTCCTCTGGCAAAATGCAAACACAATTGTTATTGGAAAACATCAAAACACCCCTCAAGAGATAAACCAAGAAGTGGTTGAAGCGTTAGGTGTGAATGTTGTTAGGAGAAACACAGGTGGTGGGGCAGTTTATCATGACCTAGGGAATATTAACTTTTCTTTTATATCTAACTGGAAAGTGGAAAATGGGATAAACTACGACATATTTTTAGAGCCTGTTATAAAAGCTCTAAATTCAATAGGGGTTAAGGCTATAAAAGAGGGCAGGAATGACATGGTTGTAGAAGGTAAAAAAATATCGGGCAATGCACAAACCATAAGATATGATAGAATTCTTCATCATGGAACCCTTCTATTTGATTCGGATTTAACTATTATGGAAAGGGTATTAAATGTCTCTCCAGATAAAATTGTTTCAAAAGGGGTTAAGTCTATAAGAGCAAGAGTTGCCAATATCAAAGAATTTCTCCAAGAAGATATGGATGTAAGCCAATTTATGGAACTCTTGGTAGAATCATTCTTCAAATATAGTGAAACTGTTGAAATGAGCTTGACAGACCATCAGCTATTGGAAATCGAGACTCTTGCTAAAGAAAAATACCAAAGATGGGATTGGAATTATGGAAATTCTCCCAAATCTAATTATTCTAATTCACTGAGATTGGAATGTGGTAAGGTTGAAATAGGCCTATTTATAGATAAAGGCCTAATAGAGACTTGTAAAATAGGTGGGGACTTCCTTGCCTTAAAAGATGTTGCGGATATAGAAAGGGCAATGATTGGGGTAAAATATAAAATTAATGAAATACGGAGAACTTTAGAGGGATTTAATTTGGGATTATATTTTGGTCCAACTACCACTGAAGAGATACTGCACTGCTTTATTGAGTAGATGTTTCGTATTATGGATCAGATAGTGGTAAACTTTGCCTTATATTTGGTGCTTGCCTCTAAAATTACATATTTATGTGATTTTTTAGCATAAAACACGTATAATGGGTTATAGGGGATGAGGGTCTAGAGAACATTCCCTTGTTTAGACCAGATTATGCAGATATAGTTACCTAGATGGCTTTAAGATAACGGGGAAAGAAAAATATAGGGAAAGGTAAAGGTTGGGTAATGAAGACTAAAAAAGGCTTTACTTTAGTAGAAATAATCGTTGCATTAGCTATATTTGCAATAATAATAGGCGGATCAGCCTCCCTTATTCTAAGCGGAAGTGATATCTTTAAGAAGCAGGCAGATATGAGTCATGGTTCTGTCATGGCTCGATATACAATTAATTGGTTTGAGGATAATATTACCTATAGCCCAAATATACAAATCGTTGATAACTCACTCACAGTACCTGCTGGTATGACAGCTATTAGAATCCAAAATAGTGGAGATAAAGAAGGCCAACTTATGATGTATATGAATGGGACATGGGAAGAAGTACTAACCCCAGGCTTTTACGAAGGATCTAAAATCGACATAAAACCAGTTATAAATTCGGAAAGTCTAGAGATTACCGTTGAAATCCGAAATCCCAATGATAATTTAATTGCAAAATCCACTAAATTGATTAATCTTCTCAACTATGAAAGTGTTTTGGATAGTCGCAACAACCCTAATAGTCCTTATCCCATGCTCTTATTATCCCAAGTACCCGGGACACCTGATCCAGAAGATCCAGATCCAGAGCCAGAAATACCTGAAAACACATCTACTAATTTCTATCTTGGAGAGAACCCAAACTACCAAGGCATTTCTAGCGGGACGATACCAGAATATTTCCAAGAAAATTATGTTCCACAATCTGGTGGCATCCACTTGCCTACGGATAAAGTATACTATTACCCAGGTGGATCGGCTCCTAATACTGGTTTACCCTTAGATCCAGGGTATTATGTAATTAGAGATTGGACCTACATAAATGATTTTTGGACTGAAACGATGATCTATGAAAAACTGTTAGGTATACAAAAATTAAAAAATGGAGAGCCTGAATTCACAACAACTTTATTAACCTATTGGCCAGATGATCCATTTTATGTAACATATCCTGTTTGGCAAAGCATACCCTATGGTCAAAAAATCAACATTGATATGGATCCAACGAATTTACCCTCACCAAGCGTAAATTCTAAGCCTGGAGATATAAAGTACCATAATAATAGGTTCTCAGTATTTTTCCCTAGACCAAATAGATGGACTTATGATTTTCTTGACGATAATCTTTGGATTAGAATCGATGTTAACATCTTGAATTAATTCCCCCAAATCCTAATACCTGTTAATAAATTGTAAATTAGGGTTTATTTTCATGCTAAATTTACACTCAAAATATGGTATGATATGTCTAGAGTTTTTAGAAGGGAAGGTAGCACAATTAATAAGAAATTAGCTTTAGCCCTACCAATGACGGTCTTAGCATTATTCCTTGTCTATCAACTATATACTAACGATCTATATACTGATAATCCTCCTTATGATTCTAGCCTATTAAATGGACCCTATGCGGTAGAAAGAGTAGTTGATGGGGATACATTTATCGCTTGGGTAGAAGGTGATCGCACTCGTGTACGAATGACTGGGATTGATACTCCAGAAAGTGTAGCTGATAATCCTGACAGAATAACTGAGGAAGGCCTTATCGCTGCTGATTATACTGAACAACTATTAACTGGTTCAGAAGTATATTTAGAATATGACAAAGAAAAATGGGATAAGTATGATCGTCTTTTGGCCTATGTCTATATCAAAGATGGCAAGGAATTCATATTTATCAACAAGTTATTAATTGATGAAGGTTATGCAGTAGGCTATATATATAAGCCTAATACCCGCTACGCAGACATTCTCAAATAGAATATTAGAAGAAATGAGGAAAATACTATGAAACACGGATGGCAAAACGAAGTTTATCAAACCACTATGGCCCTTTATGATGAAGGATTAGTTAACACATCAGCTGGTAATGTAAGTATGAGATGTCCAGGTTCTGAGTGGATAGCTATTACTCCTACCGGGGTCCGTTACGATGAATTTGAAGAAGAAGATATAGTTTTCATGCACCTAACAGAAGATAGAAGGGAAGGGGACAGAAAACCTTCAACAGAGTTCTTGTTACACCTTGGAATCTATCAAAACTTACCCCATATAGGAGGGGTTGTTCATACCCATTCTCCTTATGTTTTGACCTTTGCAGCACTTGGTGAACCAATACCAATGATAACTATCGAAGGCTTACAATGCGGGGCCAATATTGTCCCCATAACTAAGAGATTTAGCTTGCCAGGGAGCCAGGACCTTGTCCTTTCCGCTTTAGAGGTAATAGAGGAAAACAAAGATATCAAGGCATTACTCTTAATGAACCACGGCCTTATAACCTTTGGTGATACTTTATTAGAGGCTCTTAGCCTTGCAGAATCCATTGAAAAAGAAGCTCAAGTCTACTTCCAGGCAAGGATGTTGGGGACTCCTAAGGTGATAACAGAAGAACAACGTAAAATGATAATCGAGAACTATAAAAAAGGATAGGTAAAGATGATTCCACAAGAGTTTGTTGACAGAATGCCTTTTATGGTAAAGCCAAATAATATTGCTAATTACGAGGATGGGCTTGTGAGTATTTTAGATCGCAGGGTCTATCCTTTTGAGGTTAAGTTTGTTGTATGCAAAAGCTACGAAGAAGTAGCCTGTGCAATCGAGGAAATGGTTACCCAAAGTCTTGGCCCTGCCTATGCTGCAGGTTATGGCATGGTCCTAGCTGGACGAGATTGTAGGGAAGAAGAGTATTCTAAAATTATTGCTTATATGAACATTGCGGCCACTAGGATTATAAATACTAGGCCAACTAATCATGAAATCCGAGATACCGTTAGCGCAATGCTTGTTTTTCTCATTGATGCCTTAGCTAATGACCAAACAGATCCAGAAGAGATTATGCTAGACTTTATGGATAAGATGATTGATAGGAGACACAAGGCCAGCCTTCTTTTGGGCAAAGTGGGAGCTTCAGTATTAAAGGATGGAGACACCATCCTAACCCACTGTTGGCCTGAAACAACCCTTATTTATACCCTTATGGAGGCTCTTAGCCAAGGAAAGTCATTAAAGGCATATACGGGAGAAACAAGACCCTACCTGCAAGGGTCTAGGCTTACAGCTGCAGCCTTAAGAGATCTTGGAATTCCTGTTACTGTAATTACTGATAACATGCCTGCTAGTCTTCTTAGCCAAGGTAAAATTGACGTTTTTTTTGCAGGATCCGACCGTACTACCATGGATGGCCATGTAATAAATAAGGTGGGTACACTACAAATTGCAATTTGTGCAAAAGAGTATGGGGTTCCTTTTTATGCCTTTGCCTATGGGCCAGACCCTCAAGCCTTAAGCCCAGAAGATGTGGTTATTGAAGAGAGAAACCCTGAAGAAGTTTTGTCCTTAAGGGGAATTCCCACAGCTGCTCCTGGAGTTTCTGCTTACTACCCAGCTTTTGACGTTACACCTCCAAAATTTATTACAGGAATTATCACGGATCGAGGAATATTCCCTCCAGATAAAATCGGGGACTATTTTTTGTAAGCTTGATATATAGCCCCTTTATGGTAAAATGTCTAGATTAGACAAGCTTATTCCAGGGGAAAAAGAATTATTAACTAATTGACACTAATTCAATTATATTATGGGCATGAATAAGCCCATTGATTAAAAATTGATTGCAGATTGATTGAAGAATAAGCGATAAATTATTTTTACAAAGATATTATACAAGATATTACATGAGGGAAAAGAAAATCAATGGAAAAAATCGGATTAAATGAGCTGAGAGAAATATTTCTCAGTTTTTATGAAAGCAAAGACCACTATAGAAGGCAGAGTTACTCTTTGATACCAGAGGGTGATAAGAGTTTATTAATTATAAATTCAGGAATGGCGCCACTTAAAGCATATTTTTCTGGTGCCGAAACTCCCCCAAGTAAGAGAATGACCACCTCTCAAAAGTGCATTCGAACAGGAGATATAGATAATGTAGGCTATACTGATCGCCATGGTACTTTTTTTGAGATGCTGGGAAGCTTTAGTTTTGGTGACTACTTTAAGAAAGAGTCCCTTGTTTGGGGCTGGGAATTCATAACCCAAGTATTAAAAATGCCTGAAGATAAAATTTGGGCTACGGTTTATAAAGATGATATGGAAGCCAAAGAGATATGGGAAAAAGAAATCGGACTGCCATCAGAACGAATTGTTGCCCTAGGCAAAGAGCATAACTTTTGGGAGATAGGAACAGGACCCTGTGGACCTTGTTCTGAGATATATTTTGACCGTGGACCTGAGCGAGGCTGTGGTCAAGCAGATTGTAAACCCGGCTGTGATTGCGACCGTTATATCGAGTTTTGGAACCACGTATTCACCCAGTATAACAAGGATGACCAGGGTAATTACAGTGACCTTACATACAAGAATATCGATACAGGCATGGGCTTAGAGCGAATAGCTGTGGTAATGCAGGATGTTAATTCAATATTTGATGTTGATACCATAAAAGTTATACTAGATGCTGTATGTAAGAGGGCTAAGGTAACTTATGGTAAGAGTAAGAGTAAGCAGGACATATCCCTAAGGATTATAACAGACCACCTAAGAAGTGTATGCTTTATGATAGGAGATGGAATTTTACCTAGCAACGAGGGTCGAGGCTATGTTTTAAGGCGTCTATTAAGGCGAGCTGCAAGACATGGCAGACTATTGGGTATAGAGGGCACATTCTTAGCCCAACTCTCAGAAACCCTTGTTAAAGCCTCTGGAGGAGCCTATCCAGAATTGGTTGAAAAAAAGGATTATCTGGAAAAGATTATACTTTTGGAAGAAGCAAAATTTGCAGATACCATTGATCAAGGGGAAGCAATGATCAATGAGGCTATTAAAGACATGGAAAAACAAGGGCTAAGTGTTCTTTCTGGAGAAAAGGCCTTTAAGCTTTATGATACCTACGGTTTTCCTTTGGAATTAACTCAGGAAATTCTAGAAGAATCTGGCCTAACAACAGATATAGATGAATTTAAGAGTCATATGGAAAAACAGAGAAATCAAGCTAGAGCTGCTAGGAAATCTGGAGAAGAAGATGGGTGGTCGGATTCTGGCTTGGAATTTGAATTGGATATTCCAACTAAATTTGTTGGCTACCATACTTTGGTTCACACCGGAAAAGTCCTCCACATATTTAAGGATGGTCAAGCAACCACTTCCCTAAATGAAGGGGAAACAGGTAGACTTATATGCGACGAGACTCCTTTTTATGCTGAAGGGGGTGGTCAGACCACGGATACAGGAATTATGTATAATGATGGGTGTTCTTTAGAGGTCCTAGAAGTAGCTCACCTAAAATCAGCCTTTGTTCACAAAATACATTGCCTTAAGGGCCAAGTTTCTGTAAATGAAAATTTAACTTGCCTTGTTAATGGTCCCAGAAGGTTTGCAACAGCAAGAAACCATACTGCAACTCATCTCCTACATAAGGCTTTAAGAGAAGTTTTGGGAGACCACGTTCAGCAAGCAGGAAGCCAAGTTAGCCCAGGGGGTCTTCGTTTTGATTTTAATCACTACCAAGCTTTAACAGCTGAGGAAGTAAATAAAATCGAAGATTATGTAAACGATGCCATTGATTTCTTCCCAGAGGTTAATATAAGGGAAATCCCTATGAAACAAGCCATTGAAGAGGGGATAACTGCACTTTTTGGTGAAAAGTATGGTGAGTGGGTAAGGGTTGTTTCTGTTGATAACTATAGCCAAGAACTTTGTGGTGGTACCCATGTTAAGAATGCTGGTGAAATAGGTTCATTTATGATCACATCTGAAGCTGGAATTGCCTCTGGAGTTAGAAGGATAGAAGCCCTAACCGGACGTGGTGTTCTGCAGGCGGCAAAAGATAAGCAGGCTATTCTAGAAGATGCCGCCTTGATACTAAAGGTTAGCCCCCAAGGGATTTCAAATAAGATTCATAGTGTAACTGAAGAGGTTAAAAGCCTTAAAAAAGAGGTAGAAGACTATAAAAAGGCTAACCTAGGGGATTCCATGGAGCAGATTATTGGGGATTCCCAGATAATTAATGGTACTAGGCTAGTTTCTCGGTCCTTCAAGGATTATTCCATACAAGACCTAAGAGAAATCTCAGACAAGATTAAGGCAGAACACAAGGAAACTGTTATAGTTTTAGCCACAACAAGTGAAGATAAGGTAACATTTATGGTTGCTATTACAGATGATTTGTTGGATAAGGGCTACCATGCAGGAAAGATGATCAAGGAAATAGCAGGAGCAGCAGGTGGTAGTGGGGGAGGGAAGGCAGATATGGCCCAAGCAGGAGCCAAGGACCCTTCGAAAATACCAGGGGCTTTCAAAGTGGCTCAAGAGCTAATGGAAGCCATTATTTAATAGGTGATTATAAATCATAGCCCTATACTTTAGGCACTTGTTTTAGTATAATGTAACTAGACCATTAGAACAAAGACTTTGAGACAAGAAAGGAAGTGTTAACAATGATGGACAGAAATACAATTTTATTTGATGGTAATCCTGAAAAAAGCGAACAACCCAGCACCGATGAAATATTGAGAGCTGTTTATGATGCTTTAGAAGAAAAGGGATATAACTCCGTGGACCAAATGGTAGGGTACATTCTTTCAGGAGATCCTTCATATATAACGAGTCATAATAATGCTCGTAATTTAATTCGCCATATTGAAAGAGACGACTTGGTAGAAGAGCTACTTCGTACTTTTTTAACCAAGTAAGATGAAGGCAATAGGCCTTGATGTAGGCGACAAAACTATAGGAGTAGCCATTAGTGATGACTTGTTATTTAGCGCACATGGGCTCAAAACTATTCAGCGGGTGGGGATCCGAAAGGACACAGGCGCTATTATTGATTTAATCGATGAATATAACTGTGATACCGTTGTAATAGGGCTACCTAAAAGACTAGATGGTACTGATAGCCAGCAAACAGAAAAAGTACATGAATTCAAGGCAATGCTTGAAAATAAATTAACTTCTGTTGGTAAGACTGATGTAACTTTGATTTATCAAGATGAGAGACTAACCACAGTTCAGGCTCAAAAGGTTCTTATTGAAGGAGATGTAAGCCGTAAAAAGAGAAAAGAAGTAATAGACAAACAGGCAGCAGTACTGATTTTGCAAGGATACCTAGATAGGCTATATTATAAAAAGGCGCAAGAAGCAGAGCAGGAGAAGAAAGAATAAATGTTTGGTTCACAGCGTTTAGATAGTGTATATCAAAAGGCCACGGAAATCCCATTTAATAAGGATTCCAAATTTGTTTTTTTTGCAGATCAACACAGGGGAGATGATAGCTTATCTGATGAGTTCGGTCGCAATAAACATATATTTAACTATGCCTTAAAATATTATTACGATAACGATTTTACATATGTAGAAGTAGGGGACGGAGATGAATTATGGGAGCAAAAAAGCTTCGAAGTCATAAGAAATGCTCATGTTCCTACTTTTAATTTGCTTAGAAAATTCTTTCTTGATAAAAGAATGATTATGCTCTTTGGCAACCATAATATTTGCTATAGGAAGCCTGCAAGAGTTGAAAAAGACCTTTTCCACGTATATGACGAATATTTAGGAGCTTGTGAGGACCTTTTCCCAGGAATAATAGTCCATGAGGCCCTAATACTAAGAGAAGCCCGGACAAAACAAGAGATATTTGTTGTTCATGGCCATCAAGGTGATTTTCTAAACGACAACTTATACTTTTTATCCTTTACCCTAATGAGGTTTTTATGGCGATTTATGCATATTATTGGCCTAAAAAATCCTGCTAGCCCAGCAAAAAGCAGGAGAAAGCGTCATAAAATAGAAAAGATGTATGCTAAATGGATTAAAAAGAACAAGAAAATCCTTATATGTGGCCATACCCATAGGCCAAAATTCCCTATTAACGGGGATCACGCCTACTTTAACACTGGTAGTTGCGTTAACCCCAGGGGGATATTTTGCTTGGAATTGACAAATAATGAACTTTCTCTTATAACTTGGAGAGTCAATACCAGAAGAGATGGAACCATGATTATTAAAAGAACTCTCTTAAATGGCCCAACACCTATTAAAAAATATGCAAATAAAAGTAAATATGATGATTATAATTATCATGATGAGACTTATGCAGAAAGCTTAACTAGCTGTGAGTAGTAGGGGAGCATATTAAATAGAAGGAGGAAAAATCCTGGTTATCAGGGGGATTGATGGGGCATATAAGAGATAGTTAGAGGCTATATTAGTAGGCATAACTATTCCTTAAATCATACTTTTGGGAATAGTTACTTAATCCCATTAAAATATCAACTTAAATATCTCTAATCTCCGGGCTCCTGTGTTTTCAGTCCTTCTAGACCTTTAACCACCGAATTCAGGAAATATTCGAGGCTCTATTTCCTCTTTTAAGGGATTTTATTTTAATGCTCCGACCCTTTACACCTGTATATATTATGCTGTTATTGATAATTCTATATATCCTGTATTTCTAAAAATTTGGTATCTTTATCACCATTCCTGGCTTAAGTTCCGCTGCCCCTAGATTATTTAACTTCTGAAGCTTGTATACGGCTCTCCGTATGTCCATATTGTCTGGAGCATATTCTGAAGCAATTTCCCATAAAGTATCCCCAAGGGAAATTTCTAGAGTTTCATAGTTTTTGTCAGTTAAAGCAATTGTTGGATTAGGACCCACTAATGCATTCCCCATCAATAAAATCAAAATTATACAAACTAGCAAGAACAAAGTAAATCTCAGCTCCGATTTAATTCGATGTCTTTTACCAATATATAACATCCGACTTCGCCTCCCTTCTCTTCCTAAAGAAGAAACAAGTGTTCTTTTCTCTAGTATAGGCGAATGTATGTTCTTTGTCAACTATAAATTATATTTTGGAGGGTATTTGCTCCCTACATTTCTAGTCTTCAATCGAAAAATCTCAGTTATTTTTAAGGCTGAGCTTTCGACTAATATGATGAAAACGTATAAACTCCGTTAATCTGTCTCCTTTTAATTTCACCTTTCATATATAGATAATTTAAGTGTGATATGGCTTCTCCTGTAGCGAACCACTTCTGTTCCATTGGAAAATCTTCCCAGCTATTGCATGAAATTCTCCATGTCATAAATTGAGCTGTTTCATAAGCATTTTTTGCACCATTGCAAAGTATTTTTTTTACTTCTTTCAAACGCTTTTCATGATGCTCTTGTAATTCGGAGATTCTAAGGTAAACATCTATAATTTGACCACGATGGGCGCAAAGAGTCTTGGTTACGGGCAACTTCCCAACTTTTTCTAGGCTTTCCAAGTATAGTTGCAGAGGATTAAGCATACCTGTTTCCACACAGATATTTGGCGTTATATCACCCAATATATGATCACCCGAAATCAAAATTTTATTCTTTTTATCGTACAAGCACATATGCCCTGGAGTATGTCCAGGTGTTAAAATACAATTAAAATCATAGGCTCCCACTGAAATTACATCTCCATCATGTAGGATTTCAAAATCGACCACCTCATTATTTTGAAATCGCTTACCAGGATGTAAATCTGTAGTTCTGCCCACATCTTTCTCTGGAAATCCATACCGTGCAAATAGATTTTCTAAATTAACCCAGTATTCATTTTTGATGCTCTCATTTATTATTTTTGCGTCTTTTTCACTACAATATGCCTTGCATCCTTTCTTTAAGAGCAGAGTAGTCAACCCACAATGATCGCTATGAGAATGGGTTATGAATAGATCAGTATTATTTAAATCCACATTCAGGGAATTAAGTGCCTCTATCAATTCACCATAACATTCTTCTCTATTAAACCCCGTGTCAATCAATAGGTTCTTTTCACCGAGTATCAAATAGGCATTAAGAGATTTTAATGGATTATCTGGCAGTGATATTTGGATACTGTAAATATTGTCTAAAAGTAAATCAACCATCTTATACTCCTTGTTTACACCCTTTGATAATTATTACCAAAGAAGGATTTCAAAACTCTAGCGTTTTTTATTTTTAGGCAAGTGCTTAATGAACCTAAAATATTATGCGGAAAATATATTGGATTTATTTAGCTTTCGTCAGTTTATGGTTATTTGTGATTTTTGAACTAATCTTTTTTCTTCTCCAAAATAAGTTTCCTTTAGCTCTATATAACCAAGCAGGATCTGTATATTTTTCTATTAGTTTGAAAGGCTCTAGAGATATTAATTGTTTGCTTATTATATGATTCGCAGATTCATCCAAATTCGCCCTTATTATCGAAGTTTCTTTACCCCAATCTTCTAGGGGCTGTCGACCTAGGCCACGTCCTCCTGTCAAAATAAGTGCATTTGTCCAAATTGCACCTATCTCTATTGAAAATAAACGACATACAGCAATTGCATTGTCACAGTGTTCCTTTTCAGGGAAACCGCAATTAACCACTATAGAGAAATACTTTTCAGGTAATTTGTTTTTTTGAATTCTATATTTTAGCCATTCTTCCATAAGATATATTAGTTCAGAAGGTAAAGTGTCAAAATAAATAGGAAAGGAAAGAATTACTAAGTCCGCCCTGTCTAATTCAAAGAGAATTTTTTCCCATAAAGATGATTTTACTTCTTTTTCATATATATAATATGTCTGTATTTTTATCCCTGAGTCTTCAAGCTTTTTAAAAAGGTAGCGTCCCAACACAGCAGAAGTGCTTTTTCTTGTTCTTGGACTTCCCACTAGCAATATGGCGTTCTTAACAGATTTGTTTGTGGTAGGTTCTTTAATATCATGGAAAACGGGGAGATTAGTTATCCTTGCTTTGTTCTTATTAAAAATTCCTATAAGTTGGTTGGAAATATGTTGATGGGAGTTATCTAAATGAAAGACCTGGCAATTTACATTGGGAGAACATAAATTTATAGCATTTCGATGTGCTAGATTTATAAAAATATCTTCTTCTAACTTGTTTTGTTTTTCCATCCATCCAATAACAGTGAGATTTGGGTAGTTCTTATATCTCTTTTTATGATGGGTTTTTCTTTGCACTTTAGTGAAATATGGTGATGTGTTTTGTATAAAATGATCAATGACAACTTTTAAACATGATGAGTAGCCGCCAAATGTTATAGGTGATAGCATGATCATATGATCACAAGCCATCATTTCCTTAGCTATTAATCGATTATCATCATCAAAAATGCATATTCCAGGAGTTTTCGTCCAACAATAAAAACAGCCCTTACATGGCTTAATATTAAGCTCTCTTGCAGAATATACTTTAACTTCATTCTCGTTTTTATCTAATAGGGTGATAAGTGTCTCAAGAATTAGTTTCGACATATAGTCTTCCGAAGGTGAACCATCAATAATTATTATTTTCATTATCATTCCTTAATAGTGTATTATTCATACATCATCTAGTTTCTCCATGTGTTCAAAATTATGATTTCTTTTGATAGTATTTATTAGTTTTCTTGATAAATTCTCAAAGTGAACGCAACCAAAAGAACCGCCAACGATTTTGTTGATTTCTTCATAGTTAATTCTTTCAATGTTCATTCCAATGAATTTATCTAGATTAGTAATTCCCTTACGACATATGTCGTTAGGGGCTATTCGCATGTCTCCAAAGCATCCGGTTATATCGCCTGTTTCCCTCTTGTATGAGATAGTCAAGTTATAATTATGAAAGCTATCACTAAAAACACCTATTGCATAAAGGATTTTTTCTATCTCTAGTAATTTATAATTCTGATGGCAATTAAATAAATTATTCTTTCTCAGGTAGCTTAGTTCTAATATGTAATCTTTCTGTTTGGTTTCTTTAATTTCCTTATCTAAATTACTAAATCGATAGCAATTATCTTTATTCTTGACATTCCAAGATTCGAAATAGTCTTTTGCATTAGAAAATCCTCTATGTCTATACAAATTATTCTCAGCCTGAATAACCCCTCTTACACACTCACGTACTAATTCTTTTAAGTTCGAGTTATGATTTGGCTCTTCAATGGTTCTTATAACCTTTCCTGCGTTAAGATAAGCTTCATAGCCCTTTAGCTTTTCGATTTCATGAAAACCTAAAAGTGATTTATCGGGATTCCTAAAAACCTCATACCAAGAATCTATCACATGGAAAGTATTAATATCTACTAAAAGAGAAACTGTTATCTCCTTCTCTTTGTCCAGATATGATACTTTGGACACAATAGTACTATTATGTTGATTATCCACAGTACAACTGTAACTACATTCATCTATTAAATACATATCAATCCTTCTATCTTGTATGTTAGTGAGGTATACAATAGTATAATTCATCATATATCAAATTCGGTTCAAACAAGAAAATAATATTCCTAATGAAAAACATTATTTTCGCTGAAGTTCCTTTTTTGTTACTCCAATAGCTTTTGCCCTAGCAACAATAATTGGTTCTTCAAGAAAATCTGCTGCTGATTCGGCTAAATCCGGCCTAGGCATAATAACTTTTTTTGCAATTAACTCCATTTTTCTAGATGTATTTCCTATCTCAGTTATCTGACCAGTAACTTCGAGATATTCTCCGGCATAAACTGGGACCAAAAATTCTACTTCATCATACCTTAAAAATAGACCTTCATCTCCATCTAACTTTATGGATAGTTCAGTGGCGGCATCGCCCATTATTTGCAATATATAAGCTCCATCAACCAAACCGCCTCCATAATGAGCATCTTTATTTGAAATTCTTATTCTTACCATAGATTTAATAGTATCCATTGTTTCTCCTTATCTATAAGACTTATTTAATAAGTTAACACATTGTTCTTTCGTTAAGGGGGTTTTTTCAGCCCGAAACTCAGAGGCTGCATGAGCCATTGCTATATCTACAATTTTTTCGAAATTTTCTTTTTCAATTCCGTAATCGGACATTTTAATTTCACTTATCCCGCATTCTTCATAAAGCAATCTGAGTCTCTCTACAAAATCTAAACCTGTCTTTGGATTTTCCACACCCATCAAGGTCGCCATTTTTATTAGACGTTCTTCAGAATGGCCTAAATTGTAAATCAAAGTATAATATTCCAAGGAGATAAGAATAAGTCCTACACCATGAGGCAAATCGCTATAAAATCCGCTCAACCCTTCTCCTAATGCATGTTCACCCGTCATACTGGTTAAAGCTAAAACCATTCCCGATAAAGTGCTTGCTGCTGCCATTTCTTCTCTTTTAATAATGTCTTCACCATTATTAACTACATTAGCTAAGCTCCCATTAATTAGGGCTATAGCCTTCTCTGCTAAGGCATCGCTTATAGGGTTTGCCTCCGAGGAGAGATAACCTTCTGTGGCATGAAAGAGAGCATCAATCCCTTGATATGCTGTCAACATTGCTGGTAGGGTAATCATTATTGATGGATCTACAATAGCTGTAGTAGGAAAACTTTTTGAATATCCAAAACCAATCTTTTCATTTTTATCTTTATCAGAAATAACCATCCATTGATCTACTTCTGAACCCGTGCCTGCAGTTGTTGGTATAGCAATTACCGGAGCCATTTGAATTTTAACTTGCTTTCCCTTTGCGGAACCTCCATGAAAATAATCCCATAAATCTCCACCATTCGTGGCAACAATAGCTAGTGCTTTGGCAGCATCAATACAACTGCCCCCTCCCAAAGCAATAATAAAATCACAAGAATTTTTTCTATAAATTTCCAGACCATTCATTACTTCTTGTCGTGTTGGATTTGCGGTTATCCCCTGATACAGAGCATATTCCGTACCATTCAATTCCAGTTGTTTTTTTAATCGCCCTAAAGCACCACTTTCAATCGCTGATTTTCCAGTTGATAATACAATAAGTGCTTTTTTACCGGGCAAGTTTTCTTTGTGAAATCTCTCAAGGGAATTGGTTCCGAACAAGATTTTTGTAGGTATAAAGTAACGAAAATTAATCATTTTTTCCACCTTTCTGCGAATAATATTTCTCCCGCTTTTTATACAATTTTTTATACAATTAACCCGCCAACAGCTACAAACAAAGGTGCAAATACTACTGCAACTATGGTCATAAGCTTAATCAATATATTAATTGAAGGACCAGATGTATCTTTGAAAGGATCTCCAACTGTGTCTCCAACAACAGCAGCCTTATGGGCATCAGATCCCTTGCCACCATGTTGACCACTCTCAATATACTTCTTAGCATTGTCCCAAGCACCACCTGCATTAGCCATCATAATGGCTAGGAGCACACCAGCAGATAGGGCGCCAGCAAGCATTCCTCCTAGGGCTTCGGGTCCAAGCAGAAGTCCAATAAATAGAGGGGCTATAATTGCCAATAGACCAGGAGCTACCATTTCTTTTAAAGCAGCCTTTGTAGATATATCTACGCAATTTGCGTAATCAGGCT
>JAVEXZ010000005.1:25115-101798 GCA_034003765.1 Anaerovoracaceae bacterium | reverse complement strand
ATATAAAATTCCAGCTAGTATTCCCATGTTTTTTAAGGGTACTGTTAGGACGAAACCTCCCCCTTCCACTAAATTATCAAAGCCTCTTATTAATGGGGATTCCATCTCTTCTCCGCCGATAAGTACCGATTCCTCTGTTCTAGCAGAATATCTAATCATCTTGTGGGGAATGTTTTCTATATAATTTATATGAATACCTTTTGTGTAATAAATACCCTTAGAATCTTGCTTCCTATGATATCTGAGGTTCATCTCACCCTTGTGTTCTAGAAAAATTCGAGCATCCTTACAGTAGCGGTTTTCAATTAGATAATCCAACATATAAATATAGGATTCTTCTGGGTTTTTAGAAACGATGGTGCTTAGGTCTTCTATTATTTTTCTTTCTTGTTCCACCCTCTTTGAAGGTTCATGTCTTATGGTCACTTCCTGCTTAAGGCCAAACTCTTCCATTATTATACGGGCAATTTCATAAGCTCCCCACTTCTCGTAAAGTCTTACCGCTTCTTTTCCATGAAGAATCGTAACTTTATCGCTGGAGTAAGAATGTCTGGCAGCCAAGAGATTTGCTAGGGCTTCCATCTGAATGTTCTGCTCTTTTTGGGCTATGATAATGGCTTGGCTATATAAATCTTCTGAACCCTCTCCACTATTATTAAAGTAATAATTGTATTCACCTTGTGCAATATAGTATCCTGGTCCATGATTAGGAGGGTAAAGTTCTGCCCATTTTTCAAGATTTTTTAATTGCTTACGGACAATATTATGGTTTAACTCTTTTTCTTCATTTGCAATAAGAGGATGGGCCGCAATTCTGCTTAGGGTGCTGAATAATTCATAGTGACCATTTAGTATAAAACCTTTATGTTTTTTAACTAAAGGGTCTGTAGTTTGTACCAATTCATAGGCATCAAGGATTTTTCCTTCTAAGTATAGGCGGTGTGTATCTATCATGTCTGCATTGAGATTTATTGTCTGAGAAAAAGATTGTTTTTCTAGCCCTTCTAGGTGTTCCACATGTCTTGTTCCATTCTCAAGTCCTTCAATATGGGCTAGGTATATTCCCGACATATAGTGGGTAAGGAAATTTTCAAGACGGCGATCTCGTAGGTTATTTGTTGTTATATGTTGGCGGATCTCCTTTAAGGGTTTTCCCATTACATACATTGTTATAATTGAGAAAACAAAGGCGTAATTGGTATAGAGGTATTCCTCTTCAATTTCGCTAGCCTCCATAGATTTATCAAGACACAAGAGGTTATCTTTGAAGCTATTGGTCCAGTGATAGGTAAAGGTTCCAATTAGTGCATAGGCAATGGACCTGTACATAGGCTTATCCGAATCATCTAACAAGTCCATAGTGTTTTTTTCGAGCTTGCTTGCCATCTGGTAATTACCGAAGACAAAAAAGAGTATAAAGCAGTAGGAAGCATATCCTACACACGAATAGGGAGAATTGCCATATCTTCCAGCAATTATCGCAAGTTTGATGTTGATTAGGTTGAACAGTTTTTCGTTGATCCTATTAGCAGCAGGAAACATAACTATTAAGACTTCTTGTATCCTAAGTATTCTCGTGTCACTTATAGTGGGAGCCTCCCCAATCCTCTCGATTTTCTTTTTGCTATAAATCATCCTAGCAAAAAGAAGGTTAAGGGGAGTTGTAGATAAATTAAGATTATATTCTAAAAGCCTCAGTATTTCAGAACCTAGTTCCAATACATTCTCCCAATCCGCCTTATATGCATAGCAGTAGATATATACCATTTTAATTTTTACCACTTCTTCTTCTAGTCGAAATTCTCCTAGGAGCTTATGGTATAAAATATCCGCGGCTTCTTCTTTTTCGTTGACAAAGAGACATTTTAGGTAGGCCAATTGAAAATCTAGGTATGCTGAGTTTTTTTTCATTTTGCCGTCTATTTCAATCAATTGGTTGCAAAGATCGTAGATAGCTAAAGCATGTTTGATACTTCCCCGCTCTTGAGAAGTTTTACCACCACGATGAAGAACATCAATCCATAGGGAAGAATCCACCACTAATGACTCTTTGTTAGCCTTTAGCAAAAACCCTGAAATCATCATGGGATAGTCCTTAGAAAAACCACTATCCACTAAAACTCTTGCGATTTTGCAATATCCTATGGTTGCTTGGTTTTTCTGGGCCTTATAGAGGGCATCATGGAGTATGTCATGTGATAGGGAATAAAATGTCTTATGGTTTTGCTGGGTTTTTAAGAGAAGAGATTTTTGTGAAACCGCCTTTAATGCTTGGTCTAGAAAATATTTTTTATCCTTGTAAAAAGCATTTAACATCTCTTGGGAAATGCGGTTTCCGAAACTAGATATAAGCTGCAATAGTTCCAACTCATCTTTAGAAATTTTTAGTATCTCATTTTGTAAAATCTCCTCAATGTCTTCCAGTAAGCTCATCTTTGAGAACTTTTCCATATCAAGTTCACAGTATATTTCGCCTGGAAGGAGGATGTTTTCTTCTGTTATTTTCCTAGCTATAAATTCCAAATAAAAGGGGTTACCCTTTGTTAGGTTATAAAGGAGGGCCCCTAGGGTTTTTAGAGTTTCTTCCTGGAGATTCCATTTTCTTTTTATGAATTTCTCCACATCTTCTAATAGAAATTCGTGAAGGTGAATTTTATCTTTTCCTAAAACAAAGCGGTCTAATTCTTCGTTTATATTTTCCCTAAGGGCAAGAATTAGGTAGAAGTTACTTGCTTTACCCCTTAGGCAAAGAGATTTTACCAACTTGGTAGAAATTACATCTCCCCAGTGGACATCGTCTATGAATATTACCAGAGGAAAAAGAACTGAAGCAGCTTCCTTGATAAATGCACTCATGGACTGGACAATCCTGTCAGCATTGGTTCCTTCAAGGGTGGGACTATTGGCTTTGCCACCAAATATGCGGCTAGTTAGGGGGCATAGTGTTAATATAGTGTTTTCTTCCTTCTTCAGTCTTTCTTTCAAAGTCTTCTGGACCAATAGAAATGATTCTTGGTCTAGGGTAAGTAGCTGCTTTACTATTTCATCTATTATTTCCGTAGCTGGGCTATAGAGGTCTTGATTATATTGAGTAAACTTAGTTTTAATGTAGGTACATCTATTTTCATAAAACAATTGCTCTACTTGAGAAATCAGAAAGGTTTTTCCTACTCCAGAATTACCAACAACTAAAGTAAAACTAAAGTCCCCCTTAATTAGGTTGTCCAGTCCCTGTTCGATCTTCTTTTTTTCTTCTTCTCGGGCAATCATTTCGAGTTTGAACATACTTTTGCTCTCTTCCACTTGTTTATATGATTATAACAAATTTGCCCTATAGTTCCAACCTAAAACCTTTATAGGGTTCAATCTAGGCATTTTTGGTGATTCTTAATGGTTTATGGGGGTTTAGGCAAAAGAAAAACGCCCCTATTTTTAGAGGCGTTTTTCGTTTTTATCGAGTTTTGCGGCCTAGTTCTCAGTCTGTGGAAATTAGAGAGCGTTTACGTTAACTGCTCTAAGCTTATCGCTATTTCTAGGATCCTCTTCTACATCGAAAGAAACTTTTTGTCCTTCTGCAAGGGTTTTAAATCCCTCAATGTTGATTGCAGAGAAATGTACGAACACGTCCTCGCCACCTTCGTCGTTGGAGATAAATCCAAAACCTTTTTCTGCGTTAAACCATTTTACTGTACCTGTGCTCATTGCCTGTCCTCCTTAAATATTTAGATCACACTAACACTATAATACTTAAAAAACTCGCTCTCTTTCGTAAGTTCTTAAGGGACCAAAACTTACAAAAAATTGCGAGTTCAAAAGTCTTTAAGTGCTTCGGAATATAGGGACACATTACCACAAGTGGGCCTGTAATGTCAATCTAAATCGGTAAAATTTAGCATGGAGGGCCCCAGACAGCTTCTATAGAGTCCCTCTGGATTTTTGTGGGGCGCTAGTCGGATTTTTGTTGGGAACATGAGCCGGATTTTAGTTGGGGCGCTAGTCGGATTTTTGTTGGGAACATGAGCCGGATTTCGATTGGGAACATGAGCCGGATTTTATGGCTCAGTCTTTCTTAATCTAAGGTTTTCTCAACTTTCACAATCTTTCCTACCACTATAGCAATTACTCCAGCTGCTGCAGTGAAGAGGGCTCCCATTTTAGCTGCCCCTTGCAAATGTAAATCTACAAAAGCTTCATTGGAAACAAAGAGGGCTACAGTAAGGCCCATGCCTCCAATTATTCCTGCAACTACAACATCTCTTGCATGCATTCCATCGGGAAGCTTAAATGTCATCAGGGTAGCCACATAGGTAAAGAGACTAATCCCAACAGTCTTCCCAACAACCAGTGCTATAAATATAATCCAGGTCAGATCTGTTATCCCTGAAAAAGCAACTCCTGCATTGGTAAGGCCAAATAAGATAAGCCCATAATCAACAAAAGGTGCTATCTGATGTTCAAAACTAGCTAGAGTGCTAGAACCAACTGCGTCTTCCAAGCTGTGGGCACTGTAACCTTTTACAATAACCCCCGTTCTTGGTAGGAAGGGAACAATAAATATCAGCGATAGGGCTGGGTGTAGATGAGCAGAGTGCATTCCAAACCAGCTAAGGCCTCCTGCTATAATTACATAGAACCAATAATTCTGAACACCCTTTTTGTTTAGTATATAAGCGATTACCATTGCTAAGACTACTACCAAAAGCCACATGGGCTCTACTGGGTTATTAGGGTCGGGATAAAATACCGCTATTATAATTAATCCTATTGCATCATCTGCTACCGCAAGAAGGAGTAAGAACTTAACTGCTGGGTGATTTCTCCCAAATACTATTCGGGCAATCAGCCAGGCCAAAGCTATATCTGTTGCAGTACAAATTCCCCAACCATTAAGGAATGCTGGTTCTCCCATTACCATGTTCAACGCAAAAAATAGTCCTATAGGTCCAATAACCCCACCCGCCGTAGCCATTAAAGGTGTCACAGCTTTTTTAATGGGATTAAGTGCACCACCAGGAGAAAGACTATTAACGATTTCAACTCCTGCAATTGCAAAAAAGAATACCATGAAGATATCATTTACCAGCCAATGAAAACTAATGTATTCTCCAAAAATCGGAGTATGGACTATATGGTGATAGTTTTCTGGAGAAACATTGGCCCATATCAAAGCCAAGACTACACCACTGAGTAACGGAATAGATAAGTTCCGAATACGAATAACTATTTTGTGGATCATTCTAAACCCCTGCCTTTCCCAATAAGTAGCTGATAATAAATGTTTTTGCCAGCCTAATTAAAGTCTACCACGACGAAAAAAGTATATCACTTAAGCACAAGAGAGGCAACAGAATCGAAGGTAAATTTGCCTTATCCAGTAGAAATTTCATCTATTTTGCCTTATTTTGTCTTCTTTATAGTTTTTAATTTTGCAGTATTTTTCTTTTCTTTTTCTTGAAAACTGTACTTGTCAGGGCTTGGTTGCTGGAAAGTTTGAGCTTTACTTATGATAGGTCTCTCCCTTGATGATTTTAAATGACCTGTAAAGCTGTTCTAAGAGAAAGATCCTTATCATTTGATGAGGAAATGTTAGTTTGGAAAATGATATTTGGAGATTAGCCCGCCACAATACCTCTTGGGAAAGTCCATCCGACCCACCTATAACCAAGACTAGTTTGCTCTTCCCCTCTATGGCTAAACTCTCGATACGGCGGGCGAGACCTTCCGAAGTTAGTTGTTGGCCTTTCATGTCTAAGGCAATTACAAAGTCATCTTCCTTAAGTCTTTTTAAAATATCCTCTCCCTCTTTTTCTAGGCTAGAATCTTCTTTTAACTCTATTATTGTAAGGCTACAGTATTTGGAAAGCCTTTTTTCGTATTCCTTTGAAGCCTCTCTCCAATAGGTCTCTTTCATTTTGCCAATGCATAATATCCTAATATTCATAAAGCCTCCACTGCTAAACAATGCCCAATATCCTGATATTCATAAAGCCTCCACTGCTAAACAATGCATAATATCCTAATATTCATAAAGCCTCCACTGCTAAACAATGCCTAATATCCTGATATTCATAACCCCCTAGGCTAAACTTTGTAAACTAAGCTGATAGTTTCGCTTAGAAGAACTTCCATTGAATCTTCTTGGAAGGAATAACCCTTGTCAGCCAAGGTTTGCCTCACAGTTTGAAATACACTTTCTGGCCTGTTGTTCTCTCTGCTTAAATGGGCGAAAAGAATTGTAGGCTGTTTTTTCCCATGCCCCATAATGTGGCAAATACCATCTGCAGCAGCCTGGTTTGATAGGTGTCCATGTTCACTGAGGATCCTTTGCTTAAGGAAATAGGGATAGCTTCCAAGTTTTAGCATAACTTCTTCATGATTTGCTTCAAGGACTATGGTGTCCGAGTCAGAAATCTCATCTAATAGTTCGGGTTTTAAGACCCCTGTGTCAGTTACTATGGAAAGCTTCTTTCCTTGTGAGATAAAGGAATAACCAACAGGTTCTGCTGCATCGTGAATGGTGGCAAAAGGCTTAACTTCAATGTCTCCAATCAAAAATGCTTGCCCCGTTTGAAATGTGCGACAAGATTCCTCAAATTGAGAAGAGTCAATATGGGCCCAAGTTTTTTTGTTGGCAAAAGCCGGGGTTTTCCCCAGTCTTTTTAGCAAAACACGAAGACCTTTTACGTGGTCAATATGTTCATGGGTTATTAGGACAGCAGAAACATCCGAGGCTGAAGTTCCCCTTTCTTCAAGCCCTAAAAGTATACGTTTAGCACTGATCCCTGCGTCTACCAGTAGAACCGTTCCCTTCGATTTAATGAAGTAACAATTACCACTACTTCCACTAGCGAAAGAACAAAAATGAAATTCCAATTATCCCTTACTCCTTTGCCTAAGTTTAATTTCGTCTACCCAGGTTTAGCTTTGACTGCTTTGACGTCTTGACTGCTTTGACGTCTTGACTGTCTTGACTGCTTTGACTGTCTTGACTGTTTTGACTGCTTTGACGTCTTGACTGCTTTGACGTCTTGACTGTCTTGACTGCTTTGACTGTCTTGACTGTTTTGACTGCTTTGACGTCTTGACTGCTTTGACGTCTTGACTGTCTTGAAGCCTTTGACTAACTTTAATTGCATGCACCCGAGTTTTGCTTTGGTTTTTTGAAAATTCATTTGGATGCTCTGTACTTTACTCTATTCACTACCAACTAATTTCATTTATATTTGGGCAGCTGTAAAGTAGATTTTTTCACCTTCATTGTAGGTGATGCACCAGGCAGGGAAAACAGTGTCTGTTACCGTGTCTTCTAAGTTTGAATCTTCTATGTTCAACCAGTAAGCTAGTTCTATTGACTTCACCCTTAATTTTTCTTCTGCCTCTTTTTCTCCCACCAAAGCAAGAAGTGCCACGGCGGGTTCCATAAGGGCAACTTTCTTTCTATTAGTGGCTATGGGTTTTAACCATAGGGCATCCATGTCAACTAGGCTTCCTTGGCTAAAGCTGCAGACAATGGAGCTCTCTTGGAGATTTACCCCACCGTAAATGTTTTGGAATTCTACTAATATTTGATCTCCTTGGCCTAAGTATAAGTCACTAAATTTAACAGTTTCGTCCATAAACCCAAGAGCAGTAATAAAGTTTATTGAGGCACTAACGTAGGCACTCGCAAGATCAGGTTCTTCAATGTTCAGCAATTCTTCTGGCGGGAACTTGTCCCCAACATTGAAAAGCTCTGGGGCCCCCTGGCTTGATAAGAGTGCGCTCACTTCCTCATCTACACTGCGTACCACTTCTACGGCTATTACTTCCATAGACTTTGGATGCTTGGGTATTTGGGTTTCTAGGTATACGCCCCGAGCTGCCAATAGTTCTATAAGGGTGCCTTGGTCTAGGGTTACAGGATCGTCTTTTACTCCCATGGTTCCATATGTAGCCACTAAAAAAATATTGGTTACAAGGAGGGCAAGAATTAATATTGTTTTGGCTTTTGACCAATCCATTTACAAGTCGCCCCCTTATCTCACTGAATAGCCCATAGGAAGGGCGTCTCTTATGCTATAGTAGAATTCGATTATTTGCCCGTTTTTCCGAAAAGAAAAGCTCCAACAGGTTTCTAGTTTGCCAAGGCCTTCTTCTGTTTTGGCGAATCTTGTTTTTACAAGCCTGATTCCCTTGATTTCATCGGTAACTTTTTCAAAGGCCTTGTCGCCTTTGTTCTTAATGAATCCTTGGGTCTCCAAAATCTGGGCCATTTCTTCATAGTTCTTTGCGAGAACGTTTACGGCTGTATATTCACCTGCAGATAGGGTCCTGCTTTGGATGTCATCTTCTATGAATAGGTCTCTTGAGAATCCTGTAACTGTATCTCCACTGCACTCTACTATGAAGGCTGCCCCTTGCTCGTATAAAACACCCGTTTCTTTTTGTATTTGAAAGTAAAAGGTGATTTTTGGAGGCCTTCCATCTTCTCTTTTAACCTTGAAAAGCCTTATTTCCACCTGGTCTCCCAAAGAGTTCTGGGTTCCTCCATGAAGGGCAATAAAATCTAAAGCCATCTCTAAGGAACTGATGTCAGATGTTGATGTTTTGCTTCCACCTTCCCTTTTATAGCGAAATGAACCGTCCCTGTCTGCAACAAATACCCTTTCTCCATAACCGTACATATAAGTAACATTACCTTTAGCATCCTCTATAACTCTTGTAAAATCAAAAGTTTCACCGAAAAATGTTTTGGCTAGGGTTTTTTCAAAATCCCTAGGACCTAGAAGTCGCTCGTTGTTGTAGGTGCTGATGGTATAAGAAAATTCTGTTGGTAGGGGCACAAGGGTGGCATTTGTTGTTTCGTCCCCTATCATTTTGTAAAGTGGATATGCTATGTATGCAGACTCTGTAAGATCTAGGTATATGGTGGTAAAGGTTTTGGATTCTAGAAAGTCACCTTCTCCCACTATCCTATAATAACTTTCTTGCTTGCCATCATAAATGAAGAGGCTTTCCATACTTCCAAAGCTATATGCTATCTCGTTGATATTTGAGATATTTGCAAGGCCTGAAGGTCTAAAAATACCATAGAGTTTGAATGTGTCTCCCAGAGGTAAATTATAATCAAAAACCACTTTAAGAGATTCACTTGCTAGAACTTCTCGGTACTGATCTTTTGTGATGGCTTCAACAAATATATTACCTGCTGCGAAAAAATCCTTCATCCCACCTGTAATAGATAGACCTTGTTTATTCCACCAGTACTTTCGGGTATCTCCGTTTATTACTCCATATCTTCCATCTCCGTAAGAAATTTCCAAGATACTAGGGGCAATAACCTCTTGTGGGCGGAGGCTTTCATAAGATGTGTTTTGACTTCCAATGGCATCAAGGCCTATTTCCATGGGCTTCACGTTCCACCAAAAACCATACAAAAGTAGTATTGTTGACAAGAACAATACTACAAGGATAACGCTTTTTGCGATTTCTATATTCTTTTGTTTTTTACTAGTTTGCATCATCTTCGTTCCTCAAAAATTAAGGAAAGAATTTATTTCCCAAAAATAGACCGTAAGAGGTTTTGTAGGAAACTAACCGTTCCTGGCTGTGAGTTTTCAAAAACACTTGGTTTTATGGGCTGAGCCGTCTTCTCCTTTACAAAAACAATTTGATCTTGACTATATATTATTTTCTCGTCTTTGTCTAGGGTGTCTATCTTGATTTTGTAGACTCCTGAACCAAGGTTTTCAACCTTTTTAGTAAAGAAGGCTAGGTCACCTGTTGAGGTAAATGTTACAGTTTCCATTACCCATCCTTGAAGAACTTGTATGGAAGGGCTTGTGGTCACTGCAGAACCTGACGCTATAGCCTTCAATTCATCTTGAATCTTGTCCCATTCCCCGAAGCTAAGAGGGACAGGGTTGCCAGCCGCATCATTCTTAACCTGCTTGTAAAGGTTAATCTTAATTGTTTCTGGGGCTGTGAGCTTAATTGATATCAAGATGCTATTGGCATATACTGTGGTGTTATTTATGGGATTTACAACTGTAACAGCAGGGTCTTCCGCTCCATAGGACTTGTCAATTGAAGGGGTTAACGCCACAAGAAAAACCAATGCTACTATTAATAGCATTGCCAGAATTCTCTTCCAGTTTATCTTGTTTTCATGAAATGTGTTGGCCATTTTTCCCTCAATTGTTTACATTATCATACTGTTCCCACTATAACATATTCATGTTACAAATACATTACAGGTAAATTAAGGTGGGTTTACACCTTATAGGTTTGCAACATCTACATTTTATGTGTAAAATGGTCTTATGAAAACAATAAACATATACACAGACGGGGCTTGCTCCGGCAATCAAAACGCTGAAAATATAGGCGGTTGGGGAGCAATATTGGAATATGGCCAGGCCCAGAAGGAGCTTTACGGAGGCGAAGCCAACACTACCAACAATCGAATGGAAATGCTTGCCTTGATTGCTGCTTTAGAAGCTGTAAAAAAGGACAATCAAGTTATTAGGGTTTTTTCTGATAGTTCTTATTTAATCGAGTGTTTTCGTAAGGGTTGGTATAAAGAGTGGATCAGCAACGGCTGGAAAACCAAAGGCAAAAAGCCCGTAGAAAACCGGGATTTATGGGAAAGGTTGCTTAGCCACTTGGAAAAGCACCAGATTACATTCTATCGTGTAAAGGGTCATGTTAATCTAAAAAGCAAGTCTATTGAACCGTCTCAAGTCTATCAACAATTCATAGATTGGAATGGGCCTTCATTCTCCTATGAGGATTTTGTCAGTGTGGTAGAAAAAAATCACAGGGTCGATTTGTTGGCCAATAAGGGAATCGACGAACTAAGGTAATTGGATACATTAATCCTAAGACTGGAACCCTATCATTATCAGGATCCCATTATTAAAGAGCTCAACTAGCGAAGCCCAGTAAGAAAGTTCTGAAAAACAAGTACTATCAAATTATTATTATACATCTCTTTAACTATAAAAGACTTGTCTATAGCCTGGTTTATTGTTTGGGTTAGATCGGCGCCAACCAATGCAGCTAGAGGAATCAAGAGGGCCAAAAGCACATAGACAAGAAGAATTCCAGTAACACATCCTGCCACTGCTCCTAATACTCCGTCAACCATGCCAGTAAGGCCTCTTCTGTTCTTTTTAGAAAGCACTCCAACTAAGATGTATAAGACTAGTTTTACGGCCAATATTACCAGGACAAAACTAAATATAGTAAATATAATGTCTGTCATCCTGGTTGTCATAAGAGAAGACACATTTCCTGTAAATGCTGATAGGCCTTTTGACAAGGAGCTTGGAAGTATATCAAAAGTAGCCGTAGCTCCAGGTACTGAGTCAGCGAACTTTTCTGTTAATAATTCCCTCATATTTTCATAGACCTTGGTATGGCTTAAGAGCCATTCTTGAATCTTAGGAGACCATACAAAAGCTAACACCATTGATAGTATCCAACCAATGGCATGAAGAAATGTTCTTATAAAGCCTTTTGCGTACCCGGTAATAATCGATAATAAAACCAGCAACACGACTATTATGTCGGGAATTAAATTCAAAATATTCATACTAGTATTTTACCCTTTTTTTTCATTTTTTGCAATGGGGGTTTTTTTGAAAAAGCTATATCTGTGTGATAAACTTTGTGATAATTTCTCAAGAAAATCTGTTGGAGGAGTTTTTACCACGATAACCACCATAGGGGAAGCTTATTGTTTTTTATAAGAGAATTTGTATGAGGAGTTTTTACCACGATAACCACCATAGGGGAAGCTTATTGTTTTTTATAAGATAATTTGTAGGGGTTTTTTGAAAAATCTTAAGCTAGTAATTCCCCTTATATACAAACTTTAATCTTTCTTGGGCCACTGTCGCAAGATTGTCTATGGTCTCTTTTGATGTGGGAGGTTTTTCATTCATTTTGTATTGTGGGAAAAACCGGGAAATGTGTAGTGGTATATTGGGGCTTATAGATGCGAGCCACTTAGACATAGCTAGCATTTCTTGGGGGCTGTCATTTTCACCAGGGATTACCAAGCAAGTAATTTCTACATGGACAACATTTGCTGCTGACTCTACATTTCTCATTACCACTTCTAATTCTCCTCCAACCTTGTGGTAAAAGTCTTGGGTAAAGCCCTTAACATCAATATTAACTGCATCGATATATGGGATGAGGTCTTGCCAGGGTTTTTCATTACAGTAACCATTGGTGACTAAAATGTTTTTCAGCCCAGCCTCTCTTGCTAGCAATGCCGAATCCCAGAGGTACTCATAGCCTATTATGGGTTCGTTGTAGGTATAGGCTATTCCTATATTTCCTTTGCTTTTGGCTGAAAGGGCCAAGTTCACCAGCTTATTTGGCATAATGCTTTCATATCTTGAGTAGTAGTTACCTGTGGCTTCCACCCATTCATCTTGGTATTCCATTGATATAGTGGAGTTTTGGCAAAAAGGACACCGTAAATTACATCCATAGCTTCCCACGGACAAAACGTAGGACCCTGGATGGAATTGAAAAAGAGGTTTTTTCTCTATGGGGTCTAGACCAATAGCTGTCACCCGTCCATAATTTAAGGCCACTATTTCACCGTCTACATTCCCTCTTCCACCACAAAAACCAACTTGGTTGGGTCCCAGGACACAAGCCTTTGGGCAAATTTCACAGGTCTTCTTTTGATGGCTATTCTTTTTGTGGGTGTCCTGTATTTCTTGTTTTTTCATGGCCTTTGCCTGTTCCTTCTTTTACTAGATGTTGTAATTTATGGACTTTTTATTATGCAGATATTTTTTAGCTTTTATTTATGCCTTGTTACCTTGAACCGCTTCATGGTATAGGGCTCTCCTTCTCGTATTCCCGCCTTTTGAAGAGCAATGGATACCTGCTTTTCTGGGGTATCTACTCCCTCAAGGTTGGGAAGTAACAAGCCTTTTCTATAGCCACTTTCTACAATTACACCATACTCTACAGGGTCAAGGTCATCCATTGTGGCAGCCGCTTCTGCATTTCCAAGTACATCCACACTATACTCTAAAAAGGGTAATTCTTCTAAGGATACGGAATCAAATCTTGGGTCTTCTAAACCAGCGCTTATTGCATTGCGAAGGATTTCCCAACCTATAGATTTTTGAACCGGAAAAGTAGTCCCAATACAGCCTCTTAGTTCTCCGTGTTTTTTTAGGCTAACAAAAACTCCCGCCTGTTTCTCTCTAAGTTCTTCTGTTAGTAATTCTTGGGGAATTTCATCTAGCCCTATTTCTCTATGCTCTTTGATTTTGGTCTCTAAAGATCTTCGAGCTAGCTGGACAAAGGCATCTTCCTTGTTTTGCTCTTTTTCTAGTCGTTGTCTTTCTTCCTTTTCAAAAGACACATCAAAATGTCTATTTGGATTTTCTCCCAAGGGTAAAAAGCTGGCCACCAAATAACCTACCCCAAATGGTCCTTCATAGGAAAGAGACTTTGAATCTACATCCCTTCCATCTAGGGCTCCAGCCAAGGTAACCAAGGGTCTAAGTCCGCATTCAGCCGCCTCTTCGCAAAAGTGGCCGCTTATTTCCATAAGCTCTTGGAAATTTCCCGTCTCTACTATATGTTGGATTTTTTCGTCAAAGACAGGTCCTTCAGGAGCAAAGCCATAAGGGCCTTCCGATAACAGCTTATGCGACATATCGCCACTTGCAATGACAATCACTTTTCTATTTAGTGCTTTTGCTGTTTGGGTAATTGTTTTCCCGAGTCGATAATGTTGGACTAGGGATTGTCCGGAAATTCCAATTCTAACCACTTTGAAATCCCTGTAGTATTCTTTGATCATAGCAATTGGTACTGAGCTTCCATGGTCCAGGGCTTTGCTTTTTTCCCCTTGGGTACCGGCCATGATCCCTTGGTCCATTGCTTTTGCAGAAAGTGTTTTTACAAAATCCTGGTCATATTCAACTCGGAGGGAAACACTTTTTTCTACCCCAAAATTAGAAAAATCACCCTGAGCAAGTTTGCCTGGTGAAATGTGAAAGTAATCTGAATACATAATTGAATGAGGGGAAATGATTACCATTGTTTCCGGCTTTAACTCACTGATTTTTTGGCCTACTTGTCTATAAGCTTCTCTGGTTTTCTCGATTTCATTTTCTTGACCTCTTCCAACCTCTTTAATAATAAGAGGGGGGTGGGGCAATAAAAATCCTGCTAAAACGTTCATCTAATCAACTCCTTTGCTTTTCCACCGGCTTCCTTGATTGATCTTACCGCCAGAATTTCAAGTGGGTCTAATAAAACCTTATTTAGTGTTCTGATTCTTTGGGATACTGCCGAAAGTTCAGTGCAACCTAAGATAAATATTGTTGCACCCATAGCCTCCATTTCATGAATAGCCATTTCTATGCCCTTAAGATCTTTTTCCAAATTCCCAGTCTTTACTCCCTGGTATATATAGTCCATTACATCTTCTTGGTGTTCTTTGGGAATAATTACATCCAGACCTAGTGGTTCAAAGTACTTGTGATATGCTCCAGATTTTGCAGTACCGTCGGTGGCTAATAGTCCCACTTTTTCTCCAGGGTAGATCTCTGCAACCACCTTTACTGTTTCTTCCATCATGTTTATAAAAGGGATTTTGGTAGTTGCTTTTATTTGGTCAATAATATGGTGTGCTGTGTTACAAGGCATAATTAGAAAATCGCATCCTGCAGCCTCAAGGCGCCTGATTGATTTAACAATTTCCGGTAATGGCGATTCTCCACCCTGAAGAATGTAAGCTGTGCGGTCAGGAATCAAGGGGTTACTATCAATAATAACGGGAACGTGTTCTTGATCTTTTTCTGCTTGGGTAAATTTTATTATTTTTGTATAGAGGTCTGCAGTGGCCAAGGGCCCCATTCCTCCAATTATCCCTATTGTTTTCATGGCTAAATCCTCCGCCCTGGGTTTTTGTCAGATCACTTTCTATGAGTCAGCTTCACTATTTCCTTATTAGTGGCATATTTTTTATAACAGTATTTATACTATTCCGCCATGTTAGCGCCTTATCTTTTCTAGCAGAATTTATACTATTCCGCCATGTTAGCGCCATATCTTTTCTAGCAGAATTTATACTATTCCGCCATGTTAGCACCATGTCTTTTATATCGAATTTTATACTATTCCCCCAAGTTAGCGACTATTTTTTTTTAATCAGGATGCACTATCCCTTTTTATCTGCGCCCACACTTTTGTTGTTTTAATTATATCACTTGGAGTAACTGTAATACAATGGTCCATAAAAAAACTGTTAAAATAGCAAAAGAGGATGTATAAACAACGATTTGGCTTGCTAGTTCATAATCCGCATTAAGCTGCCTAGCCATGGAATAACTGGCTACTGCAGTAGGAACCCCAAAAGTAACGAAGAGAATAACCGTATCAGTAGATGAAAAGCCCAGTAAGATGCTAAGGGCGATTACTATTCCAGGAATAATAATAAGTCTAAAAATTGTGGTCCAAACTACTTCTTTTAGGTAGCCTCTTGTAGAGGTAAAGTTAAAGGAAGCACCTAAAAGGAAAAGAGCCAAGGGTGTAGCCACCCCTGCTAGGGAATGAATCCCTTGCATTAAAACAGCTGGTATTGCTAGCCCTAGAAGGTTCATAATAACCGCGGCGATTGTTGCTAGGATAAAGGGATTTGTTATAAGGTTTTTGGAGATTTCCCGCTTGTCTACTGTGTCCCCTTTGAAATATTCTAGGGCAAATATGGAGTAGCCATTATAAAACAAGACTGCAAAAGCTACAACAATGGACATAAGCCCAAGGTATTGGGAGCCAATAAGAGATACCACAATTGGAAAACCAAAATATACTTCATTCCCCCGGATAAGGCCCTGAATTATTACCCCACATCGATCTCTTTTCTTTTGGAGTTTTGGTAGCAAGAAAAATGAAATCAGGAATACCACAGTAGTTCCTAGGGTAGAAAAAAGGACTAGAGGGAAATTAAAGGCTTCTTGTAAGTTGGTTTCATAAACGCTTACAAATAGAATTGCTGGCAAAAAGACCCAAAATACAAGACGATTTACCACACCAACCCCACTATCATCTATAAGTTTCACTATTCTGGATAGGTAGCCTATAGACATTACAACAAATAAGGGAAGCACAACGCTTAGCCCCAAAACTATCATTTCCAAAGTTTAAAATCTCCTATTCATGTACTTTGATTTTGCCAGGATATTACCTGGCATACTCCCACCAATTTATAAGTGGGTGTCCTTCCAGTCTCTTAAGGGCTACAGGATAAACTAGCTATCTCCCTATCCCCTAGGGTTTTATATTATCTCTGTTTAGATAGATAGACTTAATAACCTCTATTCTGACCAGTTGTTATTCTCATCTTCTTCATCTCATCCCGTTTCACCAATAATGGTTCCATATTACCATATGCTTGGGAAAAACCCAACATTAGGAAAATGTTGATCTTCCTAAAATTATTAGCCTGTTGAATTTCCAAGAAGCAAATCTAACAATTATCCCCCTTTCACCTTTAGCTTCTACAATTACAATTTGTTGGGGAGTTCATTCGTTTAACCTGTCATATTTATACGCTAGGAGTAATTACTCAGTACCTTCTTCTATTGTGTTATGAGGAACCCTATCCTATTTAAGGGTTTCAATAATTACTATATCTTTTGAGATCTACCTATTCTATAATATAAGAAAAAGAAGGGAGCCTTTAATTGAGCTTCTTGTTAAAACCTTTAGCCGTAAAATCACATGTTTTTCATAATCGACTGATTCATCCTGCTGTCTGCATTGGAAAAGCCCATACTGATGGCAGTGTTTCCCCTGATTTGATTTCTCATTATGATAAACTTAGCCGAGGTGGCTACTTTTCTCTTGTTGTTGTTCCCGACAGCTTTGTGTCCCAAGAGGGCAGAACATCTTTAGGTCAATTGTCCTCTGCCACAGACCCTATGATTTTGGGCCTAGAAGTTATGGCTACGACCATAAAAAATAATGGGTCGAAAACGCTTTTACAGCTTAACCATGCTGGCAGCTGCACTTTTAATGATTTTACAGGCTTTCAACCTGTGGCTCCATCAGAAATTCCAAGTCCGAGAAAAGGAGATGCCCCTAGAGAGCTGGGGATTTCTGAAATAGAAGCATTGGTCTGTGCTTTTCGAGATGCCGCAACTCGAGCTAAAGCTGCTGGTTTTGATGGTGTAGAAATTCACTCTGCCCATGGTTATCTCTTAAACCAATTTTACTCTCCTTTAACCAATAAGAGAAGCGACCAGTACGGTGGAAGTATTACTAATAGGATAAGAATACACAAGGAAATTATAGATGGGGTAAGAACTAAGCTTGGAGAGGATTTTTTAATCGCAGTGCGATTTGGGGCCTTAGACTATATGGAAGGTGGAAGTACTATGGAAGATGCCTTGGCTGCCGCTAAGGCTTTTGAAAAATCAGGAGCTGATATAATAAGCATTTCTGGGGGTATGTGTAGCTATATTAATCCACTTGATGATAAGCCCGGATATTTTTCCCAGGAAGCAAAAGCCATTAAGGCAGCTACTAATATTCCCCTTATACTAACGGGAGGTGTTAAGAGCCCTAGGGATATTGAAAGCCTCTTGGAAAAAGGAACCTGCCATATGGTGGGTGTGGGGCGGGCTGCTCTAGAAGATACAAATTGGGCACAGCTTGCAGCGACAAACCTATGACAAATCTATAATGTGATTTTGGTAATATCTTTGATGGCTTAAACTAAATTAATTGCTAAATAACTTAGCAAATTCCCAAAAATTTATTTGCAATATATTGTAGGAATTCTAATGGTTATAAAACTGACTAGAAAAAGAATATTTGTGCTGTCTTTGATGTTAGTGAAAAGTTTGTTTTATCTAATTTGATTCTGTAATTATTTTTGGCTAGGAGCAAAAAAATGGACTCGAGATTTAAAATAGGGATGCGAAATATAAAAACTGCTTTTGCCGTTGGTTTTTGCCTAATACTCTTTCAAATCATAGGTATTAGCGACGGGATTCAAGCCTCCATAACTGCTATTATCTGCATGAAGTCCAGCTATCAAAACTCCCTAACCACAGGAATAGAAAGAACTATTGGGACATTTATTGGTTCTGTTCTGGGAATAATAACCCTAATGCTCCTTGTTGAATCAGGCATAAAGGTGGCAACTGTCTTAGCCATTATTAATGTTGTGCTTATTATCTACCTTTGCAATATCTTTAAAGTACAAGCCAGCACTATTATAAGCCTTGTGGTTTTCTTGATGATACTTCTTGGTGAAAAGGACCAACCACCTATTATTTATGGAACCATGCGACTAGTTGAAACTATTTTTGGTATTCTCATCGCATACCTTGTAAATCGCTACTTTGATCTACGAGTCTTTCAAAGAAAAAGACGGATTTCCTTCCTCTTACCTGTAATTAGAACTTCGGGACCTGATGATATTGGGACCATTATGGGCCTTTGGCTTGATAATAATATGAGATGGTATCCTCACTTGGATTCTTCTTATTGGCATGAAATCTACGACATTGTTCGCGAAAGATATCTACACACTGATCGAGTTTTCTTATATACAGAAAATGATGATATTGTTGGTTTTGTAGCTATAAAGGATGAAACCGTTCTTGAAGGTCCTTTTGTAAAGAAGTCAGCAGATAGCCAAAGTATAGGCAGTATTTTGCTGAATCACTGCCAGGAATTTTATGGAGTCCTATCATCTACCTTGCCAGCTACTATGGAGTCTCTTCGAGAAACATTTTTCGGTTCGGGTTTTGTGGTCCTTAGCAAAAGCTTTGATGAGTCTCTAAAGCTAGACACACTTAAGGTTGAATGGTCTAGGAAAAATCATTGAAAACCCAAGTCCCCTGTGATAGTATATCAAAGTGACTTGCTCCCGTAGCTCAGAGGATAGAGCGTCGGTTTCCTAAACCGTGCGTCGGATGTTCGAATCATCTCGGGAGTGCCATAAAGGAAGAATCGCCATAGGCGGTTCTTCCTTTATATTGTCCTAAAGAGATGATTCGAACATGAAAATGCGTCGAGTGTTAAAAAAAGTATCGTGGATACTTTTTAGGGAGACGGTCCAAGCCCTGTGCTTGGGCGCAGGACGGCAGATGCGAACTAGGTGAGCAGATGCTAAATCATCTCGGGAGTGCCATAAAAATAACGAATCACCGTAGGTGGTTCGTTATTTTTCTTGTGTTCTGGGTGTTCGAACATCCGACGAGATAGGGCTTGGGGAAGAAGCTCTTCCCCATTTGAGTTACAACCCATAATAAATATGTAACGGATCACTACTTCGGGGGTGACAGACTCCAAAGGAGTCGCCAAGAGGGGGCAGAGCCCCCTATGGAGCACGCCTAGCGTGCCGGAGGATGTTCGAATCATCTCGGGAGTGCCATATTAAAAGACCTGGCTAGATTTCGAACACCTCTTTCTTTTTCCTCATCCATAAAAGGCACTTGGCTTCCCCTATCATGTTCTGAAATGACTCCTGAAAATATAAGCTGTGAATGCTTACAATATCGCTCTATTCCTACTTGAAATATGTCCGAGCCTTTTTCTGGAGGGTAACCACAAGTTGTTATCATGCTCAACTTCTTTCCTGACCAAAGGGATGGGCCTTTTTCATTACCATAGTACTTATTCATTCCATAGGCTAGCCGGTCAAGAAGGGCTTTCATAGGCGCTGTACAGTACCATGCGTAAATTGGTGTGGCTAGCACAAGCATATCGCAAGAAAGAATTTCATCAAATATTGTTTGGACATCATCTTCAAGCGGGCACCCAAAATTTACCCAATCATCCTGGCATATCTTGCAGCCAATACAGGGTAATATCACCTGATCGTATAGGTAAATTGTTTTATGCTGTATCCCACAAATTGATAATTCATTAGTAAAAGGCTCTAAAAGAGAAGCTGTGTTACCCCACTTCCTGGGACTAGCCATTAATATACATGTTTTCATCAAAATTCCTCAACTATTATATTATGATATTAACTATTCTTTACATCCTACAACAATAATATGCTCTCTTCAACTGATTGATTCTTTATAATAATTACCGTACTGAATCGTACTGAAAGCTCCACATATAGATTTACTAAGGGTTTGCCGTACACTAAAAAAACCCACAAAAAACAATCTCTTATATCTTCAATGTAGGCGGTTCTTCTCTAGGTTTCAATTATTCTATTCTACCACAGGAAAAAGCACCCCGTTAACTTCCAATCCAACTATATCCTGATAATCCTTAGCGGTATGAATTATTCTAAACATATAGCCTTTTTGATTTACGTGGGCATAACCAGAATCTCCTGATACACCGAGGCTTTCACCATTCTTATATACAAGCTTTATGTCTAAATCCTTTGGCTGTATTCCCATCATTTCATTAGGTACATCTTCTCTTTTCGCAAATAGGGTAATCTTAACTGGTGATATAACAGCTCTTTTCACTAAAAAGTCATAGCCATTATGGTTAAGGAATTTATCGGCTTCCAGGGGTTTTGCTAAAGAGTCTGTAAGAGCAAATTTTATTTCCCAATCACCTGTTAGGGCTGGCCTAGTCCCGCTTACATCTCCACCCATTGAATAAATGTGAAAAGAAATATTATCCTCTTCCAGTAATCCTATGTATTCAAAGCATACCGTTACAGTATTTTCTTCCGTATTATAGTCCAAAACGTCATAAACTCTGCTATCTGTGTATCCAGCTTTCTCAAAGAAATCATATTCATTTATTGAAGCGTAATAGGGACTATCCTGTTCTGCAAAAAATATCCCCGCTTGGTCAATTATGTCCACAAATAAATATATTCCTTCACCATCACTAAATGCCCCAAGATATTTTAGGGTTACCTCTTGATCAGTAAAGGATTCCTCTATGGCTTCCCCAAAATACAAGTCTTCGGGAGCCGCCTCAAAAAAGAAGGACTTTTCCATTAAGCTCATTATTCTCTCTTTGTCGGTCATCTCTGGCTTCTGGGTATTATCCTTGCAGGCAACTAAGCCAGCAGCTAGTAAAGCCATTGATAGTAAAAGTGCCCCTACCAATAGGGGTAATTTCTTTTTGTAGCTTTGCATCACTTTTCCGACCTCCTAATCTCTATTTAATTGGTTCATTTTATAACTAAAGTATATCAGCTACTAGATTGAATGTAAACCATCGACACTCCACATAGCTAAAGCATAAACACTCTCCATAGCTAAAGCAGGGGCTTTTACTTACTAAGATAAGATCCGCTTTTCATATTTCTAATGACCGCCTTCCCTAACAATGGTATCCCTAATGACTGGTTTCACTAATGACTTGTATCCCTAGTTAATTGTTTTCTAAGATCTACTATCCTTAATAATCTGTGGATGAAATTATAATTAGAATATCATTTCAAGTAGGGGAATTACGAAGTTTTTTTGCTATAATAAGTCATAAGGTTATGTCTCATTTATAGGGGATCATATGCAAACCCCTCTAGGCATATTCCCAATATCAGACCATTAATTCTCTCATTTGATAATACCCGCTATAATTGAGGACTACAAGATAGTGTGTAATGTTTGAATATGTGTGAGAAAAAAACTATAAGATAGGGTGGGAATACATGAATATAGGCCAGAAATTTTTATCCATTTTAATTATGTTTTTCCTAATGGCAACTCTATATCCTTGGGCCTATTCTTCTGATGCAACTGCACTTACGGCAGGTGCCACTGCAAGTTCTACGGCAGGTGCCACGGCAAGTCCTACAGTAAGTGAGGTAGAAGATCCTGGTAGTATTTTGGTTTTGGTTAATAAATCAAACTCTCTTCCAGCAGATTATGTTCCTGAGGATTTACGGGTCGTCAACCTTCCCAGCGTTAGGGGAAAAGATCAACTAAGAGATGTGGCAGCAAGTGCTTTAGAAGCCATGTTCAAAGATGCTAAAAAAGCAGGACACAGTCTTTTTACAAGATCCGGTTATCGGTCATATAATACTCAAAAACAGATATTTTACGGCTATGTTAAGAGATACGGTAGAGAAAAAACAGAAACTTTTAGCGCGCCTCCTGGAATGAGTGAACATCAAACTGGACTTGCTATAGATATAAGCAGTAAGGGAGCAAATTACGCTCTCCTTAAAAAGTTTGGAGAGTTGCCAGAAGGCAAATGGGTCAAAGAAAACTCATGGAAGTATGGTTTCATTGTAAGATATCCAGAAAATAAAACTCATATTACAAAATATACCTATGAGCCTTGGCACCTTAGATATGTGGGACCATGTGCAGCAAAAGTTATCTACAAGAAAGATCTTTCCTTAGAAGAGTATCTGGATTCGATTAAATGGAAAGAGGACACCTTTGGTGCTTTACCAAGCCTTGGAGCCTAACCAATCAAATTATTTTGGAGTATCCAAGGCCAACAAACCCTTTGCACGCTTAACAGGATAAGTAATCACTGCGTATACACTGTCCATAAAAAGATTGAAGGTTCGGGAGACTGGTTCACTTGAAAGTACCCAAGTAGTTATAAGTGCAAGAACTAAAGGTACTAGTGTAGCAAATACTCCACCGCCAAAGTCTGTATCCATCTTAACTAAAAGGTGCCTTAAGGTTAGGTGAAGAGCATACACTGACATTGAATTAACCCCAAACTTTGTATACCAAGTTTTTTTATCTGGAACTATTATCAAGAACACCACCAGCCAAAGAACACCACTTGCCAGTAAGCCCGATCTAATTAGGGCTCCTTCTAAAGGGTCAAAACCTAAGTAGCTATAAGGCATTTTTAGGTACCATGTGGACATAGGTAAAACCTTATTAAATGCCATTATAAATGAGTAAGTTAAAAGAGCTATAAACCCAATCCAACCAATCCATTTAGGAATGCTTCTTATCTTTGCTATATGGTCTGCTGTAAATAAATAGCCTAGGATGAAAAAGGGTAGGAAACCAAAAGCCCTTCCCAAGGCAAGGGTGCTGTCTAGTTGGGGAACAAATCCAGCCACAACTGAAACCACAAAGGTCAGGGGAAGAAGAAATTTCCCCAGTCGTACCATATCTTTTAGTAAAAAACGATAGAAAAAAAGAACTATCATAAACCATAGGGCCAAAGATGGGAGCATAAAATCTAAGTTAGCATTGCCGTATATTAAATATCTGACTCCATACATTAAAATGGAAAGTAGAATATAGGGATAGAGGAATGTTCTAAAAGATTTTTTTCTACTCTTATCTACATTTTTGGAGAAGTATCCTGAAGCAAATATAAATATTATCATGTCACATGAAATCATAGTCAGGTAAGTTGCTCCAGCTAAACTATCAGTAGTAAAACCCTTAGCTGCATGAAGATAGTGGGTACAAACTACAACCCAAATCATGATTCCCTTTAAGTTATCAATCAAATAATTCCGCTCTTTGATTTTTATCATAGGTGCCTCAGAGGATATTCTCTCATTGCTAAAGTCGCTTGAGGGAATTTTTCCTTCATTCCCTGTTGTCCCCCCCTCTTGGCTGTTAGTACTTAAGTCTTTTTTCACCTATTTCTCCTTTTACACAAAATCTTATATATCTTGTTATTATTACTTTCTAACTGTTTTGTTGGTGCTTCTAAATATTGGGTTATAACCTGTGGCGGCATATTACCATTGGAATAGACGAAGATCCTTTTTCTTTCTCTTAGGTAGATTTAATAAGAACACAGAACTTACTACCAATATTCCACCTAGGGTAGCATTCCATGAAAGTTTATCCCCCATAATAAGGATACCTGCAAAATATGCAAAAACTGGCTCTGTGGTATTGGTTAGTGCTGTATCGCTACCGCCGAGTTTCTTCACAGCCATGCAGAAGAATAGGGGTGCTATAAAGGCTGACCCCGCTCCAATTACAAAAATCCATCCCCATTGTTCCATTGTATCTGGAAAAACAGGTTTCCCTGCCAGCAAACAACGGGCGAGGTTAGCTCCAAATATAAAGAGATTCATATAGCCTGTTATTACTTCTGCCTGTATATCTTTCATCCTTTTGCTCCCAATTCCCAGGGTCTGCATTGCATAAAAGAAGGCACCCAGTAGAGCAAACAAGATCCCCAGAGCTCTTAAGTGTGGCATATCCCCCATGGGCCAAATTACAATCCCAAGGCCTGCCACCGCTAAAAGCAAGCAGAAAACCCGCTTTGTTTCTACTTTTTCTCTTCCTACTAGTATCTCTATTACTACTACTATAACCACATAGGAAAACCCTATAATTACAGCTACAGCGCCGGGTAGGTATTTATAACTTTCTCCCAAACTGCTGGTACAGACAAATAGCATAAAGCCCAGGGCAAGCATGTAGGCAATGTTGGATTTCTCCACCCGGAAAGTTTTCCCTTTTGCAAATATATAAATCCAGATTAAGGCAGCACCCATTAGGTACCTTGAGGTTAATATAGTTTCCAAAGATAGGCCCAATGCAAGAATTTTTTGGGTAAAGGAGGGAATTACACCGTTTAATAAGCTTGCTGTTAATATCAGTGCAAACCCTACCAGTCTTTTCTTTTTTTGTTCTTCCATTAAATTTGTTCCACCCTATTTTCTCTAGTAGTTACATTTTCTCCAGCCGCGGCAGTAAATGACGATGATATCCCTTTTAAGTTTTTTTTCACTAGATATACAGCTTTTCCAGACGCTGGCCAAAGGCACATACAATTTCGTAATTTATTGTTCCAGTAGCTTCGCCTATGTCATGAGCTGTAATTGATAGGTTACCTTGCTTTCCCATGACAACAACTTCATCTCCCAGGGCTACATCTGGAATATCAGTCACGTCCACCATACACTGGTCCATACAAATATTACCAGCTATAGGGGCAAATTGTCCTCGGACTATTACTTTTCCAACTTGAGAGTAGGGTCTTGGAAGCCCGTCTGCATAGCCTAATGGGAGGGTGGCAATTTTACTCCTTCTTTCGGTTATGAATTTTCTTCCATATCCAACAGAAAATCCTGGCCCCACTTCTTTTAATTGGATGATATTTGCTTTTATAGACATTACTGGTTCTAAATCGATGATCTTCTTGTTAACTTCTTCTGAAGGGTAGCATCCGTAGAGAATAATTCCTGGCCTAACCATATCGTAATAGACCGATGGAATTTCCATTGTTGAAGCACTGTTTGCTAGGGTTTTCCTAGGAAATGAAAGCCCCGCCTCCTTGCAGGCTTGTTCAAAGGTCAAAAAAAGACTTTCCTGTTTGTGGGAAAATGTTTTATCCCTTGCATCAGCACTAGACATATGAGAAAAGAGGCCTTGGACTTTTATTCCCGGCAGTTTTTTAATTTCTAGGATCTCTCCAATTGCCTGAGCCCGATCAGCATCTTCTTCTACAAGATATCCTATCCTCCCCATGCCGGTATCAAGGGCTATAAATATTTCTGCTTCCTTCCCTCTTTTCACGGCCATGTCAGAAAGTGCCTTCCCATTATCCAAATCGCATAAAACCGATATCAGTTGGTAGTCTAGAACTATATCCCAATCCTTGCTCTGAGTTAAACCCAAAATCATTATCCTATTGTCTATTCCACCCTCTCTTAATTCTACAGCTTCTTTAAGAGTGGCTACACCAAAAAAATCTAGTCCATTTTCCACTAGTGTTTCCGCTACCCTTATAGCCCCGTGACCATAGGCGTCTGCCTTAATAATTCCCACTATTTCCTGGTCATCATTAAGCAGTCCCTTGATTTGCTGGATGTTGTGGCTTAAGCTAGCAAGGCTGATCTCTGCCCAGGCTCCCCGATTTATCATTTTTTGCATATCTTATTCCTCAACCTCATAGTATTCTATATCTTCAAAATCTCCCAAGTCATCTTAACATTAAGGCCTCGTTTAATCTATATCTTATTCCTCGTCCTCATAGTCTTCCATCTCTTGAAAATCTCCCAAGTCATCTTCACATTAAGGCCTCGTTTAATCTATATCTTATTCCTCGTCCTCATAGTCTTCCATCTCTTGAAAGTCTCCCAAGCCATCTTCACCTAAGTGGGTTCTTTGGTAGTCAATATACCAATTAGAGTTCTTGTCCTCTTCCTGGTCATAAACTACTTGCCCACCTAAAATAGTCATAACCACATTAGCATTTCCTTGGAAAGGATCTCCATCAAATATAGCAAAGTCTCCATAGTGGCCAAGGTCAAGAGGGCCCAATTTATCTTCCTCACCTAGAAGAATCCCCCCTTCTATGTTCATCTTATCTGTATATTCCTCCATGGATTTAGCGTCTCTATATGTATCCATAGTTTTCTTTTTATCAAATTCTGTCTTTTCTTTATTGTGCACATGAGTGTCTTCTAGTGAAATGAATTCATCCCTCATCCCATCAGTAATTGTTTCTTCTGTTGCCAGCATTAAGATATTCTTTCGATAGCCAGATCCTCTAACTTCATCAAAAACCTCTAGGGTTTGCCTAAGAGATTCTGAGCCAAGGGTTTCTACATAAAGGTCAAAATCCCTCTCAGATGCAGCAATTACCAGGTCATGAAGTCCCTCTTTTGATAACCCAAGGCCAGGCTCTTTATCTTCTTTCACTAAAAGGTGAAGCAGGTTAAAGTTAATGAAGCCTTCAAGCTCTGCACAAAGGGTTCTATTCTGCATTAATTTTTGAGCCAGACCGTTGGGATCTACCTCTCTATTAATTAGGAGGGACCCATAAAATCTTTGTTTCAAAAACCCTTCTTGATAAAACCCCACTAGGGCCTCTTGGTATAGGCTTTGAAAGTAATCAGGAGTTCCCAGGTCAAATAGGCTAGTTACCCCTTCCTGACAATAATGTTTAGCTTGGTCTAAGATTTTCTCTTGCAGACTTTCAAAGTCTAAAAGCTCTAAGACCCCTACTATGTATGGCAAGGTTATTTGAGCAACCCCTTCTTCTTCAGCTACTGCCTTTACCTGTTCTAAGGCAAATGAATTAAGCCACACCTGAAAACCTCCCGAGGAAAGAAGAACCAAGGGCTTTTCTGTAGTAACATCGTCTAATACAGCCCTCATCTCCTCTGGCCCTAAATCGGAAACAACTCTTGGGTGATATCCATAACCAAAGATATGGTCTCTCTTTTTTAGTTCTTCTTTTAGTGATTCCTTGAGTGTCTCTAAATTCCAAGATTCATCTATGAAGTAACAAAGGCCTTGAAAACAGTCCATAACTAGATTTTCTCGCATTAGTATGAAACCAGGAAGGGCCACTCCACCTTCTAAATCAATAAGTTCTGTTTGGTCATCTTCAAGGTCTGCAAGAATTTCCTCTTGATTCCCCATTGCCACAATTTTACCATCTCTCACAGCCAATGATTGAACCTCTGGATCATCTACAAGCAAGGTCCTTATGGTTCCGTTAATTAAAATAAGGTCAGCCGCTTCGTTTTTCTTAAATAAGCCAAATGCCATTTGGGACCTCCTATTATTAATATCCTTATATATTGTTAATATCCTTATCTCGTCCTAATACTCTACGGCAAAATTATATCATTTTACCATTGGAAATGCACCATCTTATCAATAAGAAAAACATCAAAAGCAAGAAAAAACCTCTGGGTCCCGAATCCCGAGGTTTTTCCTAAGTGTGTATCTTATAAAAGAAGGAAAGTTATTGATAAAGTCTTGCTTGCCTTTACCACCTTCATATTATCCCCCTAATGTGATAAGTCTGTGTTGGTTGTATGTCGATTGGGAAACTATTAAAAGCTTGCTTCTGAATAAGTTATGTAGGACCATATAACCTTATCTTCGCTTGTGAGTTTATAGTCTGAAGCGGCTTCCATTATCTGCTCATCGTTAACAGTATAGACCCAGCCAGATGGATTGTTATAATCGTTTTCAAATACTCCACCAATACCCTGAACGTATCCCGGGCTACCTTCGCTAATGACTACAGGAATGCAGTTGGTCTCGCCATAGGACTGCAAGATGTTCATAGGTGTCATTTGGCTATTGAGGCTATATACCTTATAGTCAACAAGATCTTGTATTCCAGATTCTTCTGGGTAGTTAATTGTCAATAGCACCCAATTTGCTTCAGCGGTGTTATCATATACTTCAGCATTGGCTTCTTCGGGTTTTTCGCAACTGCTAACACTTAAAAGGATAAGCATTACCATCAACACAAATCCCAATTTATACTTGCTTACGTTTTTCATCCTAATTCCTCCTAAGTTCGATAACACTACTATACAAGGCTTTCTTGTTGTTTATGTGAAGAACCGCCAAATTAATAGTCCCTTTGACGGTTCTTTTGAAAACCTAGTGGTATTTGATGTATTGTTATTTAGGTTTTTCCATTTTCGGCATTAAATTTTTGTAGGATTTGTTCCTATTGGCGTGACTTGTTTTTTGCTTCTTTTTTGGACAATTTTTCTGTTTTTCTGGAGGTGTTTTCTTCTCTTTTATATCTGTTTTCTGCTTTGGGAGTCTTTATTTTGAGATTTACTAACTCTCGGTTCTATTTACCAACTCTTGCTCCATATACCTGTAGCCTTTTTCGTAGGCTTCTAAATTGGGCCCAGCTATTGAAGCAGAAAAACCACCCATTATTTCTGCTTCAACTTTAGGATAATGAAGCTTGGGTAAAAGTTTTGTAAGAGCCCCTAGCATTACCATATTTACAACAAAGGGTTTTTCCATTTCTTCAGCCATTTCAGTTGCGGGAATTCCATAAACCTTTCCTCCAACTTTGTCCCAATCTCCCTCCACCAGAGTACTATTAACTAGTACCATTGCATTTTTCTTTACAGTTTCTTTGTACTTTTCATAGCCTACCTGGTTGAAGGCAATAAAAACATCGGCTTGGTCTACTTTCATATAGTCAATATTTTCATCAGAAATAACCACCTCTGCCTTGCATGCACCGCCTCTTGCCTCAGGACCATAGCTTTGTGTTTGAGAAATGTTGTAATTTTCACCAAGACCATAGGCCTTTGCAAGTAGTACCGAGCTAAGAATTACTCCCTGTCCTCCTGCTCCTGCAAAACGCACATTAATCCTCATCACGTTTCCCCTCTTCTTTCATCACATTAATGGCCCCATCTGGGCACATTCTTTCGCAAAGTCCACAGTAAATACAATCTTCAGGATTGGTAATTTCCGGCATATTTGTTCCATATTGATTTCTGGTTTTTGATGCAACAAAAATTTTCTTTGGACAAATAGAGTAACATATATCACAGCCTTTACAGCACTTTCTATCCACACTTATAAAGGCCATTCTATACCTCCATTCCCTTTTCCACCAAGCATTCATTGACCCTTGTCAGATAATCTTTTCTTTGGTCGTCATGCTTGAAAAGTCCAATATTTACAGTTCCTTCTTTTTCGGCTTTTTTGTACATCTTCATTATAGCTGCAGGGTCTTTTTCTCCATAGACACTTTTACCTGCCTGAACTGGGCACTGACTTAAGACTTCTATATAGCTAAGGCCTTTATTTTCTATGCCTTCTCGGATAGCTTTTTCAAGTTGTACTGGGTGGGCCGTTGTCCATCTGGCAACGTAACTTGCACCCATAGTTTGGGCCAAAAGGCAACCATCGATAGGATCATCTATACAGCCAAAGGGAGATGTTTTTGTTACGGCATTTAGGGGTGTTGCAGGAGATTTTTGCCCCCCTGTCATTCCATATATATAATTGTTAACCATTACTATTGTTAGGTCAATATTTCTAGAACAGGCATGGAGAAAATGGTTGCCTCCAATTGCAAGGCAGTCGCCGTCTCCTGTAAATACCACAATTTTTTTGTCAGGTTGGGCCATCTTTAATCCTGTGGCAAAGGGAATTGCTCTTCCATGCATGGTGTGCATAACATCCAACTTAAAGTAACAAGGTATCCAAGATGAACATCCAATTCCAGAAACACAAGCGATGTCCTTGGCTATTCCCATTGCTTCAATAGCTCTGATAGTTGCCATTTGAATGATGCCGTTTCCGCATCCTGGACAAAAAAGTGTGGGTAGTGATTCTGTTTTAATGTATTTTTCATATAGACTATTCATCTTCATCTACCTCCGGTTTTACTCCCACTTCTTTTACAATTCGATCAAGAATCTCCTTGGGTGTATGTAGGTCTCCTCCGCTTTTTGGCATGGACAAGACTTTTGCATGTTTCAAAACTCGCTCTACTTCTTTATAGTATTTTCCCACATTCATCTCGGGAACAATAACCAAGTCTACGTTTTTTGTAAGCCTTTTCAAAGCTTCTTCTGGGAAGGGCCATACTGTGTTGATTTTAATCAAACCAACCTTTAGATGGCGATAATCTATTTGCATGGCTTTTGGCACACCCTTCATTACTACGTCCTTTACCATTTTGAATTTGGTTGATATTCTATCGTCCTTAATTCCTCTTGCAAGCTTTACAGCATTTAGGGAAGGTCTTGCGACAGAACCGTAGGCAACAATGGCCACTTCTGCATCATCCATATGATACTTTGTAATATCTGTAAGCTCTTCCATTCTACTGGTCATTTTTTTATCCAGTTTTTCTAGGAAGTCCCCGCTTTTTTGTGCTATATGTCCTATTCTTCTCCCTTCCTCATCGTGTAGCTGTCCTTCCACTAGTGTACATTCTCCTTGAAAAAAATCATGTTTAGGTGAGCCTGCTGATAAGGGAGGAAGGGGGTTTTCCTGGGGAGGGGTATCCAAAACAGTAATTTTTTCTCTCATGTGGCCCACAACTTCATCTCCAAGAAGTATTACTGGAGTTCTAAATCTTTCGGATAATTGAAAGGCCTTTTTTGTATAATCGTACATTTCCTGAACAGATGATGGGGCTAATACTATGATTTGGTAATCACCATGGCTCCCATATCTTGCTTGATAAATATCGTGTTGTGAGGACATGGTTGGCTGACCAGTTGATGGCCCCCCTCGTTGAATGTTTACAATAACCACCGGGGTTTCTGTGACTGCAGCATAGCCTATTGCCTCCTGCATCAAGGTATAGCCTGGGCCTGAGGTTGCGGTCATGGCCTTTTTGCCACCCCAACGAGCCCCGATTATTGCACATGCCGAGGCAATTTCATCTTCCATCTGTATGAAAGCCCCCCCCACTTCCTGCATTTCTCTGGACAAGTTTTCAATAACTTCCGTAGAAGGAGTTATTGGGTATCCCGCAAAAAAACGACACCCCGCATGTATAGCACCCTTTGCGCAGGCCTCGTTTCCTTGTAAGACAATTTTTGTTGTGTCTTTATCCATTTTGTTTTCTAGCTTCTCCTTTGTTTGAGAATTTTTAAAGATTATATTGACATTAGTTTGCACTGCTTTATATTAGCTAGTATAACATTGTATACTATAAACAACAACGATATTCCTTGAAATTTCAAGAAATAAACTGTTTTTATTTGAGAAATTGTATAATTGTATACGATTTTATTACTCTAAACCGCAAACTTGTTAGATGAATAGAACCGCCCATTACTTGAGCGGTTCTTCTTGTTCCTTTAATATAATTGTAAATTATTTAAATTCTAGAGATAATAATCCCCAATTAATTAAATGCCTTGAAATAATTACAGCAAGTGGTTTTCAATTACTTGGACTTCTGGATCAAAGTCTTCAATCTTTAAGTAGTATTGGGCTACATCTAGCAAGGCTCTCATGGGACAAAGACCAATTACTTCGGTACCGATTACCTCAACTCCAACCTTGGCCGCTTTTTCTTTCACTAATTCAGTCACAAGGTAAAGAGGAGTTACTGTATAATCCGTCATATTAATAGAAACTTGAGCCATATCACGTTCTTCTATCATAATACCAATGCTCTTAACACAAGGCAGTCCACCTGATGATTCTCTTATTTCTTTGGCAATATTAGAAGCTACTTCTAGGTCGTTGGTACTTAAGTTGATATTATATGCTATTAATGGTGGTCTAGCACCAACTGCAATTACTCCTGCTGTGGGATGAATCCTCTTGCCTCCAAGATCAGGTTCCCAATCAGGGTCCATTACTTTTTCTGCCATTCCTTCAAATTGCCCTTTTCGGATTTTCGCTAGGTTTTTCCGATGGTCTTTATCAGTGGATTGTTCATAGAAAAAGACGGGAATATCCGCTTCTTCAAGAATTCTCTTTCCTACTCTTTTAGATAGTTCCACACACTCTTCCACACTTACTTCTTTGATGGGAACGAAGGGCATAACGTCAACTGCTCCCATTCTTGGGTGCTCACCTTGGTGTTTTGTTAAATCAATTAGTTCAGCCGCTTTTTTTACAAGCTTGACGCTAGCTTCTTCAACACCTTCCGGGCTGCCCATATAGGTTATAACGGATCTGTTATGGGAAGCATCGCTGCTATAATCTAAGAGGGTGCATCCTGGAGTGTTTCTAATTTGATCAACACAGGCCTCTATAATTCCTTTATCTCTTCCTTCGCTTATATTTGGAATGCTCTCCACAATTTTTGCCATTTTTTTTGCTCCTTTTGTTTTACTTTTGTTTTCTTTCGTTTTGCTTTTGTTTTACTTTCATTTTCTTTCGTTTTGCTTTTGTTTTACTTTCATTTTCTTTCGTTTTACTTTCATTTTCTTTCGTTTTACTTTTGTTTTCTTTCGTTTTGCTTTTGTTTTTCTTTGCTTTACTTTTGTTTTTCTTTGTTTTACTTTTATTTTTCTTTGTTTTACTTTCTCTGTTTTTTAGCCATCTCTAAGCCATGACTAATGGTTATTTAATAGGAACTAGGAGTCTCTCTTTAATTCTAAATTATCTAGCTCTTAATGCACTTTTTAGTCTGTGGGTTTCCCGACTTGTTTTATTGTTTGTCGCTTTTTAATACTTAAAGGCCTGCTTCTACTCTTTTATAAATATCCTCCGCCAGTTCTTTGATCTCTTGAAAAAGTTTTCTGCCTTGCGTCTCAAATTCTTTTTCTTTTTCGGGATTTTTGATTCCCGAAAGGTTGGTAAGTATATTAAGCCAAACACCTTGTCCACAAGCCAGGAGGTTTAGGGCTGCTACCCCAAGGTCAGAAGAACAATTTGGATTTGATTTTCCCACAAGAGAGTCGGCAACTTTTAGTCCATCTAGGGTCAATACCATTGCATCAAAAGGAACTTGGGTTGCCCCTAGAGTTGCTTCCCTTATAGCCATCTTGCGAACTTCTTTTTGATCTTCGGTGTCTTTTGGAAGTTGATAGGCATTCATAACCTGGGTATAGGCTGCTGTATCTTTTTCTATACAAGCTATTAATTGGTCCATTATCCGCTTTCCATCTTCAATTGCCTTTTCACATAGGCTCCAGTGGTCTTTATATGCTTCACGGCCTTTGGTGAGATTTGCAACCATCATTATTAAGGCCATACCCTGAGCTCCAGAAAGTGCGCTTGCAGATCCACCTCCAGGTGCGGGAGCATCACTTTTTAACAGATCTAAATATCCACGAAGGCTTTGATTCATCATTATATTCTTAAATTCCTTTCTATCTTATCTATCTGATCTAACTAAAAAGATCCATGGTAAATACAAACAATTTTATTGGGCTAGTTTTAAGCATTAAAGTTTTTCCCTAAAAACCCTTCATAAAACTTTTTCATATTCATCCCCTAACTAAAAAGATCCATGGTAAATACAAACAATTTTATTGGGCTAGTTTTAAGCATTAAAGTTTTTCCCTAAAAACCCTTCATAAAACTTTTTCATATTCATCCCCTAACTAAGAGGAAGGGGTGTTCTTGTACAGTAAATAAAAACTGGCTTTTACAATCTCCTTAACTCTCAAGCTATACAAGTCGTCCTTTTTTTACAACACCATTTACTAGGTTGGACCCATATCGGTAGCAAAGCATTTCCATATCTGGGGCATTCCAGATTACCAAGTCCGCTTGTTTCCCGACTTCAATGGTGCCCACTTTATCCTCTAGGCCTATGGCACAAGCCGAATTAATTGTTGCTGCAGTTAGTATTTCTTCAGGAGTCATTCCCAGCTTCAAATAAGCCAAGTTGATTACAAACTGTAAATTTAGGGAAGGGCTTGAGCCTGGGTTAAAGTCAGTAGCCAAAGCCACAGGGATTTCCATTTCCATCATTCTCTTGGCAGGAGCATAACTTTTGTTGAGATAAAAAGATGTAGCGGGAAGAAGCATTGCTACAGTTCCTCCCTTTGCCAGAGCTTCCAAACCTTTTTCACCAATAGCGATTAGGTGTTCAGCCGAAGTTGCCCTCATTTTTCCTGCCAGCTCAGAACCGCCAATTTCTTCTATTTCATCTGCATGAATTTTTAATCCAAATCCCAACATCTGTGCATAACTTAGATAGTTTATTGATTGTTCTACATTAAAAACTGTGTCTTCACAGAACACGTCAACATATTTGGCTAACTTCTCTTTCCATATGTAGTCCATTGCAGGTTTACAGACTTCATCAATATATTGAACTGCCTTGCCCTTGTATTCTGGGGGAAGGGCATGAGCTCCCATATAGGTTGGGACAATGTCCATGGGATGAGTTTTGCTTAGTTCATCAAGAACCTCTAAGGTTCTTACTTCTGTGTCTATATCTAGGCCGTAACCGGATTTTGCTTCACAGGATGTAACCCCAAGTCCAATCATCTCATCTAGAAAGTCTTGACTTTTTTCTACTAATTCCTCATAATCTGCATCTCTTGTTTTAGCAACTGTATCTAATATTCCACCACCTGCTTTTAATATTTCAAGATATGTGGCCCCTGCTAACTTTAACGGAATCTCTTGTTGCCTATATCCTCCAAATACCAGGTGGGTGTGGCCATCTACAAGGCCAGGGGTTACTAGGCCCCCCTCCGCATCAATAATCATATCAAAATCTTCTGCATCTGGGGGAAGTTCTCCGTCACTATAAATATATTGAATAATACCGTCAACAGCCACTATGGCCGCATTTTTAATCTTTAGGTTCTCTCCTTGTAGCTTACCCTTGTGAGGAAAATTTCCCTGGGGGGTTTGTAGCATTCCAATATTTTTTACTAATAACTCACTCATACACAATCCTCTTTTCCTGCATATCGACATCATCGATTTACTAATTTCCTGTAAACCGACATCATCGATTTACAACTTTACTCTCCTACATTTTTGTTTATTATATCATCATCTACTAAAAATGGTATGGTAATGTGGCCTTTTTCCTCAGGAGACTTATTATATTCCAAAGAAACTTCTATGGCTCCAGGGTTTCTTGCCCAACTTCTTCTTGCAACTCCACCCATTACATCCCATAACATAGCGGACTTTATTATTTCATCAATCCTTTTGCTTCCGTCAAGAACTAGGCCAAAACCACCGTTTATTGCTTTGCCTATTCCAACTCCTCCACCATTATGAAGTGCACACAAGCTCATACCTCGGGCTGCATTTCCTGCAAAACATTGAATGGCCATATCTGCCATAACATTGGACCCATCCTTTATGTTTGCTGTTTCGCGGAAGGGAGAATCTGCGCCTGAAACATCGTGGTGATCTCTTCCAAGCATAACCGGGCCAATTTTCCCCTGTCTAACCATTTCGTTAAACTTAAGGGCTATCTTAACTCTTCCCTTTGCATCTTGATAAAGAATTCTGGCTTGGGTCCCAACCACCATTTTGTTCTTTTTCGCATCTCTTATCCAAACCCAATTGTCTCTATCTTGGAATCTTCTTTCGGGGTCAATTTGTTCCATGGCTGCCAAATCCGTTGCATCTAGGTCTTCAGGTTTTCCTGACAAGCAAACCCATCTAAAGGGGCCGTAACCATAGTCAAAAAGCATGGGGCCCATAATATCTTCCACGTAGGAAGGCCAGATAAAACCGTCTTTTTCATCTTTTCCATTCTTAGAAATCTCGCTTATTCCAGAATCGTACATGGATTTCATAAATGAATTACCGTAGTCAAAAAAGTAGGTACCTTTTTCTGTGAGAGCTTTTATTGCATCAAAATGCCTTCTTAAAGACTCATCCACCTTCTTAGAAAATGCATTTCGGTCATCATGGAGAAGACGGGTTCTTTCTTCAAATGTTAAGTCAGCAGGACAGTAACCTCCTCCATATGCATTATGGCAAGATGTTTGATCCGACAAAAGATCAATGGGAAAGTTAGCCCTTACTGCTGCTTCTAAAAGGTCAACTATGTTTCCATGGTAGGCAATGGAAATACCTTCCTTTTTATCGATTTTTTCTTTGGCTAGGGCAAAAAGTTCCTTGTGGTCAGAAAGGACTACATCAACCCAGCCTTGACGATGCCTTGTTTCAATTCGGGATAGGTCAACCTCTGCAAATATTCCAACAGCTCCGGCAATGGTTGCGGCTTTTGGTTGGGCACCACTCATTCCTCCTAGGCCAGAAGAAACAAAGGTATGGCCTGCTAAATCTCCTTGGTCCTTTACCCCTAGATATTTTCTTCCAGCATTTAATATTGTGTTAAAGGTTCCATGAACAATTCCTTGAGGACCAATATACATCCACCCTCCCGCAGTCATTTGCCCATAGTTGGCAACTCCCATCTCTTCTGCGATTTCCCAGTCTTCTATATTGTCAAACATTCCCACCATCATGGCATTTGTAATTATTACCCTAGGAGCCTCTGGCTTTGATGGGAACAATCCTAGGGGATGGCCTGACTCTATTACTAGAGTTTGGTCCTCCCTTAATTCTTCCAGATATCTTTTAATCAAAATATACTGCATCCAGTTCTGGCATGGTTTCCCAGTTTCACCGTAGGTAACAAGTTCATAGGGGTAAAGAGCAATTTCGAAGTCTAGATTATTGTCTATCATAACTTGGAATGCTTTTCCTTCAATGCAGTTTCCCTTGTATTCATCAATTGGTCGTCCATAGATTCGGCCTTGTGGCCTGAATCGATAGCCGTAGATTCTTCCTCTTTTAGTAAGCTCTTCCATGAATTCTGGAGCAAGGGTTTCATGATGCTCTTGAGGTATGTATCTTAAGGCATTTCTTAGAGCTAATTTCGTTTGCTCTTTATTAAGCCTATATCCCCTATCAGGTGCTCTCCTAACTCCTTCTTCAAAGCTGGGCATTTTGGGCAGCACTTTGTCTAGAGAAATAGTCATGGCTTTTTCAATATCTCTATTCTCAATCATTTTTTTCCTCCTATTTCAGTGGTCCAATGGCTGATTCGACAGCTTCTAAAAGCTTTCCTGATCTGATCATTTCTTCAAACTTTACCATCTGGTCATGCATAAGTATATCTTGGTCTACTGGAGCAACTTCTTTTCTAATATGGTCATATGCTGCTTGTGTAGCCTTGGCTAGTCCCTTTTCCCCCCTTAGCCAAATAGCTTGAGAGGCTGCAAAGATTTCAATAGATAAAACTTTTCTGGAGTTATCAAGTATCATGGCTGCAGTTCTGGCAGCTGTGGTCCCCATACTTACATGATCCTCTTGATTCCCAGATGAGGGGATGGAATCAACTGATGCTGGATGGGCATATATTTTGTTTTCTGATACCATTGATGCAGCCGAGTACTGGGCAATCATAAAGCCAGAACATACTCCTCCATGATTAGTCAAAAATGGAGGCAAACCCTCTGATAGTTGTGGATTGATAAGGCGTTCAGACCTTCTTTCTGATATATCGGCTAATTCCGATACGGCAATTTTTAGGAAGTCAAAAGCCAAAGCCATAGGCTGGCCATGAAAATTTCCTCCGGATATAACATCACCTTCTTCTGGGAAAATAATTGGATTATCTGTAACAGCATTGATCTCTTTGCTAACTGCATCATAAACATATTTTATTGCATCCCTAGTTGCCCCATGAACTTGGGGGGTGCACCTTAATGAATAGGGGTCTTGAACTTTGGTGGGATTATTAAGACCTGCATTTTTGGATTCATTTAGGAGTCTCAGTAAGTTTTCAGCAGAATCCATTTGTCCTTGGTGGCCTCTTAATTTATGAACCTTTGGGTCAAAGGCTTTTGTAATCATATTAAGGGCTTCTCCTGTTAAGGCTGCTGTGAGATCAGCAACCTTCATAAGATTAACTGAATCCCAAAGAACATTAAGACCAATTGCTGTCATTATTTGTGTTCCATTTATTAGGGCAAGCCCTTCTTTTGCAGCTAGAACAACTGGGGTAATTCCTGCCTTTTTCATTGCTTCCTCACCAGACATTAGCTTGCCTTGGTATTCTGCCTTTCCCTGGCCCATTAGAACAAGAACCATATGGGAGAGGGGTGCCAGGTCTCCAGAAGCTCCAAGGGATCCTTTTTCGGGAATAATTGGATGAACTCCCTTATTAAGCATTTCCAGAAGAGTTTCGATAGTATGGGGCCTAATACCCGAATTACCTTTAACTAGTGCGTTGCACCTAAGAAGCATGGCAGTGCGGACAACCTCTACTGGTAGGGGGTTTCCCATTCCACAGGCGTGACTTAAGATCAAGTTCCTTTGTAGGTCCGCCGTTTCTTCGCTGGAAATTAATGTATCGGCAAATTTACCAAAACCAGTTGTGAGTCCATATATAATGGCTCCTTCTTCTAGTTTTTTATCAACAAAATCTCGGGCCCTTTTAACAGCCTTAAGAGCTTGGGGATCAAGAACCACCTCTTCCTTATTTCTTGCTACCTGGATAGCTTCTTCTATTGTGAGTCGACTACCGTTTATGGAAATGGTCATGTTAACTTCCTCCTGTTCTTAGATGAAATCAAAGTGGGATTAAGTGGTTAAATTATTATATCAAATTCTTAGTGGTTTCTCATGGTTTTTTTGCAAAGAATTTTTGTAAAAGCCACGAACTTCAATAGTTTTAGCGGTCTACACCTTTTCCACTTTAGCGCTGTAAATTAAAAAGCCCCTTCCTATGGAAGAGACCAAAGCATTTTATTTTCTTGAAAATCCACCCTTATTTCTTTTTCGTCGTATAGGTATGATAGATAGGACCTAATTGTTGACCCCATAAGGATGTACTGGCCGTGGTCTAATAGGAGAGAGTTTTTATCAAATACTTCCTTGAGTAATTCTTCCCAGCTTCTTCCCTTTTTGCACATTTCTTTAAGTGAAGCCAAATCTTCTATTATCTTTTTTCTGTTTGATGATACCAAAGATTCTAGGGTTTTCCCAGCCTTGCCATGAGAGGGGACGAAGAAATTTCCTCTTAGTTTAAGTAATTTATCTAGGGTTTCAAATTGGCTTTTGACATCATACATAAATGTGAAAGAATATTTACTGATTATTTCTTCACCAAAGACACTGTCTCCAATAAACCAAACTTCATCTGGAGTCTTGATTCCAATCTGTTGAAAATAATGACCTGGTAGATCAGTGATTTCAAAGCCTTGTGGTAGGCAAGCATCTTCTATGTTGTCTGCTCTTGCAGCTTTGGCCATCAAATACTTGTTTTGCAAGGCCTTATATGGATAGCCTCCATATAAAAAAGATGGCTCTAAGATTGGGTTTCTAATAATAGCTGCCTCTAATGAACTTGCGTATATAGGACATAGATACTTGTCTTGTAGATACTTATCTCCACCACAATGGTCCGCATGGCTATGGGTATTTATTATGGCAGACAAACGTCCCCCTTTTTCTCCTATGTGTTTTTCCGCCTTTTTAGCGGTATCTTTGTCTATTCCTGAGTCAATTAAAAAAACTTCTCCTCCTGGGGTAAAGAAGAAGCCTATCTTTACAGGGCAATCCATATAATAGGTCCCTTGACCCACCGCTACAAGTTCGTACATTTTTATTAACCTCTGCTGGTATTGTATTTATCCTATATTTGTGTAGGGATACTTAGACCCCCTTCTCTTTTGCTTTGGGGTTAATTGTTTCACGTGAAACAATTACTGGAGGGATTTTAATAGGTCTATAAGTCTTTCTAGTTCTTCCTTCGAATAGTATTCTATTTCTAGGGTTCCCTTTTTTCCCTTTTCTTTTATCTTGACTCTTGTTCCCAAAACTTCTTTGAGATCATTTTCTATCCTACTTCTATCAGGGCTTGGGGTAAGGGTTTTTACCCTCTTTTTCTGTGGACCATCATCACCTGCAAGCTTCTCTACTTCCCTTACTGAAAGTCCATCTTTTACCGCCTTTTTTGCTATTAGCAATTGTTTTTTACTTGGCAATGAAATAAGGGCTCTTGCATGTCCTTGAGATAATTGGTTGTTGAGAATCATCTCTTTTATTTCATCTTGAAGTTTTAATAACCTCACTAAATTCGCTATATATGGCCTACTCTTACCTAGGCTTTTAGCAACCTCCTCTTGGGTAAATTGATAGGTGTTCATCATCTTACTAACTGCTTCTGCTTCTTCTATAGGGTTAAGATCTTCTCTTTGCATGTTCTCTATAATAGAAAGTAGAAGGTTTTGTTCTTCTGTTAATACCCTTACAATGGCGGGTATTTCTTTGATACCAGCTATTCTTGCAGCTCTCCAACGCCTCTCTCCTGCAACTAACTCATAGCCTTTTCCCTGGGATTCCTTTCTAAGAACTACTGGTTGTATTACCCCGTGGGCAAGTATAGACTCTGCAAGCTCTTCCAGTTTTTCTCTATCGAAACTTTTTCGTGGCTGCTTATCATTGGGCTTTATATTATTAATGTCAACGAAGAGAATAGAGTTTTCTTCCTCTATCCGCCTCTTGCTTTCTCTCTCTTTTTTTTCATCATCGGTCATAGGCTCGAATTGAATTTCCACATCTCCAAAGAGAGCTTCAAGCCCTCTTCCTAAGCCTGTGTTTTTTGCAGCCATTATTACTTCTCCCCTTCAAGGAACTCTTTTGCAAAATCCATATAAGCCTGTGCCCCAATAGATTTGGGATCGTATTGTATAATAGGTATCCCAAAACCTGGTGCTTCTGCTAGCCGTATGTTTCTAGGAATAATGGTTTTGTAAACTTTTTCTTTGAAATACTTCTTAACCTCCTGGACCACTTGTATTGATAAATTGGTTCTTCCGTCAAACATAGACAGTATTACTCCTTGAACTTCAAGGTTTTTGTTAAGAGTTTTTTGTACTATTTCTACAGTGCTCATTAATTGACTAACTCCTTCAAGGGCATAGAACTCGCATTGAATAGGTATTAGTACGCTGTCCACCGCCGTTAGTGAGTTAATGGTAAGAAGGCCCAGAGATGGTGGACAATCTATAAATATATAGTCATAATCTCCCTTAATTTGGTCTATGGCCCTCTTTAATCTTTTCTCTCTACTTTCCATCTGAACAAGTTCAACTTCTGCTCCTGCAAGCTGAACGCTGGCAGGAATTATGTCTAGATTATGAATACCAGTAGCCATAATTGTTTCTCTTGGATCCATATCATCATCCACAAGAATTTCATAGGAAGTTTTCTTTAATCCCTTTTTTGATATACCCATCCCACTTGTTGTGTTTCCTTGAGGGTCTATATCTAAAACAAGAATTATTTTGCCTATATAGGCTAGGCAAGCTGCCAAGTTTATATTAGTTGTAGTCTTGCCTACACCGCCCTTTTGATTAAATATTGCTATTGCTTTTCCCACTATCACTTCCTCCTGAAGATTCTTAAAATGTTTCACGTGAAACATTTTTTATAAAAATATTATTTGTTTTTCTTTTTAATTTGATCCATTCTTCTAGGGTATTCTTCTGGTGTTGATTTATCTTTTGAAAACACCATTAAAATGTGGTCTGATCCATCTAAGAAGGGTTGAACCTCCTTTATTCTATTAAGGGATGCGCCAAGTTTTTTTACTATAAATTCGGTTTGGTCGATTTCCTTTATTCCTGCAGGCCCTTTATATGCTACAAAGGATCCACCAGTTTTTATTAAGGGAATTGTAAATTCTATCAGATACTCAAGAGGTGCAACGGCTCTTGAAACACAAAGGTCATATACTTCTCTGTGGTCAGGACTTCTACCAATAATTTCAGCTCTTCCTATAACAAGGTCTATGTTATGAATTGGTAAATCACTTATGCTATCTTTAATAACATTAATCTTCTTTGCCACAGAATCAACTAAAGTAAAATTCTTGTCTGGAAAAAGTATTGCTAGAGGAACTCCAGGGAATCCTCCTCCTGTACCTATGTCAATTATATCTTTTGCATTTAAAAATTCGTCTTCACTTATTATACTTACAGAGTCAATATAGTGTTTTGCTATAAAAGAATCTCTATCCTTAATTGAGGTTACATTTATCTTCTCATTGTTTCTTAATATATTTTCCATATATAATTCAAATAAATTTATAGATCTATCAATTTCTTTTTGGTCTTTGTAATTTAATTTGTAAAGATATTCTCTTAATTTTTTCAAACTATTAACCATTAATACGGACAGGTAACACTAGGTATTCATACATAGTATCCTCTGGCTGTTTTATCATACATGGACTAGTTGGGCTATTAAACTCCATTAAAATAACATCATCATCTACTGCTTTTAAAACATCTAATAGGTATTTACTATTAAAACCAATTTCTATATCCTCACCAATTTTCTCTATTACTATTTCCTCTTTAACATTACCTTCTTCTGATTTGGAAGTTATTGTTAGTAAATTATCTATAATGGTAAATTTTACTAGGTTGTTTTTACCTTCCTTTGCTAACAAAGAAGCTCTCTCAATACTATCTTGTAATAATGACCTTGATACTAACATTTTTAGTGATTTATCTTTGGGAAGTATATCTCTATATTTAATAAAATCTCCTTCTAATAATCTCAATACAACTTTGCTAGTATCTATTGTTATAAGAGCTTTCTTTTTATCCAGTACCATAATAATATCTCCTTCAGGTTCTTCGTCTGTAATTATCTTACTAATTTCCGAAAGGAGTTTAGCAGAAATGATAATTTTACTTTCATCTCCTTTTTCTATACTTTCTCTTACTACCGCCATCCTAAATCCATCAAGAGCAACCATTGTAATATTATCTTGGTTTCTCTCTATAAGAACTCCAACAATAATACCTTTTGATTCATCAAGGCTGGCACAAAAAGTGGTTTTTCTTACCATTTCTCTTAGTAAATCTTTATTAAATACAAAACGATCCTGCTCTTCTTCAATGGTTCCAATTCTTGGGAATTCATCTGCTTGAATTGAAACAATTGTAAACTCTGAAGATGATGTTTTAATTAATGTTTTTTCATTTTCATCACCTTCTATAAAAATATCTTCATTTGGCAGTTTCCTTATAATATCAGAAAACAGTTTTGCTGAAACAACAAGAGATCCATTCTCCATTCCTCTTACTTGTATAACTTTTTCAATAGAAATTTCTAAATCTGATGCAGTTAAGGTTAAATCATTACCTTGAAGATTTAAAAGTATTCCCTTTAATATTGGAATAGTAGTTCTTGATGTAACTGCTTTTGAAACAGTATTTAATGCTTTAACTAAACTTGATTGGTCACATGTGAATCTCATAATTTTTCCTCCAAAGGCCCTTATTATTTATATAGTTAGGTAGTAGTAATAGTAGTAGGGCTTGTTAATATGTAGATAAGTACTTGTGTATATTGAAATTCCAAAGAGGGTAGAATTAACAAGCTTGTGGACAAGTGGTAAAAACCTTATGGAATAAAAAGAATAAGTTACTACTTTCCATTAATAGTGTTCTTTAGTGTATTTATATTCTCCCTTAATTCTTCGTCACTTTTTATAAGTGTTCCTATTTTATCACAAGCATAAAGCACAGTTGTATGATCTCTATTACCAAAACATTCTCCTATTTTAGGTAAGGAAAGATCTGTGAGTTCTCGGCAAAGATACATGGCTATTTGCCTTGGAAATGCTAAAATCCGAGTTCTCTTTGAAGAATCCATATCTACCATTTTAATTGAGTAAAATTTACAAACAGCCTTTTTAATTGAGTCTGAAGTTATATTAAAATCAGCTGCTAATAAAATATCTTTCAAAACTTCTCTGGCTAGGTTCCTGCTTATTGGTTCATTCATTAAATTAGAAAATGTTACTATTCGTGTAAAGGCTCCTTCCAACTCTCTTATATTAAACTTAACCTTTTCACAAATTAACTCTATTACATCTTGCAGAGGCTCATCTATAACAAGGCCTTCTAGTTCTGCTTTTTTTCTTAAAATGGCAACCCTGGTTTCGTAATCTGGGGCTGTAATATCAGCAACAACATTCCACTGAAACCTCCCTCTTAAACGGTCATCAAAACTCACCAGTTTATTTGGAGGCCTATCACTGCTTATAATTATTTGCTTTTTTGATTGATAAAGCGATTCAAAAGTAAAGAAAAATTCTTCCTGGGTACCTGTCTTCCCCTCAAGAAACTGAATATCGTCTATTAGTAATACGTCGATTTTTCTATACTTATTTCTAAATTCACCAGTCTTTTTTTCACTAATAGCCTTTATCATTTCATTGGTAAACATCTCAGAAGAAACATATAAAGGCTTCAATTTTGGGTGGTTTTGAAGAATGTGGTGGCCTATAGCATGCATTAGATGAGTTTTACCTAGGCCAGAACCCCCATATAAGAATAGAGGGTTGTAATCATCTGAAGGTAAAGTAGCAACAGCTAAGGCTGCAGCATGGGCATACTTATTGTTACTCCCAACTACGAAGGTAGAAAAATTATAACGGGGGTTGAAGTAAAACTCCCCATCGAATTCTTCACCACTACCACCGTAGCTTACATTTCCTCCAGTACGATCCTTTATATACTCAAAAACAACCTTATATCCCTTACCGAAAACATCTCCAATTGTATTTTCTAGTAGGGGCATATAACGACTAGTCAGTATGTTTTGATTCATACTGGCATAGGGGTCAATATATATTCTTTTGCTTTTTGTGTCGGTCCTTAGTGGAGTTAGGGGTGCAAACCATGTTTCATAACTTATCTCTTGTAAATTATTCTTTAAGAGTTCTTGTACCGCGCTCCAGTCTTCCTTCAAATCTTTCATATCAGCCTTTCTCTTGCTTTTTACCGGTACATATATCATAATACAAATGTTATCCACAGGGCAAGGGGAAAATCTCTTAAAAGTAAAAGAAATTTTCTTAGTTTTATCCACTAATTGTGGATACTAATGTTAACAAATTGGGTCTTATCCACTATATGTTGTAAAACCCGGTATTTGACCTATTGTCTCATCTAAAAAGCCGGTTAAAAACGTTGACATAAAAGAAGGTGGGCTATATAATTATATGGCATATGTGCCCGTTGGAATTAAGACGGCCATAAAAGCTGGAAATAAGAATCAGCTAAACTAAATAAGGAGGTGTCGATTCAAATGAAAAGAACTTTTCAACCAAAGGTTAGACAGAGAAACAAAGAACATGGCTTTAGAAAAAGAATGAGCACAAAAAACGGTAAAAATGTCTTAAAGAGAAGAAGATTGAGAGGAAGAAAATCCTTGACAGCATAGAGACCGCTCAAGCGGCCTTTTTGTTTTAAGGTTCTTTAATTATGCTAAAAAAGGAAGTTCTTAGAAAGAAAAGTGACTTTTCCGCTATCTATAACAAAGGAAAATCCTTTGGTGAAAGATACGTGGTTCTGTTCCATAGGGCTAATAACTTACCATACAATCGAATGGGGTATTTGGCCAGTAAAAAAGTTGGAAATAGTGTAAAAAGGAACAGGGCCAGAAGGCTTATGAAAGAGAGTTTTAGACAGCTGGAAAAAGAGTTTGTCCTTGTAGAGGGTAGAGATTTAATAATAATTGCACGGAACACCATAGGGAACACTTCTATGCAGGAAGTAAAAAAATCTATGTATTCGGCTTTTAAAAAATCCGGCCTTCTAAAAGAAAAAAGGAGTGATGGTAAGTGAAGTGGATCCTGATTATTATAATCCGAGGATATCAGAAAATACTGTCCCCATTTTTACCCAGAACTTGCAGATTTTACCCAACTTGCTCAGCCTACTATATTGAGGCCTTGAAGAAGTATGGGTTTTTTAAGGGAAGTTATATTGGAATTAAAAGAATTTTAAGGTGTCACCCGTGGAATGACGGAGGGTATGATCCGGTACCTTAAGGAGGAAATGAATGTATTTTAAAATTATGGGAGTAGTAGCAAATCCACTTGGCTGGGTTTTAACTCAACTATATTCCCTTATACAGAATTATGGAATTACACTTATAGTATTTACATTGTTAGTAAGATTTGCTCTTTATCCTTTATATGCCAAGCAAATAAAATCAACAGCTAATATGGCCACAATACAACCTAAAATGAAAGAGCTTCAGGCCAAGTACGCAAATGATAAAGAAACCTTGAACATGAAAATGATGGAACTTTACAAAGAAGAAAAATTTAACCCTATGGGTGGATGTCTTCCCATGTTGATACAAATGCCTATCATTTTTGCCTTATTTGCATTACTTAGAAATCCTTTAATGTACATGAAAGATCCCGCCATGATCCTTGCGGTTCATGAAGCATTTCTTTGGATATCGGATTTATCCCAGCCAGACAAATGGGTTTTACCTATTGCGGCAGGACTAACCACATATATTTCTTTTTCTCAAACTCAAGCCCAGCAAGGTGGGTCTGAACAGATGGGTCAGATGGCCCCAATGATGAAGGTTATGAAATACTTCTTCCCAGTAATGATCGTGTGGATGGGTAGAACTTTTCCAGCAGGACTAACAATTTATTGGTTCTTTGGAACAGGAGTTCAAATCCTATTTAACATTAGACTAAACAAAATGAGAAGAAGATTGAAAGCAGAAGCTGAACTAAAGAAGCAAAAGAAAATATAATTGGGTTGTTCAATGATATAGAATCAGAGAGGAACAAAAAATGGATTATTCGGAAAAATGGGGAACCAGTGTAGACGAAGCCGTGGACCTGGCGCTCTTTGACCTTAAAGCAACTAGGGACCAAGTGGAAATTACAATTTTAGAAGAGCCCAGTAAAGGCTTCTTCGGAATTGGAAATAAATTAGCCAAGGTTCGAGTGGAAATAAAAAAAGAAGCTACAAAACCAGAAAAAACTGTAGAAAAAATAGTTGAAAAGGCGGTTGAAAAAGCAGTTGAGGTTGAGAAGCGAGTGGAAAAAACCTTGGAAAAAACTGTGGAACGAGCAGGAGAAAAAATAGAACAAATCAGGGAAATTCCAGAAAGAAGGAGAGAAATTAAACCCCTCCTTCAAGAAAAACCAGAGGACTTAAAAGAGGTAACAGATCATCCAGCCCTAACATTTCTAAGGGAAACAATTGAAGCCATGGGATTAGATCTCCAGGCTAGTGGCATGGCTAATGAAGAATATATTTTCATTAACCTAGCAGGGGAGGATTCTGGAACTATCATAGGCAAAAGAGGGCAGACCCTTGATGCTCTTCAGTATTTAACTGGGCTTGTTATCAATAAGAACAAAGAGAATTACACCCGTGTGGTAATCGACTCAGAAAGTTATAGGTCAAAAAGAGAAAAAACTTTGCAACAGCTTGCAGATCGTTTAGGGGATAAGGTTGTAAAGAATAGGCGCTCAGTAAAACTAGAGCCAATGAATCCTTATGAAAGAAAAGTGATTCATTCCACACTGCAAAACAACCCAAAGGTTGTTACAAGAAGTGAAGGAGAAGAGCCATACCGAAGGGTAGTTATTGAACTAAAACGAAAAGGTTAACCAGGATGGCCCGCAGATTATGCGGGCCATCTTTACCAAAAGGAGAGTAGGCTAAAAAAATGGAAGCTACTATTGTGGCAATTTCCACACCACCGGGAGAAGGTGGTATAGGAATAGTTCGTATAAGCGGAGAAAGGTCCAAAGACTATTTGGATCAAATTTTCTTATCCAAAAATTCTAAAGACCTAGATCCCCGCCGTCTCACCTATGGTCATATAATTAGCCCCCAAGAACCCGGCCAAATTATAGATGAATGTTTCGCTGTTTATTTCCCGGGGCCCAAGACGTATACTGGGGAAGACCTTGTTGAAATCCAGTGCCACGGTTCAATGGTGGCTCTTAGAAAGGTGCTAAAGACTGTTCAGGAACTAGGAGCATCCCTAGCAGAGCCTGGAGAGTTTACAAAAAGAGCATTTTTAAATGGCCGCCTTGACCTAAGCCAAGCAGAGGCTGTAATTGATTTGATTAAGGCTAAAACGGAAAAGAGCTTTGAGGTGGCCATGGATCAATTAGGGGGGACAACTTCCTCGAAGATTAAAGAGCTAAGAGAAAAAACCCGGGACTTAATGGTTCAAATAACAGTGAACATCGAATATCCAGAAGAGGATATCGAAGAAATAACCTATGATCAAATGGAAGATTCCATCCTGTCTATTAGTTGTGAAATTCAAAAACTTTTAGCCACTGCCCACTCAGGAAGAATTCTCAAGGAAGGATTAGCCGTAGCCATTATTGGTAAGCCTAATGTGGGAAAATCTTCCTTGATGAATGCTCTATTAAAGGAAAACCGAGCCATAGTTACCGAGATCCCAGGAACCACCAGAGACACTATCGAAGAATGGCTTAGCATTAGGAATATTCCCCTAAGAATAATAGACACAGCTGGTATAAGAGAAACCGATGATCTAGTTGAAAAGATAGGCATAGAAAAAGCAAAGGAATCCTTTATGAAGGCGGACTTGGTGGTCTTGGTTTTAGATGGCAGCCAAGAACTTTCCAGTGAAGATAAAATGATAATGGAACTTGTAAAGGATCAAAGTGTAATGGTACTCCTAAATAAAAGAGACCTAGGAAAAGCTGTGAATCACCAAGCAGTGGAAGACCACTTGCCCCAGGCTACTATTGTAGAAACCTCAGTGACTGAAGAAATGGGAATTTTAGAAATTGAAGATAAGATAGAGGAAATAGTATATGGCGGATGGGTAAAACAAGAAGGAAACATCATAATTACCCAAGTTCGCCACCAAGAGCTCTTGGAAAAAGCAGGCCAAAGTTGTAAGGATGCCCTAGTCATGATCCGGCAAAAAGAAGCCTTAGATTTTATAGAGGTGGACATAAGAAATGCCCATGAATCCTTGGGAGAAATAATTGGCGAGACCGTAAAAGATGATGTTATCAATGAAGTATTTAATAGATTTTGCTTGGGGAAATAGCCATGGAAACTTATGAAATGGGGACTTATGATATAGTCGTTATTGGAGCTGGACACGCAGGGTGTGAAGCAGCTTTGGCCTCTGCAAGACTTGGCAAAAAGACCTTGATTATGTCAACCCACCTAGAGTCTATTGCAATGCTTGCTTGTAATCCTTCAATCGGGGGAACAGGAAAAGGCCACTTAGTAAGAGAGATTGATGCCTTGGGTGGAGAGATGGCTATTAATATTGACAAAGCCTTTATCCAAAGTAAAATGCTAAATACTTCAAAAGGCCCTGCAGTTCACTCCCTAAGAACCCAGGCCGATAAAAACAAATACCACCTAGAGATGAAAAAGGTATTAGAGCACCAGGCCAACTTGGACCTAAAGCAAGGTGAAGTGGTTGACATTATAGTGGAAGATGGCCAGGTAAAGGGAGTTATACTAAAAACTGGTGCTAAATATAGGGCAAAGGCTGTTATCATAGCCACAGGGACATTTCTAAAAGGTAAAATATTCATAGGCAGCAGCGCCTACGATAGCGGTCCCAATGGACTATCCCCTGCTATGGAACTAGGAGATAAGCTTAGAGAGCATGGTATGAATATCCGACGATTTAAGACAGGTACCCCTGCTAGAGTTTTGGCCCAGAGCCTTGACTTTGATAAAATGCTAGAACAAAAGGGTGATGATATAATAGTGCCTTTTTCTTTTATGAATGATTACTTGGAAAGAGACCAGGTTTCCTGTTGGCTGTCCTATACAAATGAAAGAACCCATGAAGTTATTAGGAAGAACTTTGGACGGTCAGCCCTTTTTGGGGGGCAAATTGAGGGAGTGGGAGTTAGGTATTGCCCATCAATTGAAGACAAGCTGAATCGATTTAAGGACAAAGAGCGTCACCAGCTTTTCGTTGAACCTGAAGGTCTAGACACCGACGAAGTATATATTCAAGGAATGTCTACAAGCTTGCCCGAAGATGTTCAAGTGGAGTTTTACAGGACCATTAAGGGCTTAGAAAACCTTAGAATAGTAAGACCAGCCTATGCCATAGAGTATGACTGCATTGATCCATCTGACCTTAACCTTAATTTGGAATACAAGGGGATAAAGAACTTATTTTGTGCGGGGCAATTTAATGGAAGTTCAGGTTACGAAGAGGCAGCAGCACAAGGCCTAATGGCGGGGATTAATGGGGTTTTAAAGCTAGATGGCAAAGAGCCATTTATCATTCACAGGGACGAAGGCTATATTGGAGTGCTAATAGACGATTTGGTAACTAAGGGGACCCCGGAGCCTTATAGGATAATGACTTCCAGAGCGGAATACCGATTGATTCTCAGGCAGGATAATGCCGATGAGAGACTAACAGAAAGAGCCTATAAGCTAGGGCTAGCTTCTGAAGCAAGGTACCAAAGGTATCTAGACAAAAAACAAGTTGTGGCTGAAGAGGTAAAAAGGCTTGGAAATACAGAAGTTTTACCAAAAGAGCTAGAAGAGCTATTAAAAGAATGGGACAGTACACCCTTAAATAACAAGATGACTTTAGCAGAACTCCTGAAAAGGCCAGAACTATCTTACGAGAAATTAGAAGCCTTTTATCCTCCCCAAAAAGCTCTTACACCTGCAATGAAAGCATCAGTAGAGGTTGGGATAAAGTACAAAGGCTACATAGACAAGCAACTAATACAAATTAATAGGTTTAAGAAGCTTGAAGAAAAAGATTTGTCTCCAAATTTACCCTATAATGAAATAGAGGGGCTTAGACTTGAGGCCAGGCAAAAGCTTGCTTTAATACAACCACTTTCTGTTGGCCAAGCTTCAAGGATATCAGGGGTGTCTCCTGCAGACATTAATGTTCTTTTGGTCTATTTGGAAAAAATGAAGAGGCTTGACCAACAAAACAGGGGAAAAGGCGAATAAGGCGAAAAGTAAAAAAACGAAAATGTGAAATATCTAAAACCGCTGAAATTTGTGGAATTACCTCGCAATCTACACAATTTTCATATAAACTAATACAAGTGATTATATAACAAAAAAAGAGAGGAATTAAAAAGAATGAGTAAAGAAACAAAAATGAAGAGACCTAAAGTAGCTATGGCACTAAAAATTGGGGGAATTGTGGTTGGCCTATTTGGCTTGGCTTCACTAATCAACAACATTATGATTTTCTCAACCACTTTAAAGCAAGCCTTAGAGCAAGGATATCCTAAAGAAATGGTTATGGAAGCAATTGTCCCTTCTCAGCTTTTGCCAGGAATATTTGAGCCCATTGCAATATATGGAGGCCTGGCCCTCTTAATGTTTGCAGCTGGAGTAGTTGCTTGCAAGTTTCTTCCTCAAGAAGAAGTTGTAGTTGAAGAAGAGGAAGAAGAAGTTGTTGAACCAGTGGTTGTAGACCCTGGATTCTAAGAAGGAAAAACAAGTAAGAAACATTTTAATTTAGCATAAATAAAGACAAGCATTTATAAAACCATAAGAGTCTTATAGCTTGTCTTTTTTTTGAAAGAATATGGGCTCGTTCAATAATTTTAGCCTGAATATCATAATTATTAATGGGAACTTTATGGGATAAAAGAAATTAGCCTTGTTAAGCTCGATTCGCTTAAGGGCTAGTTTTTTATTAGCAAAACATATGGACGAAATTGCTATTAACAAACTATTACACGAAACGTACAAGTTGTTACAATTTTCAGGAAATTATCAAATAGTCGTTGTTAGTGTTCGTTTCTACGATTATAATGTTAATACCACTTATTACTAACAAGAGGTGCTAGGAAAATGGATTATATAACAACCAAAGAAGCGGCTGACAAATGGAACATATCTGAACGTAGAGTTCAGATTTTGTGTAAGCAGAATAAAATCTCAGGTGCCACCAGGCTAGGATGGGCTTGGGCTATACCTAAAGGTGCAGCTAAGCCTGAAGATGGCCGGCGGAGGTAAAAATAATATTCATAGGCGCAAGATGACAACAAATAATGGAGTAGGAGCCACAATGCTAAAGTCAGGGCTTTATGAGCAGCTAATTAGTGAACAGCTCAGAGAAGAGTTGAATACATTGGTCAATAAAGAAACCGAGATAGAAAGGATTGACGAGGCTGAATCCACGCTGATTCTTTCAAAGTACCTTGGAGAAATTGTGCAAAAGGCCCTTTCTTCTGTTCGTGAGGATAAAGGTGATGTTCATTCTCAAGTGCAGTTAATAAACAGAATAATTAGTTTAGTGGATCAAGAAACAGAAGGCTCAAATTTTAGTGTTTTTAAAGTTGATGAAAGTGGTGAACAGCTTCTTTCTATTCTAGATACTGTTCATGAGGATGGAGCAATAACTAAAATGGTCCGCCCCGATACATCAATATCCCTCAGTTCTCTTTTTACTGGTTCCACTCGTGAACCTAGCATGTACTCTGAATTAAAAAAAGAAATATTATCCAGTAACAGGGTAGATATGCTGGTTTCATTCATTCGATGGAGTGGCCTTAGAATGATAATGGATGAGCTTCGAGCCATGTTGGAAAAGGGGGGTTCACTTAGGGTTGTGACCACTCCATATATTGGAGCAACAGATCTGAAGGCTATCAAAGAATTAAGCTTGCTTCCAAACACTGAAATTAAGATTACATACGATACCAAAAGCACAAGGCTTCACGCAAAGGCCCATATATTCCACAGAAACACGGGATTTACGACGGCCTATGTTGGATCTTCTAACTTATCAAATGCAGCCATTTCTAGTGGGTTAGAGTGGAATGTTAAATTAGCAAAGAAGGATTTGCCAGAGACAGTGGCCAAGATGGAAGCTACCTTTGAAAGCTACTGGAATTCTCCAGATTTCGAAACATATACACCCGAGGAAGAAGAACGACTTCGCATAGCGCTCAAAAAAGAAAGCAATAAAGGAATGGGTTTAGAAACTACCTATGACTTTGATATCCGTCCATATACCTATCAAGAAGAAATACTTCAGAACCTTGATGCAGAAAGAAATGTAAAAGGACATATGAGGAACCTTGTTGTAGCTGCAACAGGAACAGGGAAGACAGTAATATCAGCCTTTGATTATAAACGTTTTAAGGAAAAGAATCCACAAGATAAATGTCGTCTGCTGTTTATAGCCCATAGGGAAGAGATTTTAAAGCAAAGTCTAGCTTGTTTTCGTGGGGTTTTGAGGGACCAGAATTTTGGCGAGTTGTTTGTTGGTAACCATAAACCAGAAGACCACACACATTTGTTTATGTCCATTCAAACCTTTAATTCACAAAAATGGGATGAAAAAACCTCGGCTGAATTTTATGATTATATAGTAATGGACGAAATTCATCATTCACCAGCAAAAAGCTACCAAAAACTTCTCACATACTATAAACCCAAGATCCTTTTAGGATTAACGGCTACTCCAGAACGTATGGATGGGCTAAGCGTTACAGCTTATTTTGATCATAGAATCGCAGCGGAGATACGTTTACCAGAAGCAATTGAGAGAAGACTTTTAAGCCCTTTTCAATACTTTGGTGTAACTGACAATGTGGATTTAAGTGATATGAAATGGTCAAAAGGAGGCTATGATAAAAAAGCACTGTCGAATGTTTATACATTAAACCGAATTGCTGCTCAAAAAAGGGCGCAGTTAATAGTGACATCTGTAAAAAAATATGTAAATGAAATCAGTGATGTTACAGGATTAGGTTTTTGTGTTTCAATAAAGCATGCTAAGTTTATGGCGGAATTTTTTAGTGATCATGGAATACCATCAATGTACCTGGTTGGAATTTCTCCTGAAGAAGAAAGAGAAAATGTAAAAGCAAAATTAACTAGTGGAGAAGTGAACTTTGTTTTCGTTGTTGACATATTTAATGAAGGTGTAGATATACCACAATTAAACACGGTTTTATTCTTAAGGCCAACAGATTCCCTTACTGTTTTTTTACAGCAACTGGGAAGAGGCTTGAGGCTTTATGAAAACAAAGAATGCCTAACGGTATTAGATTTTATTGGCCAAGCGCATAAAAAGTACCGATTTGAAAACAAATTTAAGGCACTGCTTTCGGACCCGTGCCAGAGTATACAAAAGGAAATTAAAAATGGGTTCACGTCTGTTCCAAAAGGTTGTTTTATTCAATTAGAGAAAATTGCGCAAAAGTATGTTCTAGAAAGTATAAAAAACAATATTGGGTCGAAAACATCTTTGATTTACCAGATGAGAACCTTTGAAGAAGATACTGGACAAGAACTCATTTTTTCTAACTTTCTTCATTATTACAACCTAACACCACGGGATATTTATCGCTACGAAACATTTTCAAGACTAATGGCAACAGCAATACCTGGAAAAGAATATAATGAGCCAATTGAAGAAATATCAAATAGGGCTTTTAGCCGACTTAGCTTTATAGATTCCCGTAGATGGATAAACTTCTTATTAGAAATAACAAAAGATATTAAAAACATAGACATAGAGAGTTTTACAGAAAAAGAAAAGAGAATGTTCAGGATGTTTTATTGTACTCTTTGGGATGAGGTTCCGGAAGATTTGTCAAAAGAGAATATAAGAATAAACCTTATAAAGCTTTCTGACAGTCCTGTTCTTTTAGGCGAACTTCGCGAGTTACTGGAATATAATTTTGATCATATTGATTTTGTAGATAAGGCTGTTGATTTAGGGTTTGAATGTCCCATGGATGTTTATTGTAATTATACGCGAGATCAAATATTAGCAGCAATGGATTATTGGAAACCTGCTGCAGTAAGACAAGGTGTATTATGGTTACCGACTAAAAAAACTGATATTTTCTTTGTAACTCTAAACAAAACCGAGAAAGAATACTCGGAATCCACAATGTATGAAGACTATTCAATTAGTGAATCTAAATTTCATTGGCAAAGTCAAAGCACAACCTCTGATACTTCACCAACTGGGATTAGATACATTAATCACAAGAAGAAGGGTTCAAATATTTTATTGTTTGTAAGAGAAAACATTAAGGAAAAGACCATTACTTCTTCTTATACATTTTTGGGGCTAGCAAAATACATCTCTCATGAAGGAAGCAAACCTATGAGTATTTTGTTTCAATTAGAGGAACCTATTCCTCCCAAGTACTTGAAAAAGACAAACAAATTGGTGGTGGGATGATGACAGAAGTAGTAGCAGCATTAATATGGGATAAGGATAAATTTATGATCTGCCAAAGGCCCGCTGACAAACCCCGACCTCTTCATTGGGAATTTGTAGGAGGCAAGGTTGAACTGGGAGAAAGCAAGGAGCAGGCCCTGATAAGAGAATGCCAAGAAGAACTGGGAGTCACTATTGAAGTGAGGGAAGAGTTTGGGAATTCCAGTCATGACTATGGGGACATTAATGTGCACCTTACACTATTGAATGCGGTTATTATAAGTGGTGAAATTCAAAAATTAGAGCATAATGATATTCGGTGGATTAAACCCAAAGAAATCCCAAAATATGAGTTTTGCCCAGCTGATAAAGAGTTTTTAATGAGGCTTAGGGAAATTTAGAAGGTAAAGGCAGTCGGCAAACTGGAGCTTTATCGTAGATAAATAGTGCAAAGAGTATTTATCACAAGTTAGAATTCTTGCAATCTAATTCAAACTTAAAAGGAGAAAGAGTAGCATGAAAATGAAAAAAGTAATTTCTATAACTATGGTCTTACTAATAAGCTTTATGTTATTGCCAGCAAGTGCTTTTGCTGCAACAACTCCTGGCCAATCAACTTATGGGGATTACGCAAACAGTCTGGCTCCTCTTGGTGTATTTGTGGGGACAGGTTCAGGATATGAACTTGACCGTGCTCCAACAAGAGTTGAAGGTTTGGTAATGCTTATTAGATTGCTTGGCGTAGAAGACGAGGCCCTGTTAATGAGAGGAACTAAGGTACCTTTTAACGATGTTCCCAAGTGGGCCAATGGATATGTGGCTTACGCATACGCCAATGATTTAACTAAGGGAGTGAGTAAGACCAAATTTGGCTCATCTAATAATATGGAGGCAAAGGCTTTTGTCACATTTTTACTTAGAAGCTTAGGCTATAGAGATGCAGCAGGGGATTTCAGTTATACTAATGCTTTATCCTTTGCAAAAGGAATCAGCCTAATAAATAACTCCACCTATTCGACTCTCTCTGGCTCACCCTTTCTAAGGGCTCACGTGGCAAAAACATCTTACGACACATTAAAGTTTCCCATAAGAGGTACAGATGTTCCCCTTATAAACAACCTAATGGCTGAGGGAAAAATCAATAATAATGTTGGGAATGCTTTTATAGCAACGGTCCTTCAAGACCCAGTACCATTAACAAGCGCTCCTCAACAAAATGAGGTTGGTAACATTGAGATTGCTGACAATGCCAACTGTATAGTGATGATAAATGCTACAAGTAATAATGGAGAATCTCAAGGCAGTGGAGTTATTCTTTCGTCTGACGGGACAATTGTCACCAACTATCACGTTATTGAGGGGGCAAGATCTCTGGTAGTTACATTTAATGACGGTAGCACTTACCAGGGTGCGGTTTACGTCCAAGATTACAATGTTGGTACAGACCTGGCAATTCTAAAAATCAATAAAAGTGGACTAAGGGCAGCAGTAATTGGGGATTCCAGAGACTTAAAACAAGGAGAATCCATAGTGGTTATCGGTAGTCCCTATGGTCTTTTTAACTCGGTTACCGAAGGAATTGTATCAGCTATAAGGCCACAAGACATACAGGTTTCGGCAGCCATAAACCATGGAAATAGCGGTGGGGGCTTGTTTAACAGTCGGGGAGAATTAGTAGGCATAACCTATGCCAGAGTAGAAGCGGCTGATAATCTAGGTTTTGCAATTCCTATTAATAAGGTAGAAGCCTTAACTGGGAAGAAGATGATGGCCTTATCTAGTTTTTCAAATATCACAGGCACAGACACTTTGAAAAAAATTGCCCCACCTAATTATATTTATATAGTAGATGAAAAAAATGAAGAAGTCCATATAAATTGGAACCCAGTGAATGGTGCAGATTATTACTATTTTTATTATCAAGAGGATGGAGAAGACACTTACTGGTATGATGAAGAACAGGGCAAGCAAAAAAAGTTCTATTATAGCAAGGACTATTCCGTTAACTTTTACAACCTAACTCCTGGGGTAAGATATAATATTATCGTAACAAGTGTTAGTGGTGGAATAGAATCTGACGATAGCGAGGTTTTTAGCTTTGTTAAGAAGTATGGAGGATTCACCAGCTACTATAAGGATGATTACGGAGTTCCAGATTTCGGCAGGATGTTTGGAATCAAAGTGTATTTAGAATCAGAAGGATCCTACTTTTACAAATCTTCTGATATGGTTAGCGGATATATAACACAATATGCGGACGCTCTAAATAGAAACGGTTTTATGTATATGACGAGCTATAAAGACAGCGATGGAAATACTGTAATGATTTACGAAAATTACTACCTAGACAAAACTGTAACTACTAGTACCCTAAAAATAGGAGGAACCTACGGTTACATAATATGCGTCTACAATAAGTTGTTCTAATTATTTATCCTAGATATTGGAAGGGCAAAGAGCTAAAAGCTCCAATTCGGCAAAAGTTATTACTATGTTTTCTAAAGCTTGAACAAGGAGGCCAACATGCCTGAGAACAAGAAGAGTCGTCAACCTTTCATGCTGATGAAAAATGTGGTTTATCCCACTTACCAGCTTCATGCTTTTACCAGCAACAAGCAGACTCCTTCTGAAGATGCTTTTAAGATAATAGTTTTGGAAATTATGAGTTGGTTGAGAGAGCGTTTTCGTGCCCTTGATGTTCCTCATGAAATCAAACTACCAGATCCTGGGGACTATGAAAAAATTAGCCTAAGTGAACTAAAATCCTTCCATATAGATAGCGGATATATCCTAGAGGTTATATTTTTAGAAGAGGAGAAGACCTGGGCCATGCAACTTGTGGAGCCAGATTTAGGACCAAATCCTGGAAGAACATCTCAAGTGAGGTTACCAGCACCAGGAAGGATGTTTTTTACCAATATAGGCTTGGCTATGAAGGCAAACACAGTAGAGATAGGGATTAATGTTCAGGTGTCTGAACTTGAGAATGAAGAGATTCCTTGTGAAGTATTTCGTATTGGGGTGGTTAAACGGTTGGCAAGAAATCCCAAAATTGGCCTAGAGCAAGAGTTCAAGTATAAAATAAGAGAAAACCCCTACATTATAGAAACCCTTGGGGACATCGGCAAACTGAAAAACCTTATTCAAGCAGAGGAAAGACAGCTACCTGTTCTGGTAATTTCAGAACCAGGAGAAAAAACTCTTTTATCTCATGAGAATCCTGCTATATTAGCGCAAAGGGTTGAAAATCTTAGTCGCCCTATATATCCAGTTACAGAAAAGCTCAACATACTAAGTGACTATAGTCAGGCAAAAAAGTGTCCTATATTAGCAGAGGACCTGTCAGAAACTATGATGGGATATGCCTACACATTTAGTTTGCCCTACTCTTTTTATGATGAGTTTGCGTCTAGCGAGGAAGTATCCCTTGAAGCAGGTGGTATTTGTGTATATTATCCTTCTTTATTTGGTGGCTACAAAGAGAAATATCGTTATGGGGATATAAGCCAAAATCCAGAAATGATATACAAGTTGTTAGAAAGCAATGTTCAAGAATTCTTGAAAAGAAAGACCATTAAATTTGGTGAGGTTAAATTTTTACGCCAATTAAAGCAGAAGGAAATGGAGAACATGTTGCTGTCAGCAAAACAGCATGGAGAAGGACAAGAAATATACCTAAAAGAAATGGAAGACTATAAAAGACTTAGGGATCAAAAGTTGGCAGAAGCAAGAGGTGAGTTTGACCAAATAATAAGCGCTTTAGAAAAAGACAAGGAAAAGTTATCAAATAGGATAAGCCAATTAGAAGAACGTTCAACTAAAGAGGCAATAGTGGTAGAGGATTTAGGTATCCTTAATGATGAGGTAACCGCTTTACGTGAAGAGAATGCCAAACTCAAAGAACAAATTGAAAAACTAAATAGGCCAAACAAAACTACGGAAATCCCAAAGTGGGTAGAGGAATGTTTTTCTGACCGATTAATACTTCATGAAAAGGCAGTGGAACTTATTACAAGCACTCCCACATCTGAAGTGGACATGACCCTATTATGTGATGCTTTAGAATATCTGTCCAAGGAATATAGAGATGAATTGCTTGGAAAAATCACCGAAGAAGAAAGAAATTCAATCTGCTCTAAACGTTATGATCGGCCCTTTACAGTAACTCCTATTACAGGTATGGCTCCAAATGCCTACCCATTGGAATACAAGATAAAGTATTACCGTGATGAGAGAGGTAAAAAACACGAGTCGGTTTTAGACCTTCACCTAAAATCGGGAACAGGCACTGAAAATCTCTTGCGCATATACTTCTTATATGACAAGGAGAAGCAGTTAATAGTGGTAGGTTCCTTACCAAAGCATCTAAAGACCCTTAAGAATGGTTAGATCACCTATCTGTTTCTTGTCTAAAAACCCACAAAATCATGATATAATGGTAACAAATAAGCGAGGCCCTTGAATTATCCAGGGGCTCAAATTGTTTTGGTGTTTTTACCAAACCAAACCCCCATACCCCAAAGACTAAGAAATGAGAAATAATGCAAATCAACCGACTACGGCTCAAAGATTTTCGTAACTACAAAGACCTGGATATATCATTTCATCCCAAAGTTAACATCTTCTTAGGTAATAACGCTCAAGGGAAGACCAATCTTTTGGAGGCCCTTTATATTACATCCTTAGGGAAGTCCTTTAGAACAGGAAGGGACTGGGAAATGATCAGCTTTGACATGCCATTTTTCCGAGTTGAGGTTGATGCTATCAAAGATGGTGAAGCCCTATCAATAGATATGGCTGTTGCCCAAGACAAAAAAGGCATTAAAATTAATGGGCTAAAAGCAACCAAGACCTCGGAACTGTTAGAACATATTTACACTGTAATTTTTTCCCCTGAAGACCTTAAGATAGTAAAGGATGAGCCCGAAAAAAGAAGGCGCTTTATAGATAGGGAGATAAGTCAGCTGAGGCCATCATACTACCAAAATTTATCTAGCTACAAAAAGGCTCTTATTCAAAGAAACGCCCTCTTAAAAGATTGTAATTTAGATGAAGATAACTTAAATATCTGGGATGAAAGCCTAGCCTGTTATGGTCATAAAATTATGGAAGAAAGAGAGAAATTTGTTTCAAAACTTGACACCATAAGCAGACAACTTCATAATGATATTACCCAAGGAAAAGAAAGCTTGGAAGTGATTTACGAAAGAGACTGCTGCGAAGACCTGCTAGAGACATTTAGCCGTAGTCATAGAAGGGACAGGATGAGGGGGACAACATGCTCAGGTCCCCATAGAGACGACTTAAAAATAATGGTTAACAAGATAGATATTAGGCCCTATGGATCCCAAGGACAGCAAAGAACTGCAGCCCTATCATTAAAGCTTTCAGAGCTACAACTTATAAAAGAGGAAACAGGAGAAGAGGGAATTCTTTTGTTGGATGATGTTCTATCAGAACTAGATGCCCAAAGACAAGAATTCCTAATTCAATCTCTTGGCTCTGTACAGCTTTTTATAACAGCAACAGAGCTGTCAGAAGATGTTAGAGAATCCCTTCCCCGGGGTAATCTATATAAAGTTAACGAAGGTAAAGTTATAAAAGAATTGGAGGATTGATATGAAAAAAATTCTATTGGTAGCCCTTAGCCTGATGTTGATATTTGCCCTAGTGGCTTGTGGAGGTGGTGAAGGACCTGCAGATCTAGATGAAGATATGCCTTCAGATGATTATAGAGCCATGGCTATAATAAGAGATGTGCTTAACGTAGGAGACAATGCGCTATATATGTCCTTTACCACGGAGTTTGAAAACGACTTAATGGATGTAGACCTTTATATTAAGGGAGACTATACTAGGATGGATTCTAGTGACCCTGAATATGGTGCAATGTCAGTAATAACAAATGAATCTGGAGACTTTATCCTGATGCATGATACTAAGAGCTACATAAAATCTATGGAACCAGTAGATCCAGACGATATGGATTTTCTATTAAATGATGAAGAGATGCCTGACTATGAGGTGACAACTGGTCAAGAAGAGCTTAAAGGAACCCTATATGACTTTGAACGTCTGGTGGAGGTAGATGAAGATGGAGTAGAGAATATAACTACCTTCTATTTTGAACCTGGAACCGACAATTGGGTGGCTTTAAAATCTGAAGATACTATTATGTATGTTCATAAAATCAGCAGTGATGTTGACGATAGTGTTTTTGTAATTCCTTCAGATTATCAAGAGTTCACATTCTAGGACATATAGTGGTATAAGATGAAATTGAGAAAGGCGGGAATACCCGCCTTTTTTGGTGGGTATATATCCATAAGGTTTGATGTTGCTTTAATAAGCTAAATAAGCGATTTTAAGCATGGAAAAAGAATTTCCTATATCCCGAAGCATTTACCCCTAATTCGGTTGTAATTAGGCCGATTTTACGGTACAATATCTAGTGTATCTCAAAGAGAGAACATAAGGGAAAAAGGAGACTAAATATGACGCCAAACATGGAACAACAACAGTATAATGCTGAGCAAATACAGGTCCTTGAAGGCTTAGAACCAGTCCGAAAAAGACCGGGTATGTACATAGGTTCAACAGGCCCCCGAGGACTTCATCATTTGGTATATGAGATAGTGGACAACTCAGTTGACGAAGCCCTAGCAGGATACTGTAAAACAATAAGTATTACCATTCAATCTGATGATTCAATTATGGTAGAAGATGATGGTCGTGGAATGCCCGTTGACAAACACCCAAAATTAGGAATACCTGCAGTTGAGGTCATTCATACAGTCCTTCATGCTGGGGGTAAGTTCGGAGGCAGCGGTTATAAGGTTGCTGGTGGCCTTCATGGAGTTGGCGCATCAGTTGTAAACGCCTTGTCTACAAAGATGGTTGTAGAGATTAAGAGGGACGGAAAAATATATTCTCAGACCTATGGCCAGGGCAAAGTGCTAACACCATTAACAGTAATAGGCGAAGCCAAGAAGACGGGATCAAAAACCACTTTTTGGCCAGACCCTGAGATCTTTGATGAAGTAGATTACGAGTTCTCAACCCTGGAACATAGGTTGCGTGAAATGGCCTTCCTTAACAAGGGGGTAAAGATTACCCTAAAGGATGAGCGAGAAGGCAAGAAAAAACAGGTAATATTTCACTACGAGGGTGGTATACGTGAATTTGTAAAGCACCAGAACCAGAACAAGGTGGCCATTCACCAGGATATCATCTATTTTGAGGTGGAAAGAAATGACCTGGAAGTGGAATTGGCTATGCAGTATACAGACCATTATTCTGAGCTGGTTCTTTGCTATGCCAATAATATAAACACTACAGAGGGTGGAACCCACTTAATCGGTCTTAGATCTGCCTTAACCCGTGTATTCAATGATTATGCAAGAAAGAATAAATTCCTAAAGGATAATGATGAAGCCCTAACGGGAGAAGATGTCCGTGAGGGGTTAACTGCAATACTATCTGTTAAGCTTATGAACCCTCAATTCGAAGGACAAACCAAGAGTAAACTAGGCAACAGTGAGATGCGGGGTTTTGTAGAGACTAATACCAACGAGTATCTTACAGCATTTTTGGAAGAAAACCCTCAGCAGGCCCGTATAATACTTGATAAGTGTTTGCGTGCAGCAAGAGCAAGAGAAGCGGCAAGAAAAGCCAGAGAGTTAACTAGAAGAAAAGGCGTCTTAGAGGATAATGCACTTCCAGGTAAACTTGCTGATTGTCAGGAAAAAGATCCTGCACTTTCAGAAATTTTCTTGGTGGAAGGAGACTCTGCGGGAGGTAGCGCTAAACAAGGAAGAGATCGTGCTCGCCAAGCGATTTTGCCCTTGCGTGGTAAGATCCTTAATGTAGAAAAAGCAAGGCTGGAAAAAATCCTAAGCTCTGACGAAATTAAAAATATGATAACTGCTTTTGGGTGTGGAGTGGGCTCTGACTTTGATATAGAAAAGCTCCGCTACCACAAGATAATTATAATGACAGATGCCGACGTAGATGGTGCCCATATCAGGACTCTGCTTTTAACATTTTTCTACCGGTATATGACACCACTTATCGAAGGTGGATACGTTTATGCGGCACAACCCCCACTCTTTATGACTAAAAAAGGAAGAGAGGTTTATTATACATATTCAGAAAAAGAGCAAGAGAAGTTAATGGCTACATTTGCAGGTAAACCAGGAAAACCTGATATTCAAAGGTATAAGGGTCTTGGAGAAATGGATTTCCACCAATTGTGGGATACAACCATGGACTATAATACAAGAATTTTGAAGCAAATCACCTTGGAAGACGTGGCGGCAGCTGATGAAATATTTACTACTTTAATGGGTGACAAGGTGGCTCCCAGAAAGAAGTTTATCGAAGACAATGCTGAATACGCAACTATAGATATTTAATTAAGGAGAACCCACATGCCCAATCTTTTAGAAGATACAAAGCTAATCCAAAGCGAAATTCATGACGAGATGAAGGAGTCTTACATCAATTATGCCATGAGCGTAATTGTTGGCAGGGCTCTACCTGATGTACGGGACGGATTAAAACCTGTGCATAGAAGAATCCTATATGGAATGAGTGGCTTGGGGGTAACCCCAGACAAACCTCACAAGAAATCAGCTCGTATAGTGGGTGAAGTAATGGGTAAGTATCACCCCCACGGTGATAGCTCTATTTACGACGCCATGGTAAGAATGGCCCAAGACTTCTCCATACGTTACATGCTGGTAGATGGCCACGGTAACTTTGGTTCAGTTGACGGAGACGGTGCAGCCGCCATGCGTTACACGGAAGCCAGAATGACACCCTTGGCTCTTCAAATGCTTAGAGACATCGACAAAGATACTGTTGATTTTATGCCTAACTTTGACGAAGAAGAATCGGAACCTACGGTACTACCATCAAGGTTTCCAAACCTTTTGGTAAATGGGTCTAATGGTATAGCTGTGGGAATGGCAACATCTATTCCTCCCCATAATCTTGGAGAGATTATTAATGCTACCGTTAAACTAATAGACGAACCTGACTCTACAGTGGAAGATTTGATAGACCTTGTTAAGGGTCCTGACTTCCCAACAGGAGCCACTATTTTAGGAAAGACTGCAGCAAAGGAAGCATATAGGACAGGCCGTGGAAGGGTAAGGGTTCGAGCAGTTTCTGAAATCGAGGAAACAAACAAGGGAAGACAGCAGATTGTAATCACGGAGATTCCTTATCAGGTAAATAAGGCGACCCTTCAAGAAAAAATCGCTGATTTGGTAAAGGATAAAAGAGTTGAAGGAATTTCTACGATTCGTGACGAGAGTAACCGCCATGGAATGAGAATTGTAATCGAACTAAAAAGAGATGCAAACCCTCAGGTTATTCTTAATAGATTATATAAGCATACTCAGCTTCAAGAAACCTTTAGCATGATTATGCTAGCCTTAGTTGATGGTAGACCTAGAGTTCTAACACTAGAAGAAATACTAAGAGAATACCTAAAGCATCAAAAGATAGTTGTAACAAGAAGAACTCAATTTGACCTTGCCAAGGCTGAAGCAAGAGCCCATATCCTAGAGGGTTTGCGTATCGCCTTAGACAATATAGATGAAGTCATAAAAACTATTAGAGCCAGCTATAACGATGCCAAAGAAAAATTAATGAGTGGCTTTGGGCTTTCTGATATCCAAGCTCAGGCAATCTTGGATATGCGACTTGCTAGACTGCAAGGCCTGGAGAGGGAAAAGATAGAGAATGAATATGAAGAGCTTCAAAAAATGATAAGCTACTTCAATAAACTCCTGGCAAATGAGGATTTACTAATGGGAGTTATCAAAGAAGAACTATTGGAAATCAAGAAAAAATATGCTGATCCCCGCCGTACTAAAATCATAGTAGACCAAGGTGAAATGGAGGAAGAGGACTTTATCGAAGAAGAAAACGTTGCGATTACCCTCACCTATTTAGGGTATATTAAGAGGGTATCGGTAGACACCTACAAAACGCAAAAGCGTGGAGGAAAAGGGATCGTAGGGGTTGCTACAAGAGATAATGATTTTGTAAAGAGCCTTGTTATGACCTCTACCCACGATTATCTGATGTTCTTCACCAACACTGGAAAGGTCCATAGAATAAAAGCCTATGAGGTTCCCGAAGCAACAAGGACAGCAAGAGGAACGCCTGCGGTTAACTTCTTAAGCCTCCTTCCAAGGGAGAGAATAACTGCCGTTATTCCAGTCAGAGAATTTTCTGAAGATCGCTACCTAATGGCTGTAACCAAACAGGGAACTATTAAGAAAACGTCCATGGCTCAGTTTGACACCAATCGTAAGGCTGGACTTATTGCTATTACCTTAAAGGATAAGGACGAGATGATTGCTATCAACGAAACATCAGGACATGACACGGTAATAATAGTTACCAAGTTTGGAAAATGTATTAGCTTCTCAGAAAAAGACGTAAGACCTATGGGAAGAAATGCTGGTGGCGTTAGGGCTATCAATTTGGAAAAAGGCGACGAAGTTGTTAGCATGGAATTAGTACAAAAAGGAGAAGAACTCCTAGTAGTGACCAAAAATGGCTATGGTAAAAGGACCAGTTCGGAAGAATACAAGATTCAAAGTCGTGGAGGAAAAGGATTACTTACCTACGATAAGAGTAAGTTTGGAAAAACTGGTGAGCTAGTTGGTGCTATGGTGGTTGAGGAAGACGATGAAGTCTTGCTTATTAACAGCGATGGTATTATTATTAGGATTAAAGCTTCTAACGTATCTAAGTTAGGAAGAGCCACTCAGGGAGTCAAAATCATGAAGGTTAAGGGCGATGCTAATATAATAGGCCTTGCCAAAGTACTTCCTGAGGATCCTGAAGAGCTATTAGCCTTAGCCGACAAGAAAAAAGAAAAAGAGAAAGAAGCCAAAGAGAAGGATAACGAAAACGATAAGCAAGTGTCTATGGATACAGAGTAGTTAGAATCGATTTGGAACAACAAAAGGAGTTCAAAATGCCTAATACCTTGAGATTTTCTTTGCCAGGAAATATAGACAACATATCCACAGTACGTGTCGCTATATCGAAATATGCCAAATCCGCTGGATTTTCTCAGGAGTCGGTGGAGGATATCAACATCTCAATTTTAGAGGGGATCAAGGTCGTATGTTGTCATGGATATGAGATGAGGGCCTGTCGTTTTCTTGTTATTTGCGGCCTTGTGGATGATATGCTTCAAATTAAAATATCTAATAGCAATGCTGAATTTACAGTAGATAAAAATGAATGTGAGCTATGCGGACATTGCCCAGGGGATGGAGAACTATCTATGTTCATTATAAGTTCACTAATGGACAAAACGGACCTAGAAAAAGATGCCGACGGAGTTAAGAGTTTATTTATGGAAAAGATGAAAGTCAAAGAAGACAGGGATTAATTAATTATTTCTTCGGAAGAAAGTACAAAAATAGGAAACGTTGATGGAAAAAAACGAACTATTCTCAAAGTACAAGGCTTCAGGAGACATCACCATCCGAAACCAATTGGTAGAGGACTATTTGTACATGGTTGATGTTTTAATAAAAAAATATTTGGGAAAAGGCGTGGGGTATGATGACCTCTATCAGGTTGGTGCTATGGCACTAATTGCTGCGGTAGAGAGGTTTGATCCCGAAAAGGGTTTTGCCTTTTCTAGTTTTGCTACGCCCACCATCCTTGGGGAAATTAAAAAACATTTCCGGGACAAAGAGTGGGCAATTAAAGTGCCTCGTAGGCTAAAGGGCTTGGCAGGTCAGATTCCTACTATTCGTGATGACCTATCCCAAGAACTTGGAAGAACCCCCAGCAACTTAGAAGTGGCTGATGCCCTTGGTGTTAGCGAGAAGGAAGTATTAGAAGCTATGGAAAGCAGTCAAGCTTATGCTCCTATGTCCCTTGATCAAACCTTTGGAGATTCTGGGGAGGATGGAGAAGGTTCCATACTTGAGAGATACATGGGAAGAGATGAGCAGGGCTACGGTAACATAGTTTATGCAGAAATAGTTAGAGATGTAATAAGCTCCTTGAAGGAACAGGATAAAAAGATATTCAGGATGAGATTTATTGACAACAAGACCCAAGCAGAAGTAGGCAACTCCCTAGGGATTTCACAAATGACAGTTTCTCGGGTTGAAAAGAATATAAAAGATAAATTTTTACATGAGATACAAAGGGACTAATTAAGTGTCAAGGATTAACAATAAAAGGAGTGTCAAAGGATGAGGGTTTTTTCTGGAGTGCAACCAACTGGTAATATCCATATTGGTAATTATTTGGGAGCTTTAAAACAATTTGTTGAGCTTCAAGAGGGCAATGACTGCGTCTACTGTGTTGTAGACCTTCATGCCATTACATTGCCCCATGACCCCAAAGAGCTGAAAGAACACATATTAGATGTGGCAGCCCTTTATTTGGCTGTGGGAATAGACCCTAAAAAGAACATAGTATTTGTTCAATCTGAAGTTCCTGGTCACACAGAACTCACCTGGATTTTGATGTGTAACACCTATACAGGGGAGCTTTCTCGAATGACTCAGTTTAAGGATAAGAACAAGGGGAAAACAACAGAATCAGCCCCAGCAGGCCTATTTACATATCCTGTTTTAATGGCTGCAGATATTTTACTATATGATACAGCTATGGTTCCTGTTGGAAATGATCAAAAACAGCATATCGAAATTACAAGGGATATAGCCCTGAGGGTTAACAATAAGTTTCCAGATACTTTTGTGGTTCCTGAGGGAAGGTTTCTAAAAGAAGGCGCTAGGGTAATGTCTTTAGATGATCCCACCGCTAAGATGAGCAAATCTGCTGAAAACCCATTAAGCCGAATTTCTTTGCTTGATGAAGAAGGGGTAATAAAAAAAGCAATAATGAAGGCCACCACAGATTCTGACGGCATAGTCCAATACGATATAAAGGGCAAGGCAGGGATAAGCAACCTCCTAACTATTTACAGTGCCTTTTCAGGTAAATCCATTAGAGAGTTGGAAAAGAGTTACCAAGGGCAGGGATATGGAGCATTTAAAAAGGACTTAGTAGAAATCACAGTGGATTCCCTAAGGCCCATAAGAGAACGATTTATGGAGATAAGGCCCTCTCAAGACCTAAAAGATGTTTTGAGTGAGGGTGCCTCTCGAGCAAATGAAATATCAGAAAAAACAATGAAGAGAGTAAGAGACAACTTGGGTCTTGGGTCAAGATAAGATAAGGCTTACCTTCCCAACAAAATCTCTTGATTATGGTAACTATTACAAAGGGCTTCAGCAATTAGCTGGTGTCCTTTTTCGTTGGGGTGCATTCCATCTTCGCAAAGATAATCTGTAAGATTATGGGGTTCTAAAAACTTTTTGCGAATATTGATTAGGGGTACTTTTTTTGCAATGGCAATTTCATGTACCGCAATGCTGTATCTTTCTTGCCAACGGTAGATATGTTCTATATCTTTTAGCCAATGAAGAATGGCATCCTTATCTAGGCCACGAGATACCCAGTTGAAAAACTTTTGAGCGTGGATGGGTGATAGGTTGGTAAGAATTGGGTTTAGACCTTTTTCTCTAAATAGATCAATTAAGGCGCTATACTTGGAAACGAATATTTCTAAAGGAACGTTGGGTAAGTGAATTTCGTCGGGATGTTCCGCTATTTCTGCCCACCGAAAATCGCAATCGTTGCTACCAAATTCTAAAACCACCTGATCTTCTGGATTAATTTCCTTTTCGTGGCGATAAAATAATTTAGTGGCTCTTATTATTGTTGAACCGAAATGAGAGAGGTTCTTCACGGGATTGCCAGTCATATCTTTGAAAAGCTCCACGCAACTGTTCTTGCTTGTAATGTATTTTTTTGTGACCTTGTCAATAACAATACCCTTGGCTACCGAATCTCCCAACACACAAAATGATCTCATTATGCCTTCACCTCTTTCTGTTTGCTAACCTATAGTTAAACTATACTCTAACTATACTCTAAAATTGGATTAAAGTCATCTGGAACTTGGTATAAAGCCATCCAGATCGGAGTTTTAGGTCATCTGGAACTTGGTATAAAGCTATCTAGATCGGAGTTTTAGGTTATCTGGAACTTAGTATAAAGCCATCCAGATCGGAGTTTTAGGTCATCTGGAACTTGGTATAAAGCTATCTAGATGTTGGGTTTAGGTCCTTGGATATGTGGTTAAAAGCTATCTAGAATTTGATTTTTGTAGCAGAAATACGGGGTTTATGGTATATTGTCTATATGAAAATTATAAAAAACATAATTCCTATGGGGAGAATGAAGCTTGCTTTAAATGCTCTAGCTCCTTACAAAAGGCAGATGGAAAAAGCACGAAAATTAGGTGATGATCAGGGAGAACGAGATGCTATTCTAAAGTGCGCCAAAACATGGAGCACCAATGTTTTGAAAATGTTCGGGGCCGATGTTGAAGTTCTGGGGCAGGAAAACCTTCCAGAAAAAGGCCCTGTGGTTTTTGTGGGTAACCATCAAGGCTACGGGGATATACTTCTATGTCTCTATGCCTTCGACCGATTTCAAGTTGGGTTTTTGGCAAAATCTTCTCTGGAGAAAGTCCCTTGGTACGGGAAGTGGATAAAGGATATTAGAAGTATTTATATTGAGAGAGACGACAGTCGAGCATCTCTAAAGGCAATAAATGAAGGCATTGAGCTTTTGGAAAGAGGCTTTTCTTTGGTTGTGTTCCCTGAGGGCACAAGAAGCAGAGGACCTATTATAGGGGAGTTTCGTAGAGGCCCTCTAAGATTAGCAACAAAACCAGGAGTTCCTATTATTCCCTTTACAATAATGGGGTCTTATAGATTCTTCGAAGAAAAAGGACACGTTCAGAAGGGTGTTACTATGAAGATGATCATTCACCCCATGGTAGAAACAAAGGACCTTACAAAACAAGAGATAAAGGCTTTGGATGATAAAATCGAAGCAACTATTCGCAGTGGAATGTCCATCTAATGAATTATTTAACAAGAAGGAGCAGACAGACATACCACATGAAGAGGTAAACAGATTGAGTGTCTATCTAGTGAATTATATGCCTAAAAGGAAGTAGGATAGTAAAATTATTACAACCAGGTATTTTGATTATATGACAAAGAGTAAAGCGCGACCCAAATAATTAAGGAGGATGGATTAATTGAATAAGATAAAGAATGAACCCACTTTAGTGATAATGGCGGCAGGCATGGGTAGTCGTTACGGCGGCCTAAAGCAAATGGATCCAATTACAAAAGAAGGGGAAATTCTCTTGGATTTTTCTCTTTATGACAGTGTAAGAGCAGGATTTAAGAAGGTTGTATTTATTATTAAAAGAGAAATTGAAGCTGACTTTCGTCCCCTTGTGGAAGGAAGATCTTCAGAACATATAGATGTTGCCTACGCATTTCAAGAGATTGACAATTTACCAAAGGGGTATTCCCTACCCCAAGGCAGAGAAAAACCATGGGGAACAAGTCATGCTGTATTAGTTGCAAAGGATTTAATAGAGGGTCCATTTTGCGTTATTAATGCTGATGATTATTATGGACCTGCTGCTTTTGAAAAAGCATATAAATATTTGAAATCGGCAGAAGACGACGATCTGTATCGTTATGGCATGGTTGGATATGAAGTACAAAACACTTTGACAGACAAAGGAACTGTAACTAGGGGCGTTTGTGAGGTTAATGACCAAGGATATCTTTCTCATATCACTGAACGAGGGAAGATCAAATGGCAAGGAGATGATGTGGTTTTCACAGAAGACGAAGGAAATACCTGGGAGAAAATTCCTCTAGGAACTACGGTTTCAATGAATTGTTGGCTTTTCACTGCCAGCTTTCTTGATGTACTTGAAGCCAGCTTTACCGATTTTTTAGATGAGAACATTTCCAAGAACCCACTAAAGTCTGAGTGGTTACTTCCCCGCAGTGTAGACCAGCTTTTAGTAGAGGGCAAAGCCACTGTTGAAGTCTTAAAGAGTGTTGATCAATGGTATGGTGTCACCTATCAAGAGGACAGAGAAATGGTTATGGAGGCTATGGAGGCTCTAAAAGACGAAGGCTTATACCCTAGAAAGCTGTGGTCAAAATAAACATATAGTAAATAGCCTTAAATCAATAAAATATAACTGATAATAATAGGGAGACCCTCAATGAAAGTAATTAGAGCAAAGAACTTTGATGAAATGAGCCAAATAACTGGAGATATATTTTCTGCTCAAGTTAAGGAAGACAAACATTCTGTCTTGGGATTAGCAACGGGAGGCACTGTGGTAAAGGTCTACGGAGTATTAGCCCAAGAATATGCAAATGGGATCCTTGATTTTTCCCATATTCAAACTGTAAACCTAGACGAATACGCAGGCCTAGACCCCACTCACCCTCAAAGTTACCGTTATTATATGGAAGACAATTTCTTCAAAAAGGTTAATCTTAAAAGTGAGAATACTCATCTGCCTTTCGGATTAGCCCATGACCTTGAAGAAGAATGCCGTCGTTATGAAAGATTGATAAAGAGTTTGGGCGGGATAGACCTTCAGCTTTTAGGGTTAGGAAAAAATGGTCACATTGGCTTTAACGAACCAGGACCCACATTTGTAAAAGATACCCATTGTGTTGAATTAGAAGAGGGAACAAGAATCGCAAATGCTCGATTTTTTGATTGCCTAGAAGATGTACCACGAAAAGCCATAACCATGGGCATAGGATCAATTATGGGAGCCAAGAAAATCGTGCTTTGTGTAAGTGGAAGTGAAAAAGCGGAAATACTGAAGGCGGTATTAAGTGGTCCCATTACTCCTTTTGTCCCTGGATCAATTCTTCAAATTCATTCAGATCTTACAGTTGTAGCCGATGAAGAGGCTCTTGAAATGCTAAACTAGGCAAAGAGGGGGCAGTTTACTAAGAAAACCTTGTCTATTCAGCCTTTTCCAACTAGGGGCACCTAGTTGGAGGAAGACTTGAAGACACAAACAACTTTAGCCTAGGGAAAGCCTAGCACAGTTTATTTGAACTGAGATAATATAAACCCCTGGGGCACACTGGGATAGGTCCCTTATGCTATAGCTCTTAGTCTACTGGAAGGAGAAGCCCCCACTTCTATAAGTGGTGGGAGTAACTCACAAAGAGCTCTTGAAATTTTGCGATAAAGGAGGACATGGAAATGCTTTTTAAAGGCGGACAAATACTAGATGATGATTTCAAATTTGTAATAGCCGATGTAAGGGTTGAAGCTGATAAAATCATTGAAATAGGCCAGAACCTTCCTGCTGAAGAAGACCAAGTAATCTACATAAAAGGCAAAATCCTGATTCCTGGTTTAATAGACATTCATATTCATGGAGCGGCAGGTGTTGATTACTCAAATTCTGATGCTGTAGGAATAAAGAAAATGGCGAACTATTTGGGATCCATTGGGGTTACTTCATTTTTGGCTACATCCATGGCACTTCCTGCTGAAGAGCTGGAGAAGACCTATGCAATTACTAGTAATTATATGGGCCAAGAAGAGAAAGATACTGATGATAGCCTAGCTGTTTCCAAACTTTTAGGGATACACATGGAAGGTCCTTATTTTTCCTTTGAAAAAAGAGGGGCCCAAGATGAAAATTACTTGAGTGATCCTGACTATGGAGAATTTTTGGAAATTCTCAAAGCATCCCATGAAAACATAAAAATAGTAAGCATGGCTCCTGAACTTCCAGGAGGATTAGATTTTGTGAGATCTGTGAACAAGATCCAGGTGGGAAAACCTGTTGTTGGAATAGGCCATACTGTGGCGAATTATCAACAAGCAAAAGATGCAATCGATGCAGGGGCAAATCATGTTACACACCTATTTAATGGAATGCTTCCGTTTATGCATAGAGCTCCAGGGGTTCTTGGAGCTGTAAGTGAAGCCCAAGCTGTAACCGTGGAATTAATTTGTGACGGTATACATGTACATCCTTCAGCAGTTAGATTAACATTTAAGCTCTTTGGAAGGGACCGTATAGTTCTCATCAGCGATGGGCTTTCTCCTATGGGCTGTAGTGATGGTTTTGAACCAGAAGGTGGTTATTGGTGCGGACATCGAAGGGTGTACTTAAGAGATGGGGCGGCTAAACTTGAGGACGGAACCCTAGCAGGAAGCAATACAAACTTAATTAATTGTGTGAAAAACGCTGTAAAATATGGCATATCAAAAGAAGAGGCAATAAAAAGTGCATCCCTAAACCCTGCCAAAGTACTAGGCCTTGAAAATAAAATTGGTTCTATTAAAGTGGGAAAATCTGCAGATCTAATTGTTATGGATCAGGATTGGGAGATTCATAATGTCTATATAGAGGGAAGGGAAGCCAAAGCTTTTGAAGGTTGCTATGAACTATCATTCTAATTAAATTTCTTGGCCTAAAGTTTGGGCGGATTTTTGAAAAAATAATCCTTGATACACTGAAAAGATAGATCGCTTAGGTGGTGCTCGATTTTACATGAGTCCTCATAGGCGGTTTTTTTGTCTACTCCTAGGTCCATGAGGATTTTTGCAATCACATTATGTCGTTCGTATATACTCTCCGCAATTTCTAAGCCCTTTTGAGTCAAGCTAATATATCCCTTAGCGTCCATTTCAATATAGGCGTTTTCTCTAAAGTCTTTCATCATTACGCTAACAGTAGGCTTTGAGTAGCCCATCTCCCTTGCTATATCTATAGACCTAACATTTTCTAGCCTCTTTGAAAGAGCCAAAATTGTTTCTAGGTACATTTCTGCAGCTTCTTGAATAATCATTAAAAACCTCCTAAAAGTTACATTATCCTAACCTTACTAACAGATTTATTTTAGCATGGAAAAATATTTTTGTGAAGGCTAGATATATTTATAAAGATTGCTTGACAAAGTGGGTTAGGCTGTGCTAACTTAGTAGCAGTTAGGACGTCATAACCAACGGAGGTAGAGAAATCAAAATGCCAGTAGCATTATTAAGAAATGGTGAAAAAGGAATAATAGGAAAGGTAAAAGGGCCACCTGCCTTAAGGCAATATCTAGAAACTCTAGGCTTTGTTAAGGGTGAAGAGGTAGCAGTGATACAGAGTTCTGGAGAAAGTATAGTTCTTCGGATTAAAGGAAGCCGGATTGCATTAAGCAAGGAAATGGCAAAACGAATTTGGATTGTAGGTCAAGGTGAACAGCCCAACTGTGAATGTAGGAGATTTAGAAAATGAAAACATTAAAAGACACACCCATAGGCGAGACTGTATGCATAGTAAAACTTCACGGTGAAGGCGCGGTGAAGAGAAGAATTATGGATATGGGGCTAACAAAAGGAACCTCTATTTACGTAAGAAAACGTGCTCCCTTAGGAGATCCAATGGAAATCCACCTGAGAGGATTCGAAATGAGTATAAGAGGTGAAGATGCTGCAAAGATTGAAGTTGTTGAGGAAGGTGAAAAATTATGGAAATAAAAATGGCCCTGGCTGGAAACCCAAACTCTGGGAAAACAACTTTGTTTAATGCCCTAACAGGAGCCAACCAATATGTTGGTAACTGGCCGGGGGTTACTATAGAAAAAAAAGAAGGTAAACTTAAGGCTAATAAGAATGTAGGCTTGGTAGATATGCCAGGAATATATTCCTTATCCCCTTATAGTCCTGAAGAAATAGTTTCAAGAGACTATCTTTTAGACGAAAACCTACAGGTAATTATCAACATTATCGATGGTACTAATATAGAGAGAAACCTGTACCTAACAACCCAATTAAAGGAACTTGGAATACCAATGGTTCTGGCTATTAATATGATGGACGTGGTTGAAAAAAAAGGAGACTTTATAAATTTTGAAAAGCTAGAACAGATGACTGGATGTCCTGTTGTTCAGATTTCAGCATTAAAAGGCACTGGCATTAACGAATTATCACAGATGGCGGTAAGGCTAGTTGAGAGTCCTAAGCCCTACCAAGAAGAACATCCCTTCGCAGGACCCTTGGAGCATAGTTTAGCCCACATCGAAGATCTACTTAGGAAACATGTGGAAGAAGAGCGGCTGAGATGGTTCTCCCTGAAAGTGTTTGAAAGAGACAAGAGTGCTTTAAAATACTTGGCCTTAAGTAAAGAAGATGAGAGCCAACTCCTAATGAAGGCAGAACCCATAATAAGGCAGGCTGAAGAACAACTAGATGAGGACGCAGAAAGCATCGTTATAAATGCCAGATACGAATATGTGGCCAAGCTTACCGATAAAACATACAAGAGAAAAAGTTCTTCTCTATGGTCTTATTCAGATCGCATAGACAGGGTGGTTACAAATAAGTGGTTGGCCCTACCTCTCTTCGCCATAGTTATGACAATTGTTTACTATGTTTCAGTAACAACTGTAGGAACTTGGGCAACAGACTGGGCTAATGAAGTTCTCTTTGGAGAATGGGTGCCTAATTTTATAGAAAAAGGTTTGACAGCCCTTAATACTGCACCTTGGCTAAATGGCCTAGTGCTGGATGGAATAGTGGCAGGGGTTGGAGCAGTACTAGGTTTTGTCCCTCAAATGTTTGTCCTATTCGCCTTTCTGGCGGTGCTTGAGAGTTGTGGTTATATGGCAAGGGTGGCTTTTATTATGGATAGGCTCTTTAGAAAATTTGGCCTATCTGGAAAGTCATTTATTCCCATGTTAGTTGGAACGGGATGTGGTGTTCCCGGTGTTATGGCTTCACGGACCATCGAAAGTGAAAAAGAAAGACGTATGACAGTTATGACTGTTACATTCGTACCCTGTGGAGCCAAGCTTCCTATAATAGCACTTATCGCAGGAGCCATATTTAGGGGTTCTTGGTGGGTTGCTCCCAGTGCATACTTTATAGGAGTGGGTGCCATTATCATTTCGGGAATAATATTAAAAAAATCTAGAATGTTCTCAGGAGATCCCTCCCCCTTTGTTATGGAGCTACCTCCCTACCACTGGCCTCTTTTAGGTGGGGTTGCCCAAAGTACATGGGAAAGAGGATTTAGTTTTATAAAGAAAGCGGGAACTATAGTCTTACTGTCAACCATAATAATTTGGTTTACATCTAACTATGGTATTCAAAATGGAAAAGTAATGATGGTTGATGACTTACAAAATGGGTTCTTATCCATGATTGGTGGGGCCATTGCACCTATCTTTGCACCTCTTGGGTGGGGGAATTGGCAGGGGGCTGTGGCAACAATTACAGGGCTTGTAGCAAAAGAAAACGTAGTAGGAACATTTGGGGTCCTCTATGGAATGGCAGAAGTTGCTGAAGATGGTGTTGAAATTTGGGGAGCACTAAGCGCAGGTTTCACAGCTCTCTCTGCTTACTCATTTTTGGTATTCAACTTACTTTGCTCCCCTTGTTTTGCGGCAATCGGTGCTATCAAAAAAGAGATGAATAGTGCTAAGTGGACATGGTTCGCCCTTGGATATCAAACGGGGTTTGCATATGCAATTGCTTTGATAATTTATCAAGTGGGAAGTTTTGTAAGCACAGGGACTTTCACATTTGGATTTGCAGTTGCCTTAATAACCCTGGTTTTGCTTGTTTACCTACTAGTCCGCCCCCATCCAGAAAACCGTAAAGGCAGGCTAGTCTTAAACAAAAGCTAGATAATGTAGATGCAAGATATAAACTGGCCAAGATA
>JAVEXZ010000005.1:0-25015 GCA_034003765.1 Anaerovoracaceae bacterium | reverse complement strand
GCAAGATATAAACTGGCCAAGATAGCTGAATGGCAAGATATAAACTGGTTAAGATAGAGAAGAATTAAGAATCAAATAAATAACTTGCAGTATAAAGAAGTGACAAGATAGATTTAAGGTAGATAGAATAGTAAAAGAAAGGAAGATAGAATATGGAAGGTTTATTTGGAACGATTCTAGTCTCTGCAATTATACTGGCCATAGTGGTCCTTATAATAGTGAGAATGGTAATAAATAAAAGAGCTGGAAGAAGGAGCTGCGGCATGGGTTGTAGTGGTTGCTCCCAGAACCAGTCCTGCATTATACGTGGAGATGATTTATATGTGGATAAAAGTGACCAAGATCATCAGGATTAATCTCTGCCAATCCCAATAAAAATCAAGGCTTTGAAGACTCAATATGGCTGGGGCCACTATCCCCAGTAATAGGTATGGGGTCTCCTAGATAGGTTGGATCAGGCCAATAAAGGGTTTGTAAGAAATCTTTGTTGCGAGCGAAAAACTCTCTTTGGTCCCTTAGCTCCTGACCTGAGTATTCCCTTAGGGAGGCAGAAACACCGTAAACTTCTAGGCCAGTTTTTTTAGCAGTATACAAGGCCCTAAAGAGATGGTATTCCTGAGTGACTATTATCAGCCTATCTACTTCAAAAACCTTTTGTGCACGGATGATTGATTCATAGGTAGAAAAACCTGCATGGTCCAAAAATATATCTTCAAAAGGCACATCACGTTCTAAACAGTAGGTTTTCATTGATTTGATTTCATCATAAAACTCTTTACCATGGTCCCCAGACAGTAATAGTTTGGGGGCCACTCCTTTATTATAGAGAGAAATCCCCGTGTCTAAACGGTCTTTTAGCATAGGACTGGGACTTCCATCCCAATTAAGACCGGCACCCAGAATAAGAATGCATTGGGGATTGTTATTTTCTAGCAAGGGGTCATCCTGAGATAATATAGATGACTCAGTAGTTTTTACCACCCACAAGTTAATTACGAAGGGTGTTAAAGCGGAAGCAACTAACAGAACTACAAGTGTTAAGGCTATTTTTTTAATTCTCGATTTCGCTTTTGATTTGCCTTTTGACTTGGCTTTTGCTTTTATATTTGTTGGTGACATAGTCTTTTAATGTTCCTTTAATTTTCCCATGGTGTAACCTCTTAAGTATAGTAACCTAATAGGAGGCAAAAGACAATGGACCAATTGAAAGCAGTTTGGGGAAGAAAATCTCACCAGTGGGGAATTGAGTTGAAGGCTTTGAGTGTTTGGGGTAAAATGAAGATGTGTAAGTGCCACTTTAGGGGGTAAATATTAAAATGTCATATAAGAATAGAAAAATTAAACAGGAGGTGCCACAATGGCAAGAATTATAGGGGTGAATTCCAATTGTTATCACGGGTATTCCATAGAGGATGCCTTAGAGGGAATTGCAAGAGCTGGATTTCATTATGTGGAGCTTACTGCAACAAAGGGATGGACAGAGCATGTTTTTCCAGACCAAAGCTTTGAGAGATTAGTAGAAGTCAAAAATAAAATGAAAGATTTGGATTTACATCCATTCGCCATGAGCGGCCACGTAAACTTGATGGATCCGGAAAGAATTCCAGATTTCATCATGAATATGGAATTGGCTGCTTTTTTTGGCTGTGAATATATTGTTTCTTCTATTGGAGAGGCCCATATAGAAGATAAAGCTCACGCCACAAATGAAGAGGTAGCTCAGGCGGTTAAAGGTTTTGTGCCTTACTTGGAAGAGAGGGACATGAAACTGGTTTTAGAAGTACATGGAGATCATGGAACGGGAAGAGTATTAAAAGAAATAGTGGAAATGGTAGACTCCCCTAGGGTTATGATTAATTACGATACGGCCAATGTTATATTCTTCGGTGATGTTGATGTAGATATGGAAGAAGATCTAGAATTTTCTATGGACAAGATTGGCTATCTGCATTTAAAGGATAAAGGTGGAGGGATAAAAGAGTGGAACTTCCCGGCTCTAGGAAAGGGTTATGTTGACTTCCCTATGGTATTTGAAAAGCTTGAAAGGACAAAAAACAAGAGTCCTTTCTCAATTGAAATAGAATTTACAGATAAGGGACCCAAGGACCTTGACGAGATAAATCGTGCAGTAAAGGATTCTTATGATTACCTCAAGGCACATGGATTTTCCATGGAAAAAATATAGGGTATTTCTTAAGAATGCGAAAAGATACCTAAAAACCCAGATTCAGTTTCCACAAGTAGGCTAATAAAGTGGAAGGCTAAATAGGGGACATATTGTAGGAATTCGATAATAGTAAGATCAAACCTAGAGAGTAAAAAGATTCTAGATAGCAAGCATATAAAGGAGAGGAGAGGGGTTAAGTGAAGAAAATGAGAGCTGGAATTATTGGTATAGGATTTATTGGTGCAGCACATATAGAAGCCCTAAGAAGACTTGGCTATGTTGATGTTGTAGCCATAGCTGATGCTCAGGGTGCTAAGGAAAAAGCCGCAGACCTCTTTGTTCCTAGTGGCTATGGGGACTACAAGGAAATGATCGATAAGGAAAATTTAGACGCAGTTCATATTTGCACGCCAAACTTCCTTCATCATGAAATGGCTATGTATGCCATGGCTAAGGGGGTTTCGGTTATGGTTGAAAAACCATTTACGGTTACCTTAAAAGAGGCTGAAGAACTAGCAGCTTATGCCAAAGAAAAGAAAATAGTAGCTGGAGTAAATCATACTCTTAGAATGTTCCCTCAAGTTATGGAGATGAAAGCCCTGATGGAAAAGGGAGAAGTAGGAGATGTATTTGCCGTTCATGGTTGTTACCTCCAAGACTGGCTTTATTATGACACGGACTGGAATTGGCGGTTAGAGTCAGCTGTCAGCGGTAAAACCAGAGCATTTTCTGATATTGGGTCTCACTGGATTGACATGGTGGAGAATATTATTGGGCAAAGGGCTGTTGAACTTTTGGCAGAATTTCGAATTGTCCATGAAAGTAGGAAAAAACCATTAAAAGAAATGGAGACTTTTTCTGGGGTTTCATTAAAGCCTGAGGACTACAAAGAAACAAAAATTGATACTGAAGATTGGTGTAGCATTTTGTTCCGTTTCGAAAAAGGGGCTGTGGGATCAGTCAATGTTAGCCAAGTAACTGCTGGTAGAAAAAATCAACAGGTGATTGAAATTAGCGGAAGTAAGTGCTCCTTAAAGTGGGACAGCGAAGACTCCAATGAGCTTTGGATTGGTAGACGTGATGCATACAACCAGAAGGTAGCTAAAGATCCTTCTTTGGTTGATCCTAAAGCTGCGGAAGTAATTGGTTATCCAGGAGGCCACGTTGAAGGTTATCCAGATACATTTAAAATGCAATTCAAAAAGTTTTATGAAGCCATTGAAAAAAACGAAAGGGTCGATGTTGAATTCGCAACATTTGAAGATGGTCTTAGAGAAATGCTTCTAAATGATAGGGTTTACGAATCAGCCCAAAAAAGAGCCTGGGTCACTATATAGGAGGAAATAATTATGATGAAAATAGGACTTCTTACAGCGATTTTGCCTGATTATACATTTGAAGAGGTAGTTGATTATGCCGCGGAGGTTGGTTTTAAGGCTCTTGAGGTCTGTTGTTGGCCAAAAGGGAAAGCTCTTCGTAGGTATGCAGGGATAACCCATATTGACGTTGATACCCTAACAGAGGAAAAAGCAAAGTATTACAATAATTATGCCCAAGAAAATGGAATAGAAATTGCTGCCCTAGCATATTTTCCAAATCCTCTTTCGGATGATGAGGAAACTGCCAAGGTATCTCAAGACCATATAAAGAAGGTAATCGGAGCAGCAGCCCTTATGAATCTATCAACAATAACTACATTTATTGGTAAGAATAAAAATTTAACTCTTGAAGATAATCTCGAAAACATGAAAAAAGTTTGGGTTCCCATTCTCAAAGTCGCGGAGGCTAATAATATTCGTGTGGCTATTGAGAATTGTCCCATGTCTTTTACTCAAGATGAGTGGCCCGGAGGTAACAACCTGGCATCTACTCCCTTTGTGTGGAGAGAAATGTTTGCAATGAGCCCACAAATTGGCCTTTGTTATGACCCTTCCCACTTGGTATTATTGGGAATGGACCCCACAAAGCCAGTAAGAGACTTCCCAGAGAATATATTTCATGTACATTTCAAGGACTTAAGAATCAACCAGGATCAAGTCGAAGAATATGGAAGATTTTCATATCCTAGCCTTTGGCACACCCCTAAGTTGCCAGGGTTGGGAGATGTCGATTTTCCAAATTTCGTAGCCACTCTCAATGAAGTAGGCTACAGGGGAGCTGGCTGTCTTGAAGTTGAAGACAGGGCATTCGAAGGATCTCTAGAAGATACTAAAGCTGGAATAGGCATAAGCTATCGGTATTTGCATACTTTGATGGGTTAGGAGGGGACAAATGATTAAGATTGGCCTAGTTGGCCTTGGAGGAATGGGAACTGTTCATCACAGCAACTATCAAGTTATGGATGGGGTAGAGGTTGTAGCCGCTACTGGAACCACAGAAAAGGATCGAGAGAAGGCAAAAGAATGGGGAATCCCAATATATGATAGTGTTAGTCAGATGGTGGAAAAAGAAGACCTTGATGTAGTTGATGTTTGTACCCCAACATTTCTTCACAAAGAACATGTAATGGGGGCTTTAGAAAAAGGGGTATCTGTTATTTGCGAAAAACCAATTGCCCTTAATGTTATAGATGCCAAGGAGATGTTCAAGAAAGCCAAAGACCAAGGAGTTCATATTTATGTGGGGCAAGTTGTTAGGTTCTTTAAAGAGTATCAAGCTCTGGCAGGTGTAATTAAGAGCCAAGAATATGGGAGAGTACTTGATGCTCAATTCCTAAGATTATCATCTCGCCCTCGTTGGAATCAAGGGGGATGGCTCTTTGATAAGGAAAAAAGTGGGCAATTGCCTTTTGATTTACATATTCATGACCTAGATTTTATTGTTAGTGTTTTCGGAAAACCAAATAGCTTTACTTTCACCTCAGCGGGGAATAAAGATCAAGATTTCAAAGAACATTATAGATTTGATTACAACTTCCTTGACTTTCATGTTTCTGCAGAAGCTGCTTGGTATAATGCGGAGTACCCTTGGACAGCAGAATACAGGGTATATTTTGAAAGAGCTGTAATGGAAAGCAAAAACGGTCAGGTAGTGGCCTATGAATTTGACAAGGACCCAAGAGTTTTTGACACTGAAGAAAAGCTCAAAATACCCACAGGAATCAATGTTCCCCCAACGGGAGTATACTTCGAAGAATTATCACATTTTTTGGATTGCCTTAGAAAAAACAAGGCTTCCCACATAATTACTGAGGATCAAGTACTTACAGTACTAGAAACCCTAACAGAGATAATAGGGTAAAAGCTGCAATCAAGAAGCATACAAACAAGTTAATCAGATAATTAAAGATGCAAGGTGCATTTAGAGGAAACAACATATAGCCAGAGAGGGGCTAATTGGTAGTGATCTAGCCAAAAAACACTTTATCTAATCATGTAAGAACAATTTAGGAGAGCTGTTAAATAGCGAGGAGGCAGATAAATGGTAAGAGTTGGGGTGGATATTGGAGGAACCAATATTAAAATAGGAATTATAGAGGAAGAAGACGGAAGGATTATTGACAAAAGAGAAATCCCTTTTACCCACCAGGGCTATGAAAGTGTATTTGCCCAAATTCAAAGAGAAATTCGTGAAATGTTAAAGGAGGGGGGATTTACTACTGGACAGGTTGGATCTATAGGACTTGCAGTACCAGGAAGTATTGATGTTAGCAATGGATCTATAACTCACGCATACAATTTAGATTTTCACGATGTACCTGCTGTAGAAGAGATGGAAAAAACATTTCCAGAAACTCCAATTTACTTGGCAAACGATGCCAATGCAGCGGCACTAGGGGAGCTTCATTGTGGGGTATTCAAAGGTTATAAAACAGCTGTTTTATTGACAATCGGAACTGGTGTTGGTGGGGGAGTTATCTTAGGGGGCAAGATGTTTAATGGAGGGCAAAACCACGGAGTAGAGCTTGGCCATATGATGCTGAAGTATGGGGGCATTCGGTGCTCCTGCGGTAATTATGGCTGTGTCGAATCCTATTGTACAGCCACTTGGCTTATTCAGGAGGGCAAGAAATTAATGGAAGAGGGGATTGATAGCTTGGTTTGCACCAGGGGCAATTGGAAGCCAGAAAATGTGGACGCCAAATTAATAATAGATGCAGCAAGGGATGGGGACCCTCATGCACAAAAGATATTTGATACATTTATCGATAACTTAAGCGCGGCTATAACTTCCATAAATGCAATATTAGATCCTGAGATTATCGCCATTGGTGGGGGGGTAAGTGGAGCAGGAGAAATCCTCTTTGAGCCATTGAGAGAAAAGGTTGAAGAAAAATCATTTTTTGATTTTGACTATAAAATAGTTCCCGCATATTTAGGTAACGATGCAGGAATCGTGGGGGCTGCTATGCTTCATAAAAATGGGGCTAGTGCCGAAAGAAGGGAGTGATATAGGAGGCACTAAGCAAAGGATAACTTATCCTTAGACTAGGGATAACTTGGCCTCAAGGAAGGGATTATTGCATTAGTGCAAGGAAATTGTTATAATGATGTAGTCGTTAATGGATCCCGAATAAGGACATAAGAAATTAGGAGGAGAACAAATGAAAAAGAAGATTTTTGTGTTTTTTCTGGTAGCTATGTTAGCCATGACCGCTTTTGTTGGATGCGGGGGTGGAGCAGAAGATCCTGCTGAAGACGCGTATAAAGTAGGTATTTTAGCACCAGCAGTAACTCACGGTTGGGTTGCAGCAGTAGCATATAATGCAGAACTAGAAGCTCAAGAACTAGGCGTTGATTACCAAGTTCAGACTTCCACTAATGCGGAGGAAATGACCGCTCAGTTGGAAGATTTAATTACTTGGGGCGCACAAGCAATCGTAGCCTTCCCACAGTGGGCAGGTATGGAAGTTCCTATTCAAGAAGCAATTGATGAAGGAATCATTGTTGTAAACTTTGATATTCAAATCGATGCAGAGGGTATTTACCTTGTAACTGGGGACAACTATGATATGGGAGTTCAAGGGGCCAATTATATCTTTGAGAAAATCGGACCTGAGGGCGTAGTAGTTACTCTTCCTGTTCCAGCATCTGGATCAGTTTCTGAACTTAGAATGGCTGGATTTACAGAAACAGCGGCTACATTAGAACAAAATTGGACAGTATTAGAGTACGCAACAGCATTTACAAGAGAAGATGGTTTGGCTGACTTCGCTGATATTTTAGCAGCTAACAAACAAATTGATGCAGTTTATTCTTTAGACGATGAAACATCAATCGGAGTTTTACAGGCAATCACTGAAGCTGGAAGAACAGACATCAAAGTTATCACCGGTGGTGGTGGTAACCAAGAGTATTTCAATATGATGCCTGAGTATGAAAACATTTGGGTGCAGTCTGCACTTTATTCACCAGCAATGGTTCGTGAAGCAGTTAAAATGGCTGTAGACCTTTTGGATGGTAAGGATGTTGAAAGCCCAATGGTAATTCCAACAAGCATCGTAGACAGAGATAACTATATGGACTACATAGATGCTAATTCTCCATACTAAGAAGGTATCTACTTCCTTAGTAAAAGATAAAAATGAGATTAGAAGCTTAATTTAATAGAATAAAAATTTGTTAATAGCTGGGGGCTATGGCTGCTATGTCATAGCTCCTTCTTCTAAAAGTAATTATGGAAGGATCATTGCATATGAAGCTAGAGATGCTAAATATTGTTAAATCTTTCGGTGCCAATGATGTTTTAAAGGATGTAGATTTCAATCTATCTGGAGGAGAGGTGGTTGCTCTTCTGGGAGAAAATGGGGCGGGGAAATCCACACTCATGAATATTTTGGGTGGAGTTGTTAAAGAGGATTCTGGCCGTATTTTAATTGATGGAAAGGAAATGAGGTTTGTAAAGCCTCTTGATTCTTTGGATGCAGGCATTGGATTTATTCATCAAGACTTAAATCTTATTGATGATCTGGCAGTCTATGAAAACATGTTCATAAACAGAGAGCTAAAATCAAAATATGGATTTTTAGATATAGAAACTATGTGCGAAAAGTCTGCAGAAATCTTCCAAAGAATGGACGTGAAGATCGACCCCAAAACCATGGTACGAGAACTAGATGCTTCATATAAACAAATTGTTGAAATTGCCCGTGCACTAATGATGGAAGCCCAAATAATAATAATGGATGAACCCACAACCTCTTTAACCGCCCCTGAGATAAAGAGGGTTTTTGCCATGATGGAGACCCTAAAAGAACAAGGTGTTGGTATGGTATTCATCTCTCACAAACTCAAGGAAGTTCTTGAGATTTGTGATCGTTACTGCGTTTTAAGAGACGGAGACCTTGTAGCAGAAGGAGATGTAAAAGATGTAACGGTAAATGATTTGGCCAAACATATGGTTGGTCACGAAGTCAGGACTGATATGCTTCAAAGAGATAGAAAATATGGCAAAGAAGTTTTACGAGGAGAAAACCTAACTCTTCAGCATTGCTTTAAGAATATAGATTTTGCTGTACAAGAAGGAGAAGTTCTGGGGTTTACCGGGCTCTTGGGAGATGGAAGAAGCGAGCTCTTTCGTACCGTGTTTGGGTGCAACAAAGAGTATAGGGGTAAAATCTTTCTTGAGAATAATAAGGTCCGCGTGAAGGACACAAAGCAAGCTTTGAATTTAGGTATAGGATACCTTCCAAGAAATAGAAAAGAAAATGGGATTATCGGAGATATGAACATTTTAGAAAATGGCACAGTTGTAATCTGGCCTCGGCTGGTAAAAAATTGGTTGATTAATAGGACCTTGCAAAGAGAAGAATTTCAAAGCAAGGTGGAAGATTTGCGTATAAAGTTAGAAAAAGATACTGATAGAATCGGAAGCTTATCAGGTGGGAACCAACAAAAGGTAGTGCTAGCAAAATGGCTATCAGCAAATCCCAAGGTTCTTATACTAGATAACCCTACCCAAGGGGTAGACGTTGGAGCCAAAGAGGATATTTACGATATAATATTGGATTTGGCAGATGCAGGGATGGCGGTAATTGTCCTGTCTAGCGAGGCTCAAGAAATAATTCGAGTATGTGATAGAGCTCTTGTTATGTATCACGGTGAAATTAAAGGCCAGGTTTCAGGAGATGCTATGACAGAAGAAAATATCATGCTTCTGGCTACTGGAGGACAAACTAAAGAGATGGGGGAAATAGACCATGGAAGTAATTAAGGATAGAGGTATTAGGTATGGTCGTTGGTTTGCGGATCAATGGGTGAATAATCTCTTGTTTAGTACAGGGATTATTTTACTAGTTATGCTAGTCCTTCAGACTCAAGCATTGGGATTTAATTATGATTCTTTTGGTGATTGGTTCACTGCTTGGATAAGAAACTTAACCAACGTTCTTAGAAACAATTCTGGAATTGGTATTATTGCCTTGGGAATGACTTTTGTTATTATTTCAGGAGGCATCGATCTGGCAGTTGGATCTTCCTTGGTTGCAGTTGGAGCTGCAATAATGCTTCTTCTAGATACTGGCCCTAGCGGAATATTGGGCCTAGTTGGAATTACGGGATTTCCAGCATATGTTGTAGCTATCGTATTGGGAGCAGGAGTAGGCCTAGTCTTAGGTGAATTCACAGGTCTCCTTATTACCAAGGGGAAAATACCCCCCTTTATTGCCACCTTGGGAACAATGCAACTATTTCGATCAGTGACACAGCACTTTATGCAAGGATATAACCCTGCAGTGCCTAGAGGTTTTTTACCTCTAGCAAGTTTTAGGATAGGCAATCTCATGCTTATGCCTATAATATATTGGATTATTATTGCGGTTATAATGTACATTGTTGCAACACGTACAGTTTTTGGTAGACAGGTGTATGCGATAGGAAGTAATGAGAGAACCGCAAGATTGTCAGGCATAAACGTCAATAGAGTAAAAAGACGAGTCTATGTTTTAATGGGCGTCCTAGTTTCTTTTTCGGCAATTATACAGGTTGCCCGAATAGGTTCAATGGACTATGCCAATGCTGGTGCAGGTTATGAATTGGATGCTATTGCTGCAGTCATAGTTGGAGGAACCAGTTTTTCTGGAGGCAAAGGTTCCATGATTGGAACAGTTTTAGGGGTTATGATCATTGCCGTTATGAATAATCTACTCAACCTTTGGGGAGTACCTCCATTCTTAAGAGAAGCATTTAAAGGGGCGATAGTAATTGCAGCTGTTCTAATGCAGCGTAAGGAAAAGGAAATATAGGGGCATTTTAGGCTTTTACCTAAGGATTAAAATTGTTGACATTTTTCGTAATAATAGTACAATAATTTTGTAAATTATTTATTTTTCAATTATTAGAAATCTTTACGAAAAAGGAGGACAGCCATGTCAGACGAACTTAGAATGTCGGAAAAAAGCGAACGGACTTTGTCCCGAGGTATAAGACCTTGGCATGTATCTTTGATCGCTCTTGGTGGGATCATTGGTTCATGTTATTTCTTAGGACTTGGGCTTACTTTTTCCGAAATGGGAGCAGGTGCTGTAATTATTGCCTACGTAATTGCTGGTCTTGTTATTTTTGGAGTTATGCAATCTTTTTCGGAGTTACTTGTTAACCTTCCAAGAAGAGGATCTTTTGTTTCTTACACACGAGACTTTCTTGGTGACACAGCATCAGCCGGTATTGGTTGGGCATTCTGGGTTAACTGGGTAGTGTACATTCCATCTGAAGCATTAGCAGTTGGAGTTTACATGAACTATTTCGTAACCCTTCCCTTCGATAATCCCGTATGGAGCACATTTGTTTGGGGTATCGTAGCACTTGCACTTCTAACTGCAGTAAACCTATACCAAGTTACTTGGTTTGGTCACATCGAATCCGTTATGGCTATTATTAAGATTTTTGCAATTATTATTTTCGTTGCCTGCGGATTGTTAATTTGGTTAGGAGTCCTAGGTGGAAATCTTCATCCTTATACTGATGAAGGCGGATTCATAGGAACTCAGGTTCTTTTCGGTGGAGAAGGGTCTGTTGCTTCTCAACTATTCCCTGCAGGTGGATTTATTATTATCACTTACATGATCTGGACGCTAGTAAACTTCCAGGGCTCTGAGATTGTAGGGCTGTCTGCTGCAGAGACTCAAGATCCTGCTAAAAACGTACCAGCTGCTTGTAAAAAGGTTGCTTATCGTATTATCGGTATCTATATCATACCAATTTTAGTTTTAACACTAATAGTACCTTATTTTGAAGCTGGCTTGGATGAAACCATATTCGCTTATACACTAGGTGTATATGGATTAAAATGGGCTGCAGGTATGTTTACTGTTGTAGTTATGATCGCTGCCTTCTCCTGTGCAAATGCAGGTTTCTATGGTACAGTTCGTTCTATGTATGGATTGTCTGTAGAAGGTATGGCGCCAAAATTCCTTTCCAACTTGAATCGTTTTAACGTTCCTCACAATGCTACAGTTGCAACTATTATCCCTTGCTGGCTTGTTTTCTTAATGGGATTTGCATCTGATTTCTTGGGAATTTGGGGTGACGAAGGTCTTCCTCTTTATGCCAAGATGATTGCTATTTCCGGATTCACTGGAACACTATGTTGGTTGGGAATCTGTATATCTCAGGTTACTTTCCGTAAGAAACTCAAGGAAAGAGGCTATGTAGCTGAAGAAGTTCTTACAGTTAAGGCTATGTTCTATCCTGGGCTTACATGGTTCGCTATTATCGTTCAAATTGCAGCTATGATTCTTTGTGTATTTGAAGATGTATGGGTATTTGGTATTTCTTTGGTAGCAATTTTCTTACCTATAGCACTTTATGTTATACTTAAGAGGGCTGGAAAGATTAGACAAAATGTAGTATTGGGCGCTGATGAAGTTCTCTTTGATGAGAAGTTCCCTCCCCAAAAAGCCTAACTTAACTGTTAAACAATTTAACGGTTAGATAATATTTAATTCGCAGTATAAAAGAGGAGCCCTAGTGGCTCCTCTTTTCCTTTATATTTGTGTATGATTATCCCAAAATCTTTTTTAAGTCTTCTTCAGGAGTGCTTATTGGAGAGATGTTAAAATTCTCTACCAAGAAATTTAGTACTGCTGGAGATACAAATGCAGGTAATGTAGGTCCTAGGTAGATGTCTTTGATTCCTAGGTGTAAAAGTGTCAATAGAATACAAACAGCTTTTTGCTCGTACCATGAAAGAACCATGGATAGGGGAAGGTCATTAACCCCACATTCAAAGGCACCTGCTAGGGCTATGGCCACCTTTATAGCACTGTAGGCATCATTACATTGACCCATGTCAAGAATTCTTGGTAGGCCGCCTATGGTTCCTAGGTCCAAATCGTTAAATCTGAACTTTCCACAAGCTAGGGTAAGGATAATTGAGTTATCTGGAGTCATTTTTACAAAATCAGTATAGTAATTTCTTCCGGGTTTAGCACCGTCACAACCACCCACTAAGAAGAAGTGGCCGATATCTCCATTTTTAACTGCATCGATAACCGTATCTGCGATACCAAGAACTGTACCGTGACCAAATCCTGTCATAAGAGTTTTTCCGCCATTGATTCCTGTGAACTCAGTGTCTTTAGAGTAACCGCCAAGCTCGAGGGACTTCGCAATTACTTGGCTAAAGTCTTTGTCCTCTCCAATATGAACCATTTCAGGATATTCAACTACTTCTGTAGTAAAAATTCTATCCTTGTAATTGTCCTTAGGAGGCATCAAACAGTTGGTTGTAAATAGAACTGGAGCTGGTAGGTCCATGAATTCTTTTTGTTGATTTTGCCATGCGGTTCCAAAATTACCCTTAAGATGTGGGAAAGCCTTTAACTTTGGATAACCGTGGGCTGGAAGCATTTCACCGTGGGTATAAATATTAATTCCTTTGCCCTCAGTTTGCTGAAGAAGCAACTCTAGGTCCTTCAAATCATGACCAGTTATAACTATGAAAGGTCCTTTTTCTACCATCATTGGTACAGTAACTGGGACTGGGGTGCCGTAGCTCTCAGTATTTGCTCTGTCCAAAAGTTCCATACAAGTAAGGTTAACTTCTCCTACTTCAAGTACCAAGGGAAGAAGTGTATCCATAGTACCTTCATTATATACTGCTGCCATTCCTTTGAAGAAAATATTGTTAACTCTATCATCGGAATAACCTAAGACCTTGGCATGGTATGCATAAGCGGCTACACCTCGAAGGCCGAATATGATTAAGGATTTAAGGGACCTGATATCTTCATTTGGATCTTCCCATAGGGTGTTCATGTCGTAACTCTCTAAAACACCTATTTTCTTAGACTCGGCTTCTATTCTATCCACTAAATCTTGTAGAGTTGGATCATCAAAGCTTACATTTGTAACGGTAGTAAATAGTCCTTCTAGCATTAAGTGGATAGCGTTTTCTGTAGGGGCTTTGCCCTCGGAAAGTTTAGCTAAACTTACCAAAGCACCCGTCACTTTATCCTGCAAAATTGCTGTGCTTTCTTCTTTACCGCATACACCTTTTTTTCCTGCGCAGACTTTTTGTCCTGCAGTTTGTTCACACTGATAACAAAACATACTCATAAATTCTCCTCCTATTAATCTATAACTTCGCCATCCGTAGAGATGGTTACGATCTGCCAAGGAATAAACTTCCCGCTATTTTGTAGAGCTGTTACAACTGCCCGTTCAAGGCCATTACAGCAAGGAACTTCCATCTTGACTACTGTAACACTTCTAATATCATTTTGCTTGATAATTTCTGTTAATTTTTCTGAATAATCACCAGCATCCAGCTTAGGACAACCTATTAAAACAACTTTATTTTTCATAAACTTGTTGTGGAAGTCCCCATAGGCAAATGCCGCACAATCAGCTGCCACAAGTAGGTTAGCCCCGCTAAAATATGGGGCATTGATAGGAGCTAATTTTATCTGCACAGGCCACTGCCTCAATTGGCTTCTCATTGCTAATGAATTTTCTGTAGCTGTAAGGGGCTCGTCATTTCTGCTAATAGTTTTTGATTGGCTACCAGGGCAACCGCAAGGCAAATCTTCACCTTGCCTATTCATCATGTTCTCTTCACATTGTTTGTTTTTCATGTTTTTTTCCACCGCCGCCTTATCAAAAGCTAATGCCTCCCTCTCTACAAAAGATATAGCATCTGTGGGACATACTGGAAGACAATCACCTAGACCGTCGCAGTAATCATCTCTTAGTAGGATTGCTTTTCCATCAACCATTCCTATAGCTCCTTCGTGGCAAGCTTCTGCACAAAGTCCGCAGCCATTGCATTTTTCTTGATCAATTTCAATTATTTTTCTTAACATTATATTAATACCTCTTTTTTCTTGGGACTATATCAATACCTTCTTGATATTGTGTGATTATCATACTATAATCGAAAGAAGAGTTCCGTTGCATTTACCACAGAATAATATATTTGTTTGAAAAATGTCAAAATTATTAGGAAAGATTCCCAAACTAATTCCAGATAGGATCAAAGTTGATTTGGGTTTTGAATTTAGAGCTTAGAGTATATATGATAAGGCATTGGAGGTTATATGAATATCGAAAAAAACTATATTGAAAGTTTAGGCAAAAACCCTTTGTTCAAAGATGTATCAGGTGATGAGATCATGACTATGTTGGACTGCCTTGGTGCTATCAAAAAGACCTATGGGAAAAATGAATATGTCCTACACAGTGAAACCCAAGATGAAAAAATGGGGATAGTTTTAGATGGTTCCGTTCATGTGGTAAAGGAAGATTACTGGGGCAACCGTACAATACTGTCTAAGGCGGGACCAGGAGAATTGTTTGGGGAGTCCTTCCCTTGGTCTGATTCTGAGCCCTTACCAGTTAGCGTAATCGCTACGGTTCCATCGAAAATACTCTTTATTAATTATAATAGACTTACAACAACCTGTACTAGAGCATGTCCCTACCATACCAAGCTTGTAGCAAATATGCTCCATATTCTAGTTGAACGTAATATCCAACTAACCCAAAAAATAGACCTCCTAGTTCAGAGGTCAACACGGGATAAGCTTTTATCCTATCTATCGGCCCAAGCGATGCTGCTAAATGGGAATTCATTTTATATCCCCTTTAACCGGCAAGAACTTGCCGATTATTTGGCAGTGGAACGAAGCGCCATGTCTAAGGAGCTTAGTCGCATGAAGGAGGAGGGGCTTTTGGATTATAGGAAGAATTGGTTCCGCCTTAACTAGTAACATCCAGACTGATTAGGCAAATATCAATAATCAGCTCCCAAGCTATATTTCCCTTATTATTCTTCTTGACAATAAATATTGTTTGCAGTAGTATAATGATATCAAAAACATATCAAAATAATATTACGAAGCTGGTGATGCATTATTTTGATTTACCACTGAGGCAAAGCCAGCATAGGTATGAAGGAGGAGAAGAATGAAAAGTGAGAAGGATAGGCCGGAGTTAAATCCTGGCCCCCAGAATGTGGAGATTAAGGCACCTAGTATTAATGGAATGGTCGTGCTGATTGTGAACACAATTTTTATTATAGGTGCATTTGCCTTGTTTATGTTGGGAATTATTAGGCTGGATCTAGGGATAAGTATAATAGGAGCAATGTATGGATTTATATTGGGCCCATTTATTTATATGGGGTTAAAGATACTAAAACCTAACGAAGCTTATGTTCTTACATTATTCGGTAAATATTACGGCAGCCTAAAAGGCGCTGGTTTCTATTATGTAAATCCTTTTTGTGGAGCCACCAATCCTGTGGCTGAGGCGGAGAAGGCCTCTTTAGGTGAGATGCTTTTAGCAGGATCAAAGGGTGGGACGAAAAGAACTTCTTCCCAACAGACTTCTCACAAAAAAATTTCCCTGAAAACAATGACACTATCAAATGAGAAGCAAAAGATTAATGATGAAGAAGGAAACCCAATTGAAATTGGAATTGTGGTAATTTGGCGAGTGGTTAACACTGCAAAAGCAGTATTTAATGTAGATAACTTTCAAGAATTCCTTTCAATTCAATGTGATTCGGCACTTAGAAATATTGTTCGCACTTATCCTTACGACACGCCTCCAGGAAGAGACGAAGAGTCCTTAAGAGGAAGCAGCCAAGAAGTTGCAGAAAAGCTTAAATTTGCGATTCAAGAAAAGGTAGAGGATGCAGGTCTTCTGATTGTGGAAGCCCGAATTACCCATTTGGCTTATTCTCAAGAGATTGCTTCTGCAATGCTTCAGAGGCAACAGGCTAGAGCCATCATTGATGCTCGTGCCATGATAGTTGAAGGTGCCGTTGGCATGGTGGAGATGGCCATTGAAAAACTCGGGGAAAAGAATGTAGTTAACCTTGACGATGAGCGTAAGGCAGCAATGGTTAGTAACTTAATGGTTATTCTTTGCGGTAGCAAGGATGCTCAGCCCATAGTAAACAGCGGAAGTTTGTACTAGTCAGTAAACCCTTAGAAAGAGAAGGTACTGGATATAAATGAAGAAAAATGAATGTAAGCTACAAGGATAATATTAACCTGTTTTCTATATAAAGGACAATTAGACTATATGAGCATGAATGCAAATAGGGGATCTGGAGTTGAATAAATCCAATAGATAAAGAAAGGGAGGGGCTTTATGGAGGACATGAAAAAAAGCGATAAAGATAAAGAAAAAAAACAAATACCCCTCAGACTTTCGGCAGCCCTTTACAAAGATATAGCTGCTTGGGCCAGCGATGATTTCAGATCGGTCAACGGACAGATTGAGTATCTTTTGAACGAGTGCGTTAAAAGGAGAAAATCAAAATAAATAGAATATGAAAAATTAAGCCAGTACAAAAGAAAACCAAATAATAGAAAAATTATCTGATACACTAAGAATAAAATTAACAAATCCTTGCATTAGCAGGGATTTGTTGTATAATAGTGAGGCGTGTAAACTTCTGGAAAAGAGGAACACCGGTCTCTGCGACGAGAAAGAACGTCGCCATTTAGTCCATAGGGAGGTGAAAAGAATGACGAAATACGAAGTTATGTTCATTTTGGATCCTACACTTGAAGAAGACAAGAAGACTGCTGCAATTGAAACCGTAAAGGAAATAATCACAGCAGAGGGAGAGGTCACCAAGGTAGATTTATGGGGTATGAAGAAACTTGCATACCCAATCCAAAAGAAGAACGAAGGCTACTACGTGGTACTTGAATTTTCTGCTAGCACAGAATTACCACTAGAGTTGGATAGAAGACTTAAAATTTCAGATGACATTATGAGACATCTGATCGTTAACAAAGAAGAAAAATAAAAGGGAGGGTTACCATGAATAGTGTAGTTTTGATTGGTAGACTAACCAGAGACCCTGAGCTGAGATATACACCAAGCACTGAATTAGCTGTAGCTACTTTTAACTTAGCAATTGAGCGGATAACTAAAGAGGGAAAAGAAAAACAAACAGATTTTCCCCGTATTACGGTTTTTGGTCGTCAAGCGGAGAATTGCGAAAAGTTTTTAGAAAAGGGACTTCTTGTAGCTGTTCAAGGGAGGCTTCAAACTGGTAGCTACAAGAATAAAGATGGGGCTACTGTATATACTACAGATGTTGTAGCCGACCGTGTAGAGTTCTTGGAGTGGGGCAAAAAAGCTTCTCAAGACTCTAGAGACACTAAAGACACTGGAGATACAAGTTACTCAAGAGATGAAAGAAGCACTGGAGATAGCAAGGTGGAAACCGGAGCTCCAGATGGATTCCAAGCTTTGGAGGACGATGATATCCCCTTCTAAAGGATAGTTAAAATAAGGGAGAAATGAAATGATAGATAAGAGAAGAAACCAGGGGGGCATGCGACGAAAGAAAGTATGCCAACTGTGTGCAGATAAGGCAGAGGGTATTGATTATAAGGAAGTCGAAAAGCTCAAGAAGTTTATAACTGAAAGAGGCAAGATTCTTCCCAAGAGAATAACTGGAACCTGTGCAATGCACCAAAGAGCAGTAACTACTGCCATTAAAAGAGCTCGTATAGTAGCCTTATTGCCATACGTGGCTGACTAAGATCGATATAAGAATTAATAAAGTGAGCGGGTCTATAAAGGTCCGCTTTTTTATTTGACACCTGGTAAGAATTTGGGAATTGTGGGTGGTAAAGACTACCCCACTACATGTAGTAGCAGACAACCTAATATAGCTATGGTATAATATTATGACAATTCTTATGGGGGGAAAATGTATAGTTTAGTACTATTTTTAATCATTGTACTGGTTCCTGCAGTGGTCATTCCCAAGAATATAGTATTAAAAGAAAGGCCCTACAAAGTCGTGTTGCAAGGATTTGTTGCCAGCTCTGTGGGAATTTTAATTTTGTTTATAGTGGCCACCATTACTGGTGGTAGCTTGGGAGAACAATTTGCTCTAATGGTTGACCAGATGATTCCAGCCCTTGTGGCAAATGAAGGAATAAGTGGTAACCCGATTTTCAAAGACATGACTCCAGCAGAGATAAAGACACAGCTTTCACTTATATACACCCTAATGATTAACAGCTTGCCGGCATATCTCTTAATTTTGGCATCCTTAACATCATACTTCGAATATACATTTATAGCCAAATTGATGTCGGGAAAGATTCGAGATATTAGAAGGCTTCCTGCTTTTGCTAATTTTTCTTGGCCAAAATCTGGTGTATGGGGTTGGCTTATTATTTTTGCGGGTTCAGTGGTCCTGAGTAATACCCTTGATATTGGGAAATTGGTACTCCTTAACGTTCAAATTCTCATGGAATATTACTTTTTTCTCCAGGGAGCGTCCGTGGTTTTTTTCTTAGCTGACAAAAAGAAATGGCCTAAGTTCGTTCCTCCCTTAGTGGTGATAATTTTTGCCCTTTCACCCATTAGTCGAGGCCTTATCTTTATGCTAGGCCTTATCGACCTTGTTATTAACATAAAAAGCAGACTAGACCAGAGGGGTAGATAGAAATTTTCTAAAAATTAAGTCCTGAAAGGATTCAAATCCTATGCACAACCAAGATAAATGGATGGAATACATTCGCTACTGGCCCATTCCTGCCTGCCTTATTGGGAAGGAGGGGGTCATTTTGGCTACCATAAAGAGCTTTTCCGAAATATTTGAGGATGAAATACTGGTAGGAAAAAAGATCTCTGAATTAATGGACATACCCTTAAAAACCATAAAACAAGGGGGAGTTGAAAAACCTGTTAGCTTTTCAACAAAAGACTCTAGCTACAAGGTAATATCCAAAGCCATAGAGGATGAAGAACAAGAATGCACCATTGTTAGCCTCAAAGATACAACGGCTTTGGAAAACTTGAAGAACTTATATAATGAAGCCCGAGAAGCCTTGGCTGTGGTTCAAATTGATAATTATGAAGAACTTTTTCAAGGAACTTCAGAGGGAAATCGTGCAACATTATTTTCGAATTTAGATAAGGCTATTAGAGGTTGGGGCAGCAAAATGGATGCTTCCGTTACCAAAATAGGAGAAAATAAATATTTGATGATTTTTTCTCAGCAGTACTTGCAAGGCTTGGCAGAGAGCAAGTACGCCATCCTAGATGAAGTACGTACCATCGAAACGGAAACAGATTTTCCCGCAACCCTTTCTATCGGAGTTGGTGCAGGTGGAAAAACGCCCGCCCAAACGGAAAAGTATTCTGCAGAAGTTTTGGATCTAGCCTTGGGAAGAGGAGGAGATCAAGCTGTTGTAAAAAGAATAAATAAGATTGAATACTTCGGAGGAAAATCCCAGGCAGTAGAGAAAACAAATAAAGGAAAATCTAGAGTAGTTGCCCATGCCCTTACCACATTAATAAACCAAGCTTCAAAGGTATTTATTATGGGCCATAAAAATCCAGATATGGATTCTTTTGGAAGTGCAGTGGGGCTTTTTCGAATGTGTGACAATTCATATAATGAAGCATATATTCTCTTGGAAGACTATAATGATACCTTATCGGAAATGGTGAGACTAACCAGAGAAAGTGATGGATACAATTTTGTCACAGGTCAAGAGGCCTTAGACTTGGCAGACAAAGATTCCCTCCTTATTCTGGTTGATTTTCATAGGCCTCAATTGGCTTTAAGTCGAGACCTTTTAGAAAAGATAGATAAAGTTGCAATTATTGACCATCATAGAAAGGCTGTGGACTGTGTTGAAAACCCTGTTCTCCAATACATAGAACCTTATGCATCTTCAACTTCTGAACTAGTTGCGGAAATACTAGGTTATGTGGGAGAAAGAAAAAATATAGATAAACTAGAAGCTGAAGTTATGCTTGCGGGAATTACTATGGATACCAATCGATTCTCTGTGAAAACTGGGGTTCGAACATTTGAAGCTGCTGCATGGCTAAGAAAACAAGGTGCAGATACCACTGAAGTTAAACGGTTCTTCCAGACAGAAATGAAAATGTTTAAAATTAGGGTCAAATGTGTTTCAAATGCCACTATAACAAAAAGTGGAGAGGCAGTGACAATTTGTGAAGGTATTCATAACAACGCACAAATAATAACGGCTCAGATTGCTGATGAACTGCTATCAATAAAAGGGGTAAAGGTTGGATTTGTAGCAGCTAAAGATGCCAGCGGGGATACCATTATGAGTGCAAGGTCCCTTGGGGATGTAAACGTCCAAGTTATAATGGAAAAACTTGGAGGGGGAGGGCATTTAACAACTGCAGGAGCCCAACTAAAAGAATCTCCAGAAGAGGCCATAGAAAAATTAATGACAGTGTTAAGGGAGGAAGAATAATGATCTTAATATTATTAAAAGATGTTAAAGGAACAGGAAAAGCTGGTGATGTTGTGAATGTTAGCGATGGATATGGTAGAAATTTCTTGCTTCCACGTGGGCTGGCACAAAAGGGAACTGAGGGAAATATTCGTTCCCTAGAAAAGGCAAAAGAACTTCAAGAAGAAAAATTTAACAAAGAAAAGAACGAAGCTCAAATTTTAGCGGATAAAATTGCAAATCTGCAAGTAGATATTGTTTCAAAAAGTGGAGAAGGGGGCAGGCTTTTTGGATCTATAACTTCCAATGATATAGCGGAAGCCTTAAAAGAACAGCATAAAATAGAAATTGATAAGAAGAAAATTATGTTGGATAGCCCCATAAAGCAAACAGGTGACTTCCAAGTAAAAATCAAGCTATACTTCGAAGTAGTTGGAACGTTGAAGATTAAAGTAACGGTTTAGGAGACACACTTATGATAGAAAGGATCCCACCTCATAACAATGAGGCTGAAATGTCCGTTTTAGGAGCGGCAATGCTATCGAAAAATGCTCTTTTAGATATTATGGAAGCGGTGCGTAGCAGGGATTTCTATAGTGAGATACACAAAGAGATTTTCGAGGTTATCACTTTGTTATACCGTGGTTCCAGACCCATTGATACTGTTACCGTAGCTGAAGAATTAAAAAAGAGGAATTCTTTAGATATGGTAGGAGGACGGGCCTATGTATTTTCTTTGGCTTCAGGGGTGCCTTCCACAGCAAACGCAGGTGAGTACGGCAAAATAGTGGCTGAAAAAGCTAGCCTGAGAAACCTTATAGAGGCATCAACAGAAATAATAGACTTAGGCTACACGGAAAAAATCCAAGCCTCAGAGGCAATCGATAGGGCTGAACAAAAGATTTTAGATATAGCAAAATCTAGGCAGAACAAGGATGTAGCCTCCATAAGAGAAGTTCTAGACCAAAACCTTAACACCATAGATGAAAACTCTAAAATGAAGGGGCAAGTGATGGGAATCCCTTCGGGATTTGCAGATTACGATAGAACATTCGGAGGTTTTCAGAAATCAGAACTGATAATTGTAGCAGCACGCCCTTCAATGGGAAAAACATCTCTCGCATTAAATATAGCACAACAGGCAGCCCTGAAGAATAAAGCCAAGGTGCTTATCTTTTCATTGGAGATGTCAAAAGAGCAATTGGGCCTTAGGCTTTTGTCCATGGAATCTCGAATTGAATCCAACAGACTAAAAGTGGGTGACCTTGAAGGCTCAGAATGGGAACAGCTAAGTAGAGCTGTTGACACCATTACTAAGGGTGAAATGTTTATTGATGATACTCCTGGGATCTTATTCTCAGAGATAAAAAATAAATGTCGTCGTCTCAAAGCGGAAAAAGGCCTAGACCTGATACTTATTGACTATCTTCAGTTGATGTCCTTTGAAGGTAGAGCAGAAAACAGACAACAGGAAATTACCTCCTTATCACGATATATGAAGCAACTAGCCAGGGAAATGGATTGCCCAGTAATCGTTCTTTCACAGCTATCCCGTGCACCTGAATTACGAAAACCTCACATACCAATACTTTCGGACCTTAGAGAATCTGGTTCCATTGAGCAAGATGCAGATATAGTAATATTTCTCTATCGTGATGATTACTACAACGTAGATGACAGCGAAAAACCCGGTGTATGTGATTTGATTATCGCAAAAAACCGTAGTGGGCCTACTGGTAAAGTTGAGCTAACTTGGTTAAGTAACTACACGAAGTTCGTAGACAAAAGTAACCTTGGGGGGTAGTTCTAGTGGATTTAAAGGCAAAAAAATGGGGCGAGGACTGCTTTAAGGATACCCATATTAATAATATGTTTATTAAAAATTATTTGGCAGAGGCACCTGGAGATTATGTTAAGGTCTACCTCTATTTTATGATGCAAAACCAAATTGGGGAGACCGCAGATGTAGGCCTTGCCTCAATCGATTTAAATATTTCCGAAGATGTTATAATGGATGGGATTATATATTGGAAAGATAAGGAAGTCTTGGAAGTTGAAATTAAGGATAGGAGAAAAAAGCCTCTTGTGGCAGATTGTCCTTTAGAAGATCGAGAACTAGTTGATATGTTCGCCATGATTCAAAGAATATTGGGACGACCCCTCGGAGGAGCAGAGCCTGTAGAAATTGTTTCTTGGTTAACAGATTATGGAGCTACTCCCGAAATGATTATCTACGCATTTACCTATTCTTCAAAAAACAAACACAATCCAGGTATAAAATATATACATGCAATTGTAAAAGACTGGGTTGACAAAGGTTTATTCGAACTAGAAAAAATAGAAGAACATCTTGAGAAAAACGACCTACAGAATCAAAAGCATCGGCGGATATTTAAGGCTCTGGGATGGTGGAGAAATCCAACAGAAGCTGAGAGAAAAATGATGGAAAAATGGATAGAAGACTGGGGAGTCCCTTTAGAAAACATATTGGAAGCTTGTAACAAGACTACAGGGATCTCAAACCCTAACCTAAACTATATAGATAGAGTCCTTTCAAATCAAAAAGAGGGAATAGGTAAGGGCTTAGAAGGTGGGCCAAAGGGGATACAAGGGATTAACACAGTTGAGGGTATTTACAATCGAATGAGGGAAGAGGCAAGAGAGAGTGCCTTGAGAAGAAGAGAAGAGGTTTACAGGAAGGACGATTTAATTAAAGCCTTGGATGAAGAGATTTCTAGCCTCAGCATCGAACTAACCCGAACAGCCTTAGCAAGTAGTCCAGAAAAAAGAGAGGCAATTCGAAAAATATTAATGCGAAAAAGAGAAGAGAGAGCCTTTAGGATGACAGAGGCAGGTTATTCTCCTCAATATACGGAGATCCAATACACTTGTAAAGATTGCCAAGACACTGGCAAGACTTCCCAGGGAACCCTATGTGGGTGTTTTCAAAAGATTAAAGACAGTTTATAGAGGATAAATAAGGGCGAAAAATTGAATTAAAGATTTTGAAGTCGCAATTATAGGTAATTAGAACAACAAATAAAAACTAGAACGGAGATATCTACTGAATGGGCTTATTTTCTTCAGGTAAAAATAAAAAAAAGGCAAAGGAAGTAAAATCTTCTTCATCAAAAAACTTGCCTTCAAAGAACAATATAGGGTCATCAAATGGCAGCAAAGTTTCTCCTAAGGATAGGGTAAAAGCAGATAGTCCCAAAGAGTATCCAGATTATGGTAGCCTAAGTCCTGATGAGGCAAAAGCTGTTTTAGCAAAGCGTATTAACGATAAGATTAATGATGTATCCAAGCTTGACCTGGAACAAGGGTTAAAAACTGCGGTAAAAAAAGACCTTACATCAAAAGATATAGATCACAGGATGGAAGAACGCCGCAAAAGAAGACAAGAAGAATCTGAAGAAAAAATGGAAAAAAATCTTCAGGATGAAGCAAAAAAAGATTTAGAGTACATTGAAAAGACCAACATAAAAGCAGAAGAGCTTCGTGGCAGACAAAAGGCCCGTATTGAGAAACTTCAAAAAGAGGCCAAAAAAGAAGAAGACAAGCAAATTGCCAAAAAAGAAAAGAATTTGCAAATAGAGAATGCCAAAAAATCAAAAGAGAAAGCAAAGGAAAAAGCGAAGCGAGAACGAGAGGAAAAACGGCAGAGTTCTTTTTTTGTCCGTTATTTTGAAAAGAGGAAAGATAGGTTTGCACTTTCAGATCAAAAATATCTAGAGCTGGAGAAAGAAGAAAAACGTAAAGAACAATTAGCAATTGAAGCAGAGAAGAAAAAAGAGCAGAAATTCAAAAGAAAAGACAAAGAAGAACGAGAAAGGTATGACCAAGCTCGTTTAGAACGTAGAAATGCTATAATTGAGCGAGAACAAAAAAGAGCTCGAGATATGGCAAGACGCAGAGAAGAAAGAATGGCGGAAACCATTCAGCGAAGAAAAAATAGGTATGAAGAGCGAGTTTTTCGTGAAAGACAGTATATTGAAGCTGTGGCACAAAGAGAGGCAATGCTCCGTAAGCGCGCAGGAAAAAAAGCAGAGAAGAAGAACAGGGAGGCTTATTACAAGTCTCTTCCCAAAGTAGTGAAAAAGGCTAAACAGGCAGCCTATAACCGTGAATACCAGAAAACAAGGTATGACTATCTAAAAAACCGTGATGAAATAAAAAAAGCCAACGCATCATTACCTCGTAAAAAA
>JAVEXZ010000020.1:24295-28087 GCA_034003765.1 Anaerovoracaceae bacterium | reverse complement strand
AAAAGAAAGGGCCTAGAACTGCTGGAAATTGAACTTTAGTAAAGATATGATACTTGCTAGCTCCCATAGATCGCATCATATCAATTAGCTCTGGGTCTACCTCTGAAAAGCCTTCCGTGATGCTAACCGTTATAGGGAAAAAACAGATTAAGGTGACTACCACAATTTTCGGCAAGATCCCAAAACCAAACCACATAGCAAATAGTGGAGCAAGCACAATGATTGGCACGGTTTGAGAGAACACCAATAATGGATAGATTGTGTGTTTCACTGCCTGTGATAAATTCATAAGCACGGCAATAGCAATTGCAAGTATGGCCGAAAGAAGGACACCCAGAAAACCTTCCAACAAAGTAATTGCTAGATGTTCTAGCAAAACATACTTTTCATAAAACAAAGCCATGCAAATTGCGAAAGGGGAGGGAATAGAAAAAGTGTCAACAAAACCCAGGCCTACACCAGCTTGCCATAGAAGGAGGAGGATTAAGATTGCTCCTATGGGATAGATTTTTTCTAGTTGTTGTCTTTTCAATTTTTCACCCCGCGAGTTTTTTCGTAATAAAAAAGTCTTTATCCCTACGGAATAAAGACTCTTCAATCTAAATATCCCTACGTTGGCATTATCCAAATCAGGTTACAGGTCGAAACATTACGAGTTTCCTCTCAGCCGACTTTGTGTCAGCTCCCTTTTCACGTACTATATACTTTCTTTATAGACTTGTCAAATTAATTTTTTTTCGAAATCTCCCACACACACTGTATTAGTGTTTTTATTGTAATAATAAACCTTGTTTCCTTCCACGGTTATGGCAGATGTTTCATCTGAAGATCTAAATACTTTTTTGCCGGTTTTATCAAATACCATAACTCTATCAGGTATTTGATTGTTCCCAGAAAGAGTACAAGCAATATATGCTTCATTGGATCCTGTCAACTTCAATTCTCCCACGCCCCAGCCTAGCAAGTCATATTGAGAATTATATAGTCCATGGTCAACTCCACTTTTAAAATACAGATTACCAGCTAGAACTTGGAAGTCCTCAACGTAATTGTTTGCTCGTTGATTTCTTTCACCAATGGGAGATTCCTTGTTTTCAGAGATCTTATACTCGAAGAACTCCACATAGTTATTGTGATAATAAATAAAGTCACCCTCAACCCTAAAGGCTAAAACCTCTTCTTCACTGATTCTTCGAGTTTCATTACTTTTGATATTTATCTGGTATATCCCAGTTGTAGGTTTGCTGCCCCCTTTCTCAAGATATGCTTCACCCTGCTTCATATTAAATCCGAGAATATATAAATTCTCCCCAACAAGATAGCAGTCCTGGGATCCACTGCCTCCTTGGCTTCCACTAGAGCTTTCGCTATCATCTCTGATCTTCCAATTCCACCCGTATAGGTAGTCAGGATCACCTATCTTTTTCCATCCTTCATAACCTGTTTCCTTAGAATAAAGTGGGTCATCTGTTTTCATGTATAAATTCCCTGGGCCTGGAGCAGGTCCTGCCCACCATTGAAACTCTTTATCTCCAAAAGATTTCAACTCATTTCTTGAACTATTAAGTAAAGTTCCACCACTACTATCAAGAAGAAGGAGATAGTCTGTTCCCATAGTGGCACCACCATTTGAATATGTGAGGTAGGCTTTACCGTCTTTGGAATAAAGACTGGGAATAACATAGGATTTACCATCACTCATTGTATGTAGAGGAAGCTGATAAGCAACTTTACTGCTTGTCTTCTTTATTATTGCTTTATCGCTGTCCGAGCTATTTCCAGTATAAATCTCTGCTTGCATTATACGCCCTTTTGTTCCCACATAATAAAGATATCCCTTGGCTATAGCCATAGTGTCCCAGCCTTCCGCTTTGTCATTTGGGATTTCTGTTTCCAGCAAATGAATGTTTTTCGAATTAATCCTAAGTCCATTTTTTGAATCAAAACTGTAATCCCAGCCAAACTCATCAACTCCAAATCTCCAGGTTATCGGAAAGTATGTAATGTCACGAAAAGATAATAAGGGATAAGCTTCCTTAGCATTATTTATCATTTCTCCATTTATCTTGATGGGGAAATTAGGAACTGTAGCCCTATAACTTCTACTATTCTTTGCCTGAGTTTTATATGGAGTATATGCGCCTGTTATATCTGTGGTGTCTATTACAAGGCCCTCTTCGTTTCCTTTCCAGCTTGTCTCTATTCCAAGATACCGACAATCACTGTAGGTCATTGGAAAGTATGTAATATCTTTATATACAATCAAAGGATATTTGCTATATTCATTTTCCATAACCACTCCATTTAGTGCTACTTTAAACACAGGAAGAGTAACATTAACACCTGATGATGCTGTCGCCCCATATGAAATTACAGAGCTAGTTATAATGAACATGAAAATCACCAGCAAGCCAATTGTTTTTTTATACATTTTTAACTCCTCCCATTTATCCTTTACCCTTTTCTAAAATCTATACTATCTTATTTTAATTCAGGCTTATATTTTTTACCCTTCATCGTCTTGATCCTTTAATGCAAGCACCGTCACCGATATCATTATAATCACCCCGCCAATAAGCTGTATTCCTGACAACATGGTACCAAATATGAAAAGTGAAAACAGTACTGCAGTCAGTGGCAGTACATTTTCAAAAATCGATACTGTAGTTATCGTTAACTTTCCTATGGCATACACATATCCAAATTCACCAATAATAATAAAAACAACTGCAGACGCAACAGTTATTAAAATACTTGCTGGTGTGAATTCCATCAAAGGTTGCCTTGTAAAAAGAAGTGTAATCGGCAATTGAATAATCATTCCTGACAAAAAAAGCCCTGCCATTAGAGTAATTAAATCATATTTATCAAAGAGCAGCTTAACATAAGTTATGTAGAATGTCCACAACAAAGCAGCTGCTAGCATGGTAATTAGGCCCTTAATATTAATACCCATTGGTTCTCCGGAAATCAATAAATATACTCCGCCTATGGAAGCCAGCACACAAACAATTTTCAATCCTGTTACTTTTCTTCCGTAAAATACTCTGTCGCCAATAAGTCCGAATACTGGAACCGTAGCCATAATTAGAGAAGCAAAAGAAGCAGAAGTAAAACCAACCCCAGTATTTTCTATGGTAAAATAAAGAGATAATCCCACTGCACCAGATATAAATACCCTGGGCCAGTCCTCTTTTTTGATGTACAGGCCTTTGTTCTTTATAACGACCAAAACCAGTAATACTATTGTACCTATAAGCGTTCTTATCATGGTAAATATGGTTGGGGAAAAGAAATCCATCATGTATTCAATAACAATAAAATCAAGACCCCAAAGAAAGTTTACTCCTACTAATATTAGCAGCGCTTTTTTTGATTCGTTTTCCATGCTAAATTCTCCTGTTTGGTATTTTCTCTTTAATTACTAACAGCATACTCTAATACCGTTTTTGCTATAGGGGCTGCAGCCTGAATACCACGACCTCCATTTTCAACTACTACTACAAAAGCAAGGGGGAAGTCATCTCGGTCCATAAATCCCACAAACCAAGCATGGGGCTTTTTATCACTTCCTACTTCAGCAGTTCCAGTTTTTGCGCAAAGCTCCAATCCCTGGTAATTTTTCTCTTTATAAACTTCTGTAACATTATATCTCATCATTGATTTAAGTTCATTTGCTGTTTTTGCAGAAATTATCCTTTTCCCTATATTGGTATAGTCAAGCAACAATGATATTAAATCATTTTTCTTTAATATTTTTGGTGAAACCCGAACACCCTCATTTGCTATGGA
>JAVEXZ010000020.1:0-24195 GCA_034003765.1 Anaerovoracaceae bacterium | reverse complement strand
ATTACGTGCATAGTAGCTTTTCTGATAGTTTTATCTTCATGATATTTCAGGCTGTCGTCTACTTTTTCAAATAAAACTTCACCTTTTCGATCATAAATTGTTCCCGCAGCTAAAAGCCGGCCATTTGAATATAAATGCTTATTTGTAGGATGTTGAACCCATGTGGATGCGTTTTTTATATAATTCCCCGCAAATATAACAAGACCAAAAACAATTACCAAGGAAAGTAGCAGCAACATCCACGTACGTTTTGTTAATATTTTCAAATCATTCACCCATTCACTTCGTTGTTATTCACAATTTCTGGCCTATAACGCTCATCTGCAGCCTTGATAAATGCAAGAAGACCCCAAGATGCCACCATAGAAGAACCACCATTCGATATAAATGGTAATGTAATACCTGTTAGTGGTAATAAATCCACTGAGCCGAAAACATTTAATGCTGTTTGAATTAGAAAAATGGAAGCCACTCCACAGGCTGCAATGGCATAAAAAGATGATTTACATCTGTTTGTAATAAATATGGTAGAAAAAGCAAAAAATACCAACATCAATACAGCTATCAGAGCTATAATCAATCCCCATTCCTCACAAAGAATCCCGAATACTAAATCAGTATCTGATGCAGCAACATTTACAAGGTAACCATTTCCCCCACCAACGCCCATGAGTCCTCCACTTGCTGAGGCAATCATTGTACGAGTCTGTTGATAGCCTATAGTGTCCGCAAACTCCCACACATGCCGCCAAGCCTTAAATCTCAATGCAATGTATGGCATTAACATGATGATTGCCATAGCTCCTAATGCAGCACCTGAAGCTATAAAAGCAATGGTACGAAGATCCCCCGACCGCATAAATGATATAACCAGAAAAGCTCCAAAGAAAACGGCAGCTGTTCCTAAATCGCTTATTAGAACTAGAACAATTATACATGCCGCAGAAAATCCTATAAAGGCTGTTAAGTTTCTTGCAGTGAGAAGCTTATCTAAAGTAGCCGTACCAGCAAGAACAAAAGCTATTTTCACAAACTCCATAGGCTGAAAGGTTATAAAACCTAAGTTAATCCAGTTTTTTGCACCAAAGCGGGCTTCCCCAATTACCAAGTTCAACACTAATAAGATGATAGCACCTGCAATAAGTATGTATTTTAATTTATTTGCTCGGCTAAGATCCTTGACTATTAATTGAATCACAAAATACACGGCAATACCTGTAGTTATTGCAATTAACTGTTTGAGTAGAAGTTGGGGGGCGGCTGACCCTATAATTAACAAGCTTAAGCCAGAAAGGAAAAAAGCCATTAATTCAAGTTCTGAATATTTTTTACTGAATTTCGATATAGCAAAAAAATAAAAGCATTCAGCAACGGTGAATATTAAAATCGTAAAGAGTATTGTTAGCTTCATCTCATCCTTGGCGGAAAATGCGATTTGTATTCCACCCAATATTTGAAAAGCTATAATCATAAATAATGTTTTTCGAGAAATGAAATCTTTACCAAATCCCGAAAACCATTTTAAATATCCTATTGTAGGGATGTTCTCATGCCCGGATTCTGGAGCTAGCAATAAAAATTCCGCATTAGCAAATGAGATTGTATCTCCTTCTTCAACTCTCCCTGTTTTAGTAATCCTTTCTCCATTTACCTTTATCCCACCCTTTGATGCTAAGTCAGTAATAGTCCAGTTGTTACCATCATAGGAAAGCACCCCATGGCTACGGGATATGAAAGGAAAATTAATTACAATATCACTTAATTTACTACGACCTATGGAGTTTTCCCAATGCTTTAAAGGTATACTATGGCCATTTGGGATAGCTAAATTTGCCCATACAACATCATACCCTTTATCATGTAATAGTGGCAATATGCAACGAAAAAATATTAGTATTGCTAAAATAGGGCACCACCACCTCACAGAAAAAGTATAAATGCCCATTATACCTATTGTGGAATCTTGTAGTACCATTCCAATTTCAACGATAATATTCGAAAACCCTGTGATGAGCCAGTCGAAAAATATCTTTATACCCTCTAAAAATTTATCCATAATAATCCCTCTAAATATTAAGCCCCTATAATGTTAGTTATAACAACCATACCAATAATTAATATTACTGCAACTGTTATGGATAAAATTATATTAGAACGAGATGAACACCTCTTTCCTTTAAGATACTGAGAAAGAAAATTCGAAACCGAAATCACCGCTAAAACCCCCGCCATATAAATGATTATATAAAGAACAAGTCCTTATCCTAATTGCATTTTGGTATCTGCAAAGAAAGCCAATAAAATAATCAGAAAGCCTATCATAAGTATGTTTAGCAACCTGCGATGCCAAGCGGCACTGATACATGTCCCGCCTTCGGCTATTTTTTTTCTAGAGGCTTGCAGCCAAAATATATATCCCAGCAGGGCGACCCCTATCATGAAAGCTCCGTTTGAGGCAATAATTAAAACCCAAACAGTGTCTTCATCACAGTAAGGGGAATTTCCGAAGTATTTCATGCTATTAGAAGTCAAAAGTATTAGCATAGTGAGTATTGCCAATAACCAACTTGGGATAAAAGTCTTTTTCATACTCAAGTGTATGTTCTCTATCCTAACAGCTTCATCGGTTTCCATAGGAATTGCATCTTTATTAGCAGAAAATATTTGCATTTGTTTCCATTGGATTTCTTTTTCCCAACCATTTTCAATACATATTTCTTCAAGCATCTCTTGGTTTTCCAGGCATATCGGCTTATATTCCGAATCATTACCCGACAATACTACGGCAAACTTCCTCTCTGATGGATTGGCCCTTTTAAACTTCCACAGAAAAGCGCTTATATGATCAATCCTCCATCCTTTCTCTGCCATCAAAGCTAGATTGTCCTCAATGCTCTTATAATCAAACATTGAAAAGAATGAGAATCTATACTTGCTTTCTAAATTATTCATTTACAGGTCTCCTTTTCAGTACAAGCAATCCTCTTAAAATCGTCCATTTGTTTTTTTAATCGGCCATATTCCTCTTCCAGAGTTTCTTCCCCTTTTTTAGTTATTCGATAACTTATACGTCGTCCTTCCAGGCTAGTCTCGCAAATCAACTCTGCATCCAAAAACTGACCTATTAAATTGTAAAGAGTTCCAGGCCCAATGATCACTCTATCATTAGTTATTTCTCTTGTTTGTTTCATGATATCAACACCACAACATTCTTTACGGAAGCAAAGTAGTGTATAAAACATCTGTTCTGTCAACGTTTGAAATTTTTTTCTAGCCAATTTTTCTCCCTCTATTATCGAATATCGATACAAGTATTATATGCTGCTTTTCGGCAAAGTCAATCCATGTTTATTGAAAACTCTTTTTTGCCCATCTGAGTAAAACCGGGATTGCCTCATTATAGGGTGTTTTTACATCATAGCTCGAGAAAAATTGGTGAAAATCCGAAAACAATCAAAAAAAGGCTTCCGAGAAACTATCGAAAGCCTTGCAATTACTTGGTTGCGGGGGAAGGATTTGAACCTACGACCTCCGGGTTATGAGCCCGACGAGCTACCAGCTGCTCTACCCCGCGATATTATGTTACTAGTATTAAATTAAGTTTGGTGCCGAAGACCGGGGTCGAACCGGTACGAGCCGTGAAGCTCACGGGATTTTAAGTCCCGGGCGTCTGCCAATTCCGCCACTCCGGCAAATTGGCTCCAAGAGTGGGGCTCGAACCCACAACCTATCGGTTAACAGCCGATTGCTCTACCATTGAGCTACCTTGGAATACCACTTTCTATTCCTAGCAACAATAAAGAGTATACCCTACTGACTACCCCAATGTCAACACTCTATTCCATATTTTATAAAGCAAGCCTAGTGAAAATTTGGCAAATTTCATAAACCATCTCAGATAGTCCCGGATTAGATTTCGGTTTCCTATTCACAATCAATCACAGCTATTTCAGCCTCTTTATTTTGGGTTTCTTATTAGAGTCCTTTTCAACAGTAAGCCGTTTTATTGAATCTTCTGTTGATGGCTGGGCTTGAGAGTTTTTCTTCTCTAGATATGCCGCTTTTTCTTCTTGGTTTTCTTTAACTATGGCTATCTTTTTCCTATATTTTTGTTCTTCTTCCTTGTCACCAGATTCCTTAAATATGTCTGCTAGTAACTCCATGCTATCTATATGGCTTCCATTCTTCTCTAATGCACGTTTAAAGGCATTAACAGCATCTTTGCGTTGACCTAAGTTAAGGTATCCTAGCCCTAAATAGTAGTGCAAAGGCCACCAACTGTCAAATTCCGACTTGAGGTAATGCTCTAGCACGTCAACACCTTGAGCAAAACGTCCTGCTGATATCTCATTTATAGCCTGTTCAATTTTTACAGGCTCTTGAATTTGCTTGAGACGATTGTGTATTTCTTTTCTGTCTTTTCCATTTTTAGTAAATCCCAAAAACCTATTCCAAGCCAACTGAGCTTTTGTATACAGGCCTATGTTGAGGTATGCGTATCCCAAGTAATAGTAACTCTGGGCATGGCGGGGATGAGCCTCAGTCGTAAGCTCAAAGTAATCAAGGGACTCTGCCTTAAACCTTCCTATATATTCCTCGTTATTTGAAGCGGAATACATTTCTCGACAGCAACGAGCATAACTGTACATCCCATGAAGATATTCTGGATTCATGCACAGGGCCGCCCTAAAGTGAATACATGCTTCTTCGTAGTTACCTTCTTCCGCTGCATCTCGGCCTGTTTTAAGCATACCCTCCATTATCTTGTAGTTAAAAACTTTGTTTAAAAATTTAACATATTGAGGCGTGTATTGAAAGTGGGGGTCAATTCCCATAATCCATGCCATGTTGGCCGCTAAATGAGTGGGTTTTATACCTGAACCACCTGCAAAGTTTTCTAAATCTGACTTTCTTAGGGGGATGGGGACCCCACTCATTAATTCTTCCATTCCACCCTTTGCCATATATTCTTTAGAAAACTCAGCAAAAATAAATCTAGATAGATGTTTTTTGAAGTATCGCCCAATTCTATCTTCTCTAACCTGTATATCATATTCCTCCGGAGGTCTAACAACGGTACGTTTGACCCCTGCTCTAACACTCCAAGCATTCTTCGCTATTTGTTCAGGTGTTGCCAGGTCTTTTCTGCGCTGATCTTCTGTTTGTCTTTTAATTATCTCGTTTTTTGTTTTTGGAGGTTTTCTGAAGTTTAAGTCACTCATTAAATATTCCATCCTTTTCTGTTGAATTTTTTAACTGCATCTTCATTCAAAGCGGTTTCCATGTCCTTGAGGAGGTTTTTTGTAACCCCATCTTCTGCGCCTTCAAGTGTTCGATTTTTCCAGACACCGTATTTTTTTAAGATCCTATATAAATCTTCTTTTCTATGGGCTACTTCTTGAAAACCTTTGAGATAATAGAACAGTGCAAATTCTTCATAAAACTCAAAAGCCGAATTGTGTATTTTGGTCAAATAATCTAGAGTTCGCTGAAACCCTCCCCTATTATAGTAAAGATTTAATACCCGATCAATCTGCTTAAGCCTTAGTATATCCCACACTGATAGGTATTTGTTATAAATAATTGTATAGGGAGGCTTATCATGGAATACGTAACCATACTCATCCTCCTGCAATCTTAAGCCCGTCCCCTTAAGCAGCTTGAGAAAGCCAAGTTGAAAATGATCTGCCTTTAACCCATACACATCGTTAAAAGACTTTTTGAAAATTTCATAAGTTTCATAGGGCAATCCAGCGATAAGGTCAACATGAACATGACTATTATCAAGATCTATAAGCTGCCTAGTGTTTTCCAAAAGCTGTTCTACATTGGTGCTCCTTTTTACGGCTTTTAAGGTTTCCTTGTTGGTGCTTTGAACACCAACTTCAAATTGGAACAAGCCTGGTCTTGCCGACTCAATCAGGTCTAATAAAGGTCGATCTAAGGCTTCCCCAGAAATCTCAAAATGCCAATTGGTAATATCGTTATCCTTTTCGATAATATGCTTAAGCAACCTATAACATCTATTCCTGTCCCAATTAAATGTTCTGTCTACCAACTTAACTTGACCAATATTGCTTCGCAAAAAGTAATCTAGTTCTTCTTTTACACGGTCCTCGGGAAGAGCGCGGATTCCTTTTTCTATAGAAGACATACAGTAGCTGCAGCTGTAAGGACACCCTCTGCTAGTTTCATAATAAACCATTTTTTCTTGGTCTGGAGGAATAATCTTATAAGGGAAGGGCAGCGAATCCATTTTTAGTGGTTCTTGAGGGGCATTCACATATATTTTTGCATCCCTTCTGTCCCGATATACCAAGCCTGGAATTTCCGACAAGCCAGGATTTTCAAATCTACACTCGCATAGAGCCGTAAAAGCATATTCCCCTTCGCCTTCAACAAGAAAATCGATGGCACGATTTTCTTGAAGTAGGGCTAGAGGTTCATGGCTGACTTCTGGTCCTCCTAAAACAATTTGCAAGGAAGGCATGGCCTTCTTAATAATGGAAGTTATATTTATTACCCTTACTAGGTTCCATATATTAACCGAAAAACAAACCACTCCATAATCTCCCCTGAGAATCTCTGTGGTAATGTAGTCGTCATCATGGTTAATAGTAAACTCTTTGATATCCAATCTGAGATTGTTTTCATCCAAATTCTCCATAGCAGAGGTGTATAAATACCTTAGTGCCAAGGAGGAGTGAATAAACTTGGAATTCAAAGTGGTAAGTAGCACTTTTATCATTTAAAGCATCCGAAACCTTTCATCTTTTAAAAGCCCTGTTTCTTTTAGAGCCTTTCTTAGCTGGGCTAGCATTTTATCCTTGTCCTGGGGTAAATCCCCCCGGAGGGAAAGATAATTACTAGCGTGGTTGCTCCTAAAGACACACTTTTTACTAACATTTATATTTTCCACCATAAGTAGGGTTTCTGCAATTACTTCTTCAGGAGAAAGTAGTTGGAAATTCCCTGCTCTAACATCCTCCATAATAGGTGTCCCCGGTTCTAACATCAAGGTTAAGAGTCCCACATAAGAAGGTTGCATTTCACTAATCATAGTTCCAGTTTGAACAGCATGATCTTTCCACCCTTCTTTTCCTGCAAGGCCAGAGATAAATGTCACCGAGGCTTTTATTCCTGCCTCTTCCAGTTTTTGGACTGCCCTTATTATTTCATCCCGGTTGGCGCCCTTTACAATTTTCTTAAGTACTTCATCGCTTCCAGATTCCCCACCTATATATACCATTTTTAAGCCAGCCTTATGAAGTTCTTTTAGCTCCTCTTTAGTTTTTCTAAGAGAATCTAAAGGAGACCCATAAAGGGTAACTTGATCGCATTCTGGGAAAATCTCACTGCAATGGCCTAGGATTTCTAAAAGTTTTGCATTACTCAAACACAAGGCATCACCATCGGCTAAGAATATTTTGTCAATCCTCTTATAGGATTGGCGGGCTGACTTAAGGTCCTCCACAACTTCTTTTACTTCTCGGACTCTAAAGACCTTGTCCTTAAACATACTACAAAATGTACACTTGTTATGGGAACACCCAATGGTAACTTGAACTATTAAACTGTATGCCTCACTGGGAGGCCTAAAAATATTTCCTTCATATCTCATATCGGTTTTATAACACTGCACTTTTAGGCAGGTTTTTCCTTTCATTATTTTACTGGCATTATATACTTTAACTGCTTCTTCTTAGGCTATTATTAACTAAGCCTACATCTTTTCGGGAGCATGAACACCCAAAAGTCCTAAACCATTTTTTAGAACTGCCTTTGTTGCGACCACCAATGCCATTTTTCCTGCTCTTTCATTGGGGTCTGGAACCAGTATGTGTTCATCATGATAAAAGCGGTTAAAGGCTTGGGAGACATCTACTATGTGTCTTGCAACAATGCTAGGCTCATATCTGTTTCCAGCTTCTAGTATGGCCTCAGGGAATGCATATAGGAGTTTAGCCAACCGGTATGCCCCATCCCCTGACAAGTGGTCTTGGTTCCACCCATCCTTTTTCTCTGCGTCATTAAGGGCTTCTTCCCCGGCTTTTCTAATAAGGCTAGATGCTCTTGCATGAGTATACTGTACGTAAGGGCCAGTCTCTCCTTCAAAAGCCAAAACCTTATCCCAGGAAAACACGTAGTCTTTGTTCCTGGAATTTGAGAGTTCATTAAATACTATAGCTCCAATTCCTACCTGAGCTGCTGTTTCATCAATATTATCTGTGTTAACATCCTTCTCAAGGATAATTTCTCTTGTTTTTTCTACTGCTTTTTTAAGAACATCCTCTAGGAACACAACCTTGCCCCGCCTTGTGGATAGGGTATCACCATCGTCAAGGCTAACCAATCCGAAAGGAATATGAACGCAATCATCAGCCCATGAATAGCCCATTAATTCTATGATTTTCATCCATTGCTGGAAATGAAGGAGCTGTTGATTTCCGACAATATAGAGGTTCTTATAGAAATCGTAGGTTTCCTTGCGATATATAGCTGCGGCGATATCCCTTGTAATATAAAGGGTGGACCCATCACTCTTGGTAATAAGGGCGGAAGGCAGGCCCTCTCCCTCCAAGTCAACTATTTTAGCATTTTCTGAATCCTTGAGTAATCCCTTGTCTTCAAGCTCTTGAACAACTCTACCCATCTTATCAGAGTAGGAGCTCTCCCCAGCTAGGCTATCAAATTCAATCCCCAACATTTCATAGACACGATTGAATTCTTTGAGGCTTTCATCCCTAAACCATTGCCACAAAGCCTTTTCCTCGGGATTTTCCTGTTCCAACTTGCGGAAGGCTTCCCTGGCATCACTATCCAAGCTTTTATCTTTTTCTGCTTCCTCGTGAAACCTCACATAATAGGATAGCAGGGTTTCAATTGGTGCCCTTGTGACATCTTCTTTATTGCCCCAACGCCTATATGCCACAATCATTTTACCAAATTGAGTGCCATAGTCACCTAGGTGGTTGATCCTTACCGTTTCGTATCCAAGAAAATCATATATCTTATAAATTGAGTTGCCAATTACTGTGCTTCTTATATGGCCTATGTGAAAGGGTTTGGCGATATTTGGTGATGAAAACTCAACCAACACCCTTTTACCCCTACCAATGTCCCAACTACCATAGGCATCTGGGTCTGCCAAAATATTGGTTACCACTTCTCGTGCAAAATCCGCTTTTTTTAGAAACAAGTTTAGGTATGCCCCAAGGTTTTCAACCCTATCAAATAAAGGGTGGTCCTTCACCTTTTGGGCCAACTCTTCCGCAATTTTTGGGGGTGCCTTTTTTAGTGCTTTCGCTAAACGAAAACAAGGCAATGCATAGTCTCCCATGGATTCATCTGCAGGGATCTCAATCATGGAGAATATTTCTTCTCTTGATAAGTCTGGTATTAACCCCTCTAATGCATCTGTAATTATTTCTTCGTAATTAATCATTCATTCTCCTCGTCCAATATTTTTTTACTTTTCCGTAAGGGATACAATAGTTACACCATCCCCACCTTCATTATAACTACCCCTTTGAAATGAGGCAACGTGTTTGTGATTCTTGAACATATCATGAAGACCTTGCCTTAAGATGCCTTCACCACGACCATGGATTACAGTTACCTTTTTTAAGCCCGCCATATAGGCATCGTCTAGATATTTGTCTACGTCCATTAAAGCGCTATCAAGATTTTCCCCTTGGACATTTATACTCATAGAGCAGGTCTTGGCCTTGCCCATATATGATACTCCGCCCCCTTTTGAGGATTTTTTACGGGTCCTATTTTCTTCAATAGGCAATATATCACTTAGACGAGAATTCACTTTTAGCCGACCTACCTGTATGGAAAGCTCCCCCTTGTCATCGGGTAGTGTAAGAACCTCCCCTATTTGGTCTAAGGTCAAAACTCTGACCCTTTTCCCTATCTCTATTTCCTCATGACTTAAGGGATTTGGATTATCTTGTGTAACTAGGGTATCCCTATAGCGATTATCCAATTTCTTTAGGTTAGATCTAGCCTCTTGAAGTTTCTGTGTTCTCTGGCCCAGGCTTTCTTCCTTGGCTAATTCTTTTAGCTCCCTTGTAATCTCAAGGGCAGATTCTTTTGCTTCCGCAACTAACTCTCTGGCTTCTAATTTAGCTTCCTGAAGGATTTTATCCTTTTGTAGGGAGATTTTTCTTTCTCTTTCTTTAAGTTCTTCTTTTTCCTTTTTCATGGCCAGGTTAATAATTAATGCTTCATCCTTCAATGCCGCCGCTGCTTTTTTGTCAGCTTCAAGGGCACTTATTAGGTCTTCAAACTCCAAAGCATTACCATCAAGGAGGCTTCTAGCCAATTCAATAATAGATTTTTCTAGGCCTAGTTTTTCGGATATTTCAAAGGCATTTGACTTCCCTGGTATCCCCAAGACCAATTTATATGTGGGGCTCAGGGTTTCAATGTCAAATTCCATTGAAGCATTTTCCACGCCAGGGGTGGATATGGCATATTTTTTTAATTCAGTGTAGTGGGTGGTTGCAAGAACCGTTGCACCCTTTTGGTCTAGGTCTTTTAAGATTGCTATTCCTAAGGCTGCCCCTTCCGTTGGGTCTGTGCCAGCTCCCAGCTCATCCAAAAGCACCAAGGTTCTCTCGTTGCTTTCTCCAACTATATTAACAATATTTTTCATATGGGATGAAAATGTACTAAGGCTTTGCTCAATGCTTTGTTCATCACCAATGTCTGCATATATCTTTTCAAATACAGGCACCCGACTTCCTTGGGAACAAGGAATATGTAGTCCAGACTGAGTCATCATCACCAATAACCCTGTTGTTTTTAGGGTAACTGTTTTACCACCTGTGTTAGGTCCTGTGATTATCAAAGCATTGTAGTCCTTGCCAATATAAACAGATACTGGGACTACGACTTTTGGATCAATCAAGGGATGCCTTGCCCCAACCAGCTCTAAAACTCCACTATCAACAATCTGGGCTTCAATGCCATCCATGCTATAGGATAACTTCCCCTTTGCAAAGATTACATCTAACTGAATTAATAACTCCTGATTATTAACAAGATCGCTATAGTATTGGGCAACGTACTGGGTTAAGTCCCCTAGTATTCTTTGAACTTCCGCTAGTTCTGCTATTTCAAGTTCCCTAAGTTCGTTGTTTAGGTTAACTATAACTTGGGGCTCAATGAAGAGAGTCGCCCCACTTGCGGACTGGTCGTGAACCATTCCTGGGAATTTGTTACGATGTTCTTGCTTTACAGGGATTACATATCGCCCTTGTCTCATGGTAATAATGGCATCCTGTAAGTAGGTCTTATTGTCTGCAGAACTAAGCATTTGATTCATCCTATTTCGAATTGTATCATTCTGCCTTAATATATTCCTTCTTAGGCTTCTAAGTTCGGAAGAAGCATTGTCTGCCATCTCTTCTTCGCTTAAAATACACCGGTCTATTTCACTCCTTAAATCTTTGGGTGCAACAAGAAGGTGGGAAAGGCTTCTAATAATAGGAATTTCTGGTAAGTCACTTTTTAGAAAGCTAATAATATTAGCAGCTACGTTCATATTATATAAAACCTCTAGTAGCTGTTTCATAGTAAGGGTTCCTCCCTTTTTTGAAAGCTCTAGAGCCGGCCTAATATCATAAAAATTGCCAAGGGGTAAAGGCCCTTTTTTAACAATAACATCAAGTGCTTCACTGGTTTCTGCTAAAAGGTCCTTGATAAGACGCCCATCACTGCTTGGTTCCATTTCCTTGATTCTTTGTCTTGCCAAGGAAGAGCCTCCATTAGCAGCCAAGCTGTCGATTATTTTATCATACTCCAAAACCCGTTTAGCTCTTTCGTCCATGGATTATTCGTCCTTTCTTAGTCGTTCTAATTCACTTTTTAGTTGAATGTTTTCCATCTGAACGTCGAAGAAGCTGTTTTCTAAATCCCGGCATTTCTTTTCAAGTTCTTGAACCATATTTTGTGAAGCAGTGGCCCCTTTTGCTTCTGCTTCTTTTACATCACTTCTGAGATTTCGAATTTCTTCAGATTGTTCTTCAATAGTTGTTGATAATTCTTTCTTTTGATCCAGTATAATCTGGGAGTCCTCTTTGTAATCAATTATGCTTTTTTTGGCCTCTTCCCATAGCTGAATATAGTGAGCACAATCTTTTTCAAGCTGTACATTTTCTCTTTTCAAATTATTAGCTTCTTCCAATGCATCAAAGTAGTCGTCCGAAACATTTACTGCAGTCAAGACTCCTAAAGATGATAGGGCGATTTCCTTAACCTCAGATGTTAGTTCATACATCTTGGTGTTAACGTAATCCGCCACCTTCATTATATGCTCTCTTGGCTTGTCTCCAGAAAGAACGTACTCCTGGCCGTAGATTTTAACATTAACCTTATTGGTATCCATAGCCCTTTCCTCTCCTACATTTCTCTCAACACTGCATTGGCGTCTTCTTTCAATGCATTTAATACTTCTTGGTGAATACTATTAACTTCTTCCTCTTTTAGGGTTCGGTCCTTGGCTCTGTAAACCAAGTTAAAAGCACAGGATTTTTTGCCTGCCTCAACTTGATTGCCTCTGTATACGTCAAAGAGCTGGACACTTTCTAGCAATTCGGTTCCGTGAGCCTTTATTATTCTTTCTAGATCTCCTACTTGTGTGTCTTCTTTTACCAATAGGGCAATGTCTCTATCAGTTGCAGGATATTTAGCCAGGGGCTTATATAGCCTCATGGTATCAGCCTCTTTAAGAATTTGTTCAAAAGATAGTTCTGCTATGTAGACCTTAGTTGTAATTCCGGAGTTCTTGGCAACTTCTGGGTGAATTTCTCCAATAATGCCAAGAGGAGTGGTTGCCAGTAAAATATCTGCACACCGGCCTGGATGGTATGTTCCTCTTCCATCTGATGTCTGGTATTCTGGCTGGGGAATCCCCAGTTTTATTAGCAACTCAGAAATAATTCCTTTTAGGGTAAAAAAGCTTTCATTTTCACCATAGCAACCCAAGGCCAAGGAAAGTTCTTCAAGGGGGAGGTCATTTTCTTGAGAACCCAAACTGTGAAATGTGTTACCCAGCTCAAAAGCTCTGGCAGATTCTATGTTACGGTTATAATTTCTTGCCAAGACCTCTAGCATATTTGGAGTTAAAAGAGTACGCATTACTGAGTTTTCTTCACCCAATGGATTTATAAGGGGGATAAAGTCTCTCTCTTTTGCATCCTTTGAAAGACCAATCATATCCAGACCCTTAGGGCTCACAAAACTATAGGTTTGTATTTCATTGACACCTAGTGCACATAGGGTCTCCTTGGTTAAATCTATAAGCCTTCTAGCCTCAGTCTTTTCTGCCCCACTATTACCCTTAGCCACAGTAACAGGAAGTTGATCATACCCATAAATACGAGCCACTTCTTCTACATAGTCTATCTCTTTTTCTAGGTCTTGACGTACACTAGGAGGTCTTACAATAAGGGTATCCCCCTCTCCACTTACATCCATTTGCAGCCTTAGCAGGATGTTCTTAACCTGTTCACTTGTTAGGGGAACTCCCATTATACTGCTAATTCTGCTTACCCTAATAGGACAGGCTTTTGCCTCCATTGGGCTGGGATATTGGTCTATATCATGGGCCATAACCTTTCCTGCCCCTAGTTCCTCCATCAAGGAGGCTACACGGTCTACTGCTTGTTTGCAGAGGTTTGCATCTAGGCCTTTTTCAAATCTGGAACTTGCTTCCGTCCTAAGGCCCATTTTTTTTGAGCTTGCTCTAATAGAATCAGGATCAAAGTTAGCTCCTTCTATTAGGATGGTCTTTGTGTCCTGGACTATTTCAGAATTAAGGCCTCCCATTATTCCTGCAATTCCCAAAGATTTTTGGCCATCCTTTATCATTAGGGTGTCTTCTGGCAAGTCTCTTTTGACTCCATCAAGGGTTGTAAAGACCTCTCCAGCTAGGGATGTGTCTACAACAATTTTGCCTCCCTCAATCTGCCTTATATCAAAAGCATGAATGGGTTCTCCAAATTCCAACATAACAAAATTGGTAATATCAACAATATTATTAATAGGCCTCATCCCTGCTAGCATTAATCTCTTTTGAAGCCACCAAGGCGACTGTTTTATTTGGACATCACTAACAATCCTTGCAACGTATCGCCTGCAGAGATGGGGGTTTTTAATCTCTATTTCAATGTAATCCCTGCTTTTACCTTCTGGGGAATTGATTTTTGTGGGGGGTACATTTACAGATTTTTGAAATGTGGCCCCTACTTCTCTTGCCATACCTATCATGGATAGGCAATCTGGGCGATTTGGGGTTATCTCAAAGTCCACCACTTGATTCTTTAGCCCCATGGTTTCAACAAAATCTGAACCTGGAATAGGCTCATCTATTATATCATTTAAGATCCAAATCCCATCTCTATGAAATAATGGAACCACCTTGTCTTCAAATCCAAGTTCGCTGCAGGAGCAAAGCATTCCATCTGAAAGTATCCCACGTATTTCACCTTTTTCCAGTAGGACTCCACCTTCTATTTTGGCTTGGCCATGGAGAGGTCCTGGGATACGGGCACCTGCTAGAGCAACTGGAACAAGAGCTCCTTCATATACGTTTTTCGCCCCTGTTACTATATGCCTTAGTTCAGCTTCTCCTATATCTACTTGGCAAATCACCAGTTTGTCTGCATTAGGGTGAGGGTCTATTTTACAGATCTTCCCTACAAGAACTCCTTCAATCCCTTGTCCCGTGTTTTGAACTGTTTCTAAATTGGAGCCGGACATTATCATCCTCTCACAAAATGTTTCTATAGAGTCGGGAACCTCTGTGTAATCTTTTAACCATAAAATGGGAACTAGCATCGATGGAACCTCCTATTTGAATTGATTGATGAATCGCATATCGTTTTCATAAAACAGCCTAATGTCATCTACTCCGTGGCGCAACATGGCTATTCTCTCCACACCCATACCAAAGGCGAATCCAGTGTATTTTTCTGTATCAATGCCTCCAACTTCAAGAACGTTGGGATGTACCATTCCGCAGCCCAAAATTTCTATCCAACCAGAGCCTTTGCAAATATTGCAACCTTTTCCACCACACTTAAAACAGCTCACATCCATCTCTGCCGAAGGTTCTGTGAAGGGGAAATAATGTGGCCTAAATTTTGTTCGTGTATCAAACCCAAAGAGCTCTTTGGCCATTACATCAAGACAGCCCTTAAGATCCGTCATGGAAACTCCTTCATCAACCAATAGGCCCTCAATTTGGTGAAACATAGGAGAGTGGGTAGCATCTGGTGAATCACATCTAAAACACCGGCCAGGGGATATCACCTTAATAGGTGGCTCCTTTGTTTTTATAGTTCTTACCTGTACAGGAGATGTTTGAGTTCTCAGTAGGACGCTTTCTGTGATATAGAATGTATCGCTTTGATCTCTGGAAGGGTGGTTCTTGGGGGCATTAAGGGCATCGAAATTATGGAAAACCGTCTCCACCTCGGGGCCTTCAGATACTGAAAATCCCATACTCATAAAAATCCTAGAAATCTCATCAATTGTTATGGTAATTAGGTGCTTTGTACCTAATTCACAAGCAAGACCAGGTTCTGTTACATCAATTCTTTCCTTTTCAAACCTAGCCCCTTGAGCACTATCTCTCACCACTTTAAGCTTTTCTTCTAAAAGGCCTTCTATTGAACTGCGGACCTTGTTGGCTTCCAATCCTAGTTCCTTTCGCTCATCAGGAGATAGTTTTCCCATAGACCTAAGAATCTCAGTAAGTTGACTTTTCTTTCCCAACAACCTTACCCTTATATCCTCCATCTCTACAAGAGATGATGCCTTTTCTGTTTCTTTTTTCGCCTCTTCTAAAATTTTCTTTAAGGTCTCTATCATTCTTTACCCCTCACAGATTCATACATCAAGATGCCAGCTGCCACAGCTACATTCAAGGAATCCATATTGCCTTTCATTGGTATTTTTATAGAAATATCACATTTTTCTTCTAGTATGGGATCTATCCCTTGGCCTTCGTTGCCAATAATTAGTGCTATATTTTCTCTTATATTCTCTTGGTAATAGTAGCGGCTAGCCCTTAAGCTAGTTGCTACCAACAGTCGGCCCTTGGCGGCTTTGGAGGCTAAAAAATCCTCCCAGCTGTCAAAAAACACCAGGGGAATACGGAACAAAGATCCTGCAGATCCTCTTACCACCTTGGGGCTAAAGATATCCCCAGTTCCCTTTAATATGGCTACCCCTACATAAGCCGCAGCTTCTGCAGTACGGATTATGGTGCCTATGTTCCCAGGGTCTTGGAGCCTATCAAATACTACTATGTTTCCATAATCAGGAAGGTCTTGTATATGAGTTTTACTAACAATACCCATAATCCCTTGGCTTGTAACGGTATCCGCCAAGTCGTTAAACAAATTATTTTCCAGCCTGTACACTGGCACATGGCCTGGAATTAGTGCTTCACGAAAAATCCTGGAAGACTCAATTTCATAAGCCCCTGCCACTATAATATAGGTAAGTGGTACTTCATGGTTCAAGGCCTCTTCCACTAGCTTGTTACCCTCAATCAGATATTGGCCTAATTTGTCTCTGGTCTTTTTAGCAAGCAGTTTTTTTGTCTCCTTGTATATGGGGTTTTCTCGGGACTTTATTTCCAAAATCTTATTCATAAATCACCTATGGTGCTTGGCACTCTTGCCTTTGACAATAGTGGCATATCACCCTAATACGATAAAAAGCCGGTATCAACCGGCTGGATTCTCGAGTTAATATCCTAGTCTTCATCATTTTTCTTTCCACCCTTTAAAAATATTGGAATATCAAAAGTGGCTTTTGTTGATGTCATTGATTCCATGGTGTCATAAGGATTATCAATTTGCCCAGGTATGTTAGAACTACTAGCTTCATCTTCATGTTCGCCAGTTTCGGAAATCAATCTGCTTAATGCATCAGAAGGTCTGTTATCAAATCCAGTTGCAATAACTGTAACAACAATTTCTTCGTTAAGCTCTTCTCTTACAGATGCACCGAATATAACTATAGCATCATCATCAGCCGCCTGCTGAATCTTATCAGCTATTTCATTAACCTCAACCATGCCCAGGTCATATCCACCAAGAACATTCAACAATATGGCTTTTGCTCCAGTGATGCTGGTCTCTAGCATAGGGCTTTCAATGGCTTCTTTAACTGCTTGATCCACCCTATCTTCACCCCTGCCATGGCCTACTCCCATATGGGCGACCCCACGATCTCTCATAATTGTATCCACGTCAGCAAAGTCCATATTAATGATCCCTGCTTCAGCAATAATGTCAGAAATACCCCGAACCCCTTGTTTGAGAACATCGTCAGCCATAGTAAAGGCTTCCAACATTGTGGTGTTTCTTTCTGCAATCTGCAACAACTTGTCATTGGGAACCACAACCAAGGAGTCTACATATTTTTTAAGGAACTTGATACCTAAGTCTGCATGGCCCATTCTTTTTTTGCCCTCAAATGTGAAGGGTTTGGTAACCACTCCAACTGTTAGTATCCCCATTTCCCTTGCAGCCTTGGCAATAATAGGAGCAGCTCCAGTACCTGTTCCACCTCCCATGCCTGCGGTAATGAAAACCATATCAGCACCCTTCATTATATTTATAATATCTTCAATGCTCTCTTCAGCTGCCTTTTGACCCACTTCTGGGTTGGCCCCAGCTCCAAGGCCACGAGTCTGTTTCTCTCCGATTTGCATTTTAATTTCAGCTTTCGAACAATTTAGCGCTTGTCTGTCGGTGTTTACTGCCACCAACTGAACACCACGCATTCCAGTCTCTATCATTCTGTTAACTGCATTACACCCACCGCCACCTACACCTATTACCATTAGCCTAGCAGTATTTTGTTCGTTGACCTCAAATTTTAACATCAACAAGACCCTCCTACGAATCCTTTAATGATTTTACCTTTACACTTATGTTGCATTATACCATAAAGTGGGCTCAAAACGTATAAAAAATACTCCCTTGCAACAATAAAGCTTGGTAAAATTGTCTTTCGCTTACACGAATAATATTTTACCCTATTACCCCTGTTATTTCAAATAAATATTGCTTATAATGTATGGAGTGGTAAAATACAAAGAATACAAGGAATACAGAGTATTACAGGGGAGAAACAATGAAAATTGCAATTGCAGGAGCTGGTAAATTGGGGATGAAGGTTACAGAAGCACTTTTAGGTGGCGATCATTCTGTAACAGTAATAGATAAGGACGAGGAAGTCTTGGCAAGGCTATCTGCCCAAATGGATATATTAACTGTTAATGCCAATGCCAAACAAAAGAGTGTTCTAGAAGATATTAACATAGCCTCCTACGACTATCTACTTGCAACAACAGACAAAGATGAAAAGAATATAATAATAGCTTCCAGCGCAAAAAGACTAGGTTGTTCCACTGTAATAGCAAGGGTTAGAGGCCCTGAGCATATGAACCAGTTTGACTTTTTGAAAGACTCTTTTCAACTGGATTCCATTGTGAATCCCGATTTGGCTATTAGTTTAGAGATCTATAAGTACTTGGTAGAAAAATATACCCTAAGTAACGGTATATTCACAAGCGGTAAAATTGCTATGATTGAAATGCTAGCAAATAAAATCCCTGAACTTATAGGAGTCAATATGTTTGACTTTAATAAGGTTCTTAATAATATGTTGGTAGTTAGTATATCTAGGAATGGTAAGGTTATTATTCCCCATGGACCATCAACTATCGAAAAAGATGATGTCCTGTATATGGTTGGAGAAAAAAACCCAATCATGGCTCTTGATTCCAAGGTTCATGTTAAAGGTAAGTATACGGATCTACAAAGAGTAATGATTATCGGGGGAGGAAAAACGGGCCTTTACTTGGCACAAAAACTCTCAGAGTTTGGAATAGCTGTAAAAATAGTTGAAGTGTCTAAAGAACGATGCCACTATCTAGCTGCTCATTTAGACAATGTAATGATCCTTAATGGAGATGCAACAGATATAGCCTTGCTTGAATCCGAAAATTTAGACGAAATGGATGCCTTTGTTACCACTACTGGCTATGACGAAGAAAATCTTTTGCTTGCCCTTATGGCCAAAAGAAAGGGAATTGAAGATGTTATCGCCAAGATATCTAGAGATAGTTATTCTGGCCTAATAGAATCAATGGGTGTGGATATGGTTTTGAATCCACTAAACATTACAGCCAGCAATATCCTTAGATTCATTCAAGGTAGCAAGCGTATAATTTCCAGTCAATTAATACAAGGTCAGGCTGAAATTATGGAAATTTTCGCTGGCCAACATATGGCTATTTTGCATACTCCCTTAAGTGAGCTAGAGCTTCCAGAAGGGACCATAATAGCTGCTATTCATCGAGGTAGTAATGTTATAATTCCAAAAGGAGATACCAAAATAATTGAAGGGGACAGGGTCCTTATTATGTGCCTTTTGTCAGAACTGCCTTCTTTGGAAAAGCTATTACGTAGCAAAGGACCACTAGGAATCTTTGGCTAGGAGTCAATATAATGGGGTTTAATTACAATTCAATTATGCTTATATTGGGGAAGGTTTTTATTGTCAGTGGGCTTGCCATGACATTCCCATGGGTAGTTGCAATTATATACGGAGAAAAAGAAATGTATTCTGCATTTTATGGGATTGTAATACCCGCTATTATGGCTGGGGTTATAATTACCATGGCGGTTACTCCTTCAAACAAGGCCATCCGAATACGAGACGGCTTTTTAATTGTTGCCTTGGTATGGATCCTAGTAACAATTTTGGGAGCCTTCCCCTTTGTCCTATCAGGGAAAATGTCCTTTGTAGATAGTTTCTTTGAAATGGCTTCTGGTTTTTCTACCACTGGAGCTTCTATACTTACGGGTATTGAGAGTATGCCTTACAGCATCCTTTTTTGGAGATCCTTCACCCATTGGCTGGGAGGTCTTGGAATAGTGATTTTCGCTATAGCTATAATGCCTCAGTTAAATATTGGAGGCTTTAATATTCTCCGGGCAGAAACTCCAGGCCCTACATATGAAAAGATAAGCCCCAAATTCAAAGGCCAAGCAAGAATTCTTTTTACAATCTACTTGATTCTTACAATCACAGAAACCCTTTTACTGAAGTTGGGAGGTTTGAATTGGTTTGATGCCCTGGTCCACACATTTGGCACTGTTGGTACAGGTGGTTTTTCTTCCTACAATGATAGCTTAGGTCACTTTCAAAGCACCTATGTTAGCCTGGTAGTAACCCTTTTCATGGTGCTTTCCGCCTTAAATTTTACCCTTTATTACACAAGTTCCAAGAGGGGACTTTACGGATTTTTTAAGGATAGCGAATTCCGTTTTTTTATGACAATTATTTTTGTGGCTACAGCACTGATTTCTCTGAACCTTTTTTCCAGCAACCTATACGGTCTGCCCCTTGCCCTTCGTGAATCTGCCTTCCAAGTGGCTTCAGTAATAACAACTACTGGATATGCCACTGTCAACTATGACCTATGGCCAACATTTTCAAAAGCCATATTGTTTTGCTTGATGATGGTAGGAGGTTGCTCTGGATCTACTGGAGGCGGCCTAAAAGCCATTAGGGCCTTAATAATACTAAGATTTGTTCGAAGAGGGATATTGGTGCGTCTCCATCCCAACGCTGTTTGCACTGTACGTTTAGGGGCCAAAACCGTTCCTGGAGATGTGGTAACAGCAGTTGGTGGTTTTTCCCTACTTTATGTTGCGACTATTATGTTTAGCTCTGTTATCATCAGTTTTGATAATCATGATATGGTTACCTCCTTAACTGCAGCTATGGCTTGTATCGGGAGTATTGGTCCTGGGTTTGGAGGAGTGGGCCCTGCCATGAACTATAGCATCTTTTCTGACCCCATTAAAATCTTCCTCAGTTTTTTAATGTTAGCTGGTCGTTTGGAGTTGTTTACCATATTTATGTTGTTTACTCCCAAATTCTGGAATCGCAATAGCTAGGAGTTTGTATGCTTAATTGGAAAGTCATAATTAAAATAGTTTCATTAATAGTTTTTATTGTGGGAATAGCTATGATACCAGCTTTTCTTTTTTCTCGTGTTTATGACACCATACTAGTTCAGCAGGCCTTTTTGAAATCTTCTATATTTTCAATAGCTTTAGGGGGAGGATGCTCAATATATTTACGTAATGTATCAGGGAAACTAAAATTAAGGGACGGCTACATGGTTGTAGCTCTTTGTTGGTTTTTCGCTTCTATTTTTGGAGCTCTTCCATATTTTTTGTCCAGCGATTTAACCCATCCCGTAGATGCATTTTTTGAATCTGTTGCAGGCTTTACAACAACTGGGGCAACTATTAGAAACGTTGACTTAATGCCTAGAGGCCTTCTTATGTGGAAAGCCATTTCCAATTGGCTAGGAGGAATGGGAATTCTTGTATTCGCTATTTCAATATTACCTGCCCTGGGTATTAGCGGCCAAACTATAGTTCAGGCTGAAACCCCAGGCCCTAGTTTTCAAAAAATCGTTGCCCATACTTCTTCTACTACAAAAATTCTCTATCTAACCTACTTGGCCTTTTCAGTGACCGAGTTTTGCCTTCTCTTTTTCTTTACAGAAATGACTGTTTTCGATGCCATAGTAAATACTTTTGGAAGTGTAAGTACAGGTGGATTATTCGCTCATACTGACGGCTTAGCCTATTATGACAGTGTATACATTGAGGGTGTCATAGCCTTCTTTTGCTTTCTAGCCTCAATTAGTTTTTTAATGTATTTTCAATTACTTCACGGGAAATGGAGAGAGGTTATAAAAAATTCCGAGCTAAGGTTGTTTTGTGGAATAATTTTGAGCTCATCCCTTGTGATAACTTTAGGCCTTTACAACTCAGAAACCTACACTAGCATCCATTCAGCTTTCCGCCATGCACTATTTCAGGTAATCTCAATAATAAGTACTGCTGGCTATGCCATAACTGATTTTACTCAGTGGCCAGGAGAGTGCAAGATGGTGCTTTTCATTTTAATGTTCGTTGGGGGATGCGCCGCTTCAACTTGTGGAGGTGTTAAGGTTATTCGAATTTTAATAGCATTCAAAGTCATTGGGCGAATGTTTTTTAGAAGGCTTCATCCATCAGGAATAGCCGCCATCAAGGTGGGGCGAGTTCCAATACAGTCTGATAGTGTCTCTCGGATGACTAGCTTTATGATGCTTTATTTTATGGTTTTTTTGATATCCGTAGTTGTTTTATCTCTGCAAGGATTGGATTTAGAGACTACCCTAGGGGTAGCTGCCGGTTGTTTGGGAAATACAGGCCTCAGCTTTGGTGAACTGGGAGCAAGTGGTAACTACGGTATGTTCGATACAGGCCTAAGGCTATACATGTCCGCATTAATGCTTATGGGCCGCCTTGAAATATTCACTATTTTCTTGCTCTTCACACCAGCCTTTTGGAAAAACAATTAACACTTAACAGAAAAAGACACGAGGTAAAACATGAAAACTCCACACCCCTTGATCCTGCTTTTGGGGATTTTGCTATTAGGTGCTATTAGTAGAGCCCCCACAGTTGCTCTTGGACCCTTACTACCAATCATTCAAAAAGACTTAAACATATCATACGGGGCTTCAGGTTTTATCGTAACTTTGCCTGTGGTTATTGTTGCCCTTGCATCTATGCCCATCAGCAAATTTTTAGGATCGAAGGGTGTAATTACAACACTTAGTCTTGGGCTTTCGATTTATGGTTTATCTTTACTGATTCGTTCCTTTGGAGGATTAGCAGGGCTTTTCTTAGGGGCTGCCATGGTGGGTTTGGGTATGTGTTTTATCAACGTTCTTATTCCCGCTATTATCAAGGATAATTTCCCACTAAGAGTTGGACCGGTTACAAGTTTTTATACCACAATGATGTATGTTTTCGCCGCCCTTTCCTCTGCCTTGGCAGTTCCTGTTGCCAAGATAACTTCTAGTTGGCAGATTTCACTTGCCCAGTGGTTCCCCCTAATTGTCCTTTGCATAATACTCTGGCTCACACAGAAAAACTCTTACCATGATAGCCTTAGAAATTCCCTTTCAGGCTCTTTCCCTGGTTTTAGATTAATTAGAGTGTCCCCTCTGGCTAGATGGATTACAGTCTTAATGGTAGGACAAGCCTTTATATATTATGGATCTATTTCATGGCTTCCCACCATTGTTCAATCAGCGGGTTACACAGGAACAGAGGCTGGTTATCTTGCATCCGTAGTACAATTATGCGGAATACCTGGGGCGATAATTGCAGGTATTATAGTTCATCACTTTTCAACTCAACAGATCCCCTGTATGATAGCGGGGTGTACATTTTTTCTTTCTTCCCTTTTTATGGCATTTTCTACAAGCCTCTTGGGCTTTACTATTTGCGCCATTCTACTGGGCTTTTCCATGGCTTCAAGCTATACACTTTTTCTATGCGTGCTCTCTCTTCGGGCCAAGGATTCAACCCAAGCGGCAGAGCTTACTGGAATTGTGTTCCTGATTGGATACCTAGTAGCCTCCATCGCCCCCCTTATAATGGGACTACTTTATGATCTAACCCACACCTGGTCAATCCCCATTATTGCCCTTATGATATCTGCCTTTTTATACGGGTTAGCTGGTTTTAAGGCGGGCAAAGAGGGTAATGTTAATTAAAAATACACCTAGTGTCAGGCTTTAAGTGGCCAAACTCTAGGTGCATTTTTTTATTCTATATCAAGACTTTTGTCGAATGTAATATTCTAGATTTATCAGTTATCGATTTTGCCTTTATACAATTAACCCGCCAACAGCTACAAACAAAGGTGCAAATACTACTGCAACTATGGTCATAAGCTTAATCAATATATTAATTGAAGGACCAGACGTATCTTTGAAAGGATCTCCAACTGTGTCTCCAACAACAGCAGCCTTATGGGCATCAGATCCCTTGCCACCGTGTTGACCACTCTCAATATACTTCTTAGCATTGTCCCAAGCACCACCTGCATTAGCCATCATAATGGCTAGGAGCACACCAGCAGATAGGGCGCCAGCAAGCATTCCACCTAGGGCTTCGGGTCCAAGCAGAAGTCCAATAAATAGAGGGGCTATAATTGCCAATAGACCAGGAGCTACCATTTCTTTTAAAGCAGCCTTTGTAGATATATCTACGCAATTTGCGTAATCAGGCT
>JAVEXZ010000019.1:0-30063 GCA_034003765.1 Anaerovoracaceae bacterium | reverse complement strand
TAGGGACCAGCCCTCAAGAGTTAAAGGCTTTTCGCAGAAATGCTCAAATGATTTTTCAAGACCCCTACCAATCCCTGAACCCCAGACACTATATTATGGATATAGTTGCAGAACCCTTAGACGTAAATGGCTTAGTTAAATCAACAGGAGAACGAACTCGTCTTGTTAAAGAAGCCTTGGAGCAGGCCGGCCTTAGTCCAGGTGAAGATTATTTTTATCGGTATCCCTATCAATTATCAGGAGGCCAAAGACAGAGGGTTGTTGTGGCTAGTGCTTTAATTTTAGATCCACTATTTATTGTTGCAGATGAACCAGTTTCTATGCTTGATGCATCAATTAGAACTGGAATCCTAAGGTTGATGCTAAAACTTAGGGAGGATAAGGGCCTTGCGTATCTCTTTATTACCCATGATATTTCTCTGGCCTGGTTGATATCGGACCGAATTGCAATCCTTTATTTGGGCAAAATAATGGAAATTGGCAGTGGAGATGAAATCGTTAAAAATGGCTTACACCCATATACAAAAGCCTTAATGGCTATAATGCCAAAACCTGGACAAAGCCGTTTTGATGAACGGCCAGTTCTTGAAGGAGAAACACCTAATGCTGCAATAGATATTAAAGGATGTAAGTTTTCCTCTCGGTGTCCCATTGTTCACCAGCGATGCAGGGAAGAAGAACCCATCCTTAGAGAAATTTCCCCAGGCCATTTGTTGGCATGTCACTTTGTGTAAGGAGGGACTAGCACTTGAATTTTGAAATGAAGAGATTTATTGATGGATTGGATCCTATTGCTATTGCCAGTGATTTGGTGAAAATTCCCAGCTACACTTCCCTAGAAAATCAGGAAAGAGAAGTAGCAGACTATATTTATGCTCTTTTCAAAGAAGAAGGCATTGAAGTTTCCTTGACCCAGGTCGCCCCAGGTCGACCTAATGTTGTTGCCAAACTAAAAGGAAGAGGGCGGGGACCATCCCTCATGTTTTTAGGCCATACGGATACTGTGCCTTTATATGACATGGAGGAGGGACTTTCGGGTATAATAGAAGATGGCCAGCTAAGGGGGCGAGGTGCCTGCGACATGAAAGGCCAAATAGCTGCTATGATGGCGGCTATGATTGCCATAAAAAAAGCAGAAATACCTCTTAGGGGAGACCTATATTTTGCTGGAGTAATTGATGAAGAGCAAACAGGCCTTGGGGTAGATCAGCTTGTAAAAAATGGCCCTATTGCTGATGCAACCATTGTTGGGGAAGCTACAAACCTAAAAGTGGCTAGGGGACAAAAGGGTCTTGAATGGATTGAAATAATTGTAAGGGGCAAAAAGGTCCACGCATCCTCAAAGGATGAGGGGATTAATGCCATTGAAATGGCGGCACGGTTGGTAGATAAAATATACAAGGACCTGGTCCCACGCTTAGAAAAGAGGACCCATGAGGTCTTAGGGCCCCCTACTATTAATGTAGGGACGATCCAGGGTGGAGACCAGCCTAGCACTGTTCCAGGAGAGTGTATTATTCGTTTAGATCGTCGATGTGTTCCGGGAGAGACCATTGCCCAAGTTTATGAAGAACTAAACCTCTTGGTGGAAGAACTTCATGAAGAAGATCATCGATTCCAAGCTCAGGTAAAGGATATGTTTGATGGTAGGCTAACTCCCCACCTACCATTTTATTTAGAGGAAGATGAACCCATAATACAGGCAGCAAAGAGTGTTTTAATTAACTCGCAAAACGAGGACCTTAAGGTTGATTGGCTAACAGTAATGTATGCATGGACAGATGCAGGGATTTTGGCTAACTATACTTCTAGTAAGTGTATAATTTTTGGACCTGGAGATTTAACTACGGCCCATAGCCCCTTGGAATCCATACAAGCTAGTGAGCTTTTAAGGGGCGCTTACCTGTATGGTGAAATCGCTATTGAATATTGTCAAGTTGAGGAGGAAGAAAATGGTAGTAGCGATTGATGAGGCTAAGAAGGCCCAGCAAGAAGAACAAGAAAAACAAGAGGAAGAAACAAGATTCGCTAGAATAGAAAAAATTCTTGATTCCTACAAGGAGGATATAATCTCTCATATCATAGAGCTTATATCCTTCGAAAGCACAGTAGAAAACCCTAAGGTTTGTGAGGATGCTTTGGCTTACCTTCTTGACCTTGGCGAAAAACTTGGAATGACAACAGGAATAACCCCAGAAAAAGATGCTGGTTTTGTTGAGATCGGCCAGGGAAGGGAAGAGGTTGGAATACTGGTACACGTGGACGTAGTGGGTATTGGAGATAGGGAAGGATGGGATTATCCACCCTTTGAAGGGACAATTAAGGATGAATATTTATTTGGCAGAGGGGTAGTTGACGATAAGGGGCCAGTGATTATGTCCCTATATGCTATGAAAGCCCTGATAGAAGAGGGAACTCCTATAAATAAAAGGATCAGGCTTATAATAGGAACCAGAGAAGAATCCACCTGGACAGATATTGACCATTACAAGAAGTCCTTTGAATTGCCAGACTATGGTTTCTCTCCAGATGGAGAGTTCCCCATATACAATATCGAAAAAGGCTATGCGGATGTAGAAATTATTTTTCGAGAAGAAAAGTTGTCAAAAATTAGTGGCCTTGAATCAGGTGATAGCCCCAATACTATCCCAGGTAAGGCTACTATTGAATACCTAGATGGAACTCGCAATGAATATATAGGCAAATCGGTTCATAGTTCTGAACCTTGGTATGGAGAAAATGCGATTTTACTTTTAGCTCAAGAAGAAATAAAAGGCAAGAAGCTAAGCGACCTGCAATTCATCAAGTTTTTAGGGGATCATTTCTTAAAAGACTACGGGGCAACATTAGCTATGGATGACGGACTTCCAACCCATAAGGGCCTTTTTGTTGGAAAAACAATTGCTTGCCCTACCATAATAAAGTTGACGAACGAAGAATTATTCCTTAATATAAACGTAAGAACAAAATACGGTACCACAGAGGCCATGATTGAGTCTGCTTTTGAGAAGGCTGGTGGCAAGTATGGTTTCACATTTCAAATAAAGGAAGTTTTGGAAGCCATAATGGTAAATGAGAAGTTGCCCTTCTTAAAACAGATGAATCGTGTTTATGAGAGGTCTGGAAGAAAAGGTGGTTTCCACGTGGCAAATGGGACAAGTTATGCAAAAGCCATGGAGAATTTCGTTTGCTGGGGTCCTGTGTTCCCAGAAGAGCCCAGCCCAGCTCATGAAGAAAATGAAAGGCTTTCTATACCCAAGATGATGGAAGCAACTAGGTTATATTCGGAATTCTTGGCAGTAACAAGTAAATAATTTCCGGTTTAAGCGGCAAAGGAGAATGTATATGGAAAGTACCATGAAATATTATGAAGTGAGGCAGATGGAGTCACTAAAGGACCTTATAGATCAAAACGCTAACCTATACGGTGGTAACACTGCCTTTTTAGTGAAAGACGAAAAGGGCGGACAATATCGGGAAATTACCTATAAACAATTCAAAGAGGATATCGACGCTTTGGGCACAAAGCTTTTAGAAATGGGTCTCAAGGATTCCAAAATAGCCATTATGGGCGAAAATTGCTACCAATGGATAGTAGCTTATTATGCTGTGGTTAACGGAACGGGGATTGCTGTTCCCTTGGACAAAGAGTTGAACCAAGAAGAGATTCATAACCTTTTAAAAACCGCAGATTGCCAGGCAGTATTTTTTACTGATGGCTATGTTGAATATTTCAAAGACGAGACTATTGAATATAAGATCGAAATGACTGCCTATGAGAATAACTTTAAGCCTTCTGGGGATTTAATCCAGTGGAAAGATTTGCTTAAAGAAGGTTACTCCTTAATAGAGCAAGGTGATTTAACATTTATTAATGGGATAATAGATCCCTTTGAAATGAAAATGATTCTTTTCACTTCAGGTACAACAGATATTGCAAAGGGAGTTATGCTGTGCCATAACAATATACTGGCAAATATTCTAGACACCAGTAGCATAGTTAAAATCAAACCAAGTGATCGAACCCTATCCATACTGCCTATACACCACACATTTGAATCTACAATGGGAATTGGAGTCATCCTTTATGCTGGGGGCTCAGTTGCCTTTTGCGAAGGGCTCAAACATATTGCAAAGAATATGGCTGAAGCCCAGGCCACAGTTTTGGTGGGAGTGCCTCTGATTTTTGAGTCAATATACGACAAGATCTGGAAGCAAGCTGAAAAAACTGGTAAGGCAAAAGTCCTTAGAAAAATTATCACCCTTAACAATAACACAAATCGTTTGGGAATTGATATGAGCCGAGTTTTGTTCAAAAGTATCTACAAGAAATTTGGTGGGAAGCTAAGAATGTTGGTTTCTGGCGCAGCAGCTATTGATCCAAATGTATGCAGGGGCTTTGAAGATTTGGGCATCAAGGTTCTGCAAGGTTATGGATTAACTGAAACAGCACCTTTGATTAGCGGGACCCCAGACTTTAGTGATACTTACAGGAAGGCAGGATCTGTTGGATTGCCAGTTAAAAGCGGGATTGTTCAAATTGTAGACAAAGATGAAGACCAGATTGGAGAAATCCTCTTCAGCGGTCCTAATGTTATGATGGGATACTATAATCTCCCAGATAAAACAGCAGAGGTTCTTAAGGATGGGTGGTTCCACACTGGGGATTTAGGCTTTTTAGACGATGAGGGTTGGCTATACATCACAGGCAGAAAAAAGAACGTTATAGTAACCAAAACAGGTAAAAACATTTATCCCGAAGAGGTAGAGTATTACGTTAATCGCAGTAAATATATTCAAGAAAGCCTGGTGCATGGGATAGAGGATGATCGTGAGGAGACCTTGGTAGGGGTCCAAGTTAGACCCGATTATGATGTAATATATGAAGAGTTTGGAGAAAATGTAGACGAAGGCCAAATCCAAGCCCTAATAAAAAAAGCCATAGGAGAAATCAATGAGAGATTACCTATATACAAGAGAATTAGAAACATTTCCGTTAGAAAAGATGAATTCATAAAAACAACAACCAAGAAGATAAAACGTTTTCAAAACATTTATGAGCAAAAAACAAAAGGAGAGTAAGGATGAGAGATTTTGTATTTGATATTGATTATGTAAGAGAGCAGTTTCCAGCAATGTCCAAAACCGTAAATGGCCATGCGGCAGCATTTTTAGATGGTCCTGGAGGAACTCAAGTTCCTAAGAGTGTCGTAGAGAAGATAAACGACTACCTCTACTACCACAATGCCAATTCGGGAGGTGCTTTTGTAACTTCTGAAGAAAGTGATGCTATGTTTGCCCATGCCCACGATGTCTTTGGAGATTTCTTTGGCTGCAGTGGAGAAGAAGTGGCTTTCGGTGAGAATACAACAACCATTAATTTCAAATTAGCCATGGCAATCTTAAGAGACTTAAAGCCAGGCGATGAAGTAATTATCACTGATATCGACCATGAGGGAAATCGTTCGTCTTGGAGAACCCTAGAGGACTTTGGGATAGTAGTAAAAAGCGTAAAAATTAATCTCGATACAATAACTTTGGACTTTGATGATTACATGAACAAGTTATCAGATAAGACCAAGGTTGTTGCTGTAAACTGGGCTGCAAATTCCTGTGGGACTATAACAGACGTGAAAAAGCTTATTGATGAAGCCCATAAAAAGGGTGCAATAACCGTAGTTGATGCAGTCCACTATGCACCCCACAAACCCATTGATGTAAAGGCCATTGGGACGGATATTCTGCTTTGTTCCGCCTACAAGTTCTTTGGGCCTCACATTGGTATTATGTACATCGAAAAGAGCCTAGGGGAGAAGATAAAGGCCTTAAGAGTATTTGCTTATGATAACGAACATACTCCTCACAAATTCGAGACAGGAACTCCAGCCATGGAAATGTGTGCAGGAGCTGTTGCCGCAGTTGAATTCATTGGAGATATTGGGGCAAGGCATATTGATTTTTTCCAAGAGGAAACTAAAGGACTAACAGGACGAAGACGAAATGTTGTTGCAGGTATGCTTGCCATCGATAAATATGAAGAAGGTTTGGCAGACCAAATGAGAAAAGAACTTTCAAAAATTAAAGGCCTAAAGATATATGGACCTGGCTCTGGACATCCCAGAACTTCAACGGTAAGCTTTAATATAGAAGGCCATAACTCAGCTGATATAGGTAGGTACCTTGGAGATAGAGGTCTTTTTGTATGGGACGGGGACTATTATGCTATTGAAACAATAAGAAATGTTCTTGGCCTAACAGATACTGGAGGCCTTGTTCGGATAGGTCTTGCTCCATACAACATACAGAGCGAGATAGACAGAGTAATAAAAGCTGTAAATGATTTTGTAAAAGAGGCCTAGGGTGAAGACTATTAGACTGGCTATATTGGGCTTTGGAAATGCTGCCCAATCATTTGCTTCTCTTCTCATAGAAAAAGAAGGGAAGATTCAAAACATATATGGTGTGAAGCCTATTGTAACCGCCATAACTACCAAGAGCAGAGGAAGTCTATATAACCCTGGAGGGCTTGATTTAGAAAAGGCACTTGAAGATATGGCTTTGAATGGACATTTTAATGAAGGGGAGAAAGACTTTTCTTACTTCTCTTCTTTTGATGTTGTTGAAAAAGCCGAATACGATGTGTTGGTAGAGCTTACTCCCCTTAATATTTTCTCTGGAGAGCCAGCTATACAGCATATTAAAGGGGCATTTGCTCGAGGGAAGGACGTCATTACTGCAAATAAAGGGCCCATTGCATGGGCTTTTCAATCTTTAAAAGCATTAGCTCAGGACAAGAACAGTTTATTTTTTTATGAAACCACGGTGATGGACGGTACTCCCGTATTTAATATGGTCCAAGAAACCTTAAGGCTTTGTCGGGTGTTAGAAATAGAAGGAATTCTTAACTCTACCACTAATTATATATTGGAAGAATTGGCTTTAGGAAAAGATATGGATGAAATTATGGAAGAGGGTAAGCGCAGAGGTTTTATTGAAGCTGACCCGGATATGGATACCCAAGGGTGGGATAGTGCCGCTAAGCTAACTGCACTAATGAATGTTTTGATGGGGGCTAATATGACCCCAGACCAGATTCGCCCCAAGGGCATTGAAGGAATAAGCCTTGATACAATAAAAGAGGCCCAAGGCCGAGGTAAAATCATCAAACTTATTTGCCGAGGAGAAATCATAGACGGAAAAATTCTGGGATTTGTAGAACCTCGGGAAGTCGATGAAGGGAGCCTCTTGGGGGGCATAAAAGGAACATCTTCAGTGGTATCTATTACCACTGACTTAATGGGAAAGGTCTCAATAGTTGAGCATGACCCAGAAATCCTGCAGACAGGTTATGGGGTATTAAGCGATCTACTTAGACTATTGGTTGAAAAGGGGAAATTAAAGGTATAACACTAAGGGTGTTTACTATTGATTACCCAAGGGTTTTTGAAACCTTTATGGGCGCAGAACATTAACTCAGATTAGCAAGGTAGATATGTTTAGAATCGTTTTAGAAAGAACAGTTTTGATAACAGGAATTGCTATTCTTGCGATTATAGTAGTGATATATATTTTGATAATATATATTTTTGTTAATGTCTCCTATTCTGCAGGAGCTAATTACCTAGATACACTTCGCCGATTTGCCAGGTATATATGGAACCATCTTGTAGAGATTTTGGTCTTTCTAGGTATTTTACTGGTGGTCTCATATTTGATAACCCAAACCTTGGGTCAGTAGTTTATTCATTTGCTGCATTTGGAATTTATTGATAATATGTCATTTCAATTTTTTTTCAAGGCTCTCAATTTTGGAAGTTTTTGATTAGAGGCTTTATGTACTGTGCAAAACTATGTATTGAGCCATCAGCCTCCAATATGTGGAATAGCCAACTTTATTGGAAAGAGAAATATATTTTTTATTGAATTATTTAGTTGGGTGATAATAATAAACTAAAAGAGCCTGCAACGGCATACGTTACAGGCTCTTTTGATGGAGGCGATGCCCCAGACTACTAATCTGTATCAGGCCTGTGGGCTAAGGCGAAGAATTCTTCAGTATTTTTGCCTGTATCTGATGTCATCATACTTACTGTAAACAAAGCAACAAAGGAGATAGTAACTCCAAATATGCCAGGTCCCCCAGCAGTTGACATTCCTAAGAAAGTAGGAACTCCACTTAGCAACATAACAACGAAAGACAGTGAAACAAATAAGCCCGATGCTATTCCAGCAATAACACCTTGTCTTGTAAGTCTCCTCCACCATAAAGTGGTAACCATCGCTGGGAATATTGCACTTGCAGCGATCCCAAAACCAAGCATTACTAGCCAAGCAACATTTTGAGTTTTTAAAGCCACAGCAAGGGTTATAGACACCGCTGACATTACGATAGTTGTAACCTTAGCAATATTTAATTCTTGCTTTTCAGTTGCATGTACATTTATATAAACCTTATAAAGATCATGGCTTACTGTTGATGCACAAGCGATCATAAGCCCTGCAGAAGTGCTAAGTACAGCCGCTACAGCCCCAGCTGCTGCAAGTGCCATCAAGAGGTTTCCACCAAGCATTTCGGTGCCCGCTAATACAGACATATTTTTTGCAAATCCTGCATTGCCTTCAGCAATCCAAGAAACAAGTTGCGGATAAATTTGAGGCATAAGTAGTAATCCAAAAAGTATCGTACATATATAAAATATGCCTAACATTATAACACACAGCATTACACTTTTTTAAGCAGCTTTCGCGCTTGGAACAGTGTAAAACATGATTAATATATGAGGCAAACCAGCGGTCCCAAACACAAGTGCGACAACTGTGCTTATCTGAGCAAGCAAACTAGGAGTCTGAACACCTATTGTCATTGCAGTTGGTGCATCTGGGAGCATTTCTCTTGCAACCAGGACAGCTTCTGATGCATTTGGTGCTGATGATACAGCGGAAGCAACTGCTTCATTTGTGCCAGCGATTGATGGGGGAACAATATTTGATACCAACTCAATCAGCTTAACCATTGACCCATCTACGAAGACAAGCATACCGAATACAGTTATAAAAACCATAATCCCGAATAAGAAACTTGCCTGTATAACTTGATTATATAATGTAGCCTTCATGCCACCAAAGATGATATATATACTTATTAAAACTCCCAAACCTATTATTACTGTTAAAAAATCCCAACCAATTAGCAATTCGAATAATAACCCTGCACCTAACATTTGAGGGACAAGATAAAAAGTTGAAATGACCAAGGTTGAAATCATTATTAGAAGTTTAACTTCTTTTGCTGGAAAACGTCTGTATAGAGCATCTGCAACAGTGTAGCTGCCTACATTACGAAGTGGTCCAGCAATTAGCAGCAGAACCGCCATATACCCACCGAAAAACCCGATTGCCAGCCAGATTCGGTCAACGCCAAATATGGAAATATCTCCAGCAACACCAAGAAAGCTGGCGGCAGACAAATAACTACCTACCATTGCTATCCCTGTTTGGACCCATGGAACTTTATTGCCGGCGACATAAAAATCAGCTGCGGACCTTGATGATTTAGAGGTATACCAGGTGACGACTACCGTTGCACCTACAAAGATTGCGATAAAAAAAAGTACTAATGGATTTTGCATATTTTTTTACCTCCAAAAAATAAAAAATATAATTAGTATGCCCCAGGAAACTGGAAATACTCCCATTGATAAAACAAACCCTAATGGCATGCCCATGAAAGGAATTGATGAAAAATCTTGAAATCCAGGTGTTTGGATTATGGCACAAGAAATGTAGTAGATAAAGAAAATTGCAAATAGTCCGAAACATAGCATGACTTTCTTTCGGAAAACTTTTGGATCTAGTTTTTGATAATCTGATGTTACGTTCAAATCACTCATTTAGTTCATCCTCCTTACTATTATTTAAAAGCGGGTTTAAATGTTTGGGGGTCTTTTCCTCCTCCCTGAAAACAAACCAAGAATCGTGTGACGAAAAAATCGCTATCCAAGAGTTCAGCTTGTTAATTGATGATTTTATCATGTCTTTTATCAACAAGCAAGAATTTTCTGAAGATTGCGACACATTTTATCAAACACATTTTCTCGAAATAGCAACACATTTTTGCCAAATATTAAATCTATTAATACTCAAAATAACCATCAACCCTCCATGGTTATTTCACCTGTGTCAGTGTCCCAAACCACACACTGGTGGAATATATCTACCCGGGGTAAACAAAGGAATTGGGTATCGTCAATCATAGTGGATTGATATTGATGAAAGTGGCCAAAAACCCACAGTTTTGGTCGCTGCTTCATTCTGTTCCAAAGATTGGTAAGTTGAGTTTCCCCGTAATCTCCACTAGGCCCTGGATTGTAGCCATCTAATACAATGTAATTGACGACACCCCATCGATGAAAGGGACTTCCTTCCATCCCTATACCTATCCCAGAAGGGCATGAATGGGATACTACAATATCCAATGGTTGTAAAGCGAAATTTTTTGTTGCTAGCTTAACATCATCATTTGTAATATAATTCCCGCTTTTTTTAAGTTGTCGTTGATCAACGTTAAAAGCTCCTCCAATAAAGCCAGCATTTATATCCCCAATGTTTGCAACGGATCCTCTAGATTGATAATGTAGGTTATGATTAGCCCAGTCCTTATTGTTATTATTTTTTAGGGACTTTGTTATGAAGGGAAAATCCTCATGATTTCCATCTACTACAAATAGAGGTACTGGTAATTCGAAGAGTTCTCTTTGCTTTAAAACTTTTTCTGATAGACCAAAATCCCCCACTTGAAAAGCTGCAGTAATATTCTGGGTCTTTACGGAATGCATTAGCAAATCGTAGAATATTTCATAATTTCCATGAACGTCACCAAACAATCCAATTCGCATATATTATAAACCCCTTATTCCAAGATCGGTTGTAATACGTTTTTGTAAATTGCTAACGTGATTAATTGCTTTTGTTAGGGAGGCTTCCTTAAAACTAGAGAGTTCTTCAAGCATCAATGTGTTTTCCTGGGGGAAATTAAGTTCTGATGAAGCCACCTGATTTTTCAAACGCATTTCAAATAATAATTCCCAAGCCTCCATGGCATCTTTTCCAGTATCTGAAGGTATATAATTCATCTTGGTCAAAACCTGGAGTCTTTTAGCGGTGTTGGTTTCAGATATACTATGCTTTAGGGAGTAAATCCGTGCAAAATTTACAAAGTGAAGCATTGTTCCCTTGATATTTACATAATTTCCTTGCTTACTGTCTGAACGGATATGTCCCAATAGATCTGAAGGAGAACGAAAACTTAATGTATCTTGAGCCAGGTTGAAAAGAAAAGAAGGTTTCTTTTCAACTTCATCAAAGATATGCTGTCGTAAGCTTCTTACAAGCATTTCATCTCCCGAGATCATAGAAAAATCAAAAAAGATATTTACTAGGATTAAGTCTTCGGGTTGAGATGCATTTATCCAATGTGAAAATTGCATTTTCCATTCCAAGTCACTTTTGCACCATTCTGGATTTGCGGCTGTATTTCCTGAGTTACAAGGGGGAATTCCAGCTTTAGCGCAGCAATCAGTGACAAGCTGTCCAAAACTACGGAAATAATCCCGGTTAAATGTGTCATTGTCTGTTGATTCAAATAAAATAGCAGTATCTTGATCTATATTTAGGGTAGGTTCTATTCTGCCGATACTGCCATAAGCTAGCAAAGCATATTTGCATGGGGGGGCCCCCAGCTCCTGGATAGCCCTTCTGATTGCGTATTGAAAAACCCGATTGATAGATTGTGATGCGGCAAGGCTTATTTTTCCTGGTGCCGACCCTATTTTAACAGATTGCCTTAAGATGATTTTATCTCGAAGAAAAGATTCCCTTATCTCTTCCTCGTCAAATTTCTCCAAATCATCATTTGATTTCAAAGAAACTGTTCTTTCAGGTGCCAAACATTCTGATAAAATATCCTCTGTTAATCGTTGAGATGTCTGAAGTTCGGTTACATCTGAAATGAAAAGCAATATTTTTTCCCCTCCACCAGCGTCATCGGTCTCTTGACTTGGGTCATCGATTATAATAGAAGCATTTGCTTGTAAGTATCCTTTGTTGCCATTTGAAAACGTAAAGCGAAGAATCATATTTTTCGCTTGCTTAGTTTCTTGTATTTGAAGTAATAGCCGACTAACATCAGCAGCGTCAATAAAGTTCTTTAATGGTTTTCCTGCGAGTATCTTATTGTTGCTACTTTCAAGCAATTCAACTGCCGTATTATCAGCCGATATTATTTTTCCACTTAATGAATTTTCTAGTTTAATAATACCAAAACCGTTTTGATTAATATTTGTGTGGGATATAAAGTTAATAGCTGGTAATTCTTTTAACACTAAGGAATGTCCAGCATACATAATCGCAGGTAGTTCGTTTACGATGGCATGCTCAACTGATAAAAGAACTCTTTCTGGCCCATGTTTGCCCTTGATGACTGTTTCTACTGGATGAGGGCCTTCTTCATTTGCAGCCTTTGATAATTGAGAAAGGGCATTTGCATCTGAAACGAATTCCGAGAAGCTCTTTGTAATCATTTCTTCTTCTTTAAACCCTAATAGTTCACAAGCCTTTTGATTAACCCCTGCAATTAAACCGTCTATAGTTAAAAATATCATTTCACTAGAAGCATGGGCTAGTGCTTGGTATCGCTCTCGTGAACGTTTCAACTCAGTTTGAAATAGGTATCTGTCTTTTTGACTTTTCCAACCACGCCGAATAATAAATAAAAGAATGAGAAAAACAATTCCGCCTATCCATAGTGAAATCGTAAGTAGTCGAAATGTTACAGCCTGAATTTCAGCTTGTACATCGTCTAGATAGATTCCACTTCCAATCACCCAGCTCCATGGTTTGAAAAGGCTTACATATGAGAGCTTTTCCACTGGCTCAGTTATGTTGTCTTGTTTAGGCCACATATATGAGATGTATCCTTGACCGTCTTTTTTTGCGATTTCCACAGCTTCAATAAAAAGCAATTTGCCTTCTGAATCGGCATATTTGTCAAGAAGAGTTCCTTCTAAATCAGAAAAAAATGGGTGCATAACCATTGTTGGTTCCAGATCTGTTATCCAGAGGTAATCCCTATTTTCGTCTCCATAACGAAGGGCTCTCATTTCTGCTAAGGCTGTTTTTTGTGCTTATTCCCTTGAGACCAGTCCAGCCTGTTCCATTTGAGCATGCCGTTCCATTATGCTTGTTGCAGAGATGACAATCGCCTGAATCAAATCACGCTTTTTATCCATTAATGCTTCCTCTGTCGAAGGGATAATAACCATTCCAATAGAAACTACGAAAAGAATAATAACAAGTATCGGTGGTAGAACAACACTAAAAATCATTCTAAGGATTTGATTTCTACTCAATTTATTTTCCTCCTTTTTCAAAGGTAAGCATTATATGGAAAACCTTTTATTACCGCTATAATAACACACTAGTGATAAATCAAGAATAAAAATATTATACTTTTGGGACACCTCTATCCTATGTCGCAGTTTTAATTAATTATATCAAATAAAAAAACGCTCAAACCATTTGATTTGAACGTTTTAATAGTTTTGGAGGCGACACCCAGATTTGAACTGGGGAATAGAGGTTTTGCAGACCTCTGCCTTACCGCTTGGCTATGTCGCCATAAAGCCGGACTTGTTCCGGCACTTGTGATTGGCTAGGGTAGCAGGATTTGAACCTGCGAGTGACGGAATCAGAATCCGTTGCCTTACCGCTTGGCTATACCCCATCGTTTCTAAGTAATGGGGTGGGTAGAGGGATTCGAACCCTCGCATACAGGCGCCACAAGCCAGTGTCTTACCACTTGACGATACCCACCATGCTGCTTAGCGAAATAAATTAAATGGCGATCCGGAACGGGCTCGAACCGTCGACCTCCAGCGTGACAGGCTGGCATTCTAACCAACTGAACTACCGGACCGCATTAATTAAATGGTGGGCGCTATAGGGCTCGAACCTATGACCCTCTGCTTGTAAGGCAGATGCTCTCCCAGCTGAGCTAAGCGCCCAAATATATGGTAGCGGTGAGTGGACTTGAACCACCGACCTTCCGGGTATGAACCGGACGCTCTAGCCAGCTAAGCTACACCGCCCTACCAACAATGCTCTAACACATCGCAAAATATATGTTAACACCTTGGTACCCGTATGTCAACAGAAATAAATCAATCCACCAAATCTTAAAAGCCTCAAAATTCCTTCAAATACATTCAAAACAAAGGGACAATTCTAGAAGAAAATCAAGTAATAAATCTAAAAATCCAAGATCACAAAGGGTTAAGGATATACACCGTCTCAGGACTTAAAATATATCTTATTAATAAGAAGGCTTCACTAGATGGTAAGAACCATTGAATACAGCTAGGCCCACTAGATGTTAAGAACCATTAAATATAGCTAGGCCCATTAGATGGTAAGAACCATTAAATACAGCCAGGCCCATTAGATGGTAATAACCATTGAATACAGCTAGGCCCACTAGATGTTAAGAGCCGTGAGAATACACCCCCAAGGCTCTAATAGATTTTATTGGAATCACTTATAAATAATTGCGTTTTTTAAGGGCTAATTCTTACCTTGAATAAATTTCGACTTAATCTTCTTCTTCAGTTTCATCCTCTTCTTCTTGGTCTTCGTCATCATCTTCTACTGGATTCACAAGATCTTCTTCCTCTGCCTCAGAAGGCTCTTCATGAGCTGGGGAAGTATTTTGAGTTGATGAAGCATTTTCTAAAATCTTTTCGTATTCAGTGAAAATTGCTTCTTTTATTCTGTTCCGAGTCTCTGAACGTAAAGGATGGGCGATGTCCCTAAAGTCTCCTTCTCCCATTTTCCTGCTAGGCATTGCAATAAAAAGACCGTTTTGTCCCTCGATAACTTTAATATCGTGGACTACGAACTCTTCATCAAAGGTAATGCTAACAACTGCCTTCATTTTCCCTTCGTCGTTAACCTTTCGTACCCGTACATCTGTGATATTCATGCTATAACCATCCTTTCTTTGCCCCATCAAACAAGTCAGTACTTTAGCCCGATATTGTGTATATTATACAAGATGATATTTGAAAAAACAATGATTTACCTTAAAAAATCTGATTATTCGGAAAAAAGCGGAGCTTATTCTCTTCTTCTACTAGTTCGTCCATAAAAACAATGGGAACATAGCTGGAAATCTTTTTTTTGTCAGGTTCTGAGGATGCAATTACCACTCCTGTTCCTAGTACACTAATATCAAATTCTGATAGTATATCTCCAATCCCTTTTACAGAACCCCCACCACGCATAAAATCATCAATTATTAAAGCCTTGGACCCAGGCTTTACTGCACGCTTGGAAATACTCATCTTTTGTACCCGGTCATAGGAACCTGAAAAATAATTAATTGATACTGTGGACCCCTCACTAATTTTAGCTTCACGCCGTATAACCACAAGAGGAATATTCAAAAGATAAGCGGTCATAACTGCTACAGGGATTCCCTTGGTCTCAATAGTAGCAACTATATTTGCATTTAAGTCTTGAAACTTTCTAGCAAATACAGTTGCTAATCTTTTTACTAAATGGGGATCAAACATAAGGTCAGAGCTGTAGATGAAGCCACCACCTAGAATTCTATTAGGATCATCTAGTTTTTCACATAATTCATTTTGCAAGAGCAAAGTATCACCGTTAGAAATATACGGAACAAACTTAACGCCACCAGTTGCACCAGGGGTGGTTTCGATTCTACCTAATTCCATGTCTTTCACAACCTCTTTGGCAGCGGCTATGTCCTCACTGATGCTTGATTTTGCAGCACCAAATAGTTGACAGAAAGTCTTTAGGCCAAAAGCTTGATTTGGTGAATCGGACAGTATTTTAATGAGGCTACCCACTCTTTGTGTTTTTTTCATTTTCCACTCCTTCCGAACAATCACTATATATTAGCTAATATTATTCGATTAAATCAAGAATGTCAATTCTGGATCAAATAAAGGGCAAATAAAAAGCCTATATCCTCAGCAAATCTTTTGAAATAGCCTATAGCTTATGTTATACTTAATTTGCAAAAAGTGGAGGAAAGCATGATAAAAATAGAAGATTATAATCAGATTCACTGCATTGGCATCGGGGGCATCGGCCTATCGGCAATTGCAGAAATTTTGTTGGACCGAAACTTACGGGTAACGGGTTCCGATATGAAGGAGTCTGACCTAACAGACCGATTGATATCAAAGGGAGCCAATATATATTTAGGCCATAGAGAAAAGAACGTCGAAGGGGCAGATTTGGTTGTGTATTCTGCTGCAGTAGGGGAGGACAATCCGGAACTAGCAAAGGCCCGAGAGCTAGGGATACCTACAGTAACCAGAGCCGATATTTTAGGTACTCTAATGGGAGACTATCCATCTAGCATCGCAGTGGCTGGAACCCATGGAAAAACCACTACAACATCTATGGTTTCTTTGATTCTAGAAAAAGCAGACATGGACCCTACCATTCTAATTGGTGGCAATCTCCAGGAGATTGGAGGTAATGTAAAGGTTGGAAAAAGCCCCTACTTTATTACCGAAGCTTGTGAGTATATGGATAGCTTTTTGAACTTAAGACCAAAAATCGAAATCATTTTGAATATTGACTCAGATCATCTTGACTACTTTAAGGATATTGATCACATAGTCAGGTCTTTTGAGACTTTTGCAGGCCTAGTCCCTGAAGATGGAACCATTATTGCGCTAGCATCTAATCCTTTTGTCCAAGCCGTTATAAGGGATTTACCAAATGTTATTACATTTGGCCTTACAGAAGACTGTACCTACTGGGCAAATAACATACGCTTTACGGAAGACGGATACCCTCAATACGAATTGTACCACAAGGAAGAATTCCTGGTAGAAATGTCTCTTTCAGTACCAGGAGAACATAATATTCTAAATTCCCTTGCTGCCTTTTCCTGTGGACATACATTAGGAGTATCAATAGAGTCAATGCAAAAAACCCTTAAGGGCTTTAAGGGTACTCAACGGAGGTTTGACATTCAAGGTAGGACAGACCAGGGGGTGGTAGTAATTGACGATTATGCCCACCATCCAACAGAGATCAAGGCTACATTGAAGGCTGCCAAAAACATCAATATGAATAAATTGTGGTGTTTGTTCCAACCCCACACCTACACAAGAACAATGGCCTTATTTGAGGAATTTACCGAATCCTTCGATGATGCTGATTGTTTGATTCTAGCTGAGATTTATGCAGCTCGAGAAAAAAACATATTTAAGATCAGCTCGAAAGCAATAGCTGAAAAGATCAAAGAAAAGTATCCTGGAAAGTTTGTGTATTACTTTGAGACATTTGAAGAGATTGCTGACTTTGTCTATGAAAATGCCCAAGATGGTGACTATGTTATCACCATGGGTGCAGGAGATATATATAAAGCTGGTGAAATGATTTTAGAAAAAGATTTTGAAAAATAAGGGGGACCGAGATGGAGTTGGAAGAGTATAAAGCAATAGAGGATAATAGAAGACAAAGAAATATCAAATTGATGGAAGAAGGAGTAACTTTTCTTGATATAAACACAGCATATATTGATGAAGGAGTTGCTATTGGATCAGGGACTAGAATTGGGCCTAGTGTAATCCTTGAAGGTAAAACTGTTATTGGTAGGGACTGTGTGATTGGACATAATAGCCGAATTAAGGATTCCACCATTGGTGATGGAACAGAAATAGAATCATCAGTAATTCTTGAAAGCACTGTAGGAGAATCCACTAAGATTGGCCCCTTTGCTTTCTTAAGACCAAATAGCAAGATAGGCAACCATTGCAAGGTTGGAGATTTTGTAGAAGTAAAGAATTCATCTATGGGGGATGGAAGCAAAGCATCTCACCTTACATACATTGGAGATTCGGACTTAGGCAAAGATATTAACATTGGTTGCGGAGTTATTTTTGTAAATTATGACGGCCTTAATAAACATAGGTCTACAGTGAAGGATGGAGCTTTTATCGGTTGTAACACCAACATAATTTCACCTATACTGGTAGAAGAAAAGGCATATATTGCAGCAGGGAGTACTGTTACTTCCGATGTACCAAAAGGGTCCTTGTATGTTGCAAGGGCAAAGGGGAGAGTTCTTGAAGGCTGGGTGGAAAGACGGGGACTCTTAAAAAAGAAAGATGGAGGAATAGAAAAGAAATGAAGCAATCGGCATTTTCTGATTTCAAGGTATTTACAGGTAATTCTCACTTAGAATTAGCAGAAGAAATTTCTTCAATCATGGGAAAGCCTTTGGGTAAAGCATCGGTTTCCAAATTCAGCGACGGGGAAATAACCGTTAATTTATGGGAGACTGTTCGTGGTATAGATTCATATATTATTCAATCCACTTGTGACCCTGTTAATGATAATTTAATGGAAATTCTCATTATGATTGATGCAATGAAGAGAGCATCAGCAGGTAGAATAAATGCAATTATCCCCTATTATGGCTATGCCAGACAAGATAGAAAAACCAAAGCCAGAGATCCAATAACCGCTAAGCTAGTGGCTGACCTATTGGTTGCAGCAGGAGCTGATCGAGTTTTGACCATGGACCTACATGCTTCACAAATACAAGGGTATTTCAATATTCCTGTTGACCATTTGCTCGGAGTTCCTATTCTTGTTAAGTACTTTAGAGATCAAGCCATTGAAGACCTAGTTATTGTTTCACCTGACCATGGGTCTGTAACAAGAGCAAGGAATATGGCCCAACCCTTAAACGCCCCAATTGCCATTATTGATAAAAGAAGGCCTGAAGCCAATAAGAGTGAAATAATGAATATCATTGGAGATATTGAAGGAAAGAACTGTATATTGGTAGATGATATGATAGATACAGCTGGAACCATTACAAATGGGGCTACTGCTTTGAGAGAAATGGGAGCAAAATCTGTGGTGGCATGTGCTACCCATCCCGTTCTTTCAGGACCCGCCATCGAACGTCTGGCTGGATCACCAATTGAGCAAATCGTATTATTGAACACAATCCCAATACCTGAAGAAAAAATAATCCCATCCATGAAAATTCTGTCTGTTGCTCCACTTTTTGCTGAAGCCATGCTTCGAGTATTTACCAATGATTCAATCAGTAAACTTTTTGACTAGGAGATTAATATTAAAAATATGTTTGTAATTGTGGGGTTAGGGAATCCCGGAAGAAAGTATCAAAACACCCGTCACAACCTAGGCTTTATAACCTTGGATAGGCTGGCAGAGCGTCATAATATAAGGGTTTCAAAAATTGCCTTTAAAGCATTGGTTGGAGATGGTTCCATTAACAACCAAAAAGTTATATTGGTGAAACCTCAAACTTATATGAACCTTTCGGGAGAGTCTGTTCGAGAGGTTCTTTCTTACTATAAAATAGACCCTGAGAATATGATTGTTATTTATGACGATATCGACATTGAAACTGGAAAACTTAGAATTCGAAAAAGGGGCTCTTCTGGCTCTCATAACGGTATGAAATCAATTATTTTTCATATCAATAATGAAGATTTCCCCCGAATCAGAATAGGAATAGGTGGTCAGCGAAAAATGTCACTTAGAGACTTTGTAACAGGTGGATTTTCAAAGGAAGAAAAACCTCTTTTAGAGGCTGCTGTTGAAAGAGGGGTAGATGCCGTAGAAATCATTATGGCCAAGGGAATTGATGAGGCTATGAATAAATATAATGGATAAAGGGATAAATCATTATAGGGGAGTATCCGAAAGCCGTGTAGCGAAAGTTGCCGGAGATATTATAAATAACCACAAGGGAAAAGGATTCGTTGTGGTTTCTTCGCTTGCAAGGGCGAAAAGTATGGCAAAGGATCTGTCTTTTTTTGTTCATAAAAATATCTTGGTTTTGCCCGAGGACGAAAGCACCTTCCTAAGATATGAGGCCAAAAGCCGGGAAAACCTATGGAAGAGAATGGCCGCCATGAAGGCAATTTTAGGAGAAGAAGAAGCTATTATAATTGCTCCGATTTCAGCCTGCCTAAAAAAAATACCCCCCAAGGACCACTACAAAAGTAGAAAGATCTATTTGCAAAGAGGGGTGGACTATGACTTTTCCCAATTAGGGGAAGAACTGGTAAGACTTGGCTATGAACGTTTACCTATGATAAATGACCCTGGCCAATTTAGTATAAGAGGTTCTATTGTAGATATATTTTCTCCTGATTCTGAAGAACCTTATAGGATTGAGTTCGATGATCAAGAAGTGGAATCAATTCGAAGATTTGAGCCAGATACTCAGAGATCCCTAGAACAGCTTAAATCAATAACTGTATATCCTGCCACCCAGATGCCAGTGGACATTGGAGAATTTCAGAGGGTAGGACAAAAAATAGAAGAAGAGTACCAAGATTATATTCGTAAGGCAGAGAAGGAAGATTCTCACCGTAGCAAAGAGCTGCTAAAACGAAAAGATCAACTGGTAGAGGCAATCCAGGAAGGAAGAAATTCTCAAACTGTAGAAAACTATGTTGACTACTTTTATCCTTCCCCCACCTACTTGTGGGATTACCTGGATCAAGAGGACCTTTTACTGATAGATGACCCAGAAAGAATATATCAAGAAGCAAAAATAATAGAGGAGGAAGGCTCTGAGGAATTAGAGGTTCTTATATCAATGGGGCGAGCAATTCCCAAGGATAGAATGCGGATTAAAGATGCGCAAATATTTTTGGATTTTCTAAAGGCAGGAAGCCAGGCAGCTAATAGGCCAAAATACCATGTATTTACACCCTTATCAAAAAGAATTCCAGGAGTTGAGGCGGTATCTCAACTTTTTGAAATCAAGTCTCGCCAAGGCCCATCATATAATGGAAGCCTAGAAAGCTTTGTTCAAGATGTTAAGGATTATGATAAAAGAGGCTACAGAATAATCATCGCTTGCGCAACTGAAGAAAGAATTAACAACCTAAAGGAACTATTAGATATAGATGGTCTGGTAAAAAGAATAAGTTTTGAGTTGGGTAGCCTTACTGCAGGTATGGAGTTCCCAGATGAAAAACTTCTTATCTTGTGGGATGGGGATATTTTTGTTAGTTCAAAAGAAAGAAAATCTAAGAAAGGCCGAGCCAAGGAAGGGGAGGTAATTAAGGCATTTTCCGATCTCCAAAAGGGAGACTATGTTGTTCACGAAAGCCATGGAGTTGGTAAATTCATAGGAATGGACCAGTTAACTGTTGAAGGGTCTAAAAAGGATTACCTAAAAATTAAATATGCAGGAGAAGATGTTTTGTATATCCCTGTAGAGCAGATGGATTTCATACAAAAATATATTGGCTCAGAGGGTGCAGCACCTAAGGTCAATAAAATGTCTGGTAGTGAATGGAAGCGGACCAAAGCTAATGCAAAAGCCGCAATTTTAGATATGGCTAGGGAACTATTAGAAATAAGCGCCACAAGAAAGGCCTTGCCTGGCTATGCCTTTGGACCAGATACTACTTGGCAGGCCGAGTTCGAAGACCAATTCCCCTTTGAAGAAACTGATGATCAGCTTCGATGCATACAAGAAATAAAAGATGACATGGAAAAACCAGAAGCAATGGATCGTCTTCTTTGTGGAGATGTAGGTTTTGGGAAAACAGAAGTTGCAGCTAGAGCAGTATTTAAAGCAGTAGCAGAAGGCAAACAAGCGGCCATACTAGTACCCACAACCCTCTTGGCAAATCAGCATTACCATACACTCAAAGAGAGGTTTGAAAGATTCCCATTTAAGCTAGAAATGTTGTCCCGTTTTAGGACCACAGGTGAACAAAAGAAAATCCTGGAAGACTTAAAAAAAGGAAGACTAGATGTTATTATTGGTACCCATAGACTCCTTTCTAAAGATGTTGAATTCAATGACCTTGGATTGCTTGTTATAGACGAGGAACAACGCTTTGGGGTTAAGCACAAGGAAACCATGAAGGCACTAAGGAAAAACGTTGATGTATTAGCGCTTTCAGCAACACCAATTCCAAGGACACTTCATACTTCCCTTGTGGGGATAAAGAGTATGAGTTTAATTGAAGATCCACCTGAAGAAAGATATCCAGTCCAAACCTATGTTATGGAAGACGATGATTTAGCCATGAAAGAGGCCATTGAAAAAGAGTTGCGTAGGGGTGGACAAGTCTATATTGTATATAACAGGGTGAGAGGAATTCATAGAGTCGCAAATCACATATCCACCTTGGTACCTGATGCAAGGATAGGAATAGGTCATGGTCAGATGAATGAAAGAGAACTAGAGGATGTGATGCTTTCCTTTGTTGAGGGTGAAAAGGACCTTTTAATTTCCACCACAATTATTGAAGCTGGCTTGGATATTCCCAACGTTAATACAATATTGATATTAGAAGCAGATCACTATGGCCTAAGCCAGCTTTATCAACTTAGGGGCAGGGTGGGTAGATCCAATCGTTTAGCCTATGCCTATCTTCTTTATAAAAGAGGAAAACTCCTAAGCGAAGCTGCAGAAAAACGCCTAAAGGCTATCAAGGAATTCACAGAGCTTGGAGCTGGGTTCAAAGTCTCCATGAGAGATTTGGAAATAAGGGGGGCTGGCAATCTTATAGGCACAGAGCAGTCAGGCCATATGATTACAATAGGTTACGAACTATACGTTAAATTAGTTGATGAAGCCGTTCGTGCCCTTAGGGGAGAAACACCTGCCAGAGAAAAGGAAGACACCTCTGTAGAGATAAAGGTAAACGCCTATATTCCAGGAAGCTACATAACAGATGAGATGATGAAGCTTCAAATGTATAAAAAAATCGCCGATATTGAAAACACTCTTGAGCTTAAAGAAGTTGCAGAGGAGCTATTAGATCGATTTGGTGAATTACCTAGGGCAACAGAAGATCTACTTCTGATCTCCTTAATAAGATCTCTCTCTGAGAATCTGGCTATTAGCAGGGTTACAGAAGAACAGAATTCCCTACTTTTTTATATAGCCAAAGACAATCCTATTAAGCCCATACAATATGGGATGGCTTATGAAGCCTTTGGTTCAGAAATAGAAATAAAGGGGGGGCTCAAGCCAGTAATAAGGTTAAGGGTCTCCTCAACAGATAAGCTAAACAAGGCTGTTAGTCTTTTGGAGATTCTATCAAAGGTGTGATATAATAAGCCGTTATTGTGGGCATAATACAGTCATTTATCAGAAGGTTATCTCATTGTAATTCGTTGAAAGAAGAAAGGGAAAACTGCTATGTTATTTAAAAATATCACCATATTAGATGAAGGACTTACCCCTTTAGAAAATCGATATGTTGGTACAATAGGAGATAAAATTGAGTATATTGGCAAAATATTCCCAGAAAACTATACTCAGTTTGGGGATAGTTACGATGGTAAAGGTAAACTTTTAATGCCAGGCTTTGTTAATAGCCATGCCCATTCTCCCATGACCTTGATGCGAGGCTATGGAGAAAACCTGGCCCTTAAAGATTGGCTTGAAAAAAAGATATTTCCTTTTGAAGCTCTTTTGATTGGAAATGATGTTTACTACGGCACCTTGCTTGCCATGGCGGAATCTCTTAGATATGGTATTGTTAGCACTACAGATATGTACTATTTTTCAGAGGATATGGTGCGAGCCATTCTAGAGAGCCAAACAAAAAATAATATTTCCCGAAGCATAACAAACTTCACAGGGCAAGAATTTTCGACCCTTGAAGGTGTAAGGGAGATGAGAGAATTATATGAAAACCACCATGGGGCAGGTAAGGGTAAAATCCGTGTAGATATGAGCCTCCACGGAGAATATACTTCCGATCCTGACACGGGAAGGGCATTAGCTGAATATACAAAAGAAATTGGTGCAAATATGCACCTCCACCTATCTGAAACAGTATTTGAGCATGAAGGATGTATCGAAAGAAGAGGTAAAACTCCTGCTGCATATTTTGAGTCCTTGGGGCTTTTTGACACTCCAACTACTGCGGCCCATTGCGTTTGGGTTACAGAAGAAGATATGGACATATTCAAAAATAAAGGAGTAACAGTAGCTTGCAACCCAGTTAGCAATCTGAAACTAGCCAGCGGTGTATGTAATGTTCCCCTGCTTTTGGAAAAGGGTGTAAATGTGGCCATAGGTACCGACAGCGTAGCTAGTAATAACAGCCTGAACTTTATAGAGGAAATAAAGATTTTTTCCTGCGCACCTAAAATGCAATACAATGACCCCACTAAAGTTACTCCTTATGAAGCTATTTATGCAGCCACAAGAGGAGGTGCCTTAGGCCAAGGCAGAAAGGATTCTGGACTTTTGGCAAAGGGACTTAAAGCCGACCTAATAGTCCTTGATATTGATAACCCCAACATGAAGCCTGTTCATAATCTCTTAACCAATTTGGTTTATTCTGCTTCTGGAAGCGATGTTGTATTAACCATGGTTGATGGTAAGGTTTTGTATCGAGATGGAGAATACACTACAATTGATGTAGAAAAAGTAGTTTTTGAAGTGGAACAAGCAGCTGAGAGAATCAGCAAGCAATTATAGTAATAGTATAGGAGCCAGAGTGTGACAAAGAAAACATTTTTCCAAGGGGCGGTAGTACTAGCAGCAGCAGGAATAATAATTAAAGTCTTGGGCGCTTTTTTTAGAATACCTTTGGCTAACATGATTGGTACCCAAGGCATGGCATATTATCAGGCAGCATATCCTGTTTATGTCTTTTTTATGATGCTTGCAACTGCAGGAATCCCTGTGGCTATATCCAGAATGGTATCAGAACGAATAGCTGTGGGTAATCATTACGGTGCCCATAAGGTTTTTAGGGTTTCCCTTATTCTTTTACTTAGTATTGGGCTGGTATCTTTTTCCCTTTGTTTTTTTGGGGCAGGAGTCTTGGTGCGTCTTATAAATATGGAAGGGGCTTATCTTGCTATGAGATCCATTGCCCCAGCCCTTATTTTTGTTAGCATGATGGCTGCCTTTAGAGGTTACTTCCAAGGGATGCAAAACATGAAACCAACTGCCACATCACAAGTAGTTGAGCAATTATTTAGAGTTAGTGTAGGGCTTACACTGGCCTATGTATTTATAAAATCAGGAACCATGGAAGCTGCAGGAGGTGCGGCTTTTGGGGCCACAATTGGAGGAATAGCAGGGCTAATAACTGTAGGTGTCATATACCTGAGTAAAAAGAATTCTCTAAGAGAAGAAATTTTGAGAACCCAGGGGATGGAAACAGAATCTGGCAAAAAGATATTAGGCAAGATATTCATAATTGCCGTTCCAATTACCATAGGAGCTGCTATTATGCCAATTATGAACTTTATAGACGTAGCTATAATAATGAGGCGTTTAGATGTTGCCGGTTATCTTGTTACAGAAGCAGAAGACCTTTATGGCCAGCTATCAGGTTTTGCAGGACCATTGATTAATTTTCCTCAGGTGTTAACCCAGGCAGTGGCAATGAGCCTTGTTCCCACAGTAGCAATGGCATGGAAGCAAAAGGACGAAGAGTTTTTACAAGGGAATATCAAATTGGGATTGAGAACCGCAATGATTGCTGGCTTCCCATGTGCTGTAGGCCTTATGGTTTTGGCTGAACCCATTATGCTTTTACTCTACCCATTTCAAAGAGAAAGTGCTTTAGATGCAGCTCCTATACTCTTAATTATGGCTTTTGGGGTTATATTCCTATCAACGGTACAAACTCTAACAGGAGTACTTCAGGGCATTGGCAAGCAACTTGTGCCAGTAGGCAATTTGGCCATGGGTGCTATGGTAAAGATAGGTGTAACATGGTGGTTAGCTGGGATTTACAGCGTGAATGTTAAAGGGGCGGCCATAGGTACTGTATGTGCATATATGGTTGCGGCTATACTGAACATCCTAGCAGTAAGAAGACATACGGGCACACACTTTGATTTGAAAATGACCTTTTTGAAACCTGGGTTTTCTGCCTTAGTAATGGGTTTTGCTGCAATAGGCACTTATAGAATGAGTTATGATTTTTTAGGGTCCAATGCCTTTGCTACAGTGATAGCAATTGGAGTGGGAGCCCTAGTATACGGAGCACTCCTATTCTTGACTAGATCACTTACTCGTGATGAAGTAGCAAGGATGCCTAAGGGGACAAAGATCCTAGCCTTGATTGATAAGTTTCAGCGGGGCAAGATAACTTGACTATGAGTAGGGGCAAGGATTTCTAAGGGGACAAAGATCCTAGCCTTGATAGATAGGTTTCAGCGGGGCAAGATAGGGGTAATATTGCTTGATTTTCAATAAAGCATCAAGAGAGATAAAAAGACCTAAAAGGAGATATCCAAAAAGTATGTCAACGGAAAAAGAAACCCTGGATAATGCCACGGTAAATGAAAAAGAGAAACTCTCTAAAGAATCTATAACTGAGGAAGAAGCCTTTAGCCGTTTGAGGGATATTGTGCGAGTACTTCGTAAAGAATGTCCTTGGGATAAGGCTCAGACCCACCAGAGCCTAAAGTCTTGTCTGCTAGAAGAAGCCTATGAAGTTGTGGATGCCATTAACAATAATGATGATGAAAATCTTGAAGAAGAATTGGGAGACCTTCTTCTTCAAGTGATTTTTCATGGGGTATTAGCTGAAGAAGCCAACAGCTTTGACCTCTTAGGTGTAATAAATAGGGAATGCGAGAAAATGATCCGTCGCCACCCTCATGTTTTTTTCAAAGAAAAGATTGATACTATTGACAAAGTCCTCGATAAATGGGAGAATGTCAAGAGAAAAGAGCGGGGAAACAGTTCCCACACAGAGCGGTTAATGGAGGTCCCAAAGGCCTTGCCAGCTCTGTTAAGAAGTTATAAGCTTCAGGCCAAAGCTGCACAAGCAGGTTTTGACTGGGAAGAAGTAGCCGCAGCTTTTTTGAAGCTTGAAGAAGAGCTCTTAGAGTTAAAAGTGGCCATGAGTCAGGACGATCAAGATGCCATGACAGAGGAATTAGGGGACTTACTTTTTTCCGTCGTCAATGTGGCAAGATTTTTAAAGGTTAATCCTGAAGAAGCCCTGAACTCCACTTCGGTAAAATTTATAAGGCGATTTTCCGAAATAGAGCGAAAAGCTGAGGCTTCCGGCAAGTATCTGGAAGAGATGTCTTTAGAGGAGATGGACAAGCTTTGGGAGGGTGCAAAGCTTTTGGAAGACATTAAATAATCCATGGAATCATTAGAGTTATGAAGGAGGAATTGTACACATGAATAAAGCAGAATTAGTGACTGCAGTAGCAGACAAGGCAGCAATTACCAAGAAGGATGCGGAGATCGCAGTTAACAGCTTCATTGAAGTAATTCAAGACGCATTAGTAAAGGGTGAAAAAGTACAGTTAATTGGTTTTGGAACATTCGAAACAAGAGATAGAAAAGAAAGACAAGGAAGAAACCCCAGAAAACCGGGCGAAGTTATCAAGATTGCTGCATCGAAAGCTCCTGTTTTCAAAGCAGGAAAAGCATTAAAAGATGCTGTAAACAAATAGAAATCAACTTGATGAGGAGGGCGGTATAAGCCGCCCTCTTTTCAATTCTGGGAACTTTTTCGAGCAGAAACATTAGTAATCTGGAAACTTTTAAGTTGAGCCATTAGTAATCTGGAAACTTTTTCGAGCAGAAACATTAGTAATCTGGAAACTTTTAGGTTGAGTCATTACTAAGCTGGAGAATTTTTCGAGTTGAGCCATTACTAAGCTGGAGAATTTTTCGACTAGACCAATTAATAGTCTTTAGAACTTTCTCGGGTTTGATAATTAGTGGCTATAGGGTCAAAAAATAAGAGGGGAAACTTTTTAGAAAAAATTATGCGAATCGATAAATTTTTAAAAAACTCAAGATTGATCAAAAGACGTACCATTGCAAAAGAGGCTTGTGATAGTGGTAAGGTAACACTGAATGACAGGCTTGCTAAGGCTGGGACAGAAGTTAAGGTGGGAGACATTATAAAGCTAGAGTTTGGCAGAGGTACCCTTGTTATTAGAGTTCTAATTTTGAGTGAATCATCGAAAAAAGAAGATGCCCCAAGTATGTATGAGATTATTGAAGGATAGGGGGGAATGTTATGAGAAAACATTCTAAAATCACTAAATTAGTAGTTATATCATTTATGATTACTTTGGAAGTTCTTTTGACAAGGATTTTTGCAATCTTTATGCCTACTTCTTTTAGGCTTTCCTTAGGCTTTCTGCCAGTGGCCATGACGTCTATCCTATACGGTCCTTTGTGGGCTGGGGTTTCATATGCCCTAGGAGATATCATTGGTATGCTTATTTTCCCCATGGGACCATATTTCCCGGGATTCACACTGACAGCCTTCCTCACTGGCCTAACATTTGGCCTTGTACTTTATAAAAAGCCAGTGACATTTAAGCGAACTTTGCTTGCTAGTCTTATAGTGGTAATCTTCTTGAACCTTATTTTGGATACTTATTGGCTATATTTATTATTTGACCAGGCTGTGGTGGCCATGCTACCTTTGAGAATAGTTAAGGCTGGCTTAACACTGGCTATACAAACCACTCTAATTCCCCTAACATGGAATAGATACTTATCTAAAATTGAATTCTTGAGATGATAAAGGTAATTTATGAAAAAAATCTACTATAACTATGTAGCCTTAAATATATTTTCTTACGCAGCCATAGGAATGCTCTTCCCCTTGATTGGCCAATATTTGGATTCCCTGGGCTTTGATGGAACCCAAATAGGCATTTCTACAGCTTTGGCTACTGGGGTGGCCATTTTTGCTACCACATTTTGGGGAGAGAGATACAATAATAGCCCAAGGAAAAAAAGGGTGGTTGTTTTTTTATGTTTGGTTTCTGCTCTTTGGGCTATGGGACTACTAAGCTTGAATAGCTATGGCTTTTTCCTTATTGGATTTATGATCTTATTTTTTTTCTACTCACCCATTATGGGGTTAAATGATGCCATGACTATAGAGTCAGGCCAATCCTTTAATAGCATAAGAAAGTGGGGTAGCATCGGATTTGCCCTTGCAACATTTATTTCAGGACGATGCGCAGAAGCTTTTGGTCTTTGGGTCATATTTCCTGGCTTTTCATTAAGCTTCATTTTATCAGCCCTTGTAATTTGGATAATGATAAGAAGAGATAATAGATGGAAGAGCCCAATGAAAGTGAAACCGAGAAGTGTCCGGAAAATTAAGGCAGAAGATGATCCTGATATAGAATGGGATGGGGATGAGTTTAGTCAAGTAATGCCAGACTTAGGAACCCCCCATATAAAAGAAGAAAGAACAAAGTATATACATTTGATTAAAAATAAAAAATATTTGGCCATTATTGTTAGTGCCTTTTTTGTGATGGGTACTAACGTAGCAAATAACACTTATTTTTCCTTCCTATATATAGAGGGTGGAGGCAATATAGGGGGAGTTGGCACGGCTTTTTTATTGATGGCAGGCAGTGAAGCCATATTTATGGCCTTATCAAAGAGGATCTCACAAAAAATATCCTTGGAGCGGACAATTTTAATTGCAATGATAATATCGGTCTTAAGGTATGGCTGGTATAGCACTGGCCCTTCTTCAGCTTTACTCTTAGGCACATTTTTTCTACAAGGCATAGTGAATGGAATCATACTTGTAGAGTTCATAAGATATATTCATAAGACAGTTGAACCAAAGGAGTTGGGAATGGGCATATCCCTTTACTATGCTGTATCAACCAACTTCTCTACTATCTTTTGCCAGTTCATTGGAGGCCTTGCTTTGGATTTGGGAGGGGGGTCTACTGTATATCTCTTCTTTTCTTTGTATAATATTATAGGGGTTGTAATCTACCTTCTCTTCGGTCTTCATCGATGTTCAGATAAGAGGGGAAAAATCTCCAAACCTCAAGAAAAAATTATATTGGACGAATAAAAGAATTTATCCCTGTGAATTTTTATGTATTCGCCTATATATAGAGGAAGGAAAAAGTTCAGGAAAATAAATGAAAACTTATGGAGAAAGTTGTTGACAAAGGTAGTAGGGAATAGTATTATATTACTTGCCGCTAAGATTGAGAAAGCGGAAA
>JAVEXZ010000018.1:0-33267 GCA_034003765.1 Anaerovoracaceae bacterium | reverse complement strand
GGTACTTATCGGCGGAGAAGAGATGGAATCCCCATTAATAAGAGGCTTTGATAATTTAGTGGAAGGGGGAGGTTTCGTCCTAACAGTACCCTTAAAAAACATGGGAATACTAGCTGGAATTTTATATGTGGGAGAAATAAAATTCACATCACCGGGAACCATTGGTGGAAACCTTACAATTGAAGCACCCAATGCGACAGTTACTAATGAGGCAACGGTCTCGGGTACCGCAATTATCAATGGTGTCAGTTATAGCAGCTACCTGGCCTACTATCCTCACTTAGGTGGAATAAGAATGAATGGGGCAGGTCGAGTTAATTTGCAAAGTGCCGCCTCAGCCTCGCCAGTAGAAATAAATACATCTAGTATGGTTCTTTTAGATGGTCAGATAAACCATGTGATAATTATTACCCCTAATGCATTAGCAAGAGTTCAAGGAACCATTAATCAGATTGGCGTAAATGGAGATGCAGGGCAAGCGACGATAGAGCTTCTTGGAAGCTCGAATGTAAGCGGAATTAATGCAACAGGTTCTGCGCAAGTGTATAAGGCTGATGGTGCTACATCGCCTAACCTAATAGGGCCTGCAACCTTAAACGATGGATATATGGTAACCTTTAATAGTAACGGTGGTGATACAGAAGCCAAACCGACCTATCTTCTTTGGGATAATAGTTCTGAAACACAAAACAGGATACCTTATGAGCCAACGCGAGTAGATTATAATTTCGCTGGTTGGAACACCCTGCAGAATGGGACGGGCAATGTGGTAGGAGCTATTACCACTGTTTCGGCTGCTACTACGGTATATGCCAAGTGGTCAGCAAGTAATATAGAAATAACTGGCTATGACGCATTAGCTTCTGTGGATGGAGGAGATATTGGAAGTCCAAATTACGAAAATGCAGCAGCAGTCATTGGATATTTGCAAGCTAATGTGACTTGTGTGGCAATCTCTGGACATTCCGAAGTGGTGGCTATCGGAGTTTGGGAGGACACAGATTCCTATGTTTCAAATGCTGCTACAAGCTACACATTTACAGCGACAGTAGTAGGACCTATTCCGGCTGGTTATGAAGATTTGATTGATACTATTTCTAATGTTCCTGCTGAGATTATAGTTTCTGAAGTTCAGCCTCCACAGATTACATTAGTTTACGCTCAAGAAGGAAGGCCAAATGAGGGTCCATTTGAAGAGGGAATAGGCGAAGGAGATACCCTTGCCATTAGTTTTGACAAAGCTACAAATCAAAGTGGTACAAGGACTAAGGCTCAAGTAGATGAGATGATTGCATTTGATTTTCATGAACCAGCCTTGTCACTTGGGACAAGTTATAGTGGAACGTGGCTTGAGAGCGGAAAGAAATTTGTAATTGATATTCATGATGCTTCAGGAGCTAATTTAACAACAGGGTATAGCCTTACTATAAAGAGTGGTGCTAACATACTATCTGCAAATGGATTGTCTGAGGCAACAACAGCTTCAGGTGTGATAAAGGGATCATTCTCTCCTGAAGGGCTGTATGGACTTGTACTAAAGAGTGCTTCGGGGGATGCTCCAATTAATGGAGTTGTAGTTAAGGCATATAGTGGAGTTACGGAAGTTGGGAGCGGAACTACTGATGTAAATGGCGCATACCATATAGACTTAGACAGTGGAGATTATACTTTAAAGATTTATGAAGATTATTATTACTTGCCTGAAAACAAAACCGTTTCCGCACCTAGTAATGTCCAAAACATATATTTGCAGGAAGCTAGCAAAATAACGGCCACTTTAAATGTTATAGGTGGCATGCCTGATGGATATAGGCTAATATGGCAAATGACCAATTTTGCGAATTATGATACAAGAAATATTGATGGATTGAATTTAGAAATTCCGGGAATACCTGTAGGTGCAGATCATTGGCTTCACTTCACCTTGGTAAACGAAGGGGGATATACACATCCAACAAGCTGCGCTGCGGTTTCTCTTACTCAGACGGGACTTCTAAATGGAGCAACCCTATATCCCGATGGGAATTCATCATATATTAATATTAGCAATTCACTGTCATTTAATAATACCGTAGATATTGGAACTATAAAACTTGAGATTAAAGCTATTAACGAATGATATTTTAAAAGAGTGATGACGAAAAAATATCTACAAAAATGCAGGACAGTGCAAAATATTTTGCACTGTCTTCTTTACTTTGTGATATAATCATCTTATGAATACAACCCAATGGCAAAGAATTTTATATGCCCTTAGTCAGGAGCTAGACTATGGGGTTCACGTTGTTCTTTCGGATAACACCACCATCTTGTACAACCAGGCTATGATGGAGTTGGAAGAGCAGTCTCAAGGGGATGTAATAGGCAAAGACTTCCGTAAAGTTTTTTCCAATATTCCTGAGGAAGAGTCTACTCTGCTTAGAGCTTTACGTTCTGGCCAGGCAACAATTGATCGTGAACAACGCTATCCCAACAAGTATGGTAAGATAATTCACACTGTAAACTCTACTGTGCCGGTTTTTGGTGAGAAAAATGAAATAGTGGCAGCTATCGAGCTATCAAAGGATGTAACTAATATAATGGAGTTGTCTGACTCCCTTATTGCCCTTCGAGGTGAAGGTAATCCCAAGGGAGAAATTCCAAGAGATTTTATAAAAAAATATACATTTCGAGACCTGGTAGGGCAAAACCAGGCTTTTAGAGAAATGATTGACCTAGCAAAAAAAGCCTCCTCAAGCAACACCAGTGTTTTTATTTACGGCGAGACAGGCACTGGTAAAGAACTTCTGGCTCAGAGCATTCACTACAGGAGCCCTAGAAAGGACAAGCCCTTCTTAGGTCAGAACTGTGCAGCCCTGCCAGAAAGCTTGTTGGAAGGTATACTATTTGGAACTGCCCAGGGAGGATTCACTGGAGCTGTTGATAGGGAAGGCCTTTTCGAACAAGCCAGTGGGGGAACACTTTTACTTGATGAAATCTCTTCTATGCCTTATGCTTTACAAGGAAAACTATTACGGGTTCTTCAAGAAGACTATATAAGGCGTGTAGGGGGAACCAGAGATATTCCTATAGATGTAAGAATCCTGGCCACAGTCAATGTAGAACCAGAAATCCTATTGGCTCAGGGAAGGCTTCGTAAGGACCTCTATTACAGATTAAATATTGTAAACATTAAGATGCCCCCTTTAAGGGAGCGTAAAGATGATATGGCCCTCTTAGTAGAACATTTTCTAGAAAAACATAATGTACGCTTTGACAAAGAAGTTTGGAACATTTCTGATAAGGCTATGAAAATCCTTGTAGACTATGACTATCCAGGTAACGTAAGGGAACTTGAGAATATATTGATGGCAGCAGTTTCTCTAACAGAGGGTGAACACGTAATCACAGATAGGCTGCTAAGGATTCCTCAGGAAGCAGAACTTGCTAGTATAGGAGGGTACTCTTTAGACAAAATAGACTGCCCTATAGATGAATATTTGAAAAACATAGAGATGTCATTGATAAGAGAAGCTTTAGAGAAAAATTGTGGCAACGTATCTCAAGGGGCCAAGGCTTTGGGAATAAAGAGACAAACGCTACAACACAAAATGAAAAAGTATGACCTGAAGGGAGAAAAATAGGATGCGGTTAAGAAAAGATGGGGATCAGTTCTTGGATGAAGAGGTTCTTTTAATTGCCAGAGCTTCTGATGCTCTAGCTCACCCTGCAAGAATATATTTGTTTAGACATATAATGTCTTGTAACACTAATAGACAGCCGGTTTGTACTGGAGATCTGGTAGAAGCTTTTGATTATGCCCAAGCAACGATATCCCAGCATATGAAAAAGTTAGTGTCATCGGGCTTAGTTGATGTGAAGAAAGAAAACAAGTATAGCTACTACTATGTTAATATTGGAATGCTTTCTAAGTATTTAGATGCGACAAGAAAGTTTAAGTAAAGCTGATTCTCCGCCCACAAAGTGCAAAACAATTGGCACCAAATAGCAAAAGTATTTGCACCATAAGGAAGTTGTCAAAATTTAATATTCAATAATGAAAAATAATCGGCTACTATAAGCCTTGTAATTACAATGGTTGAAGCCGTTTTTTGTTAGCTAATATTACTATGGGATGAGCAGCACCTTGGCATAAGACTTGCGTTTAATATATCAAAGACAATACTATAGTTTAGGCGTTAGAATACGAATTTAGCCTACAAGTAGTACTCTAAAAGAAGAACCTTAGAAGGGCACCAGCCGAAAAAATATCATCACCACAAATGCTAGACCTAAAAGAAGAACCCTAAAAGAATTACTACCCGAAAAAAAGTATCACACTAAATAAATAGCCTAAAGCTGGAACCTCAACCAATTTTACCAACTCAGCCAAGTCAACTAAATCAACCAGCTCAACCAACTTAACCAAATCAACTAAATCAACCAACTAAATTATCAAAAAAATTAATCGACGCAATCATCTAAAAAAATCAAAAAAAGAAGGAGAACAAAATTATGGAAAACGTAAAAGTTATTATCTGGGGTCTTGGCGCAATGGGTAGTGGCATGGCAGACATGCTCTTAAAGAAAAAGGGCGTAGACATTGTAGGGGTAGCAGGCCGGGGCAGTAAGATTGGCAAATCCATGTACGATTACATCAAAACCCCAAGAGGCAATCGTCCCGACATTATTATTGGATCACCAGAAGATATTATTAAGAAGGGTGCTGCAGACGTAGTCTTAACTTGCACTGACTCATTTGTTAGAACTGCCTTTGACAGATTGAAATTTGTTTTGGAACAAGGAATTAACGTTGTATCCTCTGCAGAAGAAATGGCTTACCCACAGGCTCAATCACCAAAGGAAGCTGCAGAACTAGATAAGATTGCCAAAGAGAACGGGGTCTCCATACTAGGAACAGGAATCAACCCTGGGCTAATTATGGATCTCTTAGTGGTCTGCTGGACAGGTTGTTGTGAAGAAGTAGAATCCATTATTGCACGCAGAGTCAACAGTCTTTCACCTTTTGGAAAAGCTGTAATGGAAGAACAAGGCATTGGAATCACAAAAGAGGAATTTGAAGAAGGCGTTAGAACGGGCCATCTTTCAGGTCATGTAGGCTTCCATGAGTCCATTGGTATGATTGCAGATGCCATCGGCTGGAAAGTCGATAAAGTAGAAACAGCAATGGAACCTATTGTTACAATGGTGGATAGAGAATCTGCCCATGGTTTTGCCAAAGCAGGAGACGTTGCAGGCTGTGCAATGAAGGGTTACGGCTATATTAATGGGGAGATGAAGATTGAGATGGATCATCCACAACAAATCGAACCCGAACAGGTTGGAGTACAAACAGGGGATTATGTAATAATCAAAGGAACCCCGAATGTAAATATGGCTAACAATCCAGAAATTCCAGGAGGAATTGGAACTATTGCTATGTGTGTAAACATGATTCCCCATGTTATCAACGCAAGACCAGGCCTTCATACTATGATTGACCTTCCTGTACCTAGAGCTATTATGGGAGACATGAGAGATATGATTTACGAGGACGCCAAAATCGTTAAATAGCCAAAAAAAAGAAAGGACTAAGACATGATTGAAAAAAACGCATGGGTTAGAATCCATAAAATAATACTGGAGCCCAAAGATAGAGCTCCCCAAGTTCCCGATGATACAAAAAAAGTCCCCCTAGAACTCTGGACAAAAGGTTTCTTAAATAAAGCCGCCCAACTTGGAGATGAAGTTACAATTACCACTGTAACGGGACGAGAAGAGACGGGCACCATGATTGAAGTTAATCCAGCCTATGACCACGCCTTTGGCAATTTCATTCCTGAACTATTAGAAATCGACAAGCAGGTTAGGGGAATATTAGGGGAAGGAGAAAACCATGGCAAATAAAAAATCGGATTATGCTTCCGTAATGGCAAGAAAAGGTGAGATAATGCTCCAATCCGTTGGTATAGATTACAGTGTATTTGAGAGTGGGTCTCTATCCTTTGACTATGAAAGAATGATGAGAGAAACAGGCTATAGCCTGGAAGAAATGCAAAACATTCAATACAGCGTAAACGTGGGAAACACTCCAATTTTAGAGCTACACAACATAACAAAGCTAGCAAGGTCCTGCGCACCAAAGGGAAAAGGGGCTCGCATATTTATAAAAGACGAAGCTTGCAATCCTTCTGGCAGCTTTAAAGCAAGACGTGCTGCCAACTCAGTTTACCATGCAAAAAAACTGGGCTTCAAAGGGGTCTTAACAGCAACATCTGGCAACTACGGCGCTGCCGTGGCTTCTCAAGCTGCTATCCACGGTCTTAAGTGCATAGTGGTACAAGAGTGTTATGACAGCAAGGGGGTAGGCCAGCCCGAGATAGTAGAAAAGGCAAGAAAATGTGAAGCCCTCGGAGCTGAAGTTGTACAGCTATCTGTTGGCCCTGAACTCTTCTACAAATTCTTGTTGCTTTTGGAAGAGACAGGCTACTTTAATGCTTCCCTTTATACACCCTTTGGAATTGCAGGAGTTGAGACCTTGGGATATGAAATCTCCATGCAGTTTAGAGAAAAATATAACAAGGACCCTGATGTAGTAGTTTGTACTAATGCAGGGGGAGGCAACTTGACTGGAACAGCAAGAGGCCTTCTAAAAGCAGGAGCCAACTCTCAAATCGTTGCAGCCTCTGTAGACCTTTCTGGCCTTCACATGGCATCAGACACTGCCTTTAACAAAAAGTCCTTTACCACAGGACACACTGGTTTTGGGGTTCCTTTCTCCAGCTGGCCAGATAGGTCTGATGTTCCTAGATCTGCTGCCCGTCCTTTACGATATATGGACCGATATGTTACTATTACACAAGGAGACGTTTTCTATATGACCGAGTGTTTGGCTACCCTGGAAGGCCTTGAAAAAGGTCCCGCAGGAAATACAGCCTTGGCTGCAGCCTTTGCCCTAGCTCAGGAACTTGATCAGGACAAAACCATTATCGTCCAAGAAACCGAGTACACAGGAGCAGGAAAACATCTGCAACCCCAGCTTTCTTTTGCAAGAGACAATGGTATAGACATTAAGTTTGGCAATCCAGAAGATGAAGTTCCTGGAAAGAGTATTATTCTACCTAGCCATCCCAGCCTAATCAAGACCAAGGAAGTGGACCTAGAGAGAATGAGAACCTCCCTTATCAAACAGGCCATGACTACCTATGATGTCAAAGAACCAACAGAGGAAGACATACAATTCTTAGCTGATGAAACAAGGACAGATGTAGCTTATGTTAAAAATGTTTTGGCCATCCTGTAAATACCCAAAGCATAGGAATACTTAGAAGGTGGCTTGCCCTAGGCTAGAAATGAGACCCACTTTAGCCAAGATGAGAATCAGGAAAAGGATTCAGGCTTGGGCACGAATTCTAAGGAATACTGTACCTCCTGGTAATACGCTGTAACCCTTGAAAGAAGAAAGCAAGGAGATGAAAGCTTTATGAAAAGAGAAGATGATTTTGAGGTAAGACGGCAACACATTGCTGACCTTACCGACCAAGAACTATATGAAAGATTTTGGGCCTTGACCCAAGAGGCGGTTGAACCCCTACTTGAACTTGGCAGAAAAAATACCACCCCATCAATTGAGAGGTCCGTTCTATTGAGAATGGGGATTTCCTCACTGGACACAAAACCCATTGTAGAAGGCTGTATGGACAGAGGCCTTATGGGTAAAGGTGCAGGGCATGTGGTATATAAGTTGGCTCAAGCTGAAGGAATTTCTGTGCAAGAAGCAGGAACTCTGTTAGCGAATGGTAAGCATTGGGACGAAGTTGTCGCCATGTTTCGTAAATAGAGGGGGTGGGCCAAATGACAGAATTAAAACACAATGAAAAACTAGATATTGAAAATATACTAAAAGACCTAGACAAGTATGAGCCCAGAAGGAAGGGTTGGACTTGGAGAGAGCACGTTCCCAAGCAACAAATGGGTCCCTTCGTTTACAGGGAGTCATCTAAAGCTTTAACAAACAGCGTTCCCCTACCTCCCGCAAAATACTTTGATAATATCGACCCCCAAAGCATGCCAGTAATAACAACTGAGATTGCCTCGGGGCGATTTGAAGACGACATTAGAAGAATGAGAATGGCGGCCTGGCACGGGGCAGACCATATTATGGTTATAAGAACAGCTGGCCAATCCCATATGGATGGCCTTATTGAAGGAACCCCACAAGGTATCGGGGGAGTTGCCATTACACGAAAACAAGTAAGGGCCCAAAGAAAAGCCCTTGATATTATTGAAGACGAAGTAGGAAGACCAATTAACTACCATTCCTACGTTTCTGGTGTTGCAGGCCCTGATGTTGCAGTAATGTTTGCTGAAGAAGGCATCAACGGAGCCCATCAAGACCCTCAATACAACGTACTTTATAGAAACATTAACTGCGTGCGAAGTTTTGTAGATGCCTGCGAATCCAAGAAGATCTTGGCTTGGGCAGAGATCGCCCAGATTGACGGCGCTCATAATGCCAATGCCACTGCAAGAGATGCCTGGAAGGTAATGCCAGAACTAATTGTCCAGCATGCTCTTAATTCTATGTTCTCAGAATTGGCTGGGATAAAGCCTGAGAATATTTGCCTGTCAACAGTACCACCAACGGCTACTCCTGCTCCTTGCGTGTTTATGGACCTACCCTATGCAGTGGCCCTAAGAGATTTTTGCAACCGCTACAAAATGCGTGCACAAATGAACACCAAGTATATAGATTCCTCAGCCAGAGAAGCTACAGTCACCCATGTTTTGAACATGTTCATAAGTAAACTAACAAGTGCCGATATTCAGTCAACAATTACTCCTGACGAAGGTCGTAACGTTCCTTGGCACATCTATAACATCGAAGCCTGCGACACTGCCAAGCAGACCTTGATTGGCCTTGATGGACTAATGGATATGGTTGAACTAAAAAAAGATGGTCCCTTAAGAGACCATGCCAGAGAAATCAAAGAAAGAGCCTGCCTCTTCATGGAAGAAATCCTTCAAGTAGGTGGATACTTTAATGCTGTCCAAGAGGGCTTTTTTGTAGACTCAGCTATGTACCCTGCCAGAAATGGTGATGGTATTGCCAGGAAGATTGAAGGTGGAGTTGGCTACGGCTTCATCTATGAGAGAGATGATGACTATATGGCTCCTGTTACTGCCCACTTTGGCTATAACAATGTTGAACAATATGGTGGGGACCCAGAGAATCCAAGCGCTATGATTGGTGGCTGTACCTTTGAGGATCGCAGCAAAATCGTTTACATTGACGAGCTAGATATGGAAGATAACGTTAATGTGAGAATGGCAGAAAACAAAAAATATAGAAACTCTGACTTCGTTAAGCCTGAAATGGAATGGCTGGCGGACGGCACCATAATGCTTACCATGTTTCTTCCTCTTAATAAGAGGGTGGCAGAAGTTGTTGCTGTGGAAATCGGCAAAAAAATGGGTCTCTTAGAGCCTGAAGTAATTAGCCGTGAGGTTATGCAAGAAGCCGAAGGAACTAGAATCGAAATGAAAGCCAAGGTTGGCTTTGACATCGATGTTTCCAAGCTGGTTATTCCAGAAGAAGTAGTGCCACTAAGTGACGACGAAATAAGAAAAGACGTAGAAAAATTCCCACTTAAACTGGTATGCGGAACTGTTGGAGAAGACGAACATTCCGTGGGATTACGGGAAATTATCGATATCAAGCATGGTGGAATTGAGAGATTTGGAATTCAAGTAGAGTATCTTGGGACTTCCGTTCCTGTAGAAAAACTTGTGGATGCAGCTGTTGAACTTAATGCAGAGGTAATCCTAGCCTCTACAATAATTTCTCATGACAATATCCACTACAAGAATATGAAGAGAATTCATGAGCTAGCAGTGGAAAAAGGAATTCGAGACAAAGTCATAATCTGTGCCGGTGGTACCCAGGTTGTTCCTGAAGAAGCCATAAAGACTGGAGTAGATGCAGCCTTTGGTAGAAACTCCCATGGTATAGACGTAGCTTCCTTTATTGTTGAAGAACGCCAACGACGTAGGGAGAAATAAGGACAGAGGATTAAATTAAGAATTTAGACAGACTGCAAAGATAAAAACTTAAGATAAGGAATACTGGATATAACAAATATCCAAGACAAATCATAAGGATAAAACAATGAACAAGGATGAGGTTACAGTGAAAGAAAATACAATTCAAGTTGATGTCTTGGTAGCAGAAATTGGTTCCACCACCACGGTGGTAAATGCATTTACAGACTTAGAGGGGGCTTGCCCCCTCTTTTATGGACAAGGCCAAGCACCAACCTCAGTAGAAGAGGGAGATGTTCGGGTAGGCCTCCAAGGAGCTATAGACGATTTATGTTCATCTAAAGGCTTAGATTCCCTGGTCTATGGAGATATGCTTGCCACATCTTCTGCAGCTGGTGGGCTTAAGATGACAGTCCATGGCCTGGTTTATGACATGACAGCCAGGGCGGCAAAAGAGGCAGCCCTAGGTGCTGGAGCAATTATTCATTTTATAACTGCAGGCAAACTCCGAAGGACTGACCTAAAAAAGATTGAAGACATAAAACCCAACCTTATTCTCCTAGCTGGAGGCGTTGATTATGGGGAGCGTGAAACCGCCATTGATAACGCAGAGCTCCTAAACACACTTAAGGATAAGACCCCAGTGATTTACGGGGGTAATATCGAGAACCAAGAAGAAATGCGGCTTATCTTTGAAGACCGCCAGCTTTACTTGGTAGATAACGTCTACCCAAAAATTGATGACCTAAATGTGGAACCATGCAGGAAGGTTATACAAGAAGCCTTTGAAGAGCATATAGTTCATGCCCCAGGAATGGAGCATGTTAGGGACATGGTGGTTGGCCCAATTATTCCAACTCCAGGGGCTGTTATGGAATGTACAAAACTCCTTTATGAATGTCTTGGAAACGTGGTTGTTCTTGACGTAGGCGGTGCTACAACAGATGTTCATTCAGTTACAGAAGACTCAGATGAGATTTCCAGGATACTTATTAGCCCAGAACCCAAGGCTAAAAGAACAGTTGAAGGTGATCTTGGTGTCTATGTAAATATGGAAAAAATCGTGGAGACCATAGGCAAGGAAAAACTAGCCAAAGAACTACAAAAAAAAGGCCTAGACTTGGAAGCTTTAATGGCAAATTACCATCCTATCCCAAAGAATCAAGATGAGGTCCAGCTTGTAGAGAGATTGACCCTAGAGGCCGTTTCTAGGTCCATAGAGCGCCACGCAGGTACTATTAGATATGTCTACGGCCCCTCGGGAAGAACTACTCTTGCTCAAGGGAAAGACCTTACCCAGGTCCAGTACATAGTGGGAACGGGTGGTGCCTTAACAAGACTGCCTAACAGGGTCCAAATGATGAAGACTATAACCCAAAAAAGAGACACTGGCCTCCTCCTAACTCCAGGTCAACATGCCAAAATTTTAGTCGACAATGACTATATTATGGCCTCCTTGGGAGTCCTTTCCTTGAAATACAAAGAGGCTGCAATTAAACTTTTAGAACAAAGCCTAGGGATCAAGTTTCCTGCTAAATCACCAGGGTCTAGAACTCCAGATTCTACAACGCAGATAGACTAATTGCAATAGATTTACAAAATCAAGTTTCCTGCTAAATCACCATCCACTTATATTACAATACTTTTACAAAACCCCGATTTTCCTTTTACTTTTGGCCTCTAGGGGTATAATAGAAGAAATAAGGTCTAGCGAAGTTTCTGCTAATATGAGAAACCGTTTAATCTAAAATCCGAGAATTCTCCTTCCTCTTAGCCTTCCTTGCTCACAAAGTGAGATCCTAGTTAGGGGATGAATCGGTTAAACAGTTAGATAAATAACCGTAGTGAAAAGATGGAAAGGGGATTAGTTTATGATTACCAGACAAAGGATACAAGATGTTATGCCAAAAACCAACAAGCAAAGCGGATTTCTTGCTCTAGGTGTTTTGTCAGTTCTGCTTGCAGTCCCCACCCTGATTTACATGTGGGTGGCAAAAAAAGATAAAGATAAAAGAGAAGCTTACTACTAGAATAGGAATCTGGCTTTCCCAAAGCACCCCCCTATGATTATCATGGATGGGTGCTTTTTTCAAGAAAGGACACAGGACATGCATTACGAAGTGTATCCAAGAGGGGTGTGTTCAACCCAACTTGACTTTGACTTAGACCAGAACACTGGAAGTGTCAGTAACATCCAATTCCATGGCGGCTGTAATGGAGGGTTAAAAACCATTGCAATGCTGGTGGATAGTTGGACAATTGACCAGATCGCAGAAAAATTCACAGGTGTTCGTTGTGGGGCAAAAACAACCTCTTGCCCAGACCAATTGGCAAAAGAAGTCCAAAAGGCTTGGGCGGACCTAAAGGGGGAAGGGGAATAGAGTGTTTGATTTTCTCTTTAGAAAGCTGATAAAGGATTGGGAAAAGGTAAAGGAGCCCAAGGTTCGGGAGGCCTATGGTAGGCTAGCTGGGCTCCTGGGTATAATAAGCAACCTTATTCTCAGTGGGACCAAGATTACACTTGGGATTATAACTGGCTCTATTGCCATTCTTGCTGACGGCCTTAACAACTTAGGGGACGGTGCCTCTTCCGTAATTACCCTAGTTGGCTTTAGGTTGGCCGCTCGGCCAGAGGATGAAGACCATCCATACGGTCATGCTCGAATTGAATATATAACCTCCTTAATAATAGCAGGTATTATTATAATTGTTGGGGTGGGCCTATTAAAAGAGGCGGCAATTAAAATCATGAATCCCCAAGACCTGGACACGGGCTGGCTGGCTATAGGAGTCCTAGCTGGAGCAATAATCGTAAAACTTTGGCAGGCGGCCTTCAACAAGGCGGCAGGCAAAAAAATCGATAGCCTTGTTTTACTCGCAACGGCAACAGACTCTCGTAATGATGTAATCGCTAGCTCAACAGTTCTCTTAAGTGTCCTTGTAGGAATAACTAGCAGCTGGAACATTGATGGATATATAGGTGCTTTGGTTGCCCTATTTATAATCTTCTCAGGAATTGACCTTGTGCGGAGAAGCTCTAGCCCACTACTGGGAGAGGCTCCTGACCCAGAATTGGTAAAGGAAATCGTTAAGATTGTAAAGAGTTTTCCAGGAGCAAAGGGTATTCATGACTTAATGGTCCATAGCTATGGGCCGGGCCGAATATTTTGCTCTCTACATGTGGAAGTAGATGCACAAGTAGACGTGATGAAGAGCCATAATCTAATAGACCAAATTGAAAAGACCCTAAAGGAAAGATTGAAGATTGAAGTTGTCGTACATATGGATCCAATTATAGTAGACGACCCTCTGGCAAACAATCTTGAGAATGTAGTCAAAGAATCCCTAAAAGATGTGGATGGGATTTTGGGTATTCATGGTCTGCGAATCTCAACAGAAAGAGCAAAAACGGAAGTATCCTTCCACTGTGAGATGGCCAGCGAATGCACCTTGACCCAAGAAGAAATCCACCTTAAGATAGAAGAAGAACTAAAAAAGATAGACCCTTCCTATAGTGCCCAAATAACCTTTGACGAGCATTACACAAAACTAGAAGCAGAAAAAGATGCCTAAGGAATCGGAACTTAGCCTAAATAATCAACTTAAAGAATGAGCCTAGAGGATTAAACAAAATAATCAAGAGTCATAGTAGATGCAAGGGATAAGTATTTTTGAATTTATCCTGCTAAACCTTAGGCTAGAGCTTATATGTTAGAAAATTATTATTCGAAAAAAAACGAGGTGTAGACTGTGAAGCTAAGCTTAATGTATTTTAGCCCCACCGGAACAACAAAAAAAACAGTGAAATCTTTCGGCAGGGCTCTAGCCGACAAAATTGGGGTCGCTGAGATAGAAGAACTTGACTTCACCCTCAAGAAAAACAGAAAAAAAACCTATTCATTTTCTGATAATGATTTGGTGGTTTTAGGAGTACCTGTATATGCTGGAAGGGTACCAAATGTCTTAAAGGAATTTCTAGCTTCGATTCAAGGGAATGGAGCCTTGGGCCTCGCCTTTGTTCTTTATGGCAATAGAAGCTTCGATGATGCCTTGGTAGAATTGCGAGACATAATGGAAGAGGATGGATTTAGAGTTATTGGTGCAGGAGCATTCGTAGGGGAACACTCTTTTTCCCAGACTTTAGGAAAGGGCCGGCCCAACACTGATGATTTAGAACAGGCTGAGGAATTCGCAGGGAAGGTTGCCGAGAAAATTCAAAAGGCCTTCAAGGAAAATAGATCTAGCGAAAAAGCATCCCACCAAAATGGCTCTCAAGAAAATCCTTACAGCAAAAATGGATATGAAGAAAACTCATCTAACGAAAATCTAGCTTCCAAAAATGGCTTAAACAAAAATGACATAAAAAACGATGTGAATTTGCTAGAAGATTTTTTTGTCCAAGGGCAAGTTCCTTATAGGCCCTACTACACACCAAGAAACATGGAAGGGGAACCTGTAAATATACTGAAGGTGAAACCTAAAACCCTAGGCACCTGCACCGACTGCAAACTGTGTGCTCAACTTTGCCCCATGGAATCTATTTCCCTTGAAAATCCATTTCAGGTTCCAGGTATTTGCATTAAATGTGGAGCCTGTCTTAAATTTTGCCCAGTAGGAGCAAAGTACTATGACGATGAAGGATTTTTGGGACATAAAGAACTAATAGAAACTACATTTTCAGAACCCAAAGAAAACAAATGCTTTTTCTAAATCAGAAACCAAAGAAAACCAATTCTTTCTCTAAATCAGAACCCAAAGAAAACAAATGCTTTTTCTAAATCAGAACCCAAAGAAAACAAGCGCTTTTTCTAAATCAGAAACCAAAGAAAACCAATTCTTTCTCTAAATCAGAACCCAAAGAAAACAAATGCTTTTTCTAAATAAGGACTCAAAAAATAAAAAAGTCTATTAAATTAATAGAAAAATATATGGGCAAAGCAGTGCCTAGGTCTTTGCAAAAAAAATAGATATGCTATATAATTGATCTTGGCCTTCGCGCTATTTCAAGGAAGTTAATAAATGAAAATATACCCAAAGGTTAAAGGAGGATCTAGGAAGATGAAGAAAATCGGAGTATTAGGCACAGGAACAATGGGTGCGGGAATCATTCAAGTCTTAGCACAGAATGGTTATGAAGTTGTACTAAGGGCAAGAAGACAGACATCTGTAGACGGAGGAATTAAAACCGTTGAAAAAAACCTAAACAGATTGGTTGAAAAAGGCAAGATGACTGAAGAAGAGAAAGCAACAGTTTTTGCCAGAATCAAGGGTTCTATAGACCTGGAAATCGTCAAAGATGCAGACCTAATTATTGAAGCGGCAACAGAAGATATGGACAACAAAAAGGCGCTTTTCAAAGAGTTAGATGAGCTTTGTAAACCAGAAACTATTATTGCAACAAACACCTCTGCCCTTTCCATAACAGAAATCGCAAGTGCTACTAATAGACCTGACAAAATCATAGGAATGCACTTCTTCAATCCAGTTCCTATGATGAAGCTAGTTGAAATCGTTCGAGGATTATCCACCTCCGAAGACACAAGAGCTACTATCTTAGAACTTACCAGATCACTAGGGAAAACACCAGTTGATGTTGAAGAAGCCCCTGGCTTCGTAGTAAATAGAATATTGATTCCACTTATCAATGAAGGAATCGGAATTTTGGCTGACGGAGTAGCAACAGCAGAAGATATTGACCAAGCAATGATGCTAGGCGCAAACCATCCAATGGGCCCCTTGGCACTTGGAGATTTAGTTGGACTAGACGTATGCTTAGCCATCATGGAAACACTTTATAAGGAATTCGGAGACTCCAAATATAGACCTCATCCACTTCTTGTAAAAATGGTTCGTGGTAACAAGCTTGGCAGAAAAACTGGAGTAGGCTTCTACGACTACAGCAAATAGACTTTAAAAAGAAAGTTTACGATTCCTAAATGATGAAGTATTAAATCTTTGGCTAATCGAAATATCAAAATTATGCCGGCCCTTATGGGGTCGGTATTTTATGTACTGCGCAAGAACACCCCTTCCTCTTAGGTAGGGTATGAATTGCGTTTGCGGAAAGCTATTTGATTTCAAGTTTTTCAAGTTTATCTTAAAATGGTCGAGAAAAAAAGTTTTTCATATGGAACTCAAAAACTTGCCAAAAATACTAAGTTCTTCATATGGAACTCAAAAACTTGCCAAAAATACTAAGTTTTTCATATGGAACTCAAAAACTTGCCAAAAATACTAAGTTCTTCACATGGAACTCAAAAACTTTAGGAGAAGCGAAGATTGCATTCAGTTTCAAAAACGGCAAATTAGTATTTCTAGTAAAAGGCAGATAACCATACCTGCTAAATATTTTGAAGCCTTGGAACTAAACAAGGAGCTGGATTGTATATATTCGGGGAATATGCTTATTCTAACGCCAGTAAGAAGTGAAGATTCTCCTTTTGCCGAAGAAATATTAAAGGATCTGATCGATCAGGGATATTCTGGTGATAAACTAATGTCTGAAGTTACTAAGATGAACAGAAATATTAGACCTGCTGTAGAAAAAATGATTGAGGAAGCTGATAGAATTGCTGAAGAAGCATTTACTAATTACAAAGACAAAACCGGTGAAATCTTTGGAGAGTAATGAATAAACCTTGACATAATATGGCAAATAATGGTATTATACCATATATTACCAAATTGTGGGAGGTGACTTCATGAAAATTAAGGTATGGGTAGTTAGGGTTTTGCTTCTATCTTTGTTGGCATCAGTTCTAATGTTTGCAATTCCTTTAGAAGACCGAATGGTATACGGAGCAATTCCCTTGGAAGACCCAACGGTTTATGGTGCTTTGCCCCTAGAAGACCGAATGGTTTGCGGTGCTTTGCCCCTAGAAAAAGGAAGGGCATACAGACCTACTGTCTATAAGGACCTAGATAAGACACACTGGGCCTACGAAAATATTTCAAAACTTTCAGAGACGGAGCTCCTTAAGGGATACCCCGATGGTTCCTTTAGGCCATCCCGAGAAGTAACCTACGGAGAATTCATAAAAATGGCTGTGCTTTGTATAGGAAAAAAAGACCCAGCCAAGCCAAGCAACAATAACCAACAATCTCACTGGGCCTTGCCATACTACCAAGAAGGATTGGCCAAGGGTTATTATAATAAATCCCGAATAGGCCCGGGCAAGTTATCTTACCCTATTCCCCGAGGGGACATGGCCCTCATACTAAGCCAGATGCTAGGTGAGTGGAACATTCAAGATCATAAAGAAATCCTTGATAAGATTCAGGACCTGGATTATAGGAATCCTGACGAATACCATTTTGTTAAGATCTACCATGCAGGAATTTTGACCGGTTATCCAGATGGAACATTTCGCCCAGAGAAAACTCTAAATCGAGCCGAGGCAGCAGCTGTAATTTCTCGTTTTTTGGATACCAAAAGAAAACAATTGTTCCCAGTGCCTGATCCTCCTCCAGGGAAAACCTTGATTCCTATTGAGAACCTGATCCCAAACCATGTAGATGATTATATGCTAATGGACGTAAAATCTTATTGGATTACCGATAAGGACCCATATAGCTACGATATAGTTTACAGCCTTTCGGGAATAGAAACCCTTATGATTTTTCCTGAAGACCGGTCACGAGTTGTAATATTTATTCTTGGGGATAGGGTTATTTATACCTCAGATGTGCTATCCACTCGTTACTGGGTAACTGGGGCAAAGGCAGGAGAACTTTTACCTGATTTTGACTATATCGGTGTCTATGAAAGATGTAGCGATACTATGATGTTAATACCTTCCCCATTTAGATAGGGGGGTGAGGTAAATGATAACACTTAAAATCAAAGACCTTAAAGTTATAATAATAACCCTTGTTACCTTCCTAATAACCCTATCCCTCTTGCCCTCTGTTTCCCATGGCGAGATTGTCCAAACCCCCCATTTTAGGTTGGATACAGGAGTTGTATTTGTTTGGAAAAATTCTGCAGGCCAATGGCAAAATGGCTGGCAGCCTGGGGGAACCATAAGTTACTCCTACCAACATACACTACCCAAAGAGGCTACATCAGTAGATGTTCATCCATTTAATCCTTCTAGCCCACCAGAAAATCCGGGATATTTTGATTTTGATGACAGCATTCATTATCATTGGAATCCTCAATATTCTTGGGATAGAAGCAGCTACATGGAATACTATTATGATTACTCAGTTACATCCCTAACAGTCTCAGGAGGCCCTTCATATAACCCAGCCAATGGCAACATCAACGTTAATTATGGGATGACCCTTTCAGCAAAAAAAGGGAGCCCTTATGATGTGAAAGCAAAGTTAGATAAAGGAGAGTCTGGCAAACAAGCCATAATTGACCTTTTAGGGAACCCTTCCCAAGAAATAATCCTGGCTATGAATCTCATGGACCCTTGCTCTGAAAATTATGACTCAAATGTAGAAGGCTACCTCTACTTTATCCCCATAGTATTCTCCTATAGCTTAGAGGAAGAACAAGATGAGGAGGAACCCGAAGAGCCCCTCCTAGATATAAGTGGAGAGGCTCATTTGAATTTGCCAGGATGGACCTACGAAGGCCATACCGTGGAGGCCTGGGATACATCAACCTTTACAGTAGAGGGTGAGGGCTATTCGGCATACAGAATGTACCAAGAAAAACTGGCCACCAATTCATTTCAACCAGGAGGTTCTGCCACCAATAGGCGAACCTCCCTAACAACAGCAGACCTTACCTTTAACACAAGGGGAACATTTCCTGTTACATTAAAGGTTACAGCAAAAAATGGTGCTATTTTCCGAGATACGAAAAACATAGAGGTAAGAAAAACCCCCACCCTCATAGTGGATCTTGGAGGGGTTCAAAAGGAGAACAGAAAGCAGACCCTAAACATTGTTGTGGCTACCCACCCTCTTTATCCCTTAGATAAGCTCTGGGCAGAAATAACTAGGGCCACCACTGGGGAGGTGGTTCATCTCTGCCATCAAGTAGACAATTCAGAAAATCAACTAGTAAATAGTCAAGGTATTAAGACCAGACCCATTCAGCTGGCTTCCGCTGACCCATATTTTACCCAGGTAAAACTTGACTTCTTAACTAAGAATACTGTGGAGGAAGAATTTACATACAAGGTTTACTGTAGGGACACAAGAGGCCGCTTTGACGAAATAACAAGGGATTTTCATGTGGCTCCAGACCTTCCCCCTCAACCACTAATAGACCTGCCTGAAGAGTTTCTTCGTGAAAAAGCCAGCAATGAAAGTCGTATCAAGTTTGAGGATGTATCTCTTTCTGATGGGGATCAACTCTCTCGCACCTGGAGAATTCTCCCTCAAGATGGGGATGGAAAGCCTCAAACACCAGGCCCACAAAACATAGAAACCCTGCCAGGCTTCGCGGACCTATCCTTTGGAACAGGCAAGAAAGTCTCCTTCATAAAACAAGGTGTTGGTGGGGTTCAAGTACAGCTAAAGGTTAAGGACCACTGGACAGAAGAGACCCTGGAGGAATACGTCTTACCTTCTGACTATAAAGAGGCCGAGATTACAGCAGAGACTAGGGTGGAAAACATTCCCCCTAAAATACTAATCGAGCCGCTTTTCGCCAAAAAAGCAACCATCCTCTTTATAGCTAACTCAAAGATTCAAGCCCGATTGTTAGCCCAAAATAAAAACATCTTGAAAAAAAATCTCATACAAAAAGAGATAGATGGGCAAATCCAGATTGAGACCATTCCCCCAAACATAATCGGCTTTAGCGTCCCCAACAACCCAGACGACCCCAACAACCCTGACGACCCCAACAACCCCAACGACCCTAGCGACCCACCAATCAGGGGCTATTATCCTGGAACCTGGGTGGCCCTTCCCTTTGGCTTCAATGGAACCAATGGGTTTTTGGAGAACAAATGGTTTTCAGTGGACGAGGAAAACCTCTATACCATTAATGCCACCTGGAATGGAGGAACTCACAACGATTACCCCCTAATGCCCTATACCATTACATCAAGAAATGCAGGAAATGGCCAAGTGAACTGGACCTTTTCCATAACCTCAGAGATTATGGAAATAGGCCTCAGCCAAGGAGATAGTTTTGCCCACGACAACAATGGCCGCTACTTATTTTTTAGGTATGGGGGCAGCACCCTAATAATTTCAAAGGACAACGGGTCCTATTTAACCAAGATACCGGCAACCCTAGGAGAGGATAACTATTGGTCTTCTTCGGGAGCCGACCTAGTCTACTCCATAAAAAGTGATGGGATCTACGCCCTAAATACTGGGGACGGTTCCTATCGCAAGATTTACTCTGGTCAAATACGAGGTAAAACCCAAGGCCTAGATGGGGGCATTCACTTCATTGAGCAAAGAAGCCCCATGGTGGTCAATCGGGGTTTTTTCGACCTGTCCACAGAAAAGTTAACATTTTCTAGAATAAGAGGCACTGAACAAGATGGTGCTAATGCCTCATACCACTGCCTAGGAATAGATACCGCAGGAACCCTCATTTTGGGAATTAAGGGCACATCCAGCATCCGAATTTATGATAAGGACAATGTCTACAAGAAGACTATCTCGGGATGGAATACAGAGAGAACATTTAGCGTAACTCCCGCCTACGACGAAAAGGGCCTTTGCAACTTTGTTACCGCATCTTGGGAAGGCAGAGGGTCTTCTTCATATTGGAATTATACTGGAGTTTTTGGTGTAAATAATGGGACCAATATTGTGGCTTCCATGAGGTCAACAAGAGGCTTTAGAACTGACGTTGGCCGTCCTATGTTTTCTATGCAGGCGGGGAACAAGGTCTATGTTCAAACAGGGGCACTTTGGGCCTGTATTTGGGGCGGGGAAAGTGTTATGAACTACTACACAGAGTTTGCATACCTGTGTACATTTGATATCGTGACTGGAGCCTGGGCTTATACGGGAATTGGGGACTTTGCCTTTGGAATGGCAGGAGAATACGGGTCCACCGCCCATTCTCTTGTGGCCGCTTCCTATACATATAATGATGATGCAGTTAACACCGACCCTTCTCAAAGTATGACGGGCCTCTATGCCAAAACCTTGCTTAGGTATCAAACAAGAGACGAGGTTCTAGCTCGAATACTTCCCAAACATGAGGAGGACCTCCATATATTTTACATTAGGGAGGACCCCGATGCTTTATATATGCAGGAGGTGGCAGACCAGGTGGCTGAAGGGGAAGGAAAGTATGAGCGGGTTTTGGAACTACAAGCCACAGGAGAAGGAGAGGCCACATTAAGCCGAAGCTTTGCTCTAGACCCCAATAAAACCTACTATTATGAATATGAAGTAAAGGGCTTAACTGAGGGTTCTGGAGGCTCTGAGGGTTCTGGAGGCTCTGAGGGTTCTGGAGGAACTGAGGGTTCTGGAGGAACTGAGGGTTCTGGAGGATCTGGGGAATCTCAGGGAGCCGAGAATTCAGAAGGACCAAAGGTATCTGAAGGATCCAATATCCCTGTGACCTATGAATTCTCCTCACAAAGTAGAGAAGAGGAGGGGGCTTCTTCGGATACCTACCGGGTTACCCACACTGAAAAAGAAGACTTTAATGGGGGGGAGGAAAATCCCTTCTTCCAAATTCCTGCAGGTAGAACTGCAGATGGGGTCTATAAGGGGGCAAATCTTAATAGCGGTAGAAGTGGAAGTCCCAATAGGGTATTTTCTGATGGGAGTACAATAACATTTACAGTCCCCCAAGGAGTAAAGGCCCTACTTTCCTTTGACTATAATCTTAGGAGCAAGGGGGTGACTTCAACAAGAGCTTTCCTAAATGGGCTTCCTTGGCATAAAACACCTAGTATTACTGGGAGTGTTGGTATCTATACATCCCCAGAGTTTTTACCTGAAGGGCTAAATACCCTGGCATTTTCTACCCTGGATTACGGAACCCTTCCATTGGGATCGTATCTGTATATAGACAACTTAACCTGTAGCTATGTTGAGGCTGGGGGCCAGGATAAAGAAGACCTTGAGGTCACAGAGACCCTCCTAGAGGATGGATATATTCATGGGAAAGGCCAACTGAAGACCCCTCCAGAGCTAATGGCCTATAGAGGATTTCCAGGTCAATATGTGAAGTCAAATTTTACTGATCTAACAGATGAGAGAATTGTAAAAACCACCCTAAATTCTGACGAGAGAATGCTGAATATATCGATCACCCCAGGGCAATTCGCATTAGATACCGACGTACTACTTTATTCTAGACCAGCTGCATCATCGAAAAATAGCTGGAATGTAACCTGGACCTGGTATCCCCCGGGCCATGTGTGGATGGCTCTTGGACGCTGCGTATATGGGTCAGTGCCCCTGCAGATTCCAGGGGACTGGTGGGTAAATCTAGGAGGCCTTCAGGGGACTCAAACTATTCGTCTACATGCAAGAGCATATAATGGGGCCTGGGGGGATTTTGGTGGTGTAAGCTTTTTCGAAACATCAAGAAAACCCCAAGCATATTCTGAAGGTGCATACTTTTATGAACTGGACGAGGAGGGTAATAGGGAGACCATGTTCCTAGAAAATGATAGCTATCTAGGGCAAACCATCTTTACACTTAAAGTTAATGGGGAAGGCCCCCTATACTGGAGAGACTTCCAAGTATATTCAATTGAAAAAGGAGTAAAGGTTTATGCAGAAGAAGGATCACATAGGTCTGAGGATTTCATGACAAAGTGGACTCCCAATTTTGTAACAGTGAAGTCAGTGATAATAGAGAAAGCCCCAGAAAAACCTAGAGAAACACTGGTTTACAAAAAGGGTGAGCTAGTGGCCTATGATCTATTTTATAGCGACTATGAAGATGACCCATCAAGGCGAGAATACTGGAGATATACCCATACCCCCTTTAATGATGGCTTCCATCCAGACCAAGGGAAGATATTGGACAAATCAATTCCAAGGTTCTATATAGATGGAAAGTATGTGGTTGAGCATTGGCAGGAAGATAACCCTGCCAGAAGGGATAGTCCAAAGGATGAACTAGGCCATCCCCTAGGCTACCTTGACTTCAATAAAACCTCCAATGTGGAGACCATAACCTTTTATATTGAAGGTACGGCTACAGCTCCTTGGATTACGGATATCCGGACTCAAGTTTCGGTGGATGGTTTATGGAAGAACAAGGCAGTGGGCTATAGGGATAGATATAGAATTCAGATTGGCCTAGACGATGAAGAAAAGGATATTCTTACCCTTACCACGGAAGTCTACCAGGACAAAAAACTGATAGGAGTTTTTCAAGAAGAAAGTATAGAAGCCGGCAGAGGAGGTATATATCCCAAGATATTGACCCTCCCCTTACCTGACTTTGCTGGGGTGGGACGCTATCAAGTTGTTTGCACCGTGAGAGATGAAACAGGTGTAGGCCTTGGCACATATCGTTTCCAGGTGGACCGAATAAAGCCTAATATACGAATCCACCGATTGTTCTAGGATAATTCCAGGGCTTTTATTCTTTGTTTGTAGGTGAACATGCGGAACCTCCTCTTGTATACTCGGCCCAGGTTTTTGTCCGCACACCCACCCTGTAAATTTTAACCTTGTAGTGGCGCCCTTCTACAGGCAAATCTTTACCTGTCTTTATTTAAGCCGAGATAATATATAGCCCTGGGGCACACGGGGATAGGTCCCTTATGCTGTAGCCGATAGGCTACTCGAAGGAGAAGCCCCCACTTCTATAAGCGGTGGGAGTATGTCATGACCCGCTAATAAAAACCAGCCTAATATTATATATTAGGCTGATCAGTCTGCTCATTATAACCTTGTTTTTAATTACCAGAGAGGACTTGATTAAAAGTCCCAGCTCCAGCTCTTATAATTAACTGACACTTCTTTATATAACACAAGGGCTCAGTTATCAGCTGGAGGTTTTTGTAAGGATCAAGGTGTATGTTTTTGGTGTGTGAGAAACTTTTGAGGTCGTTATGGTAATGGTAACTGTGCCTCCTGAAGCTAAAGAAGACATATCAATAGATGAAGTAAAAGTCGTCTCTCCACTTCCAGAAGCACCCCCAGTGAATGCTATATTAACCCCTTCAGGAGCAGTTGCCGCAATGCTAATAGCGGCTATACTTATTGCATCAGAGGGAATATTGACATTCATGGTGCCCGAGGTTAAAACATTACTGCTAACCACGGCTCCTCCAGAAGCTGTATATGCACATACTAAAGAAGTCAGTGTAGCTTCAGGCAAGGGAGTGGTGAATTTGGCGGTTGATACAACTGGTGAGTCGCTTCCGTTAGCAAAGGCAACCCCATAGACAATATACTCTTTTCCAGAGCTTAGCCCTGTTAAAGAGAAGCTTGAACTTACTGTTCCAATGCCTCCATTGCGACTATTTCCAGATGGAAGGCTTATCCCTGCCCAATCTTTCCCGTCCTTTAGGTATGCTGCAGATGGAGTTATAGCTCCGGTGGTAACTTCCGTAACCACGAAATATCCACGGCCAGGAATTGTAGAACTAGCATTGACACTTACACTTGAAGACCCTATTGTACCTAAGCTTAGAGCCATAGTAGGAGCCATATTACCTGCTGTAAATGTGGATAAGGCCTGACCTAGATTAATCCCTGCAGCATTCTTAAAGCTAGACCCCTTTACCGTAAGGGTATAAGATCCCCCATTCTCCCATCCTCCTGCAGGTGGAGCAAGGGTTACCACATTCCCAACTATAGAAGTTGAAGCGCTAGTATTTAGATTGCCGCCGCCAGAATCCTTAACAAGAGTAATATTTTCTGCTAAATAAGCTGTGGTCAGCCCAGCCCCTGTGCTAGTGAATACAGCTTCAGAAAAAGTAACCTTTAGTGAACCATTAGTTGCAAATTGAACAGAGCCATTTGCTGGGACTATAGAAACAGTTGGAGTGTTGTTAAGTGTTGTAAAAACCACACTTTTGGCGGGTATTGATTCCTTAGTCCCTATAGATCTGAATTTGTCTTTGACAAAACCAATATAGTAAGCCTGGTTTGAGTCCAAATTACCACTAGGTGTAATTGTCACAGTTCTTTTGTCGCTATTAATTGCCGCTGTAAAGCTAACATCGGCCCCAGTGGCAGTACTTTTTTTGAAAACCAGATTATCTTTTAGGTATGCGGTAGTAACTGCATCCCCTTTAAATGTTTCGATTTCTGAGGAAAATGTTATAGTGGGCTTTACCGCCAAGGCGATTCCTGTAGCTCCATTGTCAGGCACAAAAGCGGCCTTTAGATCAGGGTTTGTTAGGCTAGGAGCAACCACACCAGAAGCTAAAGTCCAGTTAGTTGGCTTTGTTTCATAGCTAATACCGCTGACATTAGCATTCATTTGTTTGATTGTTCCTGTTCCATGAAAAGCAGCCACAGCATTAACATCCGTTGTTGCTACCGCAGACCTACTGTCTAGATGGATGTGGGCATTCTTTGCATCTGAAGTGACAACAAGAGAAGTCACAGAACATCCCTCTAAACGCGCCACCCCGCTGGACCCCACCATCTTAACCAAGGGGAAAAAGCCAGTGAGACTAGTATCAGCATTTCTTCTAATCTCAACACTAGCAAATCCCTTACCAAATATTCCCCCTGCCAAACTAGTGGTTTCTAGGCTACAGGTCTCCAGAGTTTGAGTCTGGGCAATAGTGGTAGCTCCTTTGGCCAAGACTCGAACACTAGAGTCTGCCTTATTTACATTAAGTAAGGCTACACGACTATTCTCTAAAGTGATAGTAGACTTTCCGCCTCCGTTCACTATAAGGCCTCCCAAAAGTGAGCAATTCTGGAATGTGGCATCCCCCTCAGCCAAATCTTTTGATAGGGTAATGGCGTTGGTGTATAGGGTGTTTTTGGCAACACTATCACTTGTCTTTATTGTTGTAAGAGTCTTTACAATGGTCTCTTTGTCTAAAATACTGCAAATAATCTTTGCGGTCTGTGCCCTTGTAAGGCTATCATCAGGATGGAGAAGGCCGTCATCGTAGGCTCCTAGATATCCTTTCCCTACAATTTTTGTCATATATTCCGCCGCCCACTCTGCAGTTTTAGAACCGTCCTTATAGGCCCCTAGATTGCCACTGACTCCGTATGAAGGCACAATTCTAGCAATCATAACAGCTGCTTCTTGGCGAGTAATGGCTTTGTTAGGAAGGAATGTCCCATCTCCATAGCCATCTACGTAGGTTGCTGCAACTGCCTTACTAACATCATTATAGAACCACTCAAAGGATGGAACATCCTTAAAGCTAGTAGTTCCGGTGCCAGTGTTACCCAAGGCAGCATTCACCATCTTAGCAAACTCTGCCCGGCTAACAGCCTTATCCGGCAAAAATGTTCCATCAGGATAGCCAGATATAAAGCCAAGCTGGATCCCCCTAGCAATATAGGTATAAGCCCAGTGGCCTGTTACATCCGTGGGACTAGCCCCTGCACTTTGACCTGGCACCGCAAGCCCTGGTGCTAAAAGGCTGAATATCAACAAAAAAATTGTTAGAACATGAATCAAATTCCCCTTCAAACTACCCTTCATAATTTTGCCTCCTCCATATAATTTTACTTAGAAAAACACGGGAAAATATAAAATATCAACATAAAGAAACAGTGGAGCATAATACAATTTGCCATGATATAAAATTAAAAGACACAATAAAATTTTTTATAACGCGAGTTCTTTCGTCAAATATTATAACATATCTTAGCATTGATGTAAGGATTTGGTAACCCCAGAGTTTATCAATTAATAATCTTTGAGTTCGTCATTTGCCGACCCCAGAGTTTGCTAAATATTATTCTTTGGGTTCGTCATTTGCCGGCCCCAGAGTTTGCTAAATATTATTCTTTGAGTTCATCATTTGGCGACCCCAGAGTTTGCTAAATATTATTCTTTGGGTTTATCATTTGGCGACCCCAGAATCAGTAGTTTTTTACTAATATTCTGCCAATAGTCTCCAACTAATCTTTGGGAACACATTATTCCTTTACCCGTCTAAAAAGAAAAGGCAAATATATGTCGTTATGGTTACAAATCAGCCAACCCATTGAAAAAAACTAACCTCCGGGCTATAATTATATGCTAGTAGCTATAAGTACCTACAATTCTTATATAACTATAATACCTATAACTCGTTTCAAAAAATTGGAGGGAAAGATGAAAAAAAATAGATTATTTATCCTGTTAATAGTCCTTGGGCTAATCCTGTCTACAGCTAGTGTAGGCTTTGCCGCAATAGACTACGATCAGTGGAATTCGAATAGCGCTTATCCCAAGGACCTAGTGGGGACTCCCCTACTTACACAGGCCAGGGCCTTTATAGATAAGGGTATTATAACTGGATATAAAGATGGGTTATTCCATCCAGAAAGAAGCATCAATAGAGCAGAGTATGCTACGATTATGGCCAAGGCTACCAATAACACAAGCGGCATAGCTGCAGCTGCAAAGCAAAATCACTTTGGAGACCTAAAAGGCTATGGCTGGGCTAAAGGCTATATCAATGTTTGCTATGATGCAGGGCTGATAAATGGCATCGGTAAAAGCAAATATAACCCAGGAGGCTCTGTAACATATGTGGAAGTAATTGCAGTTGTCTTGCGGTCCAAGGGGATTACAGATGCTACCATAAATCAATATGGGAAATGGCCAAATAACTACATTAAATATGCAGAGATATTCAACATGGACGGAGCTTTGATGATAAGGGATTGGACTGCTCCAGCAAATAGGGGGGATGTTGTCCAGCTCCTATATAGGAATATGCCCAAAAGCACAGTTTCAGCGGCCACTGTAAACGTTAGCAGCCTTCCCACTTCCCCAGTATCAACAGGGGCGGTAACATTCACAGCCACTGCCACGGGAACTGGAACCCACAGCTTCCAATGGTACTATAATAATGGTGTCATAGCTGGTGCTACTTCAAGTACATACACTACTAGCGGTAGCGGACCTGTAATCACTTCCCCAGGGGCCTACCATGTCAATGTTAAGACAACAAGACCTGGATATAATGATACTACAAAAGTATCTGCAGATATCATAGTGAAATAAGTTTGGTCAGCTAAATAAGTCCAGCAAAATGACTAGAGCGAAATAAGTTTGGTCAGCTAAATAAATCCAGCAAAATGCCTAGAGCGAAAAACTCGATCATAATTAAAATTAAAATTAGAATTAGAAAGAGAAGGGAGATCTAAAAAATGAGAAAAAAGGGAATTAAAATATTATCAATGGTTCTTATCCTAATGCTAATGGCTACATCTTTGGCATTTGCCGCTCTTCCATCTGATGTTACAGGGGAAAGCTACGAAGCCGCTGTACAAAAGCTAATGGATAGAGGCGTTATAACAGGAGATACCGACGGCCTATTTCACCCTGAGGCTAGCCTTACCAGAGCCCAAGCCTGTGCTATAGTTGTTAGGGCCATCAACCCTCCTTCGGCAGAATTATTTGGAACTGCTACCCAATCTGTCCCAGATAGCGGCTTTACAGATATGGGAGGTCACGGATGGGCTGCCCCATACGTTAACTATGCTGTCAAAAATGGTATAACAGTAGGAGTTGGAAACAACAAGTTTAACCCTACAGGCCAAGTTAAAAGCGCTGAGCTTATAACTTTTGTTTTAAGGGCAGCAGGCTACAATGACGCCACTATAGGGGGCACATGGCCACAAAACTATGTTCAAAAAGCAAAGGATTTGGACCTCGGAACCGGCCTTGGAACAGAGATTCCAGAATATATCAACAAGTGGATGACTGCTCAGTTTACCTTTAATGCCTTAGACTTAATCGACAAGGCTCAAAAGGATGAACCAACAAGCTCTGGCCTAATCCTTACTGGGTCCACTTATACAACTGGTACATTTGATGTCAACATAAGCACCTTCGATGGCAAAGCTTTAGATAAGAATGTTGCAGTCTATAGCTACGAAGCCAAAAAGAATTACAAGAAGGACATGACCCTTTCCAGTAAAAAATCCGACTATAGGGCCCAGAACTTTAATAACTATAAGAATGTTACCACCCCTGCCTGGTACCTGATGTCTGGAGGTAAAGTGGTTCAGATTATCCTACCTTACGATGTTGGTTTTACTGGTGTTGTATACGGCCTTATTAACTCCAAGAACACCGCCCTTAATGGCGCAGGAGATGCTGTTGTTGGTTTGGACACTTGGACTGCAATGAAAGAGCTGACTTGGCTCTGTAAGAAGGACCTAGTACCACCCACATTAACCCCAGGGGATGGCCAAATTTATGAGATGGCAACCACAAATGGTGAAGTAAGAAATATAACCACAACAACGGCTATAAAAGGAAAGAGATTTGCAGAAATCGGTACAGCAGGAACTTTCGTAGAAGTAGCAGATGCTTCTAAAGGTCTAGTTGGTCTTACAGGCGCCTCCATATCCTATTATGAAGTTGCAGACAATGCATCTGTATATGTTGTTCAAAGTGACGGAAAGTATAAGGCAGGAAGCCTATCCAGCATAAGGAAAGGCACCACAGTAAGGCTATATGATATTAGCGACGATAAGCATGATAATGTTACTATCGTAGTGGTAAAAGATAAATAGATAAATATAAATAGAACACCTAAATAGAACAACTCTTCTCCAAGGCCAAGAACAAAAGCCAAGGGGGAGAGTTTTTATTAGAAAGCAAACAAGCAAAAAACACACTAATGCCATAAATATTGGGTAATATTGGGTAAAGTTAACCAAGGGAGTGATTAAAATGACCAAAATACTAATTGCCGATGACAACCAGCAAATAACCTCAATACTAGAGGAATACGCAATAAATAACGGCTACCAGCCTATTATTGCCTTGGACGGGGCAGAAGCTATAGAGAAGTTTACAACTCATAGCCCCGACATAATCCTTCTTGATGTAATGATGCCCATCAAAGATGGCTTTGAAGTGTGTAGAGATATAAGGAAAACTTCTAATGTACCAATCATAATAGTAACAGCCCGAGGAGAAGATTTTGAAAGGATCATGGGCCTTGAAATCGGTGCAGACGACTATATCGTAAAACCTTTTTCTCCCCAAGAGGTGATGGCAAGGGTAAAAGCCGTAATGCGCCGCATTTCCCATGAAGAAAAAGACCAGCAAATATTGGCCTTTGATAATCTGGAAGTAAACCTTCAGGACTATACTGTATCCATTGATGGAGCTAACATCTCCATGACGAAAAAAGAATTTGAAATCTTATGGACCCTCACAAAGAGCAAAAATAAAGTTTTCTCCAGAGACAACTTGTTGAACTCCCTATGGGGTTATGATTACTTTGGCGATAACCGCACCGTTGACAGCCATATCAAAAGGCTTAGAGCTAAGCTTGACAAACACAGTCACCCCCATTGGGATATAAAAACCATATGGGGTGTTGGATATAAATTCGAGGTAAAAGAGGTAAAAGATGATGTATAAAAAAACAGTCAGCAAAACCGACAAAGTCAGCAAAACCGACAAAGTCAGCAAAACCGACAAAGTCAGCAAAACCGACAAAGTCAGCAAAACTGACAAAGTCAGCAAAACTAAAAACCCAAGAAAGATAAGCAAAATTACAGCCAAGCTCAGCCTATACTTTGCCTTGGCTCTTTTAATATTCGCAATTATAATCGGCAGCCTATTTGTCCTCCTATTCAGAAGCTATACTTTAGACTCCTATAAAATCGAACTTGAAAGCCGAGCCACCAATATAGCCCAAACCATCCCCCTATATATGGATAGGAACTCTGGAGCCATGAGCGGATTCGGAATGTATCTTCGTATGACTGGAGACATAGCTGGCACCAATGTTTGGATTGTAGACCGAGACCTAAACCTAATCACAGGTGGAAAACATGGTGGACACATGGTAAGAGACTATAGTTATGCAGATCTGCCCCCTAATGCTGAAGCCCTAATCCAGGAAGGTTTTTCTGGACAAACTGTTTTCAGTGAAAACTTTTCTGGCCTTTTATCTGAACTTACCCTAACTGTGGGAGTCCCTATTTTCAATGATGGAAATGATGGAGGAGAGGTAATAGGGATTGTACTAGTCCATTCCCCGGTTAAAGGGGTAAACGAGGCTATCTCCCAGGGAGTCATAATCCTGGCCATTAGCATTATTCTGGCCCTCCTAGTAGCCCTTATATTATCCCTTGTCCTGTCTCTCTCATTTACAAGACCCTTAGCCACCATGAAAAAGACAGCCCTCCTTCTTGCCCAGGGCCAATATACTGCTAAAACCAATATCAAGCAAGATGATGAAATCGGAGAATTGGCTGAGACCCTTGATATTCTTGCAGAACGATTAGATACAGCCAGCCAGGAAAGTGAGAGACTTGAAACTATGCGCCGAGACTTTGTGGCTAATATATCCCATGAGCTAAGAACCCCTATAACAGTTATTCGAGGTTCCCTAGAAGCGCTTTTAGACAAGGTAGTTACAGACCCCTCAAAGGTTGAAGAATATAATGCACAAATGCTCAAGGAATCAAAATATCTGGAAAGGCTGGTTGGCGACCTCCTAGACCTATCAAAACTCCAAAGTCCAGACTTTGCCATGGAAAAGTCCCAGCTTTCAATTAGTAACATCATAGAGGATGTAACAAGAAGCGCCAATCACCTAGCTGAGAAGAAGGCCGTCAAAATCGAAATAATAAAAGATGAAGGCAATTACAAAGTCATAGGTGATTATGGCAGGATTCGGCAAATGATAATGATCATCCTTGATAACGCAATTAAGTTCTCCCCAGACAGTGAAACCGTCACTATAGCCCTTGAGAATGGCAAGCTATCCATTAAAGATAGGGGGATAGGCATACCCCAAGAGGATTTACCCTATATTTTTGAAAGGTTTTATAGAGCCAGGTCGGAGAAGAACAAAACAGGAACGGGCCTTGGCCTAGCTATTGCCAAGCAGATTGCAGAAAGGCACGATATAGAATTGACTGCCCAAAGCATCCAGGGCCAAGGCGCAACATTTATTTTCTCTTGGGATGAGGATAAAGATAAGGATAATACTCCACAAAAAGACCAAGCTTAAGACATACTTTTGACATAAGAGAATAGTAATATATGACCATAGCAGAAAATAGTTTGCTAGGAACAAAAGAAAACCAGGAGGTAAATAAAAATGAAAAATATCAGAAAGGTCACTATAATAGCTGCTGTGGTCTTAGTTGTCGGGGCAACAGGTGTAACAGGATTTGCAGCATCTTTATACCAAAGCCCTGCTGAAGCTCTAGCTGGAATAACAGGTCAAACAGTAGAAAGCCTTATGGCTGAGAGACAAGAAACCGACAAAACCTATGGCAAGATTGCTGCAGACGCAGGGAAACTAGACGAGTTTAAAGCTGAAGCCATGGAAATAAAAAAAGATAAGCTTAGTGCCCAAGTAGCAGATGGTAAAATCACTCAAGAAAAGGCAGACACAATTATCAAGACTATTGAAGAAAACCAAGCAAACTGCGATGGGACAGGATCTCATAGAATTGGCCAAGATGAAGGCGCAAGATTTGGAATGAATGGCCAAGGACAGGGTGAAGGCCAAGGACTTGCTAATGGCAACCATGGTCAAGGAATGGGCCAAGGCGGAATGAGACTCCAAGACGGCTCTAGCCAAGGCCAAGGCGGAATGAGACTCCAAGACGGCTCTAGCCAAGGCCAAGGCGGAATGAGACTCCAAGACGGGTCTTGTGGAGCTCAAGTTAAATAAGAATAGGTTTCAATAGAATAACTATATATAGACTGGGATCAATACAAAAGATATCAGTAGATAGTTATCAATAGAATAACTAAGAATAGATAGGCATCAATAGAATAAACAAGCATAGTCAAGATTAGAATAGAAGCGAATAAACAAGAAAGTCGAGGGTAAAGATATCCTCGACTTTCTTGTTTAACCTAATTAAATTTACAAATTTTTATTGAATATACATGAAACACCTTTAGGATTAAAACACTTATCACAGGAAATGCACTTTGCCCTTCTTTTATCTTCCCCAGCCCAACGATTTATTAAATCAGGCTCTCGTATAAAGGGCCTAGAAAGCGAAAAATACCGAATCTTGGTTTTTTCTAGTATCTCATTCATCAAATCTAGGGATCTGTTTCCCCCTACTAATATGATAGGGACTTTTACATCTTCGGCTAGTTCAGCAGCGTACTTCCAATAGTATGACTCAACCTGTAAGGTTTCCAGCATATCTTTGCTTAAAGTTTTATCTTCAGGTTTAGCCCCTATAACTCCGCTGATTTCTATG
>JAVEXZ010000004.1:117753-121644 GCA_034003765.1 Anaerovoracaceae bacterium | reverse complement strand
TCAACAGAACCATCGTCGATAAACGATATAAAGTCAACGGACTGGTTTGCACCAGCTGTAGCCTGGGCTGTAGAGCAAGGAATAGTAACAGGAATTACTCTTCCTGATGGCACCACATCATTCTACCCTGAGAAATCAATTAGTCGTCAGGATATTGCAGTTATGTTGAATCGCTACAGAGACAAGATAGATAAGAAAGAATTCCCTGAAGCTGTTAAGGAAAAAGCTTTCCAAGACAAGGATCAAATTGGAGGCTATGCGGTTGATTCTGTAAAAGCCCTTCAAAAGTCAGGGATAATCCAAGGAAAATCTCAAACAACCTTTGCCCCACTAGATCAAGCAAAACGTGGAGAAGCAGCCAAAATGATTCATGGAATGTTAAAATTGAACTAAGGGAACAATAAAAATCTGAAAAGTAACCGTAAGATTAATTGACTTTTGAACGCTAGTAAAGAAAATCAAAAAAGGACCAGCTATAGTTAGCCTTTCGGCTACTGTAGCTGGTCTTTTTATATGTTAGGTTAAATTTGCACTTACGAGAAATTACTTAGTTGATGATTCGATTATTTATTTCCCGAAGGTACAGTTAGGGTAGTGACAAGGTTCGCAGTTCATGCAGAGTCCACCGTGGGCAAGCTTTTTGATTTCACCTCTGGTAGGGATTTCTCCTGCCAAGAGTCTTGGAACAATAAGGTCGAAGATACTGACACCACTATACATTACGCAGCCAGGAAGGCCAACTACTGGGATATTATTGATATAGGCAAGCATAAACATTGCGCCAGGAAGAACAGGTGCTCCGTAAGTAACAATGTGGCCCCCAGCTCTTCTTATTCCTGATGGGGTAAGGTCATCTGGGTCAACGGACATTCCACCAGTAACTCCTATAATCTCTGCACCTTCGTCAATAAGTTGGTGGATCTTAGCGGCAATCATATCCTCATCATCATCTGCGAAGACCTGGTTAATGACTTCGCTTCCAAGAGCCGAAAACTTAGCCCGTAGAACCGGGCCAAAACCATCTTTGATTTTACCTGAGTAAACCTCGCTGCCAGTGGTTACAATACCAACCTTCATGGACTTTAGAGGCTTGATTTGTATAATAGTTCCTTCTTTACATATGTCTTCTGCACCCTCAACTACTAGTGGGTTTACGAAAAGAGGTATAACTCTGGTTCCGGCTACTTTCATGCCCTCATCAACTATCTGGTTTTCCTTGATGGTCGCAAACATAATGTCGTCTTGGTCTATTAAATGGCCCAGTAGGTACTCATTAATTTTCAGGAGGCCTTTGCAGTCTGCGATTATTTCAACCTTACCTTCGCTGGGAGGGGTTAATCGAACCCCTTGGCCGATGGCAGCCTGAGCTATTCTCAAAGCAGCTTCATCCTCATGGACATCGGTGTCTCCTTTTTCAATTACGTAAAGGTGGCGCTTTCCCATAGAGATTAAAAGAGGAATATCTTCTTCTTTTATGATATGGCCTTTCTTGAATTTCGGGCCCTTGTATTCTCCTGGAATAATTTGGGTTAAGTCATGGGCAAGTACTGTCCCTATTGATTGTTCTACAGCTATCTCTTTCATGAATAGTCTTCCTCTCCTATTGATTTCTAATAGTAGATGCGGCACATTGGATAATTTTATAAACTCTTAAACGATTAGAAAATTAATTGCGAAAATTAATAGATTTGAAATTCGAATATCCTTTTTGTAAATTTCTTGTATTAAAGGTATTTTGTCTATATAAGTAGGATTTAATTTGCCGACTTTTACCCATGAAGAAGGAGGGACCAGTATTCCCCTTTGAGTAAAAGAGGGCTTTCATTTCTTCTAGCTGCTAAAAGGATATTATATTAAGACTGCCTCTTGGGACAAAGAAGGATTTCATTTCCTCCAAGGGGATTCCCAATAGATTACAGAGAATTATTCTGATACCACCAGAGTGGGCAACAAGAATTAAGTCTCGGGATGGGTTTTCCTTCAAGTAGTCTCCAAGTCTTTTCATAACCCTATACTGCAAGTCGTAGAAGTTTTCTCCCTGGTAACCGCTTTTATATGCCAGGAGATTAAGGCCTCTTTTTTCGTATTCTTCCAACCGCTCGGCTTTAATTTTTGAAATATATTGGCCGTCCCAGGTTCCAAGATTGAGTTCCCTAAATCCAGGTTCTTCTAGGATATTCAGGAGTGCTTTATTTTTTTGGTCCCCTTGATTCATATGATTTTCGGAATTGAAAGCTCTAGAGTCAGGTATTTCCAAGTCTTCCTTGTGAAAATCGCCAAGCCTTATATTATCCCTTATAATTTCAGCAGTTTCTCTGGCCCTTGATAGGTCGCTGGAAATAAGAAGGGGTTCCTTGAGTTTCCAACCCCTAAGCTCCTTAGCCACATTGGCTGCTTGCTTTCTCCCAATTTCACTAAGATGAACATCGGTTTGGCCTAAGAATATTTTTTCCGTGTGGAGTTCAGTTTCTCCGTGACGAACAATAAAAAGCCTTCCTTTGAAAGCAAGAATTCTGTTCTCAACAGTGTCTTTTGGGTCCCACTCTAATACCGTATTATAATCTTTAGGGGTGTCCATGTCCAGAAGAACTCTTTCATCATTCATTTCCACTCTCAGGATTTCGTCAGCATCTTCGTACTTGTTGGTAATACCCTTAAGTCCTTCGTTTCCACCATAAGATAGGATTTCATTCCAAGCCCTTTTAGGGATCAAGAGTGGGTGACCCTTCTTACCGTAGTAGCAAGGCACAGCAAATTGATCTGGTTTAGCCAACCAAGCCTTATGAAGGTTCAAATAATGGCTTTCGTTTATTAGGGGATAATCCACAGGCAACAAGATTATGCCATTAATGGAATTTTCGCTGGCCCTCTCGCTGTATTCGCTAATGCCTTCAATCCCTGTCTTTATAGAAGTGAACATGCCTTTATCATAGTCAGGGTTATAGACTATTGCCACTTGAATTTCAGGGGAAATTTGAGAGCTAAAGTTGTCAATAATGGTTTCTAATTCACCCCTCTTATAACCGGTAACGACAAAAATAGGCGAAATTCCTGCTTTCGCCATGGACAAAATCCTATCTTCTATAAGAGGTTTTCCTTTCACTGGAAGAAGAGGCTTAAAGTCTCCCATGCGACTGGAATAACCTCCAGCTATAATTAGGCCGGCAATATCTTTCATTATTTTGAGTCCTCTAGGCTTTTTCTAACAGCAATAAGTTGGCTGGCAATACTTACGGCAATTTCTTCCGGAGTTACTGCCCCTATCTTGAGTCCGATTGGAGAGTGAACATGGTCAAGAGTTTCTTGGGATACTCCGTCCGCATCCATTAATCGGGTATAGATTTCCTGTATTTTTGTCTTGCTACCAATCATTCCAATATATGCATGGGGTTTTGTTAGGGCATCTCTAAGAACTTGATAATCGCCAAAATGGCCCCGAGTAACGATTACAATAAAGGAGTTGCCTTCTGGCCTTATTTTTTCAAAAGCCTTGTTATAGTCCTCAATTACTATAACATCTGATGCTTGTGGGAAGTGTTCCCTTGATGCATACTCAGCCCTATCATCTAGCATAATAGTATCAAAATCCAAAAACCTAAGCAGTGGTTCTAGGCTTCTACCAATGTGGCCACAACCAAATACATAAACAGGATAATTGGTCCCAAGAGTTTCTATAAATTCCAAACCTTCCTCTGGGGAATAATATTTAAAATGAATGAAGAGGTTGCCGCCGCATCGCATATCTAAACCTGCCACTTGTTCAGAAGTTAGGTTGAACTCTTTGACAAAAGGCTCTTGGAGATCAAAAGATTCCCTGGCGATCCTCTGGGCTTCTGCCTCTAAAGAACCTCCTCCAACTGTACCAGCCCATTGGCCGTCTCTTGCCATAAC
>JAVEXZ010000004.1:65913-117653 GCA_034003765.1 Anaerovoracaceae bacterium | reverse complement strand
AAAGAGAAGGATAAGGAAAGAGAAGGATAAGTAAGGAGAAGGAGGGCAGACAAATGACAAGTGAAATCCTATATACCCCAGAAGAGTTGGCACAAAAATTAAAGATTTCAAAATATACAGTCTATGAAATGATTAAACGAGGAGAGATTGAAGCCCACCACATTGGTAGAAACATAAGAGTTTCTGAGTCTCAACTTGAGAATTATTTGATGAGCAGCCGTAGAATGGAAAATGTTTTTGATGCCTTCATCGAGTATGAAGCAGGGATGCAGTATGCTGTAATAAGAGATGTTAAGATTTCAGTATCCACCCCATTAGATGGCAAGGTTAAGGTCTACATTAAGCCGGAAGACATTATCATAAGCAAAGGGACATTTGTAAGTAGTGCCCGAAATGTATTTTTAGGCAGGATACAGGACCTTATGTATGATGATAAAAAGTCTAAAATAATTTTAGATATAGGGATACCACTAATCGTCTTGATTACAAAAAAATCTCTTGATGACCTTGAATTAAAGATTGGGGATCCAGCTTATGCTATTTTCAAAACCATGTCTGTTAGAGTGGCTAAATAAACAACTCAATTCGTAGAGGGTCATATTCGTTCGTATATAAGCAAAAACATACGAATGTAAATGACATTTACAAGCAAACCCATCTGTCAATAAGAGGGTTTTGGAAATATAGAAAACAAATTGTCTCCCTAGGGTTCGCGGCTATTCATTAATATTTTTGCTTTGACTTCTTTTTTGTACTCGATCCAGCCTCTTTAAAACGCTACCACAGGAGCATGGGTCTTTTAGAAAGCGCCCGGTATCCCCTGTGCGATAACGAAGGAGGGGCATTCCCATACGAGTAAGTGTCGTCACAACTATTTCTCCCCATTCACCTTGAGGGAGAATTTTTGTTGAAACAGGATCTACTATCTCTATATATAAATCGTTTTCTCTAATGTGGTAACCTACAGGCATATTTTCTTCTGTGTCTCGGCAGCTCATAGCACAGCCAAGACCCATTTCTGTCATCCCATAATGCTCAAATATTCTTGAACCCCATGTATCTTTGACTGCCTTTCTATCCTCACCAGCAACAAAGTCTGCAGTCATAAGAATTGAGTGAGGGTGTATGCTGGGATAAGTTTTTGTCAAAGAGACTATTAGGGAAGGTGGACCAACAATAGCGGTTATCTCCTTAATTTTTAGTAGATCAATTTTGCTGACATCACTGACATAACCCAATTTCTTTAATCTCTTTTGAGCTTCCCCTTCAATTGAAAATCCCTTCCCTAGGGTTTCCAGTGAATCCTCGAAAAAACCTTCCGCGCCTAGGCGAAAAAGACTTTCTTGAAGTAAGAATCCAAGAGACCCAGGACTTTTATGTGGGAGAAGGATCAGCACCTTATCCCCGGGGGCCACCATGATTTTCATGCCATGGTGAAAGTAGTCTAGGGTTAATTCCTGATCCTGTGGGGTGAAGTATATGCGCTTTGAAGGACCAGTAGTTCCACTTGTTGTCTGGCTTACGATTCGGCTTATCTCGCTTGGATGAACGCAAAGCATTTGTTCACCTTGGCTGATAATATCCTGGGCACAAGTGAAGGGGATAAGTTCCCACTTACTAACTAAAATTTTGGCGAGATCAAGAAGCTGGCCTGGATCCGTGTCCTTGCGAGAATTAATTCCTCTAACAGAATTAATAGACCCATCAGCATCTATGTTCTCCATATTATCAATGGCACCACGGGTATCAGCGGCCACATCAATGCCAAGTTTCTCGCCATTACCCATGTCATCACCAGAATCAGTAGATCCACAATCAAACAAGCCTTCACTAGCATCCATGGTCCCACTAATATCAATAGCGCCACCTGTGGAGGCGATAATACCATTTAAAAATTTCTTATAAAAAGGGCTTTTCTCCATGAGAAAAGCCACTAATTCCACTCTCTTATTTTCACTGTAAGTATCAAGAGCTTCCCTGGTTAGTGATCTACAATTAAAATACTCGTGCCAAGGACCATTCTCATCCCCAAGCACATTCTCGCACCTAGGCCCAAGAACCTGAACATTTTCTCCCACGGAGCTTATGTGAATATTAATTTTTTCGGCAACCCAAGGATCAAGATACATGGCTTACCATTCCATCATATCCGAGATTTTATCAAAGCTAGCTCGGATTATTTCTGGGCACAAACTAGCGATAATGGCAGGGTCGTCTCTAACAAGTTCATCGCATTCTGTAGATTCGAAAGTATCAAGAAACCATTGATTTAACTCTGGTATATAAGTAGTTTGGGCTCTTGCAGGGTCCACCAATGTAAGGAGGCAAAAGCCAGCAGAAAGAGTTCCACATGTCTTCTCTAGATGCATACCTTTACAGAGGCCTGCCATTGATTTTACAAGGTCGGGGTTTTCTTTACCTAGTTTTTCTAATCCCAAGATCATTATGATCTGGCTGCAGCAGTATCCTTCTAACATTAACTCTTGGATTCGCATTTCCATCGTTTTACTTCCCCTTTATAATGTTCTATAAAAATAGCTTATTCTTCCGTGTTCAATAGCTTATTTTTCCATATTCAATAGCCTTGTTATTTCCAGCCATCTTTTATTACTAAGGAGCCTAGCCAGGGTAAAGATTCAGGTGACTACTCCAATATATTTTCTTTAGACTTTATAACTTACTTTACCTTTTTTTCAAAGATCATAAGGAAGTAGCCAGTATTTTTGTTTTGGGCTTTTTCGTCTATATATCCATCTAGGGATCCTTTTTCCATTAAGATTTCAGCACCATAAGTTGCTAACTCATCTGTTTTATCCTGGAATAAAATTTCTTTAAAGCCCATTTCCTTAATGTCTTCTCTAAGAGGGTCCAGCAAAAGAACACCATTAACCTTATACTTCGAAGGGCTATGATCTTTTTCTTCATCAGTAAGAAGTCCTGCTTTATGCTTTTCCTGGTGAGCCTCAACGGTTAATTTTAGTTCCTCTAAGAGAGCCTCTGAAGGCTCTCTATAGTAAAGGCCGCTAAGGATAAGTTTCCCCCCCACCTTTAGAACGCAGTAGGATTCATGAACAGCTTCTATTGGAAGATTGATTTGGGACAGCACGCATTCCATCATTACTCCATCAAAACTACGGCTATCATAACCGTCTAAGAATTCTCCATCCCCCTCTTTAAAAGTTAAATGGGGGTACAGAGCTTTTGCCTTTTCAACCGCTTTGGGATCAAGGTCAATTCCAGTTACCTTAAGCCCATAATTTTCTGTTAAAAAGCTACTGGTATCACCTTCGCCACAACCAATATCAAGTATAGTTGCACCTTTAGGGAATTGGCAAAATTCAATGGCTTCTTTGGTGATTCTAAATTCTCCGGGTCTTTTTACTGTCAACGCAGGCACCTCACTTTTTCTAAATCTTTTTCGCGATATAACGTATTATAGGAACAAAATGGTATCATTCTATTGTCTTGTGCAAGTACATGAACTCGGCACCTTTTTAGCCGTTCTCCATCGAGGCTCATAAGATCTTGAAAAGCCATGGCGGAGATGGTAAACATTCGGCTTCTCATATAGCCCAGGAATTCATCGAAATCCAAGGGGATTTCATAAGCCCTATTAGCATCATGAGCTTCATCAAGACCATGAATATCATGAGAACCATCAGCACAATGGGCATCAGCATCAGTACTGCGGACATTAGCACCATGGACACAAGCACCATGGACACAAGCACCATGGACACCAGCACCATGGACACAAGCACCGCGGACACCACCACCATGGACACCAGCACTATCACCAGCATCAGTAACAGGGACACCACCACCTTCCCTATCAGCAGAGACAATTAATTTTACAACATTTTCAGTGGCACCTTCTTCAAGGCCTATTGACTTATTGTGTGGACCATGGCCCTTGGCTCCCCACTTGTTAAGTACAAAACCCCTATCCTTTATAATTGTTTGCAGAGGATCTTTAGTACATGAGCAAGCTTTCCCACTAGCAGCAGTCCGGGTATTTTCCCCAGAGCCACCAGCACCAACCCCTCGAAAGTCTTCAATCTCTTCAAAGCTGTCAAAGACACTGGAGCCAGCAAAACTTTCATAACCCTCATTGTATTCAACCCCTTCTGGCTCTTTGATAAGTGAAACGCTTCCATCATCCCCTCTTAGGAATGTTCCGTGGAAGCCACAAAGGGTGTGTCCCGTATTCATTGGGACCAAGTCCTTGGCTTTGATTCGGCCACCTGAACCAACTTCAATTTCTTTTAATAATTCAAAAAATGTAACCTTGTTCTCCTGAGATTGCATCTTTAGGTCTCCAGGAAAGCGACCAAAGAAACTTACTGGCTGAAAGTGAATACCAGCGACTATATCTAGATTTTCCCAAAGGAATTCTAGCAGGCTAGGTATCTGGTCCATGTTTACATTCTTTACCAATGTAGGGACTAGGGTTACTGGAAGCTGGGCTTGTCGGCAGTCTTCTATTGCTCTTTTTTTGATTTCCCAGAGGTTCTCATTTCTGAGTTCTCGATAGACTTTATCATCAGTTCCATCAAATTGCAAAAAAACAACTGAGGCACCAGCCGCTTTTAATCTTTGTGCGTAGCCCGGCTCTTGGGCAAGCCTTTTACCGTTAGTATTTACCTGAAGGTAAGGAAAGCCCTTTGATCTTGCAAGAGCTAAAATCTCCGGCAAGTCATCTCGAACTGTAGGTTCCCCTCCAGAGAACTGTAGATTAAAAGGCCTCTCTTCTCCCAATGCCAATAAGCGATCTAACTTTTCTCCGATAACATCCAAGGTCAAAGCAGCTTCAATAGGATCATCTTCCTTTGATCCAGAACATGCAAAGCAGTATGGGCAGTGTTGGTTGCACCTTTGCGTAATCTCAATAAGCACGCAACAAGGAGTCTGTAAATGATTGTTGCAGAGCCCACAATGCAAAGGGCATTGGCTGCCATCAACCTCCTCATTGGCCCCCACTAATTCAGGAGATTTGGGGGGGATATTTACAGTGGGGGTAGAGGTCCATTTTAGGTATTCACTAAGTGAAGGGGCAACAAATGTGGAGAAGTCCCCATGTTCAGGACAAGTTTTAGATAAAAAAACCTGGTCATCCTTACTTACATAATGGCCTGGGATTACCTGGTGGCACTTAGGACATATGGTCTGTACTGTGCTTAAAATTTTCATAAAACCTCCCAGGCTTTGGGTCATAACTAGGTAAATCTTAGGAACCGAAAGGGACAGTTTCTCCCATGGCAAAAAAAGCGCAACATTTTAGGTCATATCTTGCTAAATCTTGGGAACCGAAAGTGCCAGCTCTTCCCATGGCAAAAAAAGCCCAAGATTTTGGGTCATATCTTACTAAATCTTGGGAACCGAAAGGGATAGTTTTTTCCCAAGGCGGATAAGTTGCTGCATGCCTGCGCTTTGGCTAACACCAGTTAAAATCTCTTGGCCGTTTTCAGGCAGCCAACGAGTTCCTGCAATAACTGTAAGGCCAGAACCCACGAAAGCTTTGGGATAAAGGGGTGCGCTGGAACCTACCAGTACAACTTCTCGAGCTTTTCTACAGTAACTCAGCACATTTTCCAAAGTGCCATTTATAATTGTAGCCCCAGTAACGAATACCACATCGCACTCAGGGAGTAATATAGCCTGCTTGTCTTCATTATTTAGATTATCCCCTTTTGATAAATCTCTTTCAAATATATGTAGAATACCAGGGTGATCTTTTAACCTTCTTATAACCGGTCCAATATGTCCAACCACACCTACAGTGTCCTTGCTATCCACATCCACAGAGAAAACAGCATCACGGTTGCCCTCCTTCTGTAATAAGCCTTGAGGAATGGGGGGAGCCACTGCATTAAGGGCAGCAATAGCTAAGGCGGTTGAGAGTACATTAGGTCCATGGAATATTTGTTCCGCCAATTCAAGTGCTGACATCCCAATATACTTCCCAGAAAAAGGCGATGCCCCACAAGAATGCTCTAATTCATTCTTAAGAACGTAGGTTACTCCCAAAGAATTATCGTCAAGCTGCAGAGCTAAAAGCTCAAGTCCTATGCGGAGATCCTTGATAGTCCTGTCCTCTAAGTAAAATTTTCCTTCTTGAAAGACCTTTTCTATAATCATTGAACCTGCCTCCTTACAATATTAAAATATTATTTCTTAAATTTTATCAGAAAAAGCAGGGATTCTCAATTAAATAGAGAATTGTTCTCAAAATTAAACAAGATTAAACCAACCAAACGCAACTGGAACTAACAGGCAAATTTTGAAAAATAATTAAAATAAGGTAAAATTATAACTAAGTTGCTATGGAACAAGGCCCATTTAACCCACAGAATTCAACACTTAGTAGTTGATTAAACTACTATGTTATGATATTATCAATTACATTGAACTATTGCAAACAATTAAATATATAATGCAAGTTTTCCGAGCTAAAAAGCCCCACCATAGAGCCAATCTGTGAGGGCCGAAAAGCCGTAAGGGTTTAAGAAGTAATTCTTGGGCCTCCCGTGTTTGAAAAGGAAAAGGAGTAGAAAATGAAACTAAAAAAGTTAATACTTAACATTAACGGTGCTGACCGCATGCTCATTTGTAATCCCAAAGAGGATTCATTGGCAACGGTTATTCGACGATTAGGCCTAACAGGGACTAAGGTTGGATGTGGCACCGGTGTTTGTGGTTCTTGTTCCGTTATTCTTAATGGAAAAGTAATCCGTTCTTGTACCAAAAAAATTAGTACAGTTGAAGAGTATAGCAAAATAACAACAATCGAAGGAATTGGTTCACCAAACCATCTCCATCCCCTTCAGGTTGCATTTATGCATTCAGGAGCTGTACAATGTGGATTCTGTATCCCTGGATTTATCGTCTCAGCCTATGGATTACTCCAAGAGAATACAAATCCAACAAGAGAAGATGTCCGAGATTGGTTCCATAAGCACAGAAATATCTGTCGTTGCACAGGATACAAACAAATAGTTGATGCTGTAATGGATGCAGCAAAGGTTATGCGTGGTGATTGTAAGCTAGAAGATATTATGATCAAACTTCCTGAGAACAAAGATTACTACGGTAAGCCCCTTGTTAGACCTGCAGCTCTTGCTAAGGTTTGCGGAGTTGCTGACTATGGCGATGACATTGAATTGAAGATGCCTGAAGGCGTTCTTCACGTTGTTATGGCTCAACCTAAAATTACCCACCATGCAAAGATTATTAAGATCAACACAGAAGAAGCAGAAAAAATGCCTGGAGTATATAAGATTATTACCCACAAGGATGTTAAAGGGTCTAACAGGCTTGCATTTTATCAACTTCATGCAAGAACTTTGGCCACAGAAAAGTCCCACGTTCTTTTAGCTGAAGATACTATCTTTAACTATGGTGATGTTGTTGCCATGGTAGCTGCAGATACTAAAGCCAATGCTCGGGCAGCAGCAGCAAAGGTTACTGTGGATATCGAAGAACTTCCAGCCTACATGAACTATCTAGAAGCAGTACTACCAGATGCTCAAAGAATTCACGAAGACCACCCAAATATGTGGGCTATACAACCTACTCTTAAGGGTGCTGACAATGTTAAAGAGATTATAGACACAGCACCCAACATGGTAGAAGGTAGCTTCTATTCAACAAGAGAGCCCCACATGCCAATAGAAGGTGATACGGTTCAAGCTTATTGGGGTGAAGATGGGATGCTGACAGTCCATTGTAAAGCAATGGCTATCTACGCAAATATTGGAGATATATCAGAAGCAACAGGTGTAGACCCAGAAAAAATTAGAGTTATCCAAAACCCAACAGGAGCATCATTTGGTTGGGGAATTGCGGGAGCAACATACTCTCTTGCAGCAATTGCATGTATGGCTTGTGACGACCTTCCAATCGCCTTTTCAATGACCTATGCTGAATTCATGGCTTTCAGTGGTAAGAGGTGTCCCTCCTACACAAATGCTAGACTAGCTTGTGATAAGGATGGAAAGATAATGGCGGCTGAGTGGGATTGTGGTTTTGATCACGGTGCATATAACGAGCTTGGTGATGACATCATAACTCGTTCATCACGATTCACATTCTTCCCATACAATGTTCCTAACATCATGGCCCTATCAAGAGTTGCTTGTACCAACCATGCTTTTGGTACTGCCTACCGTGGTTATGGATCTCCACAGGCTTACACTTCTTCAGAAGCCTTAATGGATATGATGGCGGAGAAGATGGGAATTGATCCTTTTGAATTCCGATGGAGAAACATTGCTCGAGAAGGAGACTTAAACAATAATAGCTTCCCATTCGTTGATTACCCAATGGAAGAGATTATGAAAATAATGAAGCCTATTTACGACAAGGCTGTTGAGAGATGCAAAAAAGAAACCACTCCAGAAAAGAGACGGGGTGTGGGAATTGCATGGGGTGGATTTAATGTAACTGAGGGAACAGGAGACCAATGTACTGTTGCTTTGGAGCTTAATTCTGATGGCAAGTTCGTAAAATATGACACTTGGCAAGACCAAGGTCAGGGTGGAGATATAGGGGCTCTAATGACCACATTACAAGCCCTAAAACCCTTAGGCGTTAGTGTTGAAGACATTGTCTTAATTCAAAACGATAGTAAACACTGCCCAGACTCAGGTGCAACTGCATCAAGTAGACAACATTATATGAACAGTAAGGCTGTCACCATGGCTGCTGAAAAGCTTATGGGTGCTATGAGGAAAAAGGATGGAACTTATAGAACCTATGATGAGATGGTTAAAGAAGGAATTGCGACCAAGTATGAGGCCCAGTATGAGAACCCAAGTGACCCAGATCTTTGCGATTTAGATCCAAACACTGGGGTTGGTAATCCTACACCTGACTATACTTATGCCCTATTCCTAGCAGAAGTTGAAGTAGATACTGCTACAGGCAAAACTACGGTTATTAGCTACACATCTGTAGATGACGTAGGTGTAATAGGAAACGTTGCAGCAGTAGATGGTCAGGCTTACGGTGGACTTTCCCATTGCATAGGCTTCGCCTTAACTGAGAACTACGATGACGTTAAAAAGCATGACAACATTCTTGGAGCAGGAGTACCTACCATCAAGGACATTCCAGACGACTTCAACCTTATTCACCATGTGACTGAGCGTAAGAAGAACCCATTTGGAAGTTCTGGGGCATCTGAAGCATTCCAGTCCTCAGGCCATATGGCGGTTATCAATGCTATAAATAACGCTTGCGGAGTTAGAATCTACGAGTTACCAGCTTCACCTGCTAAGGTTAAAGAAGGACTTGATATCCTAGCTAAAGGCGGCAAGATTGAGCCTCCAAAGAAATACTTCTTGGGTTCAGACTTCTACGAAGAAGTAGCTAACATCAAGGCAAATCCTGTTAGCGCAGAATAAGAACTGAAAAGTAGAAACATATTTCATAGGCCTGCAGCCTTTTGCGGGCCTATGTTTTTACATTACAAGATTAAAATATGTTATGGGTAAAGTAACAATTGACCAGGAAAAAATGTTTCCTTTGCCATAGCTTTAACTAGATAAAAGAGGAAGATATGAAAGAGTACCTAGATAGTTTTAGAAATTGTCTTGAAAAAGAACCTCCCTTCTGCCGAGTGGCCTGCCCATTTGGCTTAGATGTTATTGATGTGATTGAAAAGCTTAAAAGAGGGGCCTTCCGAAGTGCCTATCAGACTTATAGAGATTCTGTGCTATTTCCTTCCATTGTAAGTGAGATTTGTCCGGAGCCTTGTAAAGGAGTTTGCCCCCGAGCTGATTTTGGTGGACCTGTCGAGTTACGTAGCTTAGAAGAGGCCCTAGTAAAACATACAGAAAACCAAGAGCCAACAGTATATAATCTGCCACAAAAAGAACAAAAGGTTGCTATTATTGGGGGTGGTCTAAGCGGTTTAGGATGCGCCTTGAGAATGGCTACAAGAAGGTACGAAGTCACCTTGTATGAAAAGGAATCACGAATAGGTGGCAGCCTGTGGAATGATTTGCCTGATGGAAGGTTCATGGAAGAGATTGAAAGGCAATTCACAGGCCTAAAATATAATCTTAAGCTGGACACTAAAATAGAAAAACTAGATGATCTTCTGGCCTTTGATGCTATATATATAGCAACTGGTCATGGAGGATCAGCTTTTGATATAGAAAAACTAACAGATCGTGATGGCCATCATATTTTACAAGATGGCCCATTAGTGATAATTGGTGGGGAAGTTACAGGAAAAGATACCATTCATGCCCTGGCTGAAGGTATAGATAAAGCTGTTGTTATTGATAACTATCTTCGCAGCAAACGTATTATCCTATCTCAAAAAAAGACTGAAACTGGAACTATTATAGATAAATCAAAGTGGAAAGACCTACCAACAATAAAGCCAAAAGATGACGTATATACTGAAGAGGAACTAAAGGAAGAAGCTTCCCGATGCATGGAATGTCAATGTGATTTTTGCATGACCTACTGCGATCTTCCAGAATACCTAGGTAAATGGCCCCTAAGGATAAGGGATGAAGTAGCGGCAACTGTTCTGCCAGGAAAAACAGAGCTTAAAGGAACTCCTGCTAAAAGGTTGATGAGTACCTCTAACCTTACCGGTATTTGCAAAGAAGTGTGCCCTGTGGAGATAGACCTGGATGGCTATATTCTTGAAGGAAGAAAGAGTATGCATAGTCAGGGCAAAGTCCCTTGGGCATTTCATGACTTTTGGATAAGAGATATGGACCATGCAGACAGCCACAAATCACAGATAGCTAAGACCCCTCTAGGAGAAGAGGGATGTAAGGTGGCATATTTTCCTGGCTGCCAATTAAGCGCTAGCAGGCCTGGTTTGGTAGACAAGTCCTATTCCTACATAAAGTCAAAAGAACCTTGTGCAGGTCTTCTTTTGCGTTGCTGCGGGGTACCTGCTGAGTGGGCAGGGATGGAAGATTTACATGCTAACAAAATTGGGGAAATAAGACAGGCATGGGAAGAGATGGGCTCTCCCCTAATAATATTGGCCTGTCCAACCTGCGGCAAGAAGTTCCAGGAATTTTTACCAGAAATACCCACCATATTTATATATGAATGGATGGTGGAAAAAGGAATTGATAGTGAGGGCTGTCTAAAAGACGCTTCAGAGATCCAAAGATATTCTGTCTTTGACCCTTGTTCAACAAGGCATATGCCCAAAGTTCAAGAGGCTGTGAGAATATTATTGGGAGGTCTTGGGATCCCCTTGGAAGAACTTCCTTTTAGTAAGGATAAGGCAAACTGCTGCAGCTTTGGTGGACAACCAGCTATTGCAGACCCTGATTATCAAAAGTTCGTTGCTAAAAAAAGAATTGAAGAAGGTGAATGTCCATATATAACTTACTGTGTAAATTGTCAGGATGTGTTTGTAGCCGAGGGCAAAGAGTCACTTCATCTTTTGGATTTGTTTTTTACAAACTCAGAGGATAAGGGAGAAATAAGAGATAGGTACACAGAGACGCAAAGACGAAGAAACAGAGAAAGTCTAAAGAGAGATTTGTTGGAAAGGCATTGGGGAGAAAATATGGTAGACGACAAAAAAGAAGAGTTAATTAAGTTGGAATGGGCTTCTGGAGTATTGGAGAAAATCAGTAGACAAAGAATTCTAGAGGAAGATGTTCTTGAGGTAATAAAGTTTTGCCAAAGGACCAAGCGTAAGGTATGTCACGCAGAAAAGAAAACCTGGTCTGGCTATAGAGAGATTGGGTATATGACATATTGGGTAGAATATGAAGAGCTAGAGGATGGAAAATTCCTGGTTCATAATGCCTATTCCCATAGAATGAAGATAGAATTGGAGGGTGTTTGGAATGGAACAAAACGAGAAAGTCTTGTGTGAGTGCTGTCATATTGAAATGGTCCCTCTAGAAGTGGAGTTTTCATATCTCCAAAGAGCCTTCCGTCACAAGGTTTTAAGGTGTCCAACGTGCGGACAAGTCTATATACCAGAAGACTTAGCTAAGGGCAGAATGAAGGAAGTCGAAACACTGTTAGAGGACAAATAAATCACTCAAGGGCTCCATCGGAAGTGCTTTCAATTGCTGAGTCGGTGGTTTGGGGTTCTTCTAGACCCACTTTTTCCATTTCATCTAAGATTTCTTGGGTGAAGGTCCCATAGGCGACAAGCTTTTCTGCCAGGGTGGCAGTGCTACCTTTTACCGGTTGCTTGAGAAGGTCATAAGATATTTTCACAACATGATCTCGGAGAAATTGAGTGTTACTTAGGTCTTGGAAAAATTCTTCATCCACAAGTTCAAGCTCCAATGCTTTGTCTAAAGACTTACGCCACTTGAAATCCACCCCTTCGTCATGATAACCAATTGAACGTAAGGCCATGGTCATGTATTCACTAGATTTTACGATTTTACGACTGCCAAATTTACTTTCATTTATTCCCTTTGTCAACTTGTGCTTATAGAGGAAGCCTACGTAGTCTTGTCCCCATTTGGGAACATCAGTAAAAGGGTGGGGGTATTTGTTGGTAAGGGCTTCTTCTTCGCCCCCAACAAGACGGACGAAAATAATGCCAGCCTCAATGCGTGTTGGTGGCCGATCTAATTGAAAGCCTTTATCAGTCCCTTTAAAGATTGAGAGGACATTAAGCTTTTCAGCCTCTTCTAAGTATTGAGGGGCCTTTGCTCCATAGGAGACAGACAAGGTAGTCATTAATAGAAGAAGTATAAAGAAAAAGAGAGTAAATTTTCGGGTATTCATTAACTGGGGTCCTTTCCTTGTTTGTTATAGATTGATTACATATATTATACAATGGATAAAAGATTATATAAAGATAACATTTTGACTTGCTAGCCCTAAGAACGAGTCATCCCTATCCAAATATTACATTAAAGCAGCAAAGAATTACATCGAAATACAATATGCAGGATTAATAAGTTACAATTACCCTAAAGAAATTCATAATTAAGGCAGAGAGTTTCTACAAGGATCTAGGAGGTTAACATGGTAAACGTCCTGATTTGTAATGGTTCACTGAAGGAATCCAATGAGCTTCGAGAAATGATATTGCAATGCTGTAGCGACAGAATAAAGGCAACAATTTTTTTCGAAGATAAGGATACATTCCTTTTCTATTTGGAGGAACATAGGGTTGAGCCTAGCATTATCATAATAGAATTAGAATTTTGTCGAGAGGGCTTAAAAATAGCCCAGAAGGCAAAGGCCCTTAGCCCCTGGGCAGAGATAGTCTTTCTTTGTACCAAGGGTAAATGGACTACGGAAGTCTATGATGTAGATCATGTCTATGGGCTGGAATGTCCCCTGTCTGAAGAAAAATTAGAAACTGCAATAAAGAGGGCCCTTAGCAATATTGAGGAAAATAGAAATACCCTTTTCCCGATCAAGAAAAAGGGCACCATCTATGCTATACCTATAAAAGAGATTCAATACCTAGAACAAGACAAAAGGGTTATAAACCTACATACAAAGGATGGAATTCACATCCTGTATGTCAAGTTCAGCGAAATTGAGAAGTATAGAACGGATTATTTTGCCCGTTGTCATAGCAGCTATGCTGTTAATTTTTTCTACGTTAAATCAATGACTGACCATCACTTTATGATGACTTGTGGAAAGAAAATACCCATTAGTAGAAGCAGGAAAAACGAGACCAAAGAGGCCTACGAAGCTTTTATAAACAGGCAGCCTATCGCTAGTCTTACCTAAAGCTGTAATATCTATAAATAATATTATTTCATGCCATTAGAATGCCCTTAAGAAAAGCTAAATTGACGCTTCTTGAGGGTATTTTATTGAAGAAACTATTATATTTGTTGAGGAATATTAAGTAATATTTTGAAAAAGTGTGATATGTGGCAAATTATTACAAATAACTGAATATCTGAAATGTATTGTAAATTTAACTTACAAAGTATCGTAAAATTTCTTATCATTGTTGTGGGTTGGCAGAGTTTTGAAGACGACGCCAGTCTTGTGGTAAGAGAGATTGCAATTTGCCGCTCTACACCAAGAAGAATTAGCTATTAAAGTTAATGTTACACAAGCACAAATAGCTCGTGTAAAAAACTACTCTTATACTCCTACACTAAAAACAATTACAAAAAATGCAAGTGGCTTAGGTTTAAAACTAGCATTTGTTGATAAAGCAACAAATAAAGTAGTTGAAAATTAAGCAATGCATTTTAATTGAAAATTCATTCCGTCTTGGAAGGGAAACAATGATTGCTTTACCAAAAACATCATTCTAAATGATAGTAATTTTTTCTTATCAATGGAAGAGACTCTGCCAAATGTGGGGTCTCTTCTTTGGATAAAACAATACTCTTAAAGTTTCGATAGAAATCTTTTGTGTAAAAGTAAAAACAGCATGACAATACATCAATAATGATGTATAATATTCGTGAGTGTTAAACATAATAAGTATTAATGGAAGAAGCTAATGAAAATATATTTTTATACTACATCTGGCGGGAAAAATTTGATCAAGGAATATTTGGATGGTCTGCCTAAATCTGAAAGGGCCGAAGGTTATTACATATTAGAGACGATAGAACAAAATGGGCCCAAATATTTACAAACATTGAACGCAAGGCAATTGGATGGGAAGCTGTGGGAGATAAAATTTAGAAGGCATAATAGAATGTTCTATATTCTAAAGAATGAGGATAAATTGTATATTCTGCACGCCTGTAAAAAGCAAAAAAACAAAACTGAAAACCAGGAGATTAATAAAGCAAGAGAAAGGGCAAAAGAGATTCTGTGATTAGGAGGGGATGAATGTGGGATTTACTAGAGTAGATGTTGAAAAGATTGTAAAAGATGAAAGAAAAGATCAACAGTTTGATTTAGAGTACAAGAAAATAAGGCAAGAGTATATTTTGATTGCGAAATTAATAGAAGCTAGAAAAGAAAAAAATATTACGCAAAAGGAACTTGCGAAGGCCACGGGAGTTTCACAACAAGCAATATCCAGATTAGAATTAGAGAAGCATATTCCAAAGATGGATACTTTTATTAAGATTCTGGATGGTCTTGATCTGGAATTAACGATAACGGAAAGATGATACCTACGTTTATAATGATTAAACAGCTAAAAGAGTATTAAGTGGTGGATAATTTGTTCTATACAAATATCACGAATCACTTCAATTGGATATTTGGCGCCATTACTCTTTTCGCTCAGTGTATTGGTTTTAACGATATAACTGGGGGGTTTTTATGTTGATGAAATCAAGACAAGCACTTCTATCTTCAAGTGTTCACTTAAGGTTATCTGCCACTGTACTTAGCACCTTTCCTATTTTATCATTGATAACTAAATCAAACATATCGTCCATTTCTGTTTTTTCCATATTTATTAGGACCTTTTTACCTTTTGTAAGAAAAGGTAAGCCGTTAAAGGGGCTTACATTTAAACTGGTTCCTATAACAATAACTAAATCGGATTTCATTATTTCTTTTTGGGCATCATTCCAAGCCCTTGCTGGCAAATTCTCCCCAAAGAGAACAACTCCAGGCCTCAATCTACCGCCACATTCAGCACAAGGTTTAGAGTTCATAAAATTCTCTTTATCACTTTTCCTTTCACAATCATGACACCTAATATCATCAATCATTCCGTGCAATTCATAAACTTGATAGTTTCCTGCTTTACCATGAAATCCGTCAATGTTTTGTGTTATAACAGATTTAATCAAGCCCTTTTTCTCCCATTCCCCTAGAATTTCATGGCCTTTGTTGGGAGTGCAAGGTTCTAAGCTAGAAATCCTATGCTTGTAGAATTCTCTAAAGATCTCATAGTTATTTTCTAGGGCATTAATGGTTGCTACTGTTGATGGATCTATTTTCTTCCACCACCCATCTTTAGATCTAAAGTCGGGAATGCCGCTTTCTGTCGACATCCCTGCTCCAGTTAATACCACAGCATATTTTGATTCTTTCAATAACAAAGACAATTTCTTGATTGATTCATTCATTGGTCTACTACCTCCTAATACAGGATAGTATATCATCAGGCAGATAATTACCCAAATCCCCACCTTGACACTATTAAGATACATGGCAGACCTTGACGTTTGCCCGGCTTTTCGTGTAATCTAAAATAGAATTTTAAACAAACTTTTCAAAGCCCCTGTGGTATAATCTACAGAATATTGACAATGAAATTAGAGGAGGGACAGACTAATGAAGAATGTTATTTTATTTTCTACAAAAACTTGACCCCATTGCTTTACAGCCAAGAAGTTTCTTGGCGAAAACAACATCCATTATATAGAAAAGGACGTTACAAGGGATCAAGAAGCCCAGCAGGAAATGGCTCGAAGAAATGTCGCTGGGGTTCCAGCCTTTTTGATTGGAGATGATATGATTGTGGGCCTAGACAAAGGAAAAATCTTAGCCTTGACGGATCACAGGTTAGTGGCATGTCCAAAGTGCGGAACCAAGACCCGACTTCCTTTGAATAAGGGTAAACTAAAGGTTACTTGTTCTAAATGTGGCAATCAATTTTTAACTGAACCAAAGTAAGTGAAAGGATGAGAAGAAATGTCAGATCAAATTCAAGCAATCGCTTTACGTATTCGTGAACTCCGGGAAATCTCAGGATTATCAGTAGGAACCTTAGCAAAAGAGATAGGGGTCTCAACTGAAACCTACGTAAGCTATGAGAGTGGAGAAATCGATATTCCTGTTGGGTTTTTATATGAATTGGCCAACAAATATAAGGTGGAACTTACCGCTATTCTTACGGGAAGTGAACCCAAACTTCGAAGCTATTCCTTGGTTCGAAAAGGGGATGGAGTCGTGGTGGAACGAAAAAAGCAATACCACTATTTGAGCCTTGCCTATAATTTTGTGGGGAAAAAAGGTGAGCCCTTTATGGTTACCATCGACCCAAAGGAAGGAAATGAAGATGTCTCTCTTAGCTCCCATCCAGGTCAGGAGTTTAACTATATGGTTGAGGGTCGCCTCCAGCTTTTTATCGATGGCCATGAGGCCATTCTGGAAGAGGGAGATTCTCTTTATTTTGATTCCACTAAAGCTCATGGAATGAAGGCTTTAGGCGACAAGCCTGCAAAGCTTTTAGCGATTATAATTCATTAAGAAAAGAGGACGCTAGGTATGAATTTATTAGACAGGTTTCTTCCTCGTGTGGAGTATGACACCTATGAGGATTATTATGGTAACTACAAAGTTAATGTTCCCCATCAATTTAACTTTGCCTTTGACGTAAGTGATGTGCTGGCAGACCTAGAGCCAGATAATGTGGCTATGGTTTGGTGTAATGACAAAGGTCAAGAAGCCACATTCACCTTTGATGAGGTAAAAAAACACTCTAACAAAGCGGCTAATTTCTTCCGACAAATAGGAATTAAAAAAGGCGATGCGGTGATGTTGATCCTGAAAAGGCGTTACGAGTTTTGGTTTTGTCTTTTGGCCCTTCATAAAATAGGGGCCATCGCTATTCCGGCTACCCATTTGTTGACTCAAAAAGATATCCTTTACCGGAACAGGGCGGCAGACATAAAAATGATTGTATCCGTAGCGGAAGATGAAATTGTGGGTCACATTAACGATGCGATAAAAGACTCTCCCACAGTAAAGACACTTGTCTCAGTTGGAGGTCATTATCATGGTTGGTTGGATTATGACGTGGAAGTAGCAAAACAATCCGAGGAATTTCAACGCCCCAAGGGAGAGGATGAGGTGAAAAATGACGACATAAGCCTGCTTTATTTTACCTCTGGCACCACGGGTATGCCCAAAATGGTACAACATAATTTCACTTACCCCCTAGGCCATATTGCCACAGCTAAATACTGGCATAATGTGAGTGATGGGGGACTCCATCTTACTGTGGCAGACACAGGATGGGCAAAAGCTGTTTGGGGTAAAATTTACGGACAATGGATTTGTGGGTCAGCTATTTTTGTTTATGATTACGACAAATTTGTACCTAGGGACATGTTAGATGTCATTGCCAAACATAAGGTGACGACTTTTTGTGCTCCTCCTACTATCTACAGGTTCTTTATTAAGGAAGACTTGGGTCAATTCGACCTATCAAATCTCCAGTATTGTACAACTGCGGGAGAACCTATGAACCCCGAAGTTTATTACCAATTCAAGAATGCTACGGGAATTGAGCTGATGGAGATTTATGGGCAGACAGAATTGACAGTGGCTATTGGAAATTTTGTAGGAATGAAACCCCGGCCTGGTTCTATGGGAAAACCATCTCCAAACTATGATATTGATTTACTCAACGAGAATGGAGAGAGCTGTGATATTGGTGAAGAGGGACAAATTGTGGTTCGACTAGACAAGAAAAAACCGGTAGGTATGTTTATGGGTTACTATCGAGACCCAGAACTGACCAATCGTTCCTGGCATGATTCCCTTTATTATACTGGGGATATGGCTTGGAAAGACGAAGATGGTTATTACTGGTTTGTAGGCCGTGGGGATGATGTCATTAAGAGCTCTGGATACCGAATCGGACCCTTTGAAGTTGAGAGTGCTTTACTTGAACACCCTTCGGTTTTAGAGTGTGCAATAACAGCGGTCCCAGATCCTGACCGAGGTCAGGTGGTAAAAGCAACGGTTGTACTTGCAAAAGGCTATAGTGGGGGAGAAGATTTGGTTAAGGAGCTTCAAAGCCATGTACGGAAGGTAACAGCCCCCTACAAATATCCCCGCATTGTCGAATTTGCTCCAGAGCTTCCAAAGACCATCAGCGGAAAGATTCGACGGGTGGAAATTCGTGAACATGACATTGAGGGGGTGGGAAAATGAGTAAAGTATTGATAGTAGTAGACATGCAAAACGATTTTATCGATGGGTCATTAGGTAGCGAGGAGGCTGTAGCAATTGTTCCTAGGGTTATCTCAAAGATAAAGAATCATGAAGGCCTTGTTCTTTTCACAAAAGATACCCATGGTAAAGACTATTTAGAAAGCCAGGAAGGACGAAATTTACCTGTAGCCCATTGCATAGAAGGAACTCCTGGTTGGGAATTGCAAAGAGAGATAAAAGATATAGCTGGTCAAAATAAAAATATTATCTTTTCTAAAGATACTTTCGGATCCAAGGATCTTGTTGATTTTTTGGTGGATTTGGCCGAAAAAGAAAATATAGAAGAAATAGAGTTAGTAGGGTTATGTACAGACATTTGTGTTATTTCTAATGCCTTGAGTATAAAAACATTCCTTCCTGAAATCCCCATAAAAGTTGATGCTGCTTGCTGCGCAGGGGTTACCGAAGAGAGTCATGAAAATGCACTATTTGCCATGAAATCTTGTCAAATTGATATTATCAACCAATAAGACAAAAAACAGGCTTGAGCTCCCATAGAGGAAAGTGTAAGATAATGTTAACCTCTTTTCCAACAAATAATGGGAGCTATGACCGAAAATGAATGAAAATCAAGACACTTGGATAAAATCACCGGATACTAATAATATGCTGAAAAAACATTTTTTATTTGTTGTGGGTTTTTCTTTGCCTTTTGCGTATCTGCTATCCTTTTTATTTGAGGGTCGTGTGCTGTATAGTTTTCTTGATAACTTTGATATATATTTTCCCCACTATATTTTCGCTACTATAGGAGCTCATTTTCTAGGATTATTCTTGTTTGGTTGGTTTATAAAACCCGAAACACCAATACAAAGAATTATGTTTAGCAGTATTTCTTTGTGCTTTCTTACTAGCATACCTTTCTTGTTTTCTCCTTCAATCCTATGGGGCATAGGGCTTATACTTAGCGGTTTTTCTGGTGGTATTTTAATGTCAACTTTAGGATACTTTCTAAAGAGGTACATTAAAAAAGCGGAAAGGTTTAGAATTATCGCAGGAATTCTGATTTGTTCCAATCTCTTGATGACTATAATATATTCTGTAGATCTTTACATATCATCTACTCTAGCTCTGGTTTTGGCTATGGGGTGTTTATTAGCGGGAACTGTTTTCCTGCGTCTGCTAATAGGTGAAAGTAAATTCATTGTGGAATCCGGGAAGCACAACATAAATACCAATAGTATGAGACAAGCCCAGCAAGTATTATTCCTATTTGTCTTTGTTATTACCATTAACTCTGGGTTTATGTATCAAGTTGTTAATCCCCAATTTGGCCATCTGTCAGGAATAATGACCTGGTATTGGGCGGTCCCCTATATTGTTGCAATATGGATTATGGGTCGACTTGCTCCCAATATTAAGGGAGCACCTTATATATATATCGCTTTGATTATGCTAATGAGTGCTCTTGTAGGATTTATTTTCTTGGAACACAACTTAATCGGCTATCTGATTATTAATGCCTTGATGCTAGGAAGTTTTGGGGTTTTTGATTTATTTTGGTGGAGCATACTAGGGGAGATGCTTGAATATAGTAAAAACCCTGCAAGAGTATTTGGAGTTGGCTTGTCTGCCAATGTTTTGGGTATATTAGTTGGCGGTATTTTTGGGTACTTTGGAAATCAATATGAATTTTCAACCACAGAAATTACGGTTATTGCCTTAGTAGTCTTGTGTATAACAATACTTCTATTACCCTTGTTAAATCAAAAAATAAAAGCCTTGCTAAAAAGCCATACCTATCTTGCGGTTTATGGTGAGATGGCGGAGTTGGAGCAAAGAGAGATGGTTCAAAGTGTCATGGAAATGCTTACTAATCGTGAAAAAGAAGTCCTGGAACAAATATTATATGGGAAAACAAATAGTGCAATTGGGGAAAAACTTTCGATCTCCGAAAACACAGTAAAGACCCATGTAGGTAATATTTACTCAAAGTATGATGTTAGATCACGAGCTGAACTTATAAACACAGTGCTAAGAAATACTGTAAACATAAAAACATAAAAATGCTTGGATATTTTGAAAAAACCGTTTACTGAAGTCTCAACATATAATTTGAGGCTTTTTTTGATGAAATCATACTTTAGTATGATGTGCAAATTAGCTATTTACTGTAAGATTACTAAGTATAATCAGTAAAGAAGACAAACATCTTACGAGTAGTTCAGCTAATGTCAAAGCATTTAAAACAAGGAGATGAGGAGATGAGAGGTATGGGAAAAACAATTAGAATTATGTTAATGGTTATGTTTCTAGTAATCGGGAGCTTGGGAATTGGGGCTCCTGCAGCTGCACAATCAGATAATGCCTGGGTATTGGTGGATGTAGTGGATTACCCAAGCGATGAGGCTTGGGCTCAGGCCAATAAAAGCGAAGCTTATAATAATAAGGTGACCTATGCTAAGAGTAAATTTTCCGTTAAAACTATATATACAGGGGCATCCCAAGGCACAAAGGTTAATGGCGAGGGAGTGAAGCTCCATGCTTCTTTTACTACACCTCCAAAAACAATCTATAAGGACCAAGAGGTTGCACTAACACTGACTCTCAGCGCAACGGAGAACACCCTTTCTTATTATACATTTTACGGCCAGGGATCAGCAGATTTTTATTCAAAAGTTGATACCGCCCCTAACTATGGTAAAGGAACTATGTTCTTAGATACAGATAGAAATGACCGCTGGACCATTGGGGGGACCTATGATAAAAGCAGCTACAATACAATACAAAAGACAATAAAAGCCAAAGCGCCCGCTGGTCAAAAAACAGGTGACCAAATGGCATTGCGGCAAGTCTTTTATCGCGGAGTTCCTATGGCCACGTATTATGTATACGAGTGGAAAGCCTTAGGTGGAACCACTCCACCAGCTCCTTCAAAGCCCTCCGCGCCTTCAGCCTTCAGCGACTTGTCAACAAACCATTGGGCATATGATGACATTATGGAAATGGCTGAATTGGGGATTTTAGATGGTTATGCTGATGGGACATTCAAGCCAAATAAGACGATATCAAGGGCAGAGTTTAGTAAGATATTAGTCTTATCACTAAAACTACCAAAAGTAACACCTCCGTATCCAGCATTTTCAGACGTTCCTCCTAGTCATTGGGCCTATGAAGTTGTTGAGTCTTCTAAAAACTATTTAACTGGTTATAGAAATAGTGCTGGTCTAATGAGCTTTGCACCAAATGAAGTGGCAGTTCGAGAGGATGTGGCGGTAGCTATTGTAAAGGCAAAAGGTTTTTCAGAAGCAAGTGCAGATCTAAGTCTACTGAATGCGTTCCAAGATAAAAACCAGATATCAAAAGCTTTGCGAAACCATGTATCAATAGCCGTAGATAAAGGATATATGAAAGGAACAAACAAAGGGTTTGAACCCCAAAAGGCATTGACAAGGGCAGAGGCTTCCACCCTATTGTCAAGGCTAATCAACCGAGGAGATTTTCAAGATAGAGAGAAGGTTCCTTACAATTAAGTCCGATTGCTATAACATAAAGATAAACAATAAAAAAGTCAGCATAACCCGTCAGGCTGTGCTGACTTTTTTCTAATGCCTTACCATTATCTTCCTATATCAATTATGTTCTGGATTAACACTTTGCATCTTCTCTTACCCTTAGCAGCTTTAGCCTTTGTGTTGGCTCATAGGCATGGTACTGTTTTTGGTACAAGTCTTAGTTTATACTATCAATAGAGTTGGGAATTGGTAAAAAATCATCTCTTAAATGAAGAAGTTTTGGAGGATATCATGCCAAATATATTAATTTGTAATAACTCAAAAGAAAAGTCGGAGGATATTGCCAGCAATATAATAGAGTGGTGCAACAATCAAATAGAATCTATAATCTATTTTGAAAATGAAGAAGCCCTACTTTCATACCTAGAAGAAAGTAAGCCTCAACCAAGTATTCTATTTATTGATTTGGCATTTTGCAAGAAAGGTTTACATATTGCAAAAAGATCAACAAGAATTAATCCCTGGATTGGAATAATCTTTTACAACGAGACTGGAAAATGGGACTTAAGTGTATATGATATTGATCATGCATATGGTTTGGACTTTCCCTTGTCAAAAGACAAAACTGCAGGAGCAGTGAAAAAAGCACTTGAAAAGATCGATAAAGCTAAAACCAATATTTTGCCAATAAAAGAAAAAGGAATAATTCATCCACTAAACATAAAAGAGATACAGTATCTTGAACAAGACCGTCGGTTAATACATATTCATACAGAGGAACAAGCCTATAGTGTATATGTAAAATTTAACGATTTTGAAAAAGATGAGAGGGAGGCATTTATTCGTTGTCACAACAGTTTTGTTGTGAATTTTTGCTATGTAAGGGGAATGGAGGACTTCTCCTTTACCTTGATTAATGGAAAAAGAATCCCAATTAGCAGAAGCCGACGAAATCAGGCAAAGAAAGCATATGAGGCTTTCATCAGCAGATAAGCACAAAGAGACAGCTGGTCAAGAATAATGTACAATAGATATAAGAGATTCTCAATTAAAGAATAAGAGAATCATTTTAGCTTGGAAGTGTATCTGATTGGAAGTGGAGCTGAAGTTAATGGAATATACACTTGTAAATATAAACCCAGGCTAAAAATATTCTGTGGATAGGTTAAGGAGGCGATGAACATGGTTAAAGTGTTGATAGTTGTAGATATGCAAAATGATTTTATTGACGGTGCCCTGGGAACAAAAGAGGCCCAGGCTATAGTCCCTAGGGTTTTGTTTAAGATAAAACACCATGAAGGTCCTATTCTCTTCACCAAGGATACCCATGGCGGGGATTATTTAGAATCACAGGAAGGACATAAATTGCCTGTGCCTCACTGCTTAGAAGGAACTCATGGTTGGGAGCTAGAAAAGGAAATTAGACAAATCGCCGAGAAGAATGAAAATCTAACCTTCACAAAAGAAACTTTTGGTTCTAAGGATATGGTTGAGTATTTAGTTGATTTATCAAGAAAAATAGATATCGAAGAAATAGAGTTGATAGGTCTATGTACAGATATTTGCGTCATTTCAAATGCTCTAAGCATAAAAACATTTCTTCCTGAGGTTCCCATAAAAGTAGATGGAACTTGTTGCGCAGGGGTAACCGTTGAGAGCCATAACAATGCTCTTTCTGCTATGAGGATCTGCCAAATTGAAGTATCGGAATAAATCGAACATAAATGTAGGATATAATTGAGTAGCTGATAGAATAAGAAGCCATTTAATGAGTCCGCGGAAGAAGAAAGGAGTTTATTATATGTATACCTGTGCCTATTGTAAAATCGAAAGCTGTGAAGAGGAAAAGCCGGAAAAGTTTCCTAGCAATTGCCCCTGCCTAGACGAAGAGGAAATAGATCTGATAAAAGATCTATATGATGAGGGTTCCAACAAAGAACTAGCTCGAATTGCAGCTATTGTTGAAAGCAGTGGTTATTGTAAGAATACTAGGTTAGAAGAGATTATAGAATTCGCAAGGGCTAGCGGTTACAAAAGACTGGGGATAGCCTTTTGTATAGGAGTAAAGGAAGAGGCTAAAATCCTTTCCAATATACTTAGGCATAATGGTTTTGAAGTTGAATCCGTAGCTTGTAAGAATGGGCATATTCCCAAGGAATTTATTGGGATTCAAGAAGGAGAAAAAATAGAACCTGGCCAACATGAAACCATGTGTAATCCCATTGGTCAAGCCGCCTTCTTAGATAAGGCTGAGACAGACCTTAATCTTATTTTATGTCTTTGTGTTGGGCATGATACGCTTTTTATGAAATATTCGAAGGCTCCAGTCACAGTTTTTGCGACAAAGGATCGAGTTCTTGGGCATAATCCCATGGCAGCATTGTACCTGTCTGAAAGTTATTACCACGATAGACTATACAAACAGAAAGAAAATTAAAAAAAAAACTTATCGGAAATTTTACTAAAGGGCTCAAACAAAGCTTAAGAAAGCGGCTTATTGGTATATAGAATTCAAGCTAGGTGACGGGATGACAAGTTAGGAGGAGGTTTGAGTGGAGTTAAAAGGCAAGTACGGAAAGGCTAAAGTTTTTGCAAAAAGTTTAGAAGATGGAGCAAGGGATCAAATCAAAGAGTTCTTAAATCAAGACTTTATAGAAGGCTCAAGGGTAAGGATAATGCCTGATGTTCACCAAGGTATGGGATGTGTCATTGGCTTCACTGCAGATATGGGGGATAAGGTTATTCCAAACATTGTTGGTGTTGATATTGGCTGTGGAATGCTTACAGTTGAACTTGGAGATACTTTTGTGGATCTCCCTAAATTGGATAGGATTATATCTAGCAAGATACCCTCTGGCAGCAATGTTCATAAAAACAGAAAGCAAGGCTTTGATAAGATTCAGGACCTTTACGTATATAGGAAACTAAGAAATACTAGAAGAATGGAGAATAGTATTGGTAGCTTAGGGGGAGGTAACCATTTTATTGAGCTTGGTCTAGATAGTGGGGACAATAAGTATCTGGTGATTCACTCGGGAAGTAGAAATTTAGGCAACCAAGTTGCGAGAATATACCAAAACCTTGCTATTGATACCTGTAACAAAAACATTGGAACAAGAGAGCCCTACCCTAGGGAGCTATGTTATTTAACAGGTGATAATAGACGGGAATATCTTCATGATATGAAAATTTGTCAAGAATACGCAAGCTTAAATAGAGAAGTGATGGCTAACATTATACTTCATAGCTTATTTAAGAGAGGGCTAGACGAGTTTATACATTTTGAGACAGTCCACAACTATATTAACTTTAAAGATAATATCATTCGAAAGGGAGCCATATCCGCTTATGAGGGAGAAAGAGTTTTGATTCCCATTAATATGAGAGACGGCTCTATTCTTGCAGTTGGGAAAGGTAACAAAGACTGGAACTTTTCTGCCCCTCATGGTGCTGGACGAGTTTTGAGCAGAACCGCCGCTAAACAAGAATTAAAGCTTGAGGAATTTAAGGAGTCTATGAAGGATATTTACTCCACATCCGTTCATAAGGATACACTAGACGAAAGTCCCTCAGCTTATAAAGATATTGAAGAAATCCTCCACAGTATAAAAGAAACTGTTGATGTAATAGACATTATAAAACCTATATATAATTTTAAAGCTTAGCATGTTAAATTTGCGGATCATTGGGTATATAAAATTTGTAGGCGCTAGCACTCTAACAACGAGAGTGCCAAGAAGATATTAATTATAGGAGGTGTGTTAAATGAATGAATTAAAGAAGTACGAAAGAAACTTATTCAATGTGCCTTCTTTGTTTGGTGAGAACTTCTTCCCAACTAGCAACTCAATTTTTAGAGACTTTTTTGGTGGAAACCTTGATACAGGTAAGTATTCTCTCATCAAAACAGATGTAACAGAGGATAAGGACAAGTATGCTTTAGAGGCTGAATTGCCAGGCTTTTCTAAAGATGACATTAAGATTGACTTGGATGGGGATTATCTGACCATAAAGGCAGAAAGATCTTTTGATGAGGAATCAGAGGAAAAAGGCAAAATGATACGCAGAGAGAGGTACTATGGGTCCTATATGAGAAGCTTTGATGTAAGCGGTGTTGATACAGAAAAAATCAATGCTGAGTACAAGGATGGAGTTCTTAAAGTAGACCTACCCAAAAAACCCATAGAAGAATCAAAGCTGGCAAGAGAAATAGAGGTAAAATAGTTCTATAAAATGTTGGAAAAAGCTAGGGTGTGAAAGCCCTAGTTTTTTTCATGTGATTTTACAAATAATAGGAGCAAATAACAAGGATTATCATAAGGAAAAGAAGTCCTTGATATGTATAGAAAGAATCTCTAGAAAATGATAAAATTACCATTATATTAATAGGTTGCATAGTCAATTTGTATGTAATTTACCCTAGCAATTTATAAATCAGGAAATGGGGAATTAATTTGCTTGAATTTCTATTCGGCCACGCCAATGCTGTTAGTTTAACCGCCATTTATATCATAGGATTAGTATTTGTTATCCTGGTCTTATTCATCAGTATAGATGATTTGATTTGGGATATTTACTATGGGATGGGCAAGCTTTTTGGAAAAATAAAATCACCTATCATAGATGCTGAAGAGGTGGAGGATAAAATCCCCAGAAAATTGGCAGTAATGGTAGCAGCCTATAATGAAGAAAATGTTTTAGGCGAAGTTATACGTAATGTTATTCTTTCCAATCAATACCCCTCATCCATGTATGATATATTTCTTGGCGTTTACCCTAATGACCCTGGTACACAAAGAGTAGCTGATGACCTAGCTAGAGAATTCAAAAATGTGCACAAGGTAATTCACGTCTTGGAAGGGCCAAGTTCTAAGGCTGACAACCTTAACAATGTAATTAGGTTTATTTTTGAATATGAAAAAGAACATTTTATAAGATATCATGGTTTTGTGGTTCACGATGCAGAAGATTTGGTCCACCCTTATGAGTTTAAGTTGGAAAACTATCTTTTGGATAGCCATGGTGCTATTCAAATACCTGTCTTCCCCTTACAAGAAAAACCCAGACTAGGGAATATTTTTAGGAACATGGTATCAGGGACTTATGGAGATGAGTTCGCAGAGAATCACTATCGAATTATGACAGCCAGGTCTGCCACAAATGCCTTTGTGCCTTCGGCAGGAACGGGATTTATTATAAGAAGAGACTTAATAGAAACATTCCCTGACCATGAAGTATTTCCAGTAGGTAGTTTAACCGAGGACTACAAGCTATCTCTCCAGTTCAAAGAGAAGGGCTACCATCTCCACTATGTTCTGGACGAAGTTGCCCGTATGGGATGTGATGGCAAGATGAGGAGAGAGTTCATTTCCACTAGAAGTATGTTTCCCTCAACTTACAGAACTGCCATTCGCCAAAAGACTAGATGGATTTATGGCATTACTATGCAGACATTTAAGTTGAGAGAAATACTAAAGTTGAAGACCTTAAGCTTTGTCTCAAAGTATAGCCTCTATCGTGACTGGAAGGCTAAACTGGGTAACTTATTGTTGGGGCCAGGCTATCTGGTATTTGCTTATTTTATCCTATCTCTTTTTGTGGATGTCCCAATAATGTTTCCCTTATATAGTGCTTCCTGGTATCTTATGGTTGTACTTTCTATACTAATGATAGAAAGGCAGGTTTTACGTTACATTGCCGTAAAGAATGTTTATGGTCGTAAATCGGGGTTCATTAGCAGCTTTTTCCCACCCCTTCTACCATTCAGATTAGTTCTTGGTAATATTATTAACTTCCATGCCACTATACTAGCGTGGAAGTTAAGGCTCTTTGGGGCAGGTTCCCGAATAAAAAAGAAACCTAAATGGAGCAAAACAGAACATTCATTTTTGGAACTTGAGATTTTAGAAAGGTATAAAAGGAATTTAGGAGATGCTTTATTATATCAAAAGCTAATTACTCCCAAGAAGCTTAAGGTCGCCCTAGAAGAGGCCACTGATACTTGTACAAGGCTGGGAGTAGTCTTGATAGAAAAGGGTTTCGTATCAGAGGCAGATGTAGCAAGATCTGTTTGTGATGTAACACAAAGAATATATGTTGATAGATGCCCTACAGGGATGAGCAAAAAATATAAGAACCGGTATGGCAGGGACAATTTGATTGAAGTAAAAGCTCTACCTCTCTTCAGGTTTTCTGGAGGGTTGGTGATAATGACTACCATAGATGGAGACCAAGAGAAAATTCGCCAGGCTTTGAAAGAAGAGAATTTGTATTTCATTTACTCTACTTCTAAAATAATCCTTAATTGTTTGCAAGGGCCTGAAGCTAGCCAAATAGATGAAAGTTTTCAGGCCATTGAAAATTATTTGCTTCAAGGTGTTATTTCAATTGAACAGGGAGTACTTGCTTTCATGCATGGGGGGTTAGATGTTCCCTTGGAAGAGACTCTTGGTGAAATGGGATTAATTGTTGGATATAATGAGCCAGTAAGAAATGAACCAACAAGAATAGAAAGGACCTAGTTTATTAAAGCTATTATCACCACAAATTCTACTGATGTAACAACAAATTTTACGGATGAAATAAGGAAAAACTAGCCGTTAGGGATAGTGTAATGGGTGAGTAACTTTGGTATATTAAAGAGACAATTAATATATTTAGAGGATATCCACATGAAAAAAGTTGCTTTAATCACAAGGAATAAAATACTTGCTCAAAGCTTGGCTGTAGCCCGTAGGCTACTCGAAGGAGATGCCCCCACTTCTATAAGTGGTGGGAGTATGTCACTTGTGCTCCTAATAGTAGCAGCTTTTTCTATCGGCTGTGAAAAAGAGCTGAAGTCCAATTCAATGATATGTAATCTGAACGATTATTCCTTGTAGCCAAAATTCATTGAAAGAACTATACCCTCATAGGTGAGGGAGCGACTATAAATTGGGATGGTTGCCCTTTTTTCCTTGATGAAGCCGAGATGGTCAAGAATAGAATCACGAATAGAATCAAGAATAGAATCAAGAATAGACTCAAGAAAAGACTCAAGAAAAGACTCAAGAAAAATCCTTTAGCTGAGGATTAATATGCCTATTATAGAAAAGGGCATAAATAAGCAGGGGCTAAAGATCTTCACGAATAAGCTGAACAAAATTGTGAATAACCCTCGCTGTCAACCCCCATATTTTACGTGACTCATAGTTATAAATTGGGATAATGGCTTTGCCCTGACGCCACTTATATGAGCCCTTATTATTTATTAGCTCATATGGAAAATCATTGGGAATTTGAGGTGCAACTGGGAATGTAAAGGACAGAGGCTCATTTTCCAAGAAAAAATCCAGGGGAACCAAAAATGTTTCCTGCACTTCGTCATGGTTAAAAGGCACACTATGAATATCTTGATGATCTATAAGTCCAACAAAGGGGTAAATGGTGAAGTTGCTATAAGCATTAAGATAATCTATGGGGCCGATTAATTTGATTTTGTCCTGGCTTATGCAAAGCTCCTCACAAGTTTCGCGAATTGCACATTCCTCTGGGCTTTCTCCTTCATCTTGCCTTCCTCCTGGAAAGCAGATTTCTCCAGGTTGCATTAAAAGACTTTCTGAACGCACCTCGAAAAGCACTGAGAAATTATCACCCTTTTGTATCAAGGGAACCATAACACCGTAATAGTTGTAGGGTTTTAGGGGTTCAGGATTTCTGTTTCTTATAGATTGAGTTATTCTTTCAATATTCATCGTTTCACCTTTATTCTGCCAATATTAAGCCTGGAAGTGTCTATTATTCGATGTTTGCATAGCCATTTGCCTAGGTTTTTCAATATATTTATCATCAGTCCATATTTATATTCTAGTGGCTTTTTTAACATACTCACCATCATTTTATATTTATATTCTAGTGGCTTTTTTACCATACTCACCATCATTTAATATTTATATTTTAGTGGCTTTTTTACCATACTCACCATCATTTAATATTTATATTCTAGTAGCTTTTTTACTGTGCTTACACTCATTTCGTGTTTTTATTTTTGCGACTTGATACTATACTTACCATCATTACACTTTTATATTTTTGCGAGTTTTTATTGCCTTTTGTTCTCTAAGATTAATATATGACCCAGCAAAAACAAGGATAATTCCCAAGAAACCGTTAAGGTTTATGACTTCCCTTAGTATAAGGACTGCTATAATTGGGGCCAAACCTGGCTTTATAAAAAAGACAATTGATGCAGTAGCAGCATCTCCATGCTCCATTGCCATAAAATAGCATAGGTAACCAAGCCCTGTAACCATTATTCCGGCATAAAAAAGCACTGGAAGGTTTCCCCAAGTGATACCAGAAATAATTGGTTTATTTAAAACAAACATTAGAGGAAACATAGCCAGAGAACCTAAAAGAAAACTAATAGCAGTTTGGGGTAGGCCTCCTAATCTATGGACGGTGCGTCTTCCCAGGGCGCTATAAAGACCAAAAAGCACAGCAGCCAATGTAGAGTAACTTGCACCCAAAAAACTGTCTCCAATCTGGATGTTCCATGGACCAATCATAAATACTATACCTATTATTCCAATTACTATACTTATAACCTTGTTGCGAGAAAGTTTTTCTTCAGTTACAAAGTGGGCGAAAAAAATGGTAAACATTGGGTTAATGCAAAAAATCACTGCCGCAGTGGAAGCATTAGAATTTTCTACTCCCAACTGGAAGAAGACCATTGAAATCGGTATACAAATTATTCCCAGCAAGAGCATGTATAAATAGTCATTTCGCCTAATAACAATGTTCTTTTTCCTGACTCTTACCAAGGCAAAAGGGAGTAGAAATAGACCTCCTATTATAAAACGTAAAAGGGTTAGTTGGAAAGCATCAAGATCGGATCCTGCAATCTTTAAAGCCACCTCCATGGTGCTAAAAAGCAAGGCAGAAATCATTATATATAGAACAATTTTTTTCATGCGAATCCTCTTTGCTTTCCTTTATTTATAACTATTGTATCAGAGATAGTGCATACTAACAACACCATATACTACCAGATAGTGCATACTAACAACACCAAGATACCATGTACTTTACCGATAAAAAGTGTTAAAATGGCAGACAAAGGGGGCTTACAAATGGACAGAGATTTACTAACAAAAGGGCTTTTGATAGCCGCACGGAATAGGGATGAAATTTCCGCTATTTTGGCTGGAATAGATTCTGACCATGGGGATAGAGGAGTAATCAAGCTAAGGGAGAATTTTGTTAATGAAGGCTGCCGTGATTTAATACTCTCCTTGGCCCAAGGCAAGTTAGATGACTACCATATTTCCTTTCGCGGGGGTAAAATCTACATAGAGATAGTTGCCAAGCTATTTATTAAAGCCAAGGCAAGACTGGTCCTTAACATAGAAAAACTTGTATTTGAGCCTAAGAAACACGAGATAACCCTATCTTATCAGCGAGATGGAATGACACTAGCAAATAGCTTTATTCCAAAAATATTGGAGAAAATAGTTGAAGCAAACCCTGGCAAGATAAGCGTTGAGGACAATTTAATCCAGGTGGATTTGGACAAGTTGGTTGAACTCCCCCCTTGGTTAGCCATAAAATACATGGATGCGGACATGGGGTCAATAGATTTCGCTTTTCTAATTGTATGAGGACATGATTTGATGAAAAAAATACTAATGATGACAACAGGTGGGACCATAGCATCCGCCGAAACTGCAAGAGGATTAATACCCGCTTTAGGAGGAGAAGCCTTACTTTCCTATTTACCAGATATGACAAAGGTTTGCCACTTGGATACTGTTGAGGTTTCTGCAGTGGATAGCACAAATATGAACCTAGATATTTGGATGAAGATTGTCCAAATGATAAGAGATACTTATGAGGAATATGATGGTTATGTAGTCTGCCATGGAACTGACACAATGGCCTATACTGCAGCAGCCCTATCCTATATGATCCAGAATTTGAACAAACCCATCGTTCTAACAGGTGCACAAAAACCCATTACCTTCGATTCTACTGACGCTAAGGTGAACCTCACCGACAGCATCCTATATGCCATAGATGATAATTCAAGAGGAGTATGCATAGTTTTTAATGGCAAGGTAATAACAGGAACCCGTGGCAAAAAAACCATGTCTGTTAGTTACCAAGCTTTTTCTAGCATTAACTTTCCCTTTCTTGCCACAATCCAAAACGGGAAGATTATACGCTATATTAGCCAAGAGATTCCCTCCCAGCCAGTGAGTTTTCATTTCCAGATGAACCCACAAATCTTTTTGTTAAAACTTACTCCCCTTACTACAGATAGTCTTATAAGGGAGATTTTTTCTAGATATGATTGTATTATTGTGGAAAGCTTTGGCGTTGGAGGTCTGCCCGATTCCTTGGTTGAAAGTTTTTCTACTTGCTTGGCATCTTATAAGGAGTCGGAGAAAATCTTGGTTATAACTACCCAAGTTATGCACGAAGGCAGCAATATCTCAACCTATGAGGTGGGTAAGGGTCTTGAGGGAAGAGTTAGATACCTAGAAACCAGAGATATGAACTTGGAAACAGTGTTGGCGAAAATTATGTGGATATTGGGACAAAAGGACCTGACCTACAAGGAAATAGAAAACCTATTTTACACCCCTATGAATTTTGACCTTTTAGTTTAGAAGTTACAGTGGAGTAAGCTAAGGAGCAAGAGAGATGAGTGAAGTGAAATTATTAAAAGTAGAAGAAGCTGAGAAAATTCTTGAAGAAGGCCTAAGGGATTTTAAGTGGAAGATAAAGGAACTTCCACTTCATCAATGCCTAGGGATGTATTTAGGTGAGGATTTACTATCTCCTCAACACTCTGATAACCCAGATGCTGATAGCTCAGAGGCTGATAACCCAGAGGCCGATAACCCAGAGGCTAGTAGCCTAAAAAAAGGCCAGCGGATTGGACCTAGGGAGGTATCTTTACTAGCTAGTTTAGGCAATATAGTAGTAGGAGTTTTTGAAAAACCTCTAGTTTCAATTATATCCCTTGGGGATGAACTGGTAAGTGTAATAGAAGAACCAGCCCCTGGGAAAGTGAGAGACTCGAATTCCTTTGCTCTTGCAGCCTTGACACAAGAAACAGGTTGTGACGTGGGAGGAGTTTATTTACTAGGCTCAGATAAAAACATACTAAAGGAAACTCTAGAAGAGGCTCTGGATAGAAGTGATTTGGTCATACTTTCTGGTGGGACGGACCCAAACCCTCAAAGAGAAAATGGTATTACTGGCCAGGCGATTCAAGGACTTGGCAGTCCAGGAATATTAGTTAATGGTCTTGACTTGAAAGAGGCTGAAAATGTGGTGGTAGGTATAATAGAGGATACCCACTGTGCTTGCTGCAATCGAAAATCTCTTATAGTAGGTCTTCCTTCGGATCCCAAAGGGGTTTTTGCTGCTTACGATTCCCTGATTGATGGTTTAATAAAGAAGGTATTCTTTTCATACGCCTAAGGGGTATAAAGAGGATTTAACCTAAAACCCCTACTCTAGAGCTTGTGCAAGGAAGGTAGAGCTAATGGCTGAAACAACTAAAACAACTAAGAAAAGGAAGAATATACCAGGAGGGCTTTTCACGGTATACCTCGATGATGATTTAACCATTATCAGAGCAAATGATTATTTTTACCAATTGTTTGGTTATACAAGGGTTGAGGCAGAAAAAGAGGGGTTTAATAATTTGAGACATAGGGTTCCCTCCCAAGACCAAGAACACCTTAGAAAGTATATAATTAGAGGTATTCAAGAAAAACGCGAAGAATTTGATGTTGAGTTTCAGGGGATTCATAAAAACAATAGCAACCTTTGGCTTTTAGCTCGTGGACAGTATGATGAGACAACAAACGAAATGAAGGGCATTTTGCTGGATATTACCAAGAGAAAAACAAGACTGGAATCCCAAACAATAGCTGAGCTTGAAAAGACCAAGCTAGAACTTAAAAACCAATATTATAGAGACTCGCTAACAGGCCTTTTAAATCGCAAAGGAATAATGGAGGCCTTCGATTTGCTTATAGAGGACCAAAGTGATAAACAACATGGCTTTTTGATGCTAGACCTTGATGACTTCAAAATTCATAATGACTGTAGTGGTCACGTGTTTGGTGATAAAATATTAGAAGAGGTTTCAAAGGAACTTTTGGGGCTTTTTCGCGAAAATGATATAATCGGGCGCTTGGGAGGAGATGAATTCATAGCGATTATTACGGGAATTCCAGGAGAAGAAACCATAAAAAAGAAGGCACAGGTCATACACGATAAGCTTGAGCGAGTATTGGAAAATGGTCAACATTTATCAACAAGCCAAGGAATAGCCTTGTATCCCAAGGATGGAACCACATTTATGGACCTATATAATAAGGCTGATGCTGCCCTATATGAAGCAAAGAACAATGGAAAGAGCCAATATGTCTTCTACTCGGGAAGTCCCAGAACCATTACTTCTGGGGGGATGGGAGATAAAAGGTCCTACGTTCCCTATCAAGAGACACTATCTGAAGAAAAAGAAATAGTAGAAGAGCAAAAAGAAATAAAGGAAATGTACAGGTGGGGTCTTGAAAAGGCAAGGGTGGCATTTTGGGAGTACGATATTGATGAAACTTCATTTACCAATAACCTTGGACAAATTTTTGAAAACGATGAGGGAATGGTATCTGCAGGCAAAATCCATAAAGATTCAGTAAAGGAAATTTCTCGCTTAAGACAAGAAGTGAAATCTGGAAGTAAAGAAGGGGAAATTTTTGTCAAGGGCCTTGGCCCAAATAGAAATTTTGAGTGGCTAAAAGTCTCTTATCGCACATTTGTAGGGAAAGACAAAGAAACTTTAAGAGTTTTCGCCGTAGCTGAAGTTCTACCAGGAGAAACAAGGAGTAAAATTAGATACATTCGGGAAGAATGGATAAGAAGAGAACTCACATTGATGGGGATAAAAGTATATATAAGCAACTTATCATTAGATAGGGTTGAAACTACTACTAGGGAAAGCTCTACTTCCAAAATACTTGTAGCAGATAAGCTGGTAAAGACTTATGAAGATCTCTTGAAGGCCCTGGGTGATGGTTTTGTTAGAACTAGCAAATCTGAAGAATTTGTGAGAACTTTCGCTTTTGAGGAGTTAGTTTATAATTTTCAAAAAGGCAGGGATTCTCTTAAAGAGATGGTCCAGATGAAAGATGCTAAGGGTAAGTTAATCTGGGTTACTATCTATAACAGGGTAATTATACATCCAGAAACTGGAGACTATTATTCTTACATATATCTAAAGGAGGATGATGAATTCGCTAGGCAGGAGAATGCTTCTGTAGAGCCCTTGTTAATAGATGCCATGACGGACTTTTATGACGAAGCCTTACTCTCTAAAGCGGTCAATAAAGCACTAAAGAATAATAAAGAAAAAAAAGAATATGGGATGATTATCCTTGATATGGTTAATTATTCTTCTCAAAAATCCCAAATGGGAGACACTATCTTTGCCCAAGTTTTTAGCAGAATTGCTGAAGACTTTCGGCTTATTTTTCCCTCAAGGCATATATGTGCCGTCAAGGATAAGGGGGAGTTTGTTTTTTTCCTTGAAGAAGACAAGAATACCTCTATAAGAGAGGTGAGTGAAAAGCTTTTAGAAAAACTTAAGACCCTTTTTCTTATGGTAGACCCAAAGGGCACCTTTATTTTTTATGGCGGGATTGCTTGTCATAGCCAGGGTCAAAACTACAATGAACTTTATGAAAACGCATATATAGCTCGAAATATGGCCACTAGAGGTGAAAACTGGTCTTATGCACTTTATTGGAACCAAGAAAAAGAGATACAATCAACGGGGCTTGTTTTAGAGGAAGCTGTTAGCTTTGCTAAAAACCAGATGGGACTTATAAATGATGACAAATTTACATCAATAGAAGATAGAGAAATGGTCCAGACCAGCTTATTATGCCTGAAAAACTTTGTGGAAAGGCAAGATATTGAGGCGGCATTATTTAACGCTTGTAAAATATTGGCAGATTATTATTTTGCTGATGGGGTATTCATTACGGAGATCAAGGAAGCTTCTAGGGAAGAGAGCCTCACATTAAAATGGGAGAGAGGAAAAAATTCCTTTTCTAAAGAACGTGATCATCAGGAGAACCATGAATATATGGAAATTTTTCTCCAAGCCTATAGGCAGAAGGAAGGGTTTACAAGTAATAATATAGTGGCTGTTCCATTTTTAATAGACGGTTTTTTTAGTGGTTTTCTTGGAGTTGTTAAACCCTTTCGTCGAACAAGGGATTTACGACTACTCAATACCACAGCACACATAATAGGAGCAGGGCTTTATAGAATTGTATTAAGAGAAGGAAGGGATTATCATTGCATCTATGATGACAAAACAGGCCTTTATAATCGCAATGAATATATACTATCCTTGGAAAGCCTCCAGTCACAGGGACTTTCTTCCTTAGGTGTGATTTCCCTTGAACTTAACCATAGCCAGGATAAAAATACACTTCAAGAAATCAAGGATTTTGACAACAAAATCCTCCAAACCGCCCAAGCAATAAAATCTCTATGCCAAGAGTGCCAAGCCTATCATGTCGATCAAGGAGAATTCATAGTATTGTGTAAGGATTTTACTTTGGAGCTATTTATATCCCTAACTACTAAAATCCGCATGAGCCTGAACTTAAATCTGCCTGGGTTGGTGTCCTTGGGATATTGCTGGTCAGGTGAGGACATTGATATTGAGCGCTTGCTTCAACATGCAGGAGAATTGAGGCGAATAGATAGTTTAAGATTCCGAGAGGGATTTCGTGAAAATCAAGGGGAAAACAGTGATGCGCATCTGGATGAGTTACTGGAGGATATTAGGAATAAGCGTTATTCGATCTTAATTCAACCCATCATTAATGCAAAAACTGGCAAGACTCGTGGTGGAGAAGCCTTGGTAAGAAGAGTAGATGAAGAAGGGACGCTACAACTTCCCATTGAATTCATTCGTAAATATGAAGTTGCCGGACTTATTCGTTACATTGATTTGTTTGTTTTAGAAGAAGTCTGTAAGATCTTGAAAGAATGGATGAGGGAAGGGGTAGATGTTGTGCCTATTTCTGTTAACTTTTCCAGAGAAACTCTTTTGGAACCTGACATTATTTCGGGCCTCATAAGTATCAGTGAAAAATATCAGGTTCCTCGAGAATTAATAGAAATTGAAGTTACCGAGAGGTTGGGGGATGCAGAAGAATCCACTATAATGGGGATTGCTCAATCAATAAAAGAGAGTGGTTTTGGCCTTTCCCTAGATGATTTTGGCACAGAGTATTCCAATCTATCAGTTGTAAGCCGTTTGAAATTAGATACACTTAAAATTGACCGTAGCCTTACCAGTCAAATCCATGAAAATAAAACAACAGAGGTAATAATTAGAAGTGTTCTACAACTTTGCAAAGAACTGGACATAGAGTCAGTGGCTGAAGGTGTAGAAAATAAGTTCCAAATTGATGATTTGCGATCATGGGGTTGTGATTACCTGCAAGGTTTCTATTATAGCAAAGCCTTGGCGCCAGAGGATTTTAAGAGCAAATATCTCCATTACAAGGACTTATAAAATAGGCCCAATTCTTCACAATCTGGATGCATGGAAGTGATCTCCTCTTGGCTATAATAGCGAACTGAATCATTTGTAAAGCCGGGAACAGACAAGCAAGACATAAGGGCAAATGCCTCAGGGCTATAAGTGAGAAAACTATGACCAGTTTTTTGCTGCTTATGGAACCTCATACCAAATATTTGATGGGGTGGTACTGTAAATTGAGGTATCTCACCTAAAGCTAAATTACTCCCTATAGTAATGATTGAACAGGTCCCATTTGGGGAAAGAAAATACAGGTCTATTGGGTAGCCGTAAAGAAAAGACCAGACCTCCTCTGATGAGGAGCTGTGAAACAAGCAAGAATCTTCTGTACCCAAAAGGTAGTACATGGTACTTGCCATAGGCCTTTGGCTGTTTTGCCCAGATTCATCAGGAATAGAAAAACCACTGATGTAGCATTCTTTATAGTATCCTCCTGCGGGGTGGGGAAGCATTTCTAACCTTGCGGTAACATCAAATTTTTCCATGAAATTCTCCTTTCTTTTTTTAATTATACCATAGGCGAAGGTACATGTAGTGACAAGAAAAAAAGACCGTGAAAAACTTTTCGGAATGACCCGGGGAGACATAATGCTAGGGATAAGCCTCTTATTGCTAGGTGGTATTTTTTTTGTGGGTTTATTTTTTGGGGGACAAGAAGTAGCTAACAAGGTTGAGGTTAAGGTCAATGGTAAAATAGTAGGAGTCTATTCTTTGGCAGAAGATCAGGAGATTAGCCTGAAGGATTTAGGGGAAAATACATTCGAAATAAGAGAGGCCCAAGTGGAAATGATCAAAGCGGATTGCCCAGATCAGTATTGCGTAAAGCATTACCCTATTTCAAAAAATGGAGAGTCAATAATATGTTTACCCAACAAGGTGGTAATAACTATAAAGGGAAAAGATGAGGGGGACGTGGATGCGGTATCCAACGAATAAGCTGGCTTTAAGTGGGGTTCTAACTGCCTTAGCGGCAATTTTTTCATATGTGGAAGCCATGATTCCCTTTGCAATGGGGGTCCCAGGAATAAAATTGGGCCTAGCTAATGTAGTAATAGTTTTTGCCCTATATCGTATGGGACCAGGATTTGCCTTCCTTGTTAGTGTGGCAAGAATCCTAGTGGTTTCTTCCCTATTTGGTAGCCTAGCCATTGCAATGTATAGCCTAGCTGGAGGCTTACTGAGCCTGGGGGTTATGACCTTACTCCTTCGAACAAAACTATTTAGTGTAATTGGAGTGAGCATGGCTGGTGGGGTTTTTCATAACATTGGTCAACTCGGGGTAGCTGCTGCTGTAGTGGAAACATTTCAAATACTATATTATTTTCCTGTGCTCCTAATTGCAGGGATGATTACAGGAATTATAATCGGGATAATAGTAAAAAGAGTATCCCGATCACTTCCACCAGTATATGCCCTTAAGCTTTAAGTATATTTGTTTTGCCTAATGCCTTTTGGATAACTAGGGCAAGAAGAATACCAACCACAAATTGGCCTATATTCCATGGGACTCCTATCCAAGGGGCTATCCAGTTACCATACATAATGCCTTCAGCAAGGAAATAACCTACCACCATAAATATGCCTGCAGGAATCATAGCAATCAGGTTGTTTGCCAGAGTTGCTTTTCTGTTATTTCTTGAGAATGATAGGATGATAACCCCAGCAATAAGTGCCATCCCACCCTTAATAGCAAATGTCCAGGGTGCCCACATGGCGAAACCACTTAAGAGATCTCCTAGGGTAGAACCAAAAGCAGCAGCGATAGTACTGTATCTCCACCCCAAGATAAGAACACTTAAAAAGATCATGGCATCTCCAAGATGGACATAACCTGTAGTTAGTGGAATTGGAATACGGATAAACATGGTACATACAATAATCAAGCCCATCATTAGACTGGTCGTAACGACGTTTTGTGTGTGTTTCATTTATGGAGCCTCCTTCTTCACCTAGAAAGTTCTTTGGGAATTTATTTTGCTATTTTTACTTGGAATTATACCAACTAAAAACAAGTAAAATTATCGTGGTTTGAAATTAATAGGATTTGAATTATTAGGGAGAAAAAATCCCCTAAAATCTTCTCAAAAAATTCCCTGAATTATTTAAGAATAGTAAGGATTTCTTCTACTTCTTTTCTTTTTGGGCTTCTACCTTCCCCTTCTGCTAGTCCTAAAGCTACCATGGCAACCATGAAATACCCTTCTTCCTTAAATACATCGGCTTTATTTAAGAGTTCCTTTATTTCTTCCCCTGCATAATTACCGCTACTTAGCCAACAGGAACCGTATCCAAGGTCAAGGGCTTTTAGGGAAAGATTCTGAAGGGCAGCTCCAATATTTTGCATTCCAGGGTTTTTACGATGGAGCAAATCATTTAATACGTCATCACTAGCACCTATCATCTTGTACTCTGCATATCCTGGAGGAAGTGATTCTTTTGCAAAGACTAGGATTAAAAGTGGAGCTTCTGTTGCAAATAGGGTGAAGTTTTTGCAGAACTTACGAAAACGTAACCCCCTATCTTGATCTATTTTATCTATTTCTAAAGCAAGAGCTTCGTTTTTGGCTCGTATCTCCTCGTGGATTTTGTCCTTCCAATCCTGGCTTTTAATTGCTACGAAATGCCAGTTCTGGTGGTTTTCTCCTGAAGGCGCCAGCCCAGCCATGGCAATAATTTCTTTGATATCTTCATCGGGAACTGGATCAGCTTTAAATTTTCTGATACTGTGTCTTTCTTTTATTGCTTGAGTTAATTCCATTTTTCTTCCTTTCTCCACTAATTCATCTAAGGTCATGTTAATCTTAGCTTCAATTTTCTTTATTATATCTTGGGTTATAGTTTTTTTGGCTAAAATTATAGGTATAGCATCTGGAAAATCCTTGGCTTTATTTAGAACATAATCCATTCTTTTTTCTAGGCCAACAAATTTGTCTTCAAGAACAGTTCGGTCTGCCAGGCATATTAAGTCTAGCTCTGTTAGTAGGCTAAGCCTTGTAGTGGGAGTGTGGCTCATATGATGTTTTATGATATGGGCCTCTCTATAATGGCCAAGAGAATCTAATATTTCTGCCCCAACACTCCAATGTTCTTCCTTGGCACGAGCAATGTCGTGAAGCATCCCTGAAACTCTAATTAAATCTAAATCAAAAGCTAACCCCTGGCGATTTAATTCTTGCCCTAAAAGGATTGCAACTTCACTTACTCGACAGCAGTGACGAATAACTTTTGCAGGAGTTCCTTCTTGTTTTAGTAGTGCAAAACATTCTTCTTGTGTAAGTGTTTGTTTTTCCATATTCTGATTATATCCCAGTAAAGGGATAAAATAAACTGATTCTCTTGCTTAATTTAAGGGGAATGAGATATTTGTATGGGAGTTGGATAGTGAATCATGAAAAATCGGGGTATTGAATTTTGAAAAAAGAAATAGTGAATACTAAGATGGGCGGACAGTGAACCTAAAAATGGTGTGGGGATTCCCGGATATAAGTGTATAATAGGAGAGAGGAAGCACCTGAGATTTTTCCAATAGCTTATGGTAGAAAGGGGAAGAACCATGGAAGAAAAAATAGCTCTGGTTTTAGGGGGTGGCGGTGCTCGAGGAGCATACGAAATAGGTGTATGGCGAGCCTGCCGGGAAGAGGGCTTCTCTTTCAATATAGTAACAGGAACATCAGTAGGATCAATTAATGGCGCAATGGTGGCTCAAGATGAATTTGACTTAGCAGAACAGCTTTGGAGAGAAATTGATACAGAGATGGTTTTAGACATTCATCCCGAATTAATAGGGGAGGGGCCAAAGGATTACGATCCTAAAATTGAGAAGCTGAGCCCAGAAGAAGTTCTTGATTTCATTAAAAATATCTTTATAAACAAAGGTGTTTCAACTCGAGGCTTAGAAGACCTCCTTAGAAAATATATAGATGAAGATAGGGTTAGGAATTCGAAAATCCAGTATGGGCTAGTAACAGCTGAGATGCCCTCCCTAAAGGAGAGACAAATACTAAAAGGGCATTGGTTGTTCTGTGAAGATATTCCCCAAGGTCGGCTTCATGATTTTATTATGGCCAGCGCCTCCTTCTTTCCTGCTATGCAACCTCACCTAATTGATGGGGTTTACTATATAGATGGAGGTTATGTGGACACAGTTCCTGTGTCAATGGCGGTGGAGAAAGGGGCCACAAAAATAATTGCGGTGGAGCTTAATCCAGAAAACCCATTAACCAAAAAGGAAAGCAAGGCTCACGAAAACTTGACCTGGATTAAAAGCCCCTGGGATTTAGGGTCCATCCTTGAATTTGATAAAGAAAATGCCAAAAGAATAATGGAACTTGGATACTTAGAGGGACGAAAAGCATTTGGACATAATACAGGCAACTTCTTCACATTTGAAAAAGATGCTTTCACAGAAGAAGAAGTCATAAATGCTGATGCAGCTGCAAAGGTATTTGATCTGGATCCACTGAAAATATATACCCAAGAATCTTTGAACCTAGAGCTAGGTGAAGTTGTTAAAAATCTAAAGGCTGAAAAGTCTAGTGTGGAATTCAAGACACCCTTTTTGGTGTTAGCGGCTGCAGAGAAGATTAAAGGCCTGCCAAAAGAAGCTGTAGAATTCATTAAAGATTACAATGGCCTTATTCTAAAAGAAGAAAAAAATGCAATTCGCTACCTCTTAAACCATGTTCTTTAGGGAAAATTAGTCATGCAATATGATAAACTGATAGTATAGAAGTTCTGAAAAAGAAAGGAGACCAACAATGGCAACCATTGATGAACTAAGAAAAATAATTGACACCAGTAGCAAAATTGTTTTCTTTGGAGGGGCGGGAGTATCTACAGAAAGCAACATTCCTGATTTTCGATCTGAAGAGGGGCTCTACCAAGCCAAAGAAGAGTATGGGAGATCCCCTGAGACACTTATTTCCCATAGTTTTTTTAGGTCTCAACCAGAGATGTTTTTTGACTACTACAAAAACAAAATGATTTATCCTATGGCAATGCCAAACAAGGCCCACCTTGCCCTTGCCCAATTAGAAAAGGAGGGCAAACTTATTGGCATAGTAACTCAAAACATTGATGGACTCCATCAACTTGCTGCTAGCAAAAATGTTGTGGAACTCCACGGGTCCGTTCACAGAAACTATTGCATGGACTGCAATGCATATTATGACTTGTCCTATATTTTAGACCCTGCAAACTGTGGCGACAAATCTGGGGCTAAGTCCTATGTCCCCTACTGCAGTAAGTGTGGGGGTATGGTAAAACCAGATGTGGTTCTTTATGAAGAATCTCTTAAGGAAGAAGACATAGAAAGGGGGATAGAATGGATTTCCATGGCAGATACTATGATAGTTGGAGGAACATCCCTAGTTGTACATCCTGCAGCGGGGTTACTAAGGTATTTCAAGGGTGATAATCTTGTCTTAATCAATAAAACCCCAACATCTTATGATAGCAAGGCAAGTTGGGTTTCTCATGATGCAATAGGCTCAGTATTAGGTTCACTTATGAATACTCCGTAGAATCCCAAGGCCACTTGTGATATACTATTTAGGTATTTGGGAAAAGGAGAATTTATGAATATACTTGTATCCAACGATGATGGGATTTACGCCCCAGGGATCATGGCTCTAGTTAGGGCCCTAAGCAAAGAGGCTAAGGTCTATGTATGTGCACCAGATGATCAGCGGTCAGCATCCGGCCATAGCATTTCAATTGGCAAACTAATAGAGATAACAGAAATTCCTTTTGAAAATGCTACAAGAGCCTTTTCAATTTCAGGTACCCCTGCAGATTGTGTTAAGCTGGGGTTGAAATATTTGGGGACATTAGGGGTTGAAATAGACATGGTTTTTTCAGGGATCAACCATGGAGGCAACTTAGGCACGGATACTCTATACTCAGGAACAGTATCTGCAGCCTTGGAAGGTTGTATTTGTGGAAAACCCAGTGTAGCTATTTCTTTGAATAGCCATTTTGGCAAAGACTTTTCTCTGGCAGGAAACATTGCAGCTGAGGCATTACGTAAAACATTTGGCAAGTTAGATGCGAAAACGGTTTTGAATATCAATGTGCCAGATTTACCAGAAGAAGAGATAAAAGGGGTAAGGGTAACCCGTCTTGGTGAGAGAGAATATGATGAGTGGTTTATGTCTGAAGAAGGGGAAGATGGTATTACAAGGTATAAGTATAGCGGCAAACCAGTTATTTATGATGAGCTTTCTCAGGATATAGATGTTCTTGCTATGCAAGAAGGGTATATAACCATTACACCTCTCAGGTATGATTTGACCAATCATGATTTAATTAAGGAAGTAATATCTTGGAAGATAAAGGATTATTCTAATGAACATATTTAACAACGAAGTAACACTGGAAAATCGCCCAATTCTAGAGGAATTTCTTTTCGGCTATGACTACAAAACCTCAGGACTTTCCTACTCTTCTCTATATATGTGGAGAAAAATTAATAATTTTAGATGGGAAATGGTAGGAGATTACCTATGTATTAGTGGCTTAAGTCATCTGGAACTAGAGGATGGCATAGAATGCCCCTTTATGTTTCCACCCCTTACAAGAACAGGGAATTACGATGGAAAGAAATTAAAAGAGACTCTTTACATGGCTAAAGAAAGATTTGAAGAAAAAGAACAAGTCTTTAACATCCGCTTGATGCCTATTCATATGTTAGATATTCTTCGTGAGTCATGTCCAGGTGAAATGAAATATACTGATGACCGACCTAACTACGATTATCTTTACTTGATCCAAGACATGATAGATTTGAAGGGTAGACCTTACCATGGCAAAAAAAACCATCTGAACTATTTCATTAATAACTATGAACACGAGTATATAGAATTAACCTCTAAACATACAGATGAGGCTATGGAGTTTATTCATGAGTTTAATGCAAGAAAGGATGTCCCCCCTCATGAAAAAATAATGCTAGAGATGGAAGCTGAAGCAATGCAGGATGTTTTTGAAAATCTTGAAAAGGTGGGCTACCTAGCAGGAGCTATTCGTATTGACGGGAAGATAGAAGCTATAGCAATTGGAGGCCAGCTAAATCGTAACACAATTACAGAACATGTGGAAAAGGCAAATGTTCAATATAGAGGATTATACCAGATGATTAACCATGAGTTTTGCAAAGCAGTTGGTAAGAATTTTAAGTTTATCAATAGGGAAGAAGACATGGGGATCCCCAATTTGAGAAAGGCCAAGCTTTCCTATAAACCTGTAAAACTAGTAGAAAAATATATAATAACCTGTAAAGAGGACTAGTAAGAAACTATAATAAATGAGTATTTGTAATTGTTTGCATTTAATATAAAATTAGGGTAAAATAATACAGTATACAAGATTCGTTGGTTCTGGTAATTAAGGTTTTGGTGAAAATACAGGAGGATTCAATCAAATGAGAGATGTAGTAATTGTTAGTGCAGCAAGAACGGCAGTAGGAAATTATGGTGGAGCATTGAAAGATACTCCCGCAGTGACACTAGGTGCGGTGGTTGTAAAGGAAGTTCTAGACCGTGCAGGGGTTAAACCTGAAATGGTAGACGAAGTTATTATGGGTTGTGTCCTTCAAGGTGGGCTAGGGCAAAATATTGCTAGGCAGATTTCTGTTGCTGCTGGAATCCCCATTGAAGTTCCTTCAATGACTCTTAATAAGGTTTGTGGATCTGGACTTAGAGCAGTTTCTCTTGCGGCACAAATTATTAAAGCTGGTGATGCAGAAATAATAGTAGCTGGTGGAGCAGAAAATATGTCTATGGCTCCTTATCTAAGCAACGCAACCCGTTGGGGTGCAAGAATGGGAGATACAAAGCTAGTAGATATGATGGTTTACGATGGTCTTACTGATGTATTCAACCAGTATCATATGGGGCTTACAGCAGAAAATATTGTTGACCAATGGGGCTTAACCAGAGAAGAACTAGATGCTTTCTCTGCAAACTCTCAACAAAAAGCTGAAGCAGCTATAAAGGCTGGTAAGTTCAAGGATGAGATCGTTCCTGTAGTAATTCCTCAGCGTAAAGGTGACCCTATAGTATTTGATACAGACGAGTTCGCTAAGTTTGGAACCACAGAGGAAACCCTAGGCAAACTAAGACCAGCTTTCAAAAAAGATGGCACAGTTACTGCGGGAAATGCTTCTGGCATCAATGATTCAGGTGCTGCTGTATTAGTAATGTCTAAAGAAAAAGCAGATGAACTTGGGTTGAAACCACTCTGCACAATCAAGTCTTATGCCTCTGCAGGTGTTGATCCAAAAATTATGGGGATCGGTCCTGTTCCATCAACACAAAAGGCCCTAGAAAAAGCAGGCATGGATGTTAGCCAGCTAGACTTAATCGAGGCTAATGAAGCTTTTGCAGCCCAGTCTGTGGCTGTTGGAAGAGAACTTGGATTTGATTTAGACAAATTAAATGTAAACGGTGGAGCCATTTCTATTGGACACCCAATTGGTGCTTCTGGTTGCAGAATATTGATTACTCTTCTTTATGAGATGATGAAGAGAGATTCCAAAACTGGCCTAGCGACCCTTTGTATTGGTGGTGGACAAGGAACGGCCATGATCGTAGAGAGATAAGTGTAACTAGTAATTGTGGCATGCGCTGAACCAAGTGCATGCCTTTTTTCATTAAGGGGATGTTTTACTGTGAAAAATGGGTATTAATATCAAAGGCCATGACTATAAAAAATGACCGAGGTTATGGCCAAAAAATGACCGAGGTTATGGCCCAAAAAAAGCCTAAGGCCTTGGCTTCAATGAATACTAGGACCTTGCCCAAAAAAGTGACTAGGTCGCCAAAAGTAAAGGATACTATTATAAATGGGGGTTTGAGATAATGGATTACTATAAAGAGTCCTTAAAATTGCATGAAGAGAAAAAAGGGAAGTGGGCCATGACTAGCAAGGTTCCATTGGAGACAAAAGATGATTTAAGTCTTGCATATACACCTGGCGTTGCCCAGCCTTGCATGGAAATCCAAAAAGACCCTGATAAAATCTATACCTACACATCAAAGCAAAACACAGTGGCTATCATATCAGATGGGTCTGCAGTCCTAGGCTTGGGGAATATTGGGGCAAAAGCTGCGGTACCAGTAATGGAAGGAAAGGCAATTCTCTTTAAGGGTTTTGCAGATATCGATGCCCTTCCAATTTGTCTAGAAACCCAAGATACGGAAGAAATTCTCATGATTATAAGAAACATTGCCCCAACATTTGGAGGCATTAACCTTGAAGATATTTCCGCTCCTCGATGTTTTGAAATAGAAAAAAGGCTCCAGGACATGTTGGATATTCCAGTTTTTCATGATGATCAGCATGGCACTGCTATTGTAACAACTGCCGCACTTATTAATGCAGCCAAACTAGTTAACAAACCTTTGAATGACTTAAAAGTTGTTATTAGTGGGGCAGGGGCAGCAGGAATAGCCGTTGCAAATATGCTAATAGCTGTAGGGGTTAGTGATATTTTGATTTGTGATAGAAAAGGCATTTTGGTGGATCAAGCTGACTTAACCCCCAGCAAAAGAGAAATCGCTAAAAAGACTAATAAAGAAAATACCAGGGGGACATTGAAAGAAGCTCTTCTTGGAAGAGACGTTTACATAGGTCTATCAGGGCCCAGTGTTATTGATGAAGATGATGTTAAGACTATGGGAAAAGACCCGATAATTTTTGCCATGTCTAATCCCGAACCAGAAATTACTCCAGACAAAGCCTTTGCAGGAGGCGCTTTTATAGTAGGAACTGGAAGATCGGATTATCCCAATCAAATTAATAATGTCTTGATTTTTCCTGGCCTTTTCAGAGGGGCACTGGATGCTAGGGCAAAGGTGATTTCACAGGGGATGAAGGTTGCGGCAGCTTATGCCCTTGCAGGCTATATAAAAGAGGAGGACCTAGCCCCTGATTACATACTGCCAAGCCCCTTAGACAAGGGAGTTGTTCCTCTTATAAGCCAAGCGGTGGGAGAAGCTTGGGAAAGGGAAGGAGAATAAGATGGGAGAAAGCAGAATCCAAAAAGACTCTTTTGGAGAAGTTGAAATTCCTGAGGGAAAAGAGTGGGGGGCACAAACCCAAAGAAGCTTAGAGAATTTTCGAATTGGTACAGAGAAAATTCCCCTAGGCACCATTTATGCCTTGGTATACATTAAGAAAGCAGCAGCCCAGTTACACAGGCGGCGAAAACTTATAGAACCATCAATTGCTGATGCTATTTGTAAGGCTTGTGACGAAATATTAGCAGGGGGTTGGGATGATCAATTTCCACTTTTAGTATGGCAAACAGGCAGTGGAACCCAAACAAATATGAACGTCAACGAGGTAATAAGTCATAGAGGTAATCAGATATTAGGGGAGGACAAGATCCACCCTAATGACCATGTAAATAAATCACAAAGCTCAAACGATGTCTTTCCTTCGGCAATGCATATATCTGCACTTCTTGCTGCCAAAGAGAAGCTTATGCCTGCTATAATGGAAATACAAAGGTCTTTTAGTGAAAAGGTTGAAACAAATAAAGACATAATTAAAATTGGGAGAACCCATTTGCAAGATGCCACCCCACTGACTCTAGGACAAGAGATAAGCGCTTGGGAAGAGATGATGAAACAAGGCTATGGGGCTTTGGAGAAGGCCTTGGAGCCGTTAAAAGAGCTGGCCCTAGGGGGAACGGCAGTTGGAACGGGACTCAATGCACCTGAAGGATTTGGAGAAGAAATGGCAGACCTCCTTAGTGAAATGTTAGGGGTAGACTTTCGTTCTGCAGACAACAAGTTTTATCAGCTTACCAGCAAAGGAGCCTTGGTTAATAGTCATGGTGCAATAAAAACCTTGGCTTGTGATTTAATAAAAATCGCCAACGATGTGCGTATGTTGGCCAGTGGACCAAGGTGCGGTATTGGGGAAATCTCTATTCCCTCCAATGAGCCAGGGAGTTCTATAATGCCAGGAAAAGTTAACCCCACACAGTGTGAAGCCTTAATTATGGTGGCCACTCAGATAATGGGTAACGATGTTAGCATTGCTTTGGCAGGATCTCAGGGGAACTTTCAACTTAACGTATCTATGCCACTTATTATATATAATTATTTGCAATCGGTAACCCTCCTAGGAGATGCAATTAATTCTTTTAACTCCAAGTGTTTGCAAGGAATAAAACCTGTAAATCATAATATAGAAGACCACCTAGATAGTTCTTTGATGTTGGTGACAGCCTTAAATCAGCATCTAGGTTATGATAAAGGTGGTGAAATTGTTAAAAAAGCCTTGGAAGAAAACCTTACACTCCAGGAGGCTGCCGCCCAACTTAAATTAATATCAGAGGAAGACTTTGATAGGATAGTTGATCCAAGGAAAATGGTAAGGTAGGATTTTGGTAAACTCGTATCAAGAAGCTTAGTAATTATTTGGAGATTCTGGAGTAATTGATTGGGCCGGGGAGTAATTATTTGGAAATTGAGGAGTAATTGATTGAAGATAGAGGAAGAATTTTATAGAGAAACTGGGGCATAATCCTTGATAATGTAAAAACAGTAGAGGTGCTGATCCATAGAAAGGGACAATTGATGACAAAAATGGATAATATAACTTTGGAAGCTTTGATTCAAGAAATCTTTGAATCCCTGGAAACCAATAATTTTGCTACTTTGGGCCGACCAAAAGAAGCCCTGTGGGGCAAACCTTTAGTTGGTGTGGCCTATGGGGAAGACCCATATTACGAATTTCTAAAAACTCATATTGGGCCATTTCATTGGACACCAAAAGAAGTTTTTAATATAAAATACCCAGGGGTAGAGCCTAAAAACCTTAGGGTAGTCGCCATGATTTTCCCACAAACTGCCAAGACAAAAGAAACTCAGAGACTGGAGACCTTATGGCCTTCCCGTGAGTGGATTGTAAGTCGTGGTGAATGGGAACCAATGATGGATGAGTTTAGTTGTAAACTTGTAAAGAACTTGGAAGAGGCAGGAATAAAAAGCGTGTCCATAGATTTGGTTAGAGAATTTAAGGCATTTCACGATCCCAATGTTGGTTGGGCATCCAACTGGTCCCACCGTCATAGCGCCTACTTGGCGGGGCTTGGAACCTTCGGTCTATCCGATGGGCTAATTACTGAAGTGGGGAAAGCCATGAGAATAAGCTCCTTAATAGTTGACCTGCCATTAGAAGTGTCGAAAATGCCCTATGATGACCATCACCAGTGGTGTCTTTACTATCATGATGGCTCTTGCAAGGCCTGTATACCAAGGTGCCCAACAGATGCCATTTCAGACGAAGGCCACGATAAGGACCTTTGCGCCGAATACGAAGATTATTTTCTTGAACATTATTGGCCTCAGGATATAGAGCGAGGGGACTATAAGGTTGGCTGTGGCCTTTGCCAAGTAAAAATCCCTTGTGAAAGCCGTCGACCAAAAGGAACAATTAGAAAAGATGTATAGAAGGCATCTCCAGTTCTGAATTAAACAATATAATAACTAAATTAGCCGTAATTCATAAACCTAAATTATAATATAAAAAACCTCTAAAAATAAGTTGATTCTCAGCTTTATGGCTTTATGTACTGTGCAGTGACATACTCCCCCCACTTATATAAGTGGGGGGAGTATGTCACGATCAATAGTTGTTAGTCAATGAAAATAATCGACATAAAAAAGGGAGTTAAATCAAAAAAGTATCGCATGATAGCACACGATACTTTTAAAAACATAACAATTATAAAATTAAAGCTGTAGAGGCGTTCTTAAAATCTTCAGAATTTCCAATCATTTTTTAATGTTATTCTGCTGGAGTAGCTATAACCCAAGGTGTGAACTCTGGGCCCTCTCCGGTGTAAATGCCTTCACGCCACATATAGAAGAATCTCTCTGCAGGAATAGTAAAGTAGCCGTCTTGGTAATGGTCACTTGTATCGTATGGGTCAGCAACGATAATAACATCATCGCCGAAATGATCATCAGTACCCATTGTGTCGTATCCAATAATTACCTGCCAGTGACCCGCCCAATCTAACCAGTCTATCATAATAGGTGTTCCTGCATCCAGATGGGTTCTCACCCAATTGGTGAAGTTGTTGGGATCATCTGCTTCTGCATAAGGATCTAACTCAACATTACCATCTCGATTAGTTTCAACATTCCAACCAAGGTCTGTAAAGATTTTTGATACTCCCGTTACTCCAACTCCAGTTTCTTCACTCACACTTCCCATTTGGCAGAGGTCTAGTTCGCCATAATCAGTAACTCCATAATAGTTAAGTACAAGAAGAGAAGATACTGCACCACAAGAGTACTCTGTAGATTGTTGGGCAGTTTGGAAATTTGGTATTATTGACAAACGGTCTGAAGGTGTCATGTTAAAGACATCTAAAGGCTTCCAGTATGGAGAGTCAAAGTGGTCTCCATAACTATCATAACTTGTAGCTCCTGAAGCGGTTAGGTCTAAGTCATCGGGATAAGTTAAGAAGTGTTTTTCAAATGGACTAGCGGCTACATCAACTTCTGCGTCTGTGTCTGTTGGGGCAGATGCACAGGCAGTAAAAGCAAGGACCATCAAAACGCAAAGAGCCAAAGCTAAAATTTTTCTCTGTTTCATTTTCATTCCTCCTACTATTTAGATAAGCACTATATTATGATAATTATATACCAGGGTTTAGTAGAGGGCAATACATATTGGGCATATATGGAAAAGCAAACTGGGCAGTAAATTGGGCATATATGGAAAAGCAAACTGGGCAGTAAATTGGGCATATATGGAAAAGCAAACTGGGCAGTAAATTGGGC
>JAVEXZ010000004.1:12185-65813 GCA_034003765.1 Anaerovoracaceae bacterium | reverse complement strand
AACTGGGCAGTAAATTGGGCTTATATGAAAAAACAAATTGGACACATGATGAAAAATAAAAGCATAACTAAATTGCAATACTAATTGGTAATAACAAATTAAGCTGGTGTGGATTTAGGTAAAACAATTTCCGCTTTGGACCTTATGTGTTATACTATCTTTAAATTGACTTACAGTAAAAGAATAGAGTATTTAGAGCTTTGGAGGAGATATAATGGCAGAGAATTTCATACACAATATTATTGAAAAAGATAATGCAAGCGGAAAATTTGGTGGCAAGGTTTATACTAGGTTTCCTCCTGAGCCAAATGGATACCTTCATATAGGCCACGCAAAATCCATATGTCTTAATTTTGGGACTGCTATTAAATATGAGGGAAAGTGTAATCTTAGGTACGATGATACCAACCCAGTTAAAGAGGATGTGGAATATATAAAATCCATTGAAGAGGATGTAAAATGGCTGGGTTTTACTTGGGATGAACGCCTTTGGGCATCAGACTATTTTGGGACCATGTATAATGGTGCTGTTGAACTTATTAAAAAAGGCAAGGCTTATGTTTGCCAGCTTAGCCCTGAAGAAATGAGGACCCATAGAGGAACCCTAACAGAAACTGGCAAAGAGAGCCCTTATAGAAACCGTTCAACGGAAGAGAATCTCGATCTTTTTGAGAGGATGAAGGCTGGTGAATACAAGGATGGGGAGCTAGTTCTCAGGGCTAAAATAGATATGGCCTCTCCAAATATCAATATGAGAGATCCCATTATTTATAGAATAGCCCATGCAACCCACCACAACACAGGAGATGAATGGTGCATTTACCCCATGTATGACTATGCCCACCCAATAGAAGATGCTATTGAGGGGATTACCCACTCTCTTTGCACCTTAGAATTTGAAGACCATAGGCCCCTTTATGAGTGGGTTCTTCGTGAGATTGGTTGGTGGCCAAATCCCCCCCAACAAATCGAGTTTGCAAGACTGAATGTAACCAACACAGTAATGAGTAAAAGATACCTAAAGGCCTTGGTTGACAATGGGTCTGTTGAGAGCTGGGACGACCCTAGAATGCCTACCATTGCAGGCCTAAGAAGAAGGGGCTATACCCCAGAATCCATAAGAGATTTTTGTGACCGAATTGGGGTTGCTAAGTCTAATAGTACAGTAGATGTTGAGCTTCTTGAGCACTGTGTAAGAGAAGATCTCAAAGAAAAGGTGGAAAGCCGCAATGTGGTTTTCGACCCCATTAAAGTTGTAATTACCAATTATCCTCAAGACCAAACAGAAGAAGTGGAAGTTGAGAATAGCAAAGAAAAGCCAGAAATGGGCACCAGGCATATTCCTTTTTCCAATGAAATTTGGGTGGACGGGGCTGACTTTCAAGAAATTCCAGAGAAAAAATACTTTAGATTATTCCCTGGTAATGAAGTTAGACTTAAAGGAGCCTATTTTATTAAGGTCAACCAAGTTATAAAAAATGAAGATGGGACCATTAAAGAGCTCCAATGTACCTATGATCCCCAAACCAAAAGCGGAAGCGGCTTTGAAGGCCGCAAGGTAAAGGGAACAATCCATTGGGTGGAAGCAAAAACCGCTCTGCCTATTACGATTAGAGAATACAGCTATTTAATGAGAGAAGGGGAAGATGGAGAAATGGAACTGAACCCTGACTCAGAAAACATCATAAAGGCTTATGGTGAACCCGCCTTAGCTACAGCAGAAGCAGAAGATAGATTTCAATTCTTTAGGCATGGTTATTATATAGCTGATAGCAAATTGACCAAGGGCAAAGACAAGGTCTTTAATTCCATTGTAGGATTAAAAAGTTCTTGGAAATAGAGCTGTAACTTAATAAGACTAAAATTAATGGGCAAAATAAGGGAAAACTATGTTGCAAGATAAGACTAAAATTAATGGGCAAAATAAGGGAAAACTATGTTGCAAGGAGAAACAATTCGATACATCATCTTGGGTCTAGCCATCTTCTTGGGTTGGTTAGCAGGAAATGGGTCTGTTTTCCTGTTCAACAAATTACCTGGCAAATGGTTAACAGACTACCATGAGACTCCTTTAGAAGAGGTCATCCGTCCCACAAGGCAAAGGATAGCCAGCATGCCTTGGAAGTTGGTTTATTCTATGTTTTTCATGGCTAGCGGAATTTGGATTGCAGAAAAACTGTGGCAATCACCCCTTGGCCCCTGGTCCATGGTGGCTCTTTTAATAAGCTATATTATTACTATGTGGCTCTTGCTTTTAATTGGATTGGCCGATGGTAAGTTCGGAATTATACCTGATGAACTTGTTTTTGTATTAGCCCTAACTGCCATAGGCTTCGCCCCTTATAAGGAAAGTTTTTTAGACCCCCTATACGGAGCCCTTATTGGTGGTGGTTCCATGCTTATCCTAAGCCTTATAAGCAAGGCTATAACCAAGAAACCTGCTTTGGGAATGGGGGATGTTAAGTTATTCCTGGCTATAGGTCTGATAATGGGCTTTCAAGGAACTACCTCAATACTAGTGGTTACTGCCATTTCTTCAGCCATAGGATTTTCTGCAGGACTTTTAATTGGCACCCTAAAAAGAGGAGATTCAGCTCCTCTTGGGCCTTATATTGTTGGGGCCACCTATTTGGTAATTTTGTTTGATGGAATTAGTGAATTTATTTTTGGAGGCTTATAAGGATGGAGAATGTTCTTTTGACCATTTCATATGATGGAAGTAATTTTTCCGGCTGGCAAAAACAACCCAACCAACGTACCGTCCAAGGTGAGCTAGAAAAAGCACTAACCACCCTTTGTCATAGCAATATTAATATAAATGGCACAGGAAGAACAGATGCAGGAGTACATGCCTGGGGGCAGTGTGCCACTTTTACGGGAGAGTTTGGAATCCCAGTAGATAGAATAAAAGATGCCCTTAACAATCTTTTGGGAACGGGAAGACGAGCAATTGTTCCAGGGGATATTTACATAAAAGATGTGGCCTTAGTCCCTGATGATTTTCATGCACGCTTTAGCGCCAAAGGGAAAAGTTACGTTTACAGAATACGCAATCACCCGACTTTTGATATCTTTCAAAGGAATTACTCCTATCAGGTCACCGGGCCTTTAGACTTAGAACTTATGGGACAGGGAGCAAAACTATTGGAAGGAACCCAGGACTTTAAAAGTTTTCAAGCCTCTGGGGGGGAAGCAAAGGAGACAACAGTTAGGACTATTTATAGTATATCAATCGACAGTAAGGATAATATCATAAGCATCGATGTTAAAGGAGATGGATTTTTATATAATATGGTTAGAATTATTGTTGGCACCCTGGTTGAAATAGGTAAAGGCAAAATTGCTCCTGGGGATATAAAGACGATTCTGGCGGGAAGAGATCGGCAATTAGCTGGGCCCACGGCTCCGGCTCAGGGCCTATACCTTGCGAAGGTTTATTTTGATGTGGTACAATGAGTAAGCACCTTAGTAAAGAGGAGGAAAGCTATGGATAGACCAAATTGGGATGAGTATTTTATGCAGATGGCTGAGTTGTCTGCTAGCCGATCTACATGTCTAAGAAGGCAAGTAGGAGCTGCTATTATAAAGCATAAGCATGTCATAGCAACGGGATACAATGGGGTGCCACGAGGAATAATGCACTGCGAAGAAAGAGGCGGCTGCTTGAGGGAAAAGCTTAACGTTCCTTCCGGAGAGCGCCACGAATTATGTATGGGTCTTCATGCCGAGCAGAATGCAATTATACAGGCGGCTACCATGGGGCAGTCCATAGAAGGTGGAACCATCTATGTAACCCACCAACCTTGTGTTATATGTGCTAAGATGATTATTAATGCAGGAATTCGTAGAATAGTGGTAAAGTCAGGATATCCAGACCAGTTAGCAGTGGATATTTTGGCAGAAGCTGGTTTAAAAATAGTACCGTTAGGAGAACAAGAATAGTATGGACTATCCTGGAACTTTTACTTTATGGGGAGTTTTTTTGCTGGCTGCCTTAGGGGCTCTTGCATTTTCACCCCTTGCAATAAAAATTGCACCCAAGATTGGTGCACTAGATGTTCCCAAAGACGAGAGACGCATGCACGAAAAACCGATGCCTCGGTTTGGCGGGCTTGCTATTTTTGTAGGGGTTAATTTGAGTCTGGGAGTTTTTCTTGGCCATGACTCAAGAATTTTAGGCATTATGTTGGGGGGTCTAGTAATTTACCTTATTGGGATTTTCGATGACCTAAAGGGGATTTCTCCAAAAGGCAAACTCCTTGGACAGATTGTTGCGGCCCTTATTGTCTGTGCTTTTGATGTAAGGATCATGTTTATTACCAATCATTTTACCGCTCAATTTGGAGATGAACACCTTTTCCTTGCAGGAGCAGTATCTTGGATAATCACGGTGATTTGGATTGTAGGGATTACCAACACCATTAATTTAATTGATGGCTTAGATGGTTTAGCAGCTGGTATAGCAGCCATTGCATCCCTTAGTATTGCATATACCGCATATATTCACGGCTACTATCTGGGAACTATGGGTATGCTTGCCATAGCAGGGGCAGCATTGGGATTTTTACCCTTTAACTTTCACCCTGCCAAGATTTTTATGGGAGATGGTGGCTCTTTGCTACTAGGCTACCTTTTGGCTTCTATGTCTGTGGTACAACCAGCCAAGGGGGCAACACTTCTAGCAGTTTTAGTTCCTATGTTGGTTTTAGGACTTCCCATCTTTGATACAGCCTTTGCCATACTAAGAAGGAGTTGGAACAAACGACCAATTATGGAGGCAGACCGAGGCCACCTGCACCATCGCATAATGGATACAGGAATGGGCCAGCAACGTTCGGTTTTAACCTTGTATGGAATATCTGGCGTAATGGGAATAGGGGCCGTTCTATTTAGCCGAGACTTGTTTATTGAGACCACAGGTTTGTTCCTAGTTGCGGCTACTTTGGTTTATATTTTCTTAACTGACTCTTCCACACTACTCCCTGGACTAAAAGCAATTAACATAAGGCGAATAGAAAAGAAGGACAAGAAAAAAGACAAATAAGGAAATAAAATACAAATAAGCTAGGGAGAAAGATGGATAATAATCTCAAAGAAGAAGATAGAAAATTACAAAAGACACGGAAGTGAAAATCCGCAATACATATAGAAGTGAAAATCCGCAATATATACAAAAGTGAAAACCACAATAGAAATAGAAGTGAAAATCCGCAATATAAAAGAAAGATGTAGGGAATAAACATGAAAGTAATGACGGTATTTGGGACAAGACCAGAGGCCATAAAGATGGCCCCCTTAGTTAAAGCCTTGGCAAATGAGCCGGGAGTTGAATCTATTCTCTGCGTCACTGCCCAGCATCGCCAAATGCTAGACCAAGTGCTAGACCTTTTTCAACTAGTGCCAGATTACGACCTAGACATTATGAAGCCAGATCAAAGTATTAGTATGATTACCTCAAATGTTTTAATGGGAATAGAAGGGATTTTAGAAAAAGAAAAGCCCCATGTGGTTTTGGTGCATGGTGATACCACCACAACATTTGCCGCATCCCTAGCCGCTTTTTACAAGCAAATCCCAGTGGGACATGTGGAGGCGGGATTACGAACTTATGATCAATATTCTCCCTTTCCCGAAGAAATGAACAGGGTCCTAACCGGCCATATAGCGGCAATCCACTTTTCTCCTACCTTGAGAAACCGAGAAAATTTGCTTCGTGAAAATATATCTGAAGACAAGATATTTGTTACAGGGAACACGGTTATTGATGCCCTATTAGAAGTTGCAAATAAAGACTATGAATTTCAAGATGAACCCTTAAAAACCATGGACTTTAAAAACAAAAGAGTAATTTGCGTAACCTGCCATAGACGAGAAAACCTAGGGGAAAATATGGAGCAGATATTTCGTGCCATAGGAAGATTGGCCGAGGAATATAGTGATGTGGAAATTGTATATCCTGTTCATCTTAACCCTAGGGTTCAAGCTGTTGCCAAAGAGATACTAGGAGATCTTCCTGGAGTACACTTAATTCCACCCCTGGATTATCAACCTTTTGTCCAGCTTATGGTGAAGTCTTACCTTATTATTACAGATTCTGGAGGGCTCCAAGAGGAAGCCCCCTCCTTAGGGAAGCCAGTCTTGGTAGTCCGAAAGGAGACTGAGAGACCCGAAGCTGTTGAAGCTGGAACTGTAAAGCTTGTAGGAGTCGGAGAAGAGGATCTTTATAGGATGACCAAGGAACTACTGGATAATCCAAGAGCCTATGATGAAATGGCTCGAGCAGTTAATCCCTATGGAGATGGAAAAGCTTCCCAGAGAATTGTTCAAACACTCATAGAATGGTACCACAAGATTGTACGATAAAGTCGTTAAAAATAGCAAATTGGGTAAACTCCTAGCCTTATTTACAAGGGTCTTTCTAGATGAAGGGCCGCTAAACTAGCAAAGTACCCTTTGGTTTGCAAAGGATTAAAGAAGCCGTGTTTTTTTTGCCTCAGCATCTTTACATTTTTCTGTATAGGGTTATAATACTAATGATGTAACAAAATAGTACCCAAGTATAAGGAACATGACTTGTAGAAAGGTTTAACTATTGGAATATGTAGTCGGTGCTTTTGCAGGAATTCTATATGGTGGTTTAGTGGGAGTATGCAAGTACTTTTTTCTTTGGAGGGGGGTCCTTTCAGCAAAAGATGATGCTACTATTACAATGAAGAGTATGTATTTGCGCATGTTCATTAGCTATGCAGTTAACATTATTACCCTTTTACTTACTTATGTTGTTAGAAATATTATCCCTTTCGATTTTGTTGCCTTTGCAATTGCCACCGCCTTGGCTCTAAGTTTGGCGGGAAAGATTTTTTCTTTGCAAAAGGTATACCAAAAGACCAATATAAATTAGGAGATGATTCAATATGATGGACGCTTTATATGAACTGGGAATAACAAATCAGATGATGACAAGTACAGGAATAACACTTATTATAAGTGCTATTGTTATTGTTGCAGGTAGACATATGCAAATGATCCCTTCGGGACTCCAAAACATTATGGAGATCGTTGTTGAAAAACTACAAAACTTTTATATCAGCGTTATGGGTGAGTATGCAGGGCGGAAATATTTCCCCATTGTTGCTTCACTTTTTATTTATATACTTATTTGTAACTACTCGGGTCTGCTACCTTTTTCAGGCCACTTACCTGGATTGGCAGCACCAACTAGCTCCATCAATTTCCCCTTAGGAATGGCATTGATAGTTTTTGTATTCACTATAGTTGTTGGACTTGTTGAAAACCGAGGACCTAGATACTTCAAGTCTTTCTTTAGGCCAGTAGCATTTCTTTTCCCTATTATGCTTTTAGAACAGCTTGTTCATCCTGTTTCATTAACCCTTCGACTTTACGGCAATATATTTGGTGAGGAAGCAGTTATAGCTGAATTCTTTAATTTAATACCCTTAGGAGTTCCTATAATAATGCAAGCTTTGAGCGTTCTAATGGGATTAATTCAAGCCCTGGTATTTTCCTTACTTGCTGGAATATATATCAGCGAGGCAGCCCACCCTGTAGATGGTAATTTGCATCACCAAGAGACATGCGAAATACCTGTCCAACAAATTATTTAAAAGAAAGTCTGAGTCCATTTGGATGAAGGTTTCTATATAAACAAATCAACAAAACGAGAGGAGAACAAAAAAATGACTTTAATCGCAATAGCGGCAGCTTTAGCCATCGGCCTTTCCACAATAGGCCCTGGAATCGGACAAGGAATCGCCTCGGCAAAGGCTCTTGAGGGAATGTCCAGACAACCTGAAATGGCTAGCGAGCTAAGAACTAGCATGATTTTGGCTTTAGCATTTATGGAAGCCATGACCATTTACGGGCTACTAATTTCCATTCTTTTATTAGGAAAGATGTAGCATTGACTATTTTTGAGGATATTCCTCAAAGATAAGGAGGATTTATTTTATGGTTGAGGCATTAGGCATCAGTGTTTTAGAAATAATATTTGCAATTGTGAACTTCCTAATCCTCGTAGGCGTTTTAGCAAAGTTTTTGTACAAACCTTTTCTTTCTATGTTAGAACAGAGAAATCTTTCTATTAAGGGAGCTTTTGATAATGCAGAAGCAACCAATAGAAGAGCGGATGAAAAGTTAGAAGCATACAACAAACGGATCGCCAATGTGGAAGATGAAGGTCGGGAAATTATCAAGAGTGCCAAGCAACGGGCTGACAGTCAAGCCAAGGATATTGTTGATGAGGCAAGTGAAAAAGCTGCCAATATGATTGTGCAAGCAGAGAAGAATATTGAGCGAGAACAAGCAAGGGCTATGACAGAACTAAAAAATCAAGTGGCAAGTATTGCTTTGTTGGCAGCAGAGAAGATTCTTGAGAGAGAAATTTCCCCAGAAGTGCATGCTCAATTAATTGAATCGATTATTGAACAGGCAGGTGAGTCCGGATGGCAGAATTAACAATTGATGGCACATATGGATATGCTCTATATTTAGCTGCCAAAGAAGTGGATAAGATTCAACTGATTCGCGAACAGGCAAAAGAGGTTCAATCCATTTTGGAGGGTGAGCCCAATTTTGTTGAGTTTATAAACACCCCGGTAATCCCGGCAAAAGAAAAGAAAGCTGTTATAGAAAAAGTTTTCCGCGATAAGATTTGTGATGAGCTACTAAACCTTCTTTTTGTTTTGGTAGACAAGAGGCGAACCCGGCATATTAGCAAGATCTTTTCGTCTTTTGAATCCAAGATTAATGAAGTAGAAGGCTATGCGGTGGGAAAGATACTTTCTGTTGTCCCACTTACAGAGGATCAAATCAAAAAATTCGAGGAAGAGACTGCAAAATTATTGCAGGAAAGAATAAAGCTGGAGAATGTAGTCGATACAAGATTGCTTGGCGGGATCAAAATTTTCATTAATGGAAAAGTTATTGATGCTTCTCTTAGAAGCCGTCTTAACAGCTTAACGAGTACGATCATATAGAAGGGAGGCAAGGGTATGAATTTACGACCTGAAGAAATCAGTGCCGTGATAAAAGAGCAAATCAAAGGATATAAAAATCAACTAGAAGTATCCGATTTTGGCACCGTCCTCCAAGTAGGCGACGGTATTGCCAGAGTATACGGCTTGGAGAATTGTATGTCGGGAGAGCTATTAGAATTCCCCGGCGAAATATATGGTATGGCCCTGAACTTGGAAGAAGACAATGTAGGGGTAGTAATAATGGGTTCTGACAAAGAAATTCGTGAGGGAGATATTGTTAAACCTACAGGCACCGTTGTTGAAGTTCCTGTTGGGGAAGAGTTAATTGGAAGAGTAGTAGATTCTTTGGGACAGCCTTTAGATGGAAAAGGTCCGATTAAAACTACAGAAAGAAGACCCGTTGAATCACCAGCACCTGGAGTACTACAAAGAAAATCTGTTAACCAGCCTCTTCAGACGGGATTAAAGGCTATTGACTCTATGATTCCAATTGGAAGAGGTCAAAGAGAATTAATTATCGGAGATCGTCAAACAGGAAAAACCGCTATAGCAATTGATACAATCATCAACCAAAAGGAAGAAGATGTCATTTGTATATACGTTGCGATTGGGCAAAAGCGTTCAACAGTTGCCCAGCTAGTTCAGACCCTTGAACAAAAAGGGGCAATGGATTATACGATTGTTGTATCTGCAACTGCATCAATGGTTGCACCACTACAATATATTGCTCCTTATGCTGGCTGTGCTATGGGTGAATACTTTATGTATAAGGGCAAAGACGTCTTAATTATTTATGATGACCTTTCAAAGCATGCTGTAGCTTATAGAGCTATGTCACTATTGCTTAGGAGACCACCAGGCAGAGAAGCATACCCTGGAGATGTTTTCTACCTTCATTCAAGATTACTAGAAAGAGCTGCGAAACTGTCAGATGAATTAGGTGGTGGGTCCTTAACAGCATTACCTATTATAGAAACTCAGGCAGGTGACGTATCCGCATATATACCCACCAATGTTATTTCCATAACCGATGGCCAGATATTCCTTGAAACAGAGCTCTTTTTCTCTGGACAAAGACCTGCTGTTAACGCTGGAATCTCTGTGTCTCGAGTTGGTGGTAATGCCCAGATAAAGGCTATGAAACAAGTATCCAGTAAAATCAAGCTGGAGTTAGCACAATTTAGAGAGCTAGCATCATTCTCGCAATTTGGTAGCGACGTAGACAAGGAAACTAAGGCTAGGTTAGACCACGGGGTAATATTGATGGAGATATTGAAACAGCCTCAGTACAAGCCTATCTCTGTACAACATCAAGTTATGATTATTTATGCGGCGATTAATAGATATCTAAAGGATGTTCTAGTAGAAGATATTAAAAAATTCGAAAGAGATTTTTATGAATTCATGGATACTCAACATCCTGATATTGGTAAAGCAATTAAAGCAAGCGGAAAAATCGAAGAAGAAATTGAAGAAAAGTTAAAAGCGGCTATTTTAGAATTTAAGAAGGTTCGCGAAAAGGCTTTATAAACAATAGACTAGTATGAAGAAAGGAGGCGAATTGAATGGCTGCAAGTAATATGAAAGACATAAAAACACGAATAAAATCCATCACTAGCATTGAGCACATTACAAATGCAATGAAGCTGGTGTCGGCAGCAAAACTTCGTCGGGCCAAAGCCACCTTTGAAAGAACCACGGAATATTTTCATTTTATTACCGATTCCATAGCAGAGATATTTAATACTGCTACGGAAGTTCCTACCAAATATTTGTCTGGAAATCGGGAAATAAAGAAGACATGTTATATAGTAGTCTCAAGCAGTAAAGGCCTTTGCGGTAGCTTTAACTCCAATGTAATTAAAGCTGCGGCAAAAGCCCTTAGTGAAAGTGACTCGGAGCCTTTGCTGGTAGCTGTTGGCACAAGAGGTAGAGACTACTTCAGAAAAAGAGGAGTGGAAATCTTAAGTGAATATGTAGCACCTCCCGAGAGCATCTCTTTCTTAGAAACCAGAGCAATCAGTGAACCAATTATTGAACTCTATGACAATGGAGAAATAGATGAAGTAGTATTAATCTACACTTCCTTTGTTAACAATTTGGAACAAAAGGTTAAGACATTAAGACTTTTGCCTTTTGAGATTGAGAAAGATCCAGAAGTTCTTAAGATAGAGAAGGAAGTAGAATATGAGCCATCAGTGGAAGCAGTATTCAATTACTTGGTTCCCAAATATGTAGAAATCGTAGTCTTTGGAGCGATTATAGAATCTGCCACTTCAGAACATGCAGCAAGACGTGTGGCTATGGAAAGTGCAACAGATAACGCAAGAGAGATGCTAGGAGACCTATCCTTGTATTATAATCGAGCAAGACAGGCGGCCATAACCAATGAAATTATTGAGGTTGTTTCAGGGTCGGAAGCACAAAAATAGGAGGTGACAAAGGTTGAACAAAGGTAAAATACATCAAATAATCGGACCAGTACTCGATTTAAAGTTTAATCCAGAAGAAATGCCAGAGCTTTTAAATGCAATCAATATCCCTTTTGGGGATAAAACTGTAGTAGCTGAGGTTGCTCAACATATTGGTGACGACGTAGTTCGTTGCGTAGCTCTTTCCTCTACTGATGGCCTAAAACGAGGCATGGTGGGGGAAGACACAGGTAACCCCATTTCCGTTCCCGTAGGAAAAGAAGTTTTGGGAAGACTATTCAATGTAATTGGAGAAACCATAGATGAAAAAGGTCCTTGCGAAACAGAGAAAAGGGATTATATTCACAAGCCTGCCCCTAGTTTTGAGGATCAGGATACATCAGCTCAGATATTCGAAACTGGAATCAAGGTTATAGACTTAATTGCCCCGTATACAAGGGGTGGAAAAGTTGGCCTCTTCGGTGGAGCTGGAGTAGGGAAAACTGTACTTATACAAGAACTAATTGCAAATATAGCTAAAGAACATGGGGGAATTTCTGTATTTGCTGGAGTTGGTGAAAGAACAAGAGAAGGTAATGACCTTTATTATGAAATGATAGAGTCTGGGGTAATAGATAAAACCGCAATGGTATTCGGCCAGATGAACGAGCCACCTGGGGCTAGAATGAGGGTAGCCCTTACGGGTCTTACAATGGCAGAATACTTTAGAGATGAAGAAGGCCAAGACGTACTTCTCTTTATTGATAATATTTTCCGATTTACTCAAGCAGGCTCTGAAGTATCTGCCCTTTTAGGCCGTGTTCCTTCAGCTGTAGGATATCAACCAACCCTAGCTACTGAGATGGGCGCTCTGCAGGAGAGAATTACTTCCACAAAGAAGGGATCCATTACATCAGTTCAGGCTATTTACGTGCCTGCAGACGACTTAACAGACCCTGCTCCCGCTACAACATTTGCCCATTTAGATGCAACAACTGTATTAAGTCGAGCAATAACAGAGTTGGGAATTTATCCTGCTGTTGACCCATTAGATTCAGGGTCGCGAATTATGGACCCGATAATACTAGGGGATGATCACTATAACACAGCTCGTAATGTTCAAGAGGTTCTTCAAAGGTACAAAGAGCTTCAAGACATTATTGCAATACTAGGAATGGATGAGTTATCAGATCAAGATAAACAAGTAGTAAACAGGGCTCGTAAAATTCAGCGGTTCCTAAGCCAGCCATTTAGCGTTGCCGAAGCATTTACAGGAACTCCTGGAGTATATCTACCCTTACAGGAAACAATTCGTAGTTTCAAAGAGATACTTGAAGGTAAACACGACCACATTCCTGAAGCAATGTTCTTATTTGCAGGCGGAATAGATGAAGTGGTAGAAAGGTACGAAAAGAGCGATGGCTAAACCAGTAAAACTAGAAGTTATAACTCCATCTAAGCTTTTCTATAAAGGCGAGGTTTCCTTGGTTATGTGTAAAACCTTTGAAGGGTATGAGGGTTTTATGGCAGACCATACTTGGGCATGCAAACTTTTAGATGTTGGAGAGTTGTGTATTCAAGAATGCGGGTCCAATGAATTTAAAACTGCTGCTATTTCTGGGGGATATATTGACGTAAAAGAAAGTATAATAATTTATACTGATGCTGCAGAATGGGCAGAAGACATAGACCTTGAGCGAGCAAAAGCTCTTAAAGCAGAAGCTGAAGACTGGCTTCGTCAGAGTCATGAAGATGAAAAAGAGATTGCAATGGCGAAGCATGCTATTGCAAAGGCAATAACCCGAATGAATGTATCTGGTGGAGGCCTACGTCATAGGCGGTAACCAGAAGAAGAAAATAAAGTGTGTTTGGATATATAGAGCCCCTATTAGGGGTTCTATTTTTTGAGCACTAATGATTTTATGAGATTGAATTTTCACTGATCCCTCCTTTGAACTCTTGCAAAACTTGCAATAGTTGCCATCTTGATTTACAAAAGCTTAAAAATGTTGGTAAGTAAGTTCTTCATTCAATGTTAGAATTACCTTTCTCAATGGAACATCCTCATTTTTGTTGCATTGTACTATAACGAGTGTCAATTTCATTTGTGTTTATGAGATGACAATATCATTTGCTTTTCATATACACCTCTTATGATATTGAGTCAACTGTTGTCATGGCAGGGCTTTTGTAATATAATTAACAGGAAAGAAAAGGGGATGAGGATGAGCTATAAGGTTCGAATGAAAATGTTCGAAGGGCCCTTCGATTTATTGGTGTATCTTATCGAAACCGCCGAAATGAATATTTACGATATTGAGGTTTCAGAGATTACAAAACAATATTTTGAATATATAGGAGAAATAGAGGAGCTGGATGTGACTATGGCTACAGAGTTCATGGTCCTTGCAGCTACTTTAATTGAAATTAAATCTAAAATGTTACTTCCTCGAATAGATGAAGATGGAGAGCTAATTGTTGGAGATGACCCCAGAATTTCTCTGGTGTCGAAATTATTGGAATACAAAAAGTACAAAAAAATATCAGAGATTTTTGGGAGTGCAGAAAAAGAGAGCTCGAGATTTTTTGAAAAACCCCAGGAAGACATTTCCCAGTATACAGATCAGCCTGATGAATATTTGACTATGGACCTAGACCATTTCATAAGAGCTTTTAACTTATTTCTTCTAAAAAAACAAAAGATGGAAGAAATGAAAAAAGACTACCAAAGAGTTGAAAAAGATCGGGTAACTATAAACCAAAGAATTCAATATATTAAGGATGTTTTTAAAGCTTCTGGAACCCCTTCTTTGCTTTTCTCACAACTTTTAACCAACAGAGAGAAGTATGATGCAACAATAACCTTTGTATCTATTTTAGAAATGGTGAAGGAAAATGAAATAGACACGGAGCAAGAACTTCCCTTCGGTGATATTCGAGTTAAAATGCTTAACCAGGAGACCATAAAATGACAAAAAAACATATTAAAGCAGCATTAGAGGCTATGATGTTTATTTGGGGAGACCCTCTTTCAGCCAAAATAGCCGCAGAGGTACTAAATGAAGATGTTGAACTAGTATATACTTGCTTCCAAGAATTACAGAATGCCTATGATAATGAAGAAAAAGGTATTAGAATACGTCAAGTTGAAAAAGCCTTTCAATTTGTAAGTCATGCTGATTATGCAGACTACATAGAAAGCCTGTGCACACCAATTAAGAAGCGAAGGCTTTCGCAATCTGCCTTAGAAGTCCTTGCAATAGTTGCCTATAAGCAACCTGTTACAAAGGGAGAAATTGATAGTGTCAGAGGCATCAAATCCGACAGGGTAATGGAAGGTCTTACCAACAGGGAGCTGGTAAAGGAAGTGGGAAGGACTAATGGAATTGGACGTCCAATCCTTTATGGAACCACAGATAATTTCCTAAAATATTTTGGCTTTACAAGTATCAAAGAGTTGCCCGAAATAGAAGATATCGAAGGAGCTATTCAAGTAGATGAAAGTGGGCAAGATGTAGATCCCAGACAGATACAAATTGATCTTGATGGGGAAAACTTCAAGGAAGATGAATAAAGAGCAACTACAAATAGGAGCAGGAATGCCTGTATAGAAATAGTCTAGAAGCTTCAACAAAATGAGTAGTGGATGAATAATATTTTGAAAGGTGTCTAAATGGAGAATAAAAAAATCAGTTTGTTTTGGCCTTTTTTACTGTCATTTTTAGTTTCAGAATTAGTTGTACGTATTTGGACAGTTCGTCCTTTTTTGGGAATTGGGCTGATATTGATACTCATGTTTTCTTTGGCATGGACCTTAGTTTTTTATGGTATTACAATAATAATTCCAGAAAGAAAAAAGCCTATTTTTGTGGGCCTAGTACTATTCTTAACGGCTACCGCTGCATGTACACAACTGGTATATTATAGCTATTTCAGAACTTATCTAGCTGTTTTTTCTGCAACCCAAGCAGGAGATGTGGCCCATTTTTGGAGAGATATACTATTGGAAATAGCACAGTCGACACTTCCTATAATTCTTTGTGCCATGGTTCCAGTAGCCTATGTGATTTTGAGAACCCGATTTCAGAATAAGCCTGCTAGCCAACACCTAAAGAGAAATGTATTTGGGGGAAGCCTTTTAGTATTTGCTCTAATATTTGCCTTGATTATGATTAATGGTGGTGGTCCAAACACCCCAAAGGATGCACTACTTAAAACAAATGCCATCAGTGTCTCTATTCCCAACCTAGGGGTGGGAACGGGAATGCTTTTAGATGGAGGCCGATTGATATTTGGATTTGACCCCAATATAGCAATTGTTGTTGAAAATCCCGGTGAAAATGAGGAAGACCAGCCTGAATATCCATATAATAAGATGGATATAGATTTTAGCGCCTTGGCTGAACAAGAACCTGATAGCACCATTAAATTAATGCACCAGTACTTCGGTTCTAAGATACCAACAAGACAAAATGAAAAAACTGGGATCTTTGGGGGTAAGAACTTTGTATTTGTTTGTGGAGAAAGCTTTTCCTCCTTTGCTGTTAATGAAAAGTATACCCCAACTCTCTACAAGATGGCTACAGAGGGATATAACTTTACTAATTTTTATAATCCTATATGGGGGGTATCTACCTCTGATGGAGAGTATGTTCAGTGCTTGGGCCTTATTCCAAAGGCAGGAATATGGAGCTTACAGAGTTCTTCACTAAACTGGCTACCCTTCACTATGGGAAATCAATTTAGTAAGCTTGGTTATCAAACAAGGGCATATCACAACCATTATGCAGAGTATTATGGACGTACCGAGAGTCATCCCAACTTGGGATATATTTATAAGGGTTTAGGCACAGGCCTAAAGGTAAAGGAACAATGGCCAGAATCTGACGTGGAGATGTTAGAGCTTACAACCTCTGAATTTATTGGCAAAGAACCTTGGCACACATATTATATGACTGTCAGCGGCCATAAGAACTATACTTGGGGTGGCAATATGATGTGTAGGCGCCACCAGCAATCTGTTGCAGACCTTGAAATGAGCGAAAATTGCAAAGCCTATGTAGCCTGTAACATGGAGCTAGACTTGGCCATGGAGCTTTTGATAAAACGTCTTGAGGAAGCGGGAGAATTGGACAATACTGTAATTGCTATTTCCGGTGACCACTACCCATATGGCCTAACTCTGGAAGAAATCAGTGAATTCTTGGGCCACCCAGTTGAACAAGACTTTGAACTTTTTAAGAGCACATTTATTCTTTGGACTCCAGGTATGGAGCCAGAAACAGTAGACAAATATACCAGCACCATGGACATTATTCCAACCATTAGTAATATGTTTGGATTGGAGTACGATTCCCGATTGCTGTCTGGCCGTGATATCTTTTCGGATGCTTCACCCTTGGTAATGTTCTCTAACAAAAGTTGGATTACCGAGGAAGGTAGGTATAGCACAAGAACTGGAGAGTCCCAAGCCTTTAATGAAGATGGTAAAATTGAGGCCAATGGTGAAGCCTTGTCTTCAGGATATGTGGATTATGTTAACGACTTAGTATATAACAAATTTTATTTTGCAAGTTTAATCTTAGACATGGATTATTACAGGAAAGTTATAGTTCCATGGGAGGCGCCGGTAAGATAGTATGGAGAAAATCACACTTGTAGCCAAGGGTTATGAGGGCAATGAGTGGGTTAAATCTCTTGCCCAAAGCGGTATACCACAAATCAATCAGCAATTAATAAGCCCTTGGGGGCTCTATACAGAGAGCCTTTTAACCCATGGTGTACAAATGCCCTCCCTGCCCTTTGAGGCTCCCGTGGGCATTTTTATTATGCTGAGAATCCTAAAGAAAAATTCTGGTGGATATTTTACAACCCCTTCATATGGTGAGGCAGAGATAGCATACCAAGCGGTGCAAACCTTGCGAAATCAGTACACAGGGCCAGCTATAGAAGAAGTTGAAGGCATATCAAACTTACTTTTACCTGGCATCCTCAATCAAAAAAATGAAGCCATAATAAGGGAATTATTGACCCCCTACCTAGATGCACTACAAGAACTTGGACTATGGGATTTGCCCTCCTTATACCATCATTTTATTGAGAATGTAAAAGAGGTGGGCCTTGGGAATAAAGGAAATTTAAAAAGAAAGGGAAGGGCACTTTTAATCCAAGAAGCCCCCCTTAGCCCATTGGAAGAGGCCTTTGTTAAGGCGGTTTATCCTCAGACCACTATAGAAAAACAATCTCGGGACAGCCTTTTTTGTCATAGACCTTGGGATGGTCAGGGGAAAAAAGAAATCTTCAAAGCTTATGGTTCCTACAATGAGTGGCGGGAAGTTTTAGATCGAATCATACAAAGTAATCAGCCTTACGATGAATTCTTACTGGGTTCTCCCCAGGATCGAAGGATTGCTCATTTCATGAAAGAACAAGAATTCATACCATATACCCTAAGCAGTGGCTTTGAAAGCCCCTGTATGGAAAGGGAGAAATCCATTAACAAGAGAAAAAACCAAGCATTGAAGGCAGGTTTTCTTGAAGAAGAACTTGCAGAAATAGAGAATGAGATAATGGATTCTTTGGGTAATAATCCCATTGATGTATCCAAGAGTCAGAGTGGCAAAATTCACCTAACTCAGATGAAATCACTACCACTGATCTGGAGAAGGAACATCTTTATTATGGGCCTAGAGGTCTACACGGGTAGCCAGATGGAGAACCCCATTTTACTGGATGGGGATATTATTGGTCTCAGGGAAAAAGAACCCTCCAGCGACCTAAAGACCTCTATAGAAAAAACCCGAGAGACAATTAGGGATTTTCACTGGACAGTTAACTTAATGATCAAGCAGAACCGTAATGTTACCCTTAGCTACTCCTACTACGACACAGCTCAACTAAAGATACAAGCCAAGCCTTCAGCCATTAAGCCTTTTGAATCACAATTCACCCAAGGGGAGGATGCAGGATATTTCTCTTCTGCTAGAGTTCCTCTAACTAAGGAAGAGGCTAATGCCTATATTTATTATAAGGGCAATTTAGGCGGAACCCGTCAAATAGCCAATGAAAACCATGAGGGGCTTGGACAACTTGAAGAACTTAGAATATCTGCAACCAGAGCAGAATTGCTAGTACAATGTCCCTATAGATTTGCCATGGAAAACCTCTTGGATATGAAAATCAGCGACGATACAAGAGATATCACCCGCTGGCTAGATCCAATGGAAATGGGTTCCTTGTGCCACGAAATATTTGCAAGTTATCATCAACAAAGGAAGAAGGGTGCCACCATAGATGAAGATAACGATCTTATGGAAAAAATCTCTGCCCAGGTTATAGATTGCTGGCTTGCTGCTAATCCGCCTAGGGTAGACCCTGAAAGAGAGATAAGGGATATAAAAACTTTGACCCAAAACTATGTCGGTCTAAAGACCCGACAGGGCAAAGCTACTTGCCTAGATGTGGAGCGTAGTTTTGAGGCAAGGGACCTTATCCCTGGCAAACTCTGGATTCACGGAAAGGCAGACTTAATAGAAGAGGACTCAGGAAGCCTTAATATAGTAGATGTAAAAACAGGAAGGCGAGTAGGCCAAAATGATCAAGATGTTAAGACTTGCATTCAAGTTATTCTCTATTGCTCTTTGCTGGAGGCTGAGTCTAAGAGCCTTCCAGTAAGATGTGGCTACTATCTGTATCCCAGAACTCAGAGAATTATTACTTGTGATTACAACATGGAAGTTAAGGAAAGAGCCATAGCCCTTTTAGACCAGAGCCTAAAAGCCCTTGAGTCAGGGGATGGATGGAAGACAGAGGATAAAAAAATATGCCAATACTGCCCCTTTACAAACCTGTGTAAACAAGAGGACAAGAGGCAACTATTCCAAAGTCTTCGAGAAGAAGGTGATATTTCATGAATCAAAAAAACCTAGGAGACAGAGAAACCAGATTGCGGATAGTAGCTAAGGATTCCCTATCAACAAATATATTTCTTTCTGCGGGGGCGGGTTCGGGAAAAACCACTAGTTTGGTAAAGCGAGTCATGGCCTTAGTTGGAAGTGGGGTGCCAGTATCATCAATTGTTGCAATAACATTTACAAGAGAAGCGGCTAAAATGTTTTATGGTCGCATGTCTTCAGAATTAGAATCCAAGATAGAAACAAGCAAGGACCCTGAAGAAAAATCAAAATACCAAAAGGCCTTTGATGAGATTGATAGTGCTTTTTTTGGGACTATAGATAGTTTTTGCCGCAAACTTCTGCTGGAGCATCCTGCTGAGGCTGGAATCACTTCAGATCTAAATCCCCTGGAAAGTGCGGGAGATAAAAGGGCTATTGTGGACAAAGGGTTAAGGCTTTTGTTGGCATCAAAATCTCCACCAACCTTGTATGACCTCTACCAAGACTTAGAAGAATTAGATTTTTATGGGGAGGAATTTGCCCAGATACTCTTATATGTCTTAGAAGAAGATATATTCGACTTGGATTTAGGGGAGGAACCCAAAGAAGAGATGTCTCCCCAGATGCTTACCTATATAGAAGATGTTCAGGGTCTAGGCATTCTCTTAAAAAGGGAATATGAAAGACGAATTATTTTGGGAAATACCTGGGAACAATCGGTGGCTCTATCAACCCAAGGCAGCATAAAATTCTACGAAAAAGCTATTCGTTTTATTGATAAAGTACATCCAGTTAATAAGCTTATATTTCTAGAGAATATGGTTGGAGCCTTTAATTATAAGGCCCGACAGGGCAAAGCGGACAAGCCGGATCTTCTTCTAGAGAGAGCCAGTGAGCTTTTGGCTAATATATATTTTGGCCAAATAAAACTAGAGTATCAAGAGCTACGTTATTATAAGGCCTTAACTTGGGCAAAGGGGATGAGGGATTCTCTTCTAATCTTGGGAGAAAAACAAGGCTTAATAAGCTATAATCGAAGCCTAAAACTATTGGTAGAGATGCTCCAAAGAGATAGGGCCAGTGGAGGCCACTTACTTCAATATCTGCAAAAAAAGTACAAGCATTATTTTATAGATGAGTTGCAAGACACCAATGGGCTGCAATCACAACTTTTCGATTTACTAGCTGGAGATGGGCCAGGGTCCTTGTTCATAGTTGGAGATGAGAAGCAAGCAATCTACAGGTTTCGTGGTGGAGATGTAGATAATTTTAAGAGAATTGAAGATGCCATGGCCTCAAAAGACCAAGGGGAAACGGTACTTCAGTTAACCTGCAACTTTAGGTCTTCAGAGCCCTTGCGCCAATGGTTTAATGCTAAGTTTGGGGAAGAAGGTTTCTTTGGCCAGGACTTCCCCCTAATTGAAGAGGCCGAAAAACAAACATTATATGGAGAATACAAGGACAAGGTAATAGATGGGGTCTATACTTTTCCTGTAATTAGCAAAAAGCAGAAATCCCCCAAAAGCCTAGAAATCCCTACAGACGAACACATACAAGTTGTAAGAATCATAGAAAAAATTAAGGGGAAACCTGTTAGCCATTACGACTATAAGACAAACACTATGACTACCCATAATTTAGAATATAGCGATATTCTTGTTTTAACCTACGGCAAGAAAAAGCTGAATGAATATATGGCCATTTTCAAGGAGGTGGGAATCCCCTATTCTGTAGTGGGTAGTTCCAACCTGCAATCAAGCAAATCTCTTGCTATGATGGGGAGGATTATAGACTATTTAGCCCATCCAGAGGATTCATATAAAGAGGGTGTATGCTTGTTGGGAGAGCCATTTTCCCTATGGGAAAAAGAGCTCTACGAATACAAGTTGGGAAAACCAGCCTCATGGGTCCAAGGAGCAAAAGATTTTCTCGAGATATTGTCTGGGGAATTAGAAGGCAAAACTCCTGCCTCTATGTATAGAAAGCTTATGGATAGAATGATGCTGATCCATATGGCCAGTATATATAATATTGAGGACGCTTCCGATACACTTTATTATGGTTTGGAGTTAGTAAGGGAAGCTGAGAGACAAGGAAAAATTTGCAATCTACAAGATCTAGGGCAATTCATACAAGAGGATTTACTTGTAGGTAGTTACGAATATGAGTTGTCCTTGTCTGGAGGAGCAAAGGGTGTTCGACTAATGAACCTTCATAAGGCAAAGGGGTTAGAGGGCAAGGTTGTGATTCTTGGAGACCCAGGCAAATCCAATGGGAAAAATCAAGCTGAGAAGCAGTACGATTATCAAAATCAGAGGATTAAAATATTCAACATAACAAAAAAAGATTCACAAGGCATTCCCTATGGTGACATAATTGTTACGGATAAATTCAAAGATGAAAAAGAAGGGGAAGAAGAGAAATTGGCTGAAGAGGCTATGAGGTTAAGGTATGTTGCAGCCACAAGAGCAGAGAATCTCTTAATTATTCCAACCCTCTACAAAAATGAAGGGGATGGTAGCCAAATTCCTTTGAAACCAATAGCTGGTGAAGTAGTTGAGGGTAAATGGTCCAGCCTGCTAACGGAGGGTTTGGAGAACATATTAGATGCCAAAATGAGCTTTTCCCACCTTAACCCTGGTAAATCTAAACCCAGCCAGGAAGGGATTGACCAAGAGGACAAGCAAGGCACTTTTGACCAGGAGAAGAGCAAAAATATAAAGGATATAGGGGATAGACAGGGTTCAGGCGAGGAGTCTTTGGGCCAATTAATAAAGGACTTCCACCTGCCGGTTTTGGACGGTCAGGAATCTTATCAGACCATTAACCCTAGCAAGGTTCAAATAAGAGGCCGAGATTTAGAAAAGGCTAAAGAGGACTCTTCTATAAGGACAGTTGACCCTATAGCCTCAAGGGACCCTGTAGCCTCAGCAGGTGAAAAAGAAAAAATAGACTCCCTTGCATCCAAATATCATTTGGCCCAAGAGAATCTAGAAATACAAGGGCTTTTTGATTTTGATGATGAATGGCAGATTTCATTGTCTAAATGGCAAAGAGAAGGCTCAGTGGTTGGAACCCTAGTACACGGACTGATGGAAGCTCTTGTACTTAAGCTACCCCAAATACTTAGCAAAAATGAAGGCCAGGTTTTAATAGAAAACCTCCTAAAACTTTACCAGATCCCTCCTGAGGACAAAGGATTTTTTCTGGATACCCTTTGGGCAGTGTATAACCGAATGATTGCTGGTGGCTATCCCCAGGACTGGGCAGGAGAAGAAGTCAGATGTCCTCAAAATTTGCTTGAAGAGCTAGCTACAGCCCAAGAGATATATACTGAACTAGCCTTTTCAATCTCAGCTAAGAAAGAAGAACCTTTGATGAAGGCTCTGATAAAGGAGCTTGATATTGAAGAAGACAAAGAGGGCTACCTCAATGGCATTATAGACCTACTTTACAAAAAAGATGATAAATATTTTGTCCTTGATTACAAAACCAATTTTTCCCCCCAGGATTTATGGCACCACTATGAGGCTCAAATTTTCCTCTATAAAAAAGTGATTAAGGAGATATTCTCTCTGGATGAGGAACCCAAGGCTTATCTTTATCATATACCAGCTAGAGATGAAAGTAGTCTCCCTAAGCTTTTAGCCAGGGAGTCAGTCCAAGATGATTATGGCTTTATAAGTTCGACTTAAGTAAAGAAAATCATGAACACCTAATTATAGTAGTTTATATAGGATAGTTTATGACAAAACTAGATGAGGGAAGATAAGGCTAGTCAATATGAGGCCAGTCAAGATGAGGCAAGTTAAGGCTAGTCAATATGAGGCAAGTTAAGGCTAGTCAATATGAGGCCAGTCAAGATGAGGCAAGTTAAGGCTAGTCAATATGAGGCAAGTTAAGGCTAGTCAAGATTGGGCTAGTCAAGATGAGGCAAGTTAAGGCTAGTCAAGATTGGGCTAGTTAAGACTAGACATGAGAGAGAAAACGAGAAGAGAGATATATGGAAAAGCGAATTTGGGAGTTAGATTTTTTACGGGGGGTCTGCGTAGCGGCCATGATATTTGACCATGTTGTCTACGATTTGACCTATGTATTTCATGTTCCATTTTCTGTTCTTCCTGCATATTTTGATTGGGAAGTTCGAACCCTTATTAGGATTGGTGTGGTCTTATCCTTTGTATTACTTTGTGGAATAAGCTGTTCTTTTAGTAGGTCCAATCTAGTTCGAGGGCTTAAGTTGGCAGGTGTTGCTCTTTTGCTCACCTTTGTTACCAAGATATTAGATTTAGTTCAAGGGGATGGAGACAGATTTATTATAGTTTTTGGTGTACTACATATGTTGGCGGTATCAATACTAATATATGCCCTACTAGAGAAAGTAGCCTCAGGGAAAGCATTTTTATTTATAGGGATTGTATTGGCTGCTATAGGGGTGTATTTTAACATGGTACTTTATTATGCTCCTCAAGGATTAGAGGCATTATCCATATTGGTGCCCTTAAGGGGTGGAGTCTACTCTGCAGATTATTTTTCTCTTCTCCCAGGAGCGGGCTTCCTATTAATAGGAGCATTTCTTGGCCCTCTTATTTATGGCGAAAAAAAGAGCCGTTTTCCATTGAAAGGGGAAGCACGGCTCACCAGACCATTTATGTTTGCAGGTAGGCATGCACTAATATTCTACCTAGGACATCAACCTTTGGTATTGGGGGTTTTGTCATTAATATTTCTAATATTAAGAGCCTTATAACTATCAGTAGCATAAAAGAAATCCTGAGAATTAGGCTATAGTATTTTTTTAAAGGAAACTCACCCTACCTGGCTTAAGGGTTAATTGTTAGTCCCCTTCATTCCTAGCTTATTCGAATCTTCCAATTCATATTTCTTGCTTTTCCTAACAAACTGTGTCTGGCTTATACCTAGGGCAGCAGCAGCTTTTCTCGTGGACCCGTAAGTAGCTTTGGCATTTTCAATTAGTGTTTTTTCAAGATGTTCAATTGCATCGTTTAATTGTAATATAGAGCCTGTCTCTTGTTGCATATCACCCTGAAACATGTCCTTGTGTAGTTCCTTCATTAGATCCATCAGGGTAATTTTTTCTTCGGAAGTTGTAATCATTAGCCTCTGTATTAGGTTTTCTAACTCTCTGATATTACCTGGCCACTCCATATTACTTAAATGAACCATAACATCTTCCTGCATCTCTCTAAGTATGCCGAACTTCTCACCATAAATATCAAGAAAATGTGAAATCAGTGCAGGGATATCATCTCTTCGTTCCTCTAATTTGGGGACCCTAATGGGGAACACATTAAGACGGTAATATAAGTCACGTCTGAAAAGACCCTTCTCAACTAGAGCTTCAAGGTCTCTGTTGGTTGCAGAAAGTACTCTTACATTGGTTCTTATTGGATGGGTTCCTCCAACTCGGTAGAACTCTCCATCTTGAAGAACACGCAGAAGTTTAGCCTGGAGATCTGAGGGAATTTCACCAATCTCGTCTAAAAAAAGTATGCCATTATCCGCCAACTCGAAGTAACCTTTTTTCCCTGCCTGGTTGGCCCCTGTGAAAGAACCCTTTTCATAACCAAAAAATTCAGATTCCATGAGATTCAAGGATATTGAAGCGCAGTTAACCTTGAGATAGGGTTGTAGTTTTCTGTTGCTGTTTTTTTGCAGCATATTGGCTATTTTCTCTTTTCCTACTCCTGTATCCCCGGTGATTAAGACATGACAATCATATTTTGCTACCCGTAGTACTTCCTCTATGGTCTGGGTCATCAAGCGAGATTCACATATAAAGCCATCAGCGACAGCCGCTTGGTAGCCAAGGGATTCTTTGAGTCCAGTATTTCTAAGCCTTGAGGATGGTGGTTCACCTTCGGACCAATTGCTCCCCATATAAACATCGCTTAGGTAGGGAACAAGTTCTTTGGTCACTTGTATGTCAAACTCATCATAGGCTTCTAGATATCCATCGGCACAACGGATATCAAGCTGCCTTGATATAGACTCTGTTATATATAGGGCGATATTATAATTGTTAATTAAGTTAACAAAAAAAACTGAACCGCCGGACTTGGTAGCTAAAATATTGATGGTTTCGGCCCCAGCAATATCCGCACAATTAATTGACATATCAAAAAGGGCATCTATATTTAACCGATCAAGACATTCTAAGGGTTTTAATATGTTTACATAATGAAGCTCATTAAAAACTTCGGAAATCAATTTATCAACTTGGGCTCCTTTTAGCATTAGCTCCGTTTTCTTATCTAATAGACAAATAACATTGGCTTGGTTACCTACAACACGCCGAACTGTATAGCCATATAGGAGATTGACCATAAGGTTGTTGCCTACCACAAGAATGTTTCCCTTGCCAAAAGCTTCTTGACTGACACGAAAAAGAGTACCTGATTCATTAAAGGTAAAAAGTAACAGATCAGCAGGAAGGTCAAGGGGCTTTCTAACCATAGGGATTTCATTGAAAGCTATTGCGTACCCATCCACATCTATTTGGCCAAGGGCATTATTTATCCCCGTTATTCGGCTTAAATAAAGGGGCACAGTACTGAGAGAAGCGTTACAGAGAACTTCATCTCCGATCTCGAATCCTTTGCTATTATCATAATCTTTGCCAATTTCTTCAACCACCCCATAAAGAACCCCTCCAGTATCTGTGACAGGATTGTGGAGTTTTCCTCGCTTTATAACAATATCCATTATTATGTTTTTGATAGCATCTTCGTTGCGATTGGCTTCCATAGAGATTTGCTTGAAACTGGTTCCTTCTAAATGGATGCGCTTCACTGCTATTCTTAGTTCATTTGGATATATTTCTCTCCGGTTGTCCACCTTCCAGGCAACGGTGGGAAGAACATGGCTGGGTTCAATTACTCGATTTACTCCGTAAGACTTGTTCATAATGTTCACCTATATTTGAGTGAGTTGATAACGGTTCAACTAAGTAAATGATAACCTTTTTCATGGCAAATAGCAAGGGGGGAGCGAATCAAAAGGCAATGGCACATTAATCAAAAGGCAATGGCACATTAATCAAAAGGCAATGGCACATTAATCAAAAGGCAATGGCACATCTTAACCTCTTAAAGCTTTAGGGCAGTTGTAGCAGTTCCTTTCCTGTGTTATAATCCTACAGCGAGGTGATGAGAAATGAGATTAAATAAATATATTGCTCAAAGGGGGATAGCAAGTAGAAGAAAAGCCGATGAGCTGATAGCAAATGGTAATGTTAAAATTAACGGCCAACCTATGAGGCAAATGGGTTATGACGTTAAAGAAGATGACAAAGTAGAAGTAAATGGTGTCCTCCTAGGGGAAGGGCAAAAGTTGGTATACTATATTATGAATAAGCCAGTAGGATATATTACATCTGTAAAAGACGAACAAGATAGGCCTGTAGTTATGGATCTTCTAACAGACGTTCATGCCAGGGTATTTCCTATAGGTAGATTAGACTACGATACTTCTGGCCTATTAATACTAACAAACGATGGTGACTTTAGCCAAAAAATAGGCCATCCAAAAAATAGTATTCCCAAGACCTATGAGGCCCTAGTTTCAGGACGCCTGTCTCGGGAAAGGGTTAAATGGTTAAAAGTCGGTGTAGACATTGATGGATACATCACAAAGCCCGCTCAAGTAGAGATTATTAAAGAAGGACCGAGTTCTTCTTTGGTTCGTATAACAATCCAGGAAGGCAAGAATCGCCAAGTCCGCAAAATGTTCAAAACAGTGGGAAACCCAGTATTAGAACTTCAGCGAATATCCATAGGAGAACTTAGGTTAGGCCGCCTTATGCCAGGCCATTATCGCCGCATAACTCAAAAGGAATTAGAGTATCTAAAAACCCTGTAATGAGAGATGATATAAAAGCAAATTAAATCAAAAACCTCATCAGATAATCGACTTTCTTTGATAGCGAACATAATATGGTTCGCTATTATTTTATGCGAACCATTAAGTATTCAAAACCCCCTTCTACACCCATAGAAAACAACCAATTTCAAGGGTTAATACTTGGCATACTCCTTGCTATATAGTAAGTATCAACAAAATAAGCAATTAATTGTAGGAGATAATTTAGGAGGAGAAGCAAGATGAAAAAAGGATGCCCATATGGAACACACAGAGTTATTACACCAAAAGGAGTACTTCCACAACCAGCAGATGTTATTGATAACACAATGGAAATTTACGATAACGAAGTATTAATTGATGTACAGACCCTTAATGTTGACTCTGCAAGCTTCACACAAATCGAAAGTCAAGCAGAAGGAAATGTTGAAGAGATAAAAAAGATTATGACTGGTATTGTAGCTAAAGCTGGCAAGCATAAGAACCCAGTAACAGGATCTGGTGGAATGCTTATCGGAACTGTTAAAGAAATCGGACCAGCTTATGTTGGAGATCTAAATGTTGGAGACAAAATTGCAACTTTAGTATCCCTATCTCTTACCCCACTAACTATAGAAGAAATTTATGAAGTCCGTCCTGATATCGACCAAGTTGATATAAAGGGACAGGCTATTTTATTCCAAAGCGGCATCTACGCAAAGATACCCACAGATATGCCTGAAGGTTTAGCCTTATCAGCCCTTGACGTTGCTGGAGCTCCAGCTCAGACCGCAAAACTTGTAAAACCTGGAGATACAGTTGTTGTTATTGGTGGTGGCGGAAAATCTGGCCTATTATGCTTATATGAAGCTAAGAAGAGAGCTGGAGTTACAGGGAAAATTATTTGCATGGGACACAGTGAAAAATCCACAAACCGTGCAAGAGATTTAGACTTAGCTGATGAATACATAGCAACAGATGCAACAGATGCAGTTGGTATGTACAAGAAAATCAGCGAATTAACCAAGGGAGAATTGGCAGATGTTGTAATTAACTGTGTTAACATCGAAAACACTGAGATGGCTTCCATACTTTCTTGCAAAGATGGGGGAACAGTATACTTCTTCTCTATGGCTACCAGCTTTACAAAGGCTGCTTTAGGTGCTGAGGGAGTTGGCAAAGATGTGAACATGATCGTAGGAAACGGCTATACCAAGGGCCACGCAGCTATTACTCTCCAGATATTAAGAGAGAGCGAACCTTTGAGAAACTTATTCCAAAAGATGTATTCATAAGAAAGCAAAAGACCTTAAGGGTTGGCTATACTATAGGGACTGACTAAAGTATAAGGACTGGGAAGACCCATAAGGACCCCTGGTAGAAGCTTATAAAAGCGCTAAAAGCTGAGAAAAAGAAAGAAGGTAGACGAAATGACTATTAGAAATTGGAAAGAGGTTCCATTGTGGAAAGATGTAACCGATGAACAATGGAATGACTGGCACTGGCAAGTTGACAATAGACTAAGTACAGTTGATCAGATCGAACAAGTAGTAAAGCTTACAGACCAAGAAAGACAAGACATTGAAAAAGTAATGAAGGGCTTCCGTGTTGGAATTACCCCTTACTATGCTTCCTTAATGGACCCTGACGATCCAAGATGTCCAGTAAGAATGCAGGCAGTTCCTACATTGGCTGAAACCCATAGAGCAGATGCAGATATGATGGACCCACTTCATGAAGATGAAGATTCTCCAGCACCAGGCTTAACCCACAGATATCCAGATAGGGTTCTCTTCCTTATTACTGACCAGTGCTCCATGTATTGTAGACACTGCACAAGGAGAAGATTAGCAGGAGAAACTGATGGAGCTCGTTCAAGAGAAGATATCGATGCTTGTATCGACTACATTAGAAGAACTCCAGTTGTAAGAGACGTCCTTTTATCAGGTGGAGACTGCTTATTGGTTGAGGACGATGTTTTGGAATATATCATTTCTGAATTAAGAAAGATCCCACATGTTGAAATAGTTCGATTAGGGTCCAGAACTCCTGTTGTAATGCCAATGCGTATTACAGACAAGCTTTGTGCAATGTTAAAAAAGTACCATCCTGTTTGGCTTAACACCCACGCTAACCACCCTAAAGAGCTAACTCCTGATTTCGCAGAAGCCTGTCGCAAGATGGCAGATGCAGGAATTCCTTTAGGCAATCAAAGCGTACTTCTTAGAGGAGTAAATGACTGCCCACATATTATGAGAGAATTGGTTCATGGCTTGGTCCTACATAGAGTTAGGCCATACTATATCTACCAATGTGATTTATCCTTGGGTATCGAGCATTTCAGAACCAAGGTATCTAGCGGAATCGCTATTATCGAAGCACTAAGGGGCCATACCTCAGGGTTTGCAGTACCAACATTTGTCGTTGATGCTCCTGGCGGTGGCGGAAAAACTCCAGTAATGCCTCAGTATGTTATTTCCCAAACTCCGGAAAAGGTGATTCTGAGAAACTACGAAGGAGTAATTACAAGTTATGAAGAGCCAAATCTGGACAAACTTCCTTGTACTTGCGAATATTGTACAGGCAAAAAAGAGTACCATTTTGAAGGGGTTGCAGGGATAGGCCAAGGAGAAAGAATGTCCATGGAACCAGCTCATCTTCTTAGACATGAAAGAAACAAGCATAAATAAACAGACAAGGAAAAATATGGACCTATTAAAGGGATTTGCTGATAATTATAAGACTATTTCCATCGTGGGAATGGCAAAAAACTCCGGGAAAACCACAGCCCTGAACTTCTTCATTGAAGAGGCTATGGATGAAGGGTTAACTATAGGGGTTACTTCCACGGGCCGTGATGGAGAAACCACGGACCTGGTAACTCAAACTGAAAAGCCCAGAGTATATTTATACACGGGAACTTTAGTTTCATTACCTACCAAGCTTTATGAAATGGCAGATGCTGGATTGGAAATCTTAGAGATGACCAATTACAGAACACCCTTAGGGCCTATCCTCTTATGTAAGGTTGTGGAGTCAGGAAATGTTCAAATTGCAGGCCCTGCCAACACAAAGGACCATAAAGAACTATGCGAAAAAATGTTGAATTTGGGAGCAAAGCTAATTCTAATAGACGGAGCCATAGATAGAAAGTCCATTGCAGCACCAGAAACCTCGGATGGGGTTATATTAGCCACCGGAGCGGTGCTGTCACGAAGTCTTAAAAAAGTAGTTGAAGAAACCGCCCACATTGTGGGACTTTATGGACTTCCAGAAGTGGCAGAAAAAGCCCTTAGAGAATTGATTGGAGCAAGCTCACCAAAAAGCATTGTACTAATTGATGAAAAGGAGGCGGAACTGGTAGCAAGAGCCTTAGACTTGAAAACTGGATTAACCGCCTCCAGAGTTTTAGATGACGAGATTACTGAAGACACAAGGTTTGTATATTTACCAGGAGCCTTGACCAGTGGAGTAATTGAAGATATCTATCCAGACAAGTTTAAGCAAGTTGTTTTTTTACTGAAGGACCCAACCAAGATTTTTATTCAGAGTCAACACTGGCAGCAGCTTAGGAAAAAAGGCTTTAAAGTGAAAGTACTTGAGAACATTAAGATATTGGCGATTACAGTTAACCCCACTGCCCCTTCGGGTTACGCCTTTGGCCATGAAGAGTTCTCAGCGGCAATGAAGGGTGCTTTACCGGATTTACCAATTATTGATGTCAGAAGCTAGGGAGTAATTAGATGGCACAAAGATTAGCGAATGTGAAAACCAGAAACCAAGCAGGCTTTGATTTTGTGGTGTCAAGTCTTAATATTCTTACACCCTTTGGAGAAGCTGTAAAAAAGAATTTGCAGGCGTTTTTCCCAGGGGAGGAAGGATTACTTGAAGAAGAACTGGATCGTGTGGCCTTCTTAAAAAAATCCCGAGAAAAGGAAAAAACATTTTGGGATTCTGTGGAAATGACATTCATGGAAATGAAGGAAAGCAGTTTTACAATAAGAAGAGCAAAAAAAGATGTTCTTACAGTGGTAGAGATATTTGAGCTCAAGCAATTAATCTTAGCCATGGAATTCTTAAGAAATGCTTTGGAAGGCTACAGGGGTCAAGATGGAGAGAGAATCCCAGATGTGTTTTTATTGGACTCTCTTGCAGAAATTTTAAAGGAATTAGATCCTCGTAATGAAGGGCTCAAGACATTCTACTTGTATGATGAGTTCTCAGCTCTTTTAACCTCGCTGCGTGAAGAAAAGCGTCAACTTGAGCTTAGCATCAGAAAAGAAAGAAAAATTCTTGTAAAAAAGTTAAAGGATGAGAAGGGAATAACTCTTACCCCAAGGTACGAATGTATAATATCAAAATCCGACCAGCCTCGTATAAGTGAAATGGAATGCACACCAGAAATTTGCCGTATGGACGAAGACTATATGTCTGTGACCTATGAGTTAAAGGATACGGAAGCCATTAACAAAATGATTCAACAAATGGACCGCATTGACCAGGCCTTAGATGAAGAGGAACTAAAGGTTCGAGAAAGTCTTTCACGAGCAATTGGAGAATATGAAAAGCCTCTATTGGATAATTGTGAAAGAATCGGCCTCCTTGACTTTACCTATGCTAAGGCGGTCATGGCTATTCGCAGAAACCTGGTTAAACCTGAAATCATCAAAGACCATTTGGTGGAAATCGAAGAGGGTAGGCATATTGAGGTTGAATCCCTTCTTGAAAAAAAAGGACAAAGCTATCGACCTGTAAGCCTATACTTAAAGCAGGGAGTGACTTGCATTACTGGGGCAAATATGGGAGGCAAAACTGTTTCCCTAAAGCTGGCAGGCCTTGTAGCCCTAATGGCTCAATACGGGTTTTTTGTTCCTGCAAAGATGGTGAAGGTGGGGCTTTCCCAGCACATACAAATGCTCATTGGTGACACTCAATCTCTGGAGAGAGGCCTTTCGAGTTTTGGTGGAGAGATGGAAGAGTTAAGGGAAGCCCTGGACTTGAGTAAGCCACGGACCCTTCTCTTGATTGATGAACTAGCAAGCGGGACCAATCCCAAGGAGGGTACTGCATTAAGTAAAGCCCTTGTTAGTTATCTGATGAAAAAACAATATATTTCACTATTCACTACCCACTTTGATAGTGTTACAGAAATCCCAGGGGTGGTTAACTTACAAGTTACAGGCCTAGCAAATGCGGATTTTGATAAGTTAAAAAGAGAACTGAAATATGCAAATAGAAAAGAACGAATACAGCTAGTTGCAAAGTATATGGATTACCGCCTTATGGTTGTAGAGGGACAGGGAGATGTCCCTAAAGAGGCAATACGTATTGCAGAAATATTAGGACTCTATGACGAAATAATTAGCAGTGCAAAAGAATATTTATAAGGAGATTTTAAGAATGAAAAGTAAACTTAATCTCGACAAGAAAAAAATTGATGAAGCTCGTGGGTATGCGGCAAAGATTGCTGGTAGTCTCCAAGAATTTATTGACGGTCACACAACTGTTTCCACAGAAAGAGCTGTAATTAGGCTCCTTGGGGTTGATGGAACAAATGACGTAGAGACCCCCTTACCCAACATCATGATAGACCTATTAAAGGATAATGGTGTTTTAGAAAAGGGAATCTCATTTTGGTTGGGTAATGCCATGGTACAAACTGGCCTGGGCCCTCAAGAGATTGCAGAAAAGGTATCCAATGGAGAACTTGATATATTGAAACTCCCCATTGCTTCAAAAAAGGAAATCGAGGAAAAATTAGCACCAGAAGTTCACGCGGCCCTAAAAAAGATCAGAAAACAAACCGAATACAGGAATAACTTTATCTCTACAATAGGAGAAGGTAAAAAACCTTATCTATATGTAATTGTTGCTACAGGTAACATCTATGAAGACGTGGTGCAAGCAAAGGCTGCTGGAAGACAAGGTGCTGACATTGTTGCTGTAATAAGAACTACTGCTCAAAGCCTTTTAGACTACGTGCCTTATGGGCCTACTACTGAAGGTTTTGGAGGCACTTATGCCACCCAAGAAAACTTTAAAATTATGAGAAAAGCTTTGGATGAAGTTGGTGAAGAAGTAGGAAGATATATTAGACTTTGTAACTATTCCTCAGGGCTCTGTATGTCAGAAATAGCTGCTATGGGAGCAATGGAAAGATTAGACGTTATGTTGAATGATGCCCTTTATGGTATCTTGTTTAGAGATATCAATATGCAAAGAACCCTAATAGATCAGTACTTTTCTCGAGTTATTATCGGCTACTCTGATGTTATTTTCAACTCTGGTGAAGACAACTACCTTACCACTTCAGATGCTTTTGATGAAGCTCATACAGTACTTGCTTCTCAGTTTATTAACGAACAATTCGCTGTTCTTGCTAATATTAAAGAAGAGCAGATGGGCCTAGGCCATGCCTTTGAAATGGACCCTGATATGGAAAATGGCTTCCTCTACGAACTGGCTCAGGCTATGATGGCTAAAGAAATATTCCCTAAGGCATCATTAAAGTATATGCCTCCAACAAAATTTATGACGGGAAATATTTTCAAGGGAGCAATTCAAAATGCTATGTTTAACATGGTTTCAGTATGGACAGGTCAGTCACTACAATTGCTGGGAATGCTTACAGAAGCTATTCACACCCCCCATATGCAAGATCGATACTTGGCTTTAGAAAATGCTTCCTATGTTTTCAACAATGCCCGAGATTTGGGAGAAGAAGTAGAGTTCAAACAGGATGGAATAATTCAAAAAAGAGCTCAAAAAGTTCTTGATGATGCAAGCGTCTTGTTAAGCAACATTGAAGAAGAAGGATTGTTCGCCACCATTGAGCAAGGAAAATTTGGTGGTGTAAAAAGAGCGCGTGATGGAGGAAAAGGCTTGGCAGGGGTTTGCAAAAAAGACGAGGACTATTTTAATCCCTTCATCCCACTAATGATGGGAGGTGCAAAATAATGGATACAGAGAAACAAATGAACACAATGGTAGATACTGCTGTTGCAGAGGTAGATTTAAAAAAAGTTAAACCCTATGGGGATACAATGAATGACGGGATGATGGAATTGGCTTTTACCCTACCTGTTCCTTATGGTGAAGAAGCAAGTGAAGCGGGAAAGATTCTCGCAAAGAAAATGGGCCTTACAGAGCCAAGCGTTGTATATTCCAAAGATATGGGTGGAAACTTTACTTTTATAGTCTTATACGGTAAGTGTAGCCACACAGTAGACTATACAGAAATTAAGGTTACCAAAGTTGAACAAAATGTAATGGACCGAGATCAATGTGGTGTCTTTATTGAAGAAAACATTGGAAGACCGGTTGTAATTGTTGGTGCATCAACAGGAAGCGATGCTCATACTGTAGGAATCGATGCAATTATGAATATGAAGGGATTTCATGGCCATTTCGGTTTAGAGAGATACAAAGGAATTGAAGCCATTAATATGGGCTCTCAAGTCCCCAACGAGGAGTTGATTGCAAAGGCAGTAGAAGTTAATGCGGATGCCATCTTGATTTCACAAACAGTAACCCAAAAAGACGTTCATATTACTAATCTGACCAATATGATTGAACTACTTGAGGCTGAAGGCTTGAGAGATAAAATAATTGTAGCATGTGGTGGCCCTCGTATAACCCATGAACTAGCTCAAGAGCTTGGCTATGATGCGGGATTTGGTCCCCATTCATATGCAGAAGACACTGCCACCTTTATCCTGGAAGAAATGGTTAAGAGGGGCATGAAAGATAAAAAACCCTTATAGTAAGGTTTTTGATAAATGATTAGAAAGGAATAAAAAACTATGATAGATAAAATCAGAACAGCTGATGATGCCATTTCGGGCCTAAAGGACGGAATGACCATTATGGTGGGAGGTTTTATGGCCACTGGTTCCCCAGAGCATTTAATGGATGCAATTGTTCGAAAAGGAGTAAAGCATTTGACTGTTATTGGGAATGACGGGGGTGTGCCAGCTAAAGATGGCAAAACTGCTCGTGGCATAGGCAAACTTATTGAGGCGGGATTAGTAGACCACTTAATCGCATCTCATGTAGGATTGAATCCCCAAGTAGGTCAAGGAATGATGGAAGGGACATTGAAGTGTTCTCTGATGCCCCAAGGGACTCTAGCTGAAGCTATAAGGGCTGGTGGCGCTGGTCTAGGGGGAGTTCTAACACCCACTGGAGTTGGAACAATTGCTGCAGAAGGAAGAGATATTATTTGTGTTGATGGCAAAGACTTTTTACTAGAAAAGCCTATAAAAGCAGACTTTGCCTTTATAAGGGCAACTCATGCCGATAAGTTTGGCAACTTTATGAGTGCAAAATCCACAAAAACCTTTAACTATGTGATGGCCATGGCAGCAGAAACAGTGGTTTTAGGTGTAGAAAATCTCCATGAGATTGCAGAGCTTGATGCAGACTTTTACCATATGCCTGGAATTTTCGTCACATATATTGTAGGAGGTGAAATGATATGGCAGATTTAAAACACAGAATCGCTAAGAGAGTTGCCAAAGAATTTGAAAATGGTTATGTGGCGAATTTGGGAATTGGCCTACCGACTTTGGTATCCAACTACCTTTCTGATGATGTAGATGTAATTCTCCAGTCAGAAAATGGATTTACTGGAATTACCGGTGAGGCAGAACCTGGCAAAGAAGATGTTGACGTAATTAATGCAGGGGCTGGCTACGTAAATTATGCACCAAGAACTTGCTTCTTTGATAGCGCAACTAGTTTTGCAATTATCAGAGGAGGCCACTTGGATGCTACTGTCTTAGGGGCTATGGAAGTAGACGAAAAAGGTAACCTTGCCAACTGGATAGTTCCAGGTAAAATGGTTGCGGGTATGGGGGGAGCCATGGACCTTGTAACTGGAGCAAAGAAGGTTATAATAGCCATGCTTCATACTCAAAAAGGAGCTCATAAAATCCTAAAGCAATGTACACTTCCACTTACTGCCTTATGTGTTGTTGACTTAATCGTCACCGAGATGGGGGTTATGGAAATTACTCCAGAGGGTGTACTCTTAACAGAATTACATCCCGACTTTAGCCTAGATGAGATCAAGGCTGCTACAGGCTGTGATCTTATTATATCCCCTGATCTAAAGCCAATGGTGGAAGACTAGGCCAATGGAGGGTAGCTGCAACATACAGGATTAAAAGGCTGATCTAAAGCCAATGGTGGAAGGCTAGGCCAATCTCGAAAGGGAAGCTAAGAAGATTTAGGCCAGATGCTAAAGTTAAGGGGCAGAAGCTTAAGTTGCTAGACTAAATACGGAAGATTAAAGAAAATAGGAATGACCGCTCTTTAGCCAATATGAGGGCGGTCTTTTAATTTGGGAGGATTTGTAGTATCCTTATACAAAGTGATTTCAATAGGGGGATTTGGGGAGTTTTCTGGAATATTTCATGAAGTGAATTATTTCCCGGTTTGACTAAAGTCTTTATTTAAAGTGAAAATTTATGGAATGGACAGGGAGTGTATAGGGAATGACAAAAACTTATTTACAAATAATCAGCGCCATGCTTATGTGGGGGTCCATAGGGATCTTTGTAAGAGCGGTGCCATTACCAAGCCAGGAGCTGGTCCTTGCAAGGTGCATCCTAGGAAGCATTTTTCTTTTAGGTGTTTTTGCAATAAGAAGAGAAAAACCAGATCCAGTGGCCTTGAAGAAATACTTGCCAATACTATCATTTTCTGGGGTAATAATGGGGATTAACTGGATATTCCTCTTTAAAGCATTTACCCTGACAACGGTAAGTGCAGCCACCTTGGCATATTATTGTGCCCCTATATTCGTAATGATTGGGGCAACACTTTTATTAAAAGAGAAATTGACTTGGATAAAGACTACGGCAGTAATAGCTGCAATGTTAGGAATGCTTCTTGTGAATGGAACTGACATGGCAGGGGTTAACCCTACTCTTGGTTTGCTATCCGGTTTAGCTGCCGCAGTATTGTATGCGGGGGTTACTCTTATCAACAAATTTGTACATGGATTAACTGGCCTTGAGACCACCATAGTTCAATTATTGGCGGCCACCCCAGTGGTTTTGGCTTTTACATTAATAACTCATAAAGGGCCTTGGGTTATGTTGGAAGGCAAAGCCTTTATGGCCTTGCTAGTACTAGGGATAGTTCATACGGGTGTATGCCTCTATTTGTATTTTTCAGCCATACAAAAACTTCCGGGGCAGACTGTGGCCATACTAAGTTATATAGATCCAGGTTCAGCTTTGTTTTTTGCCGCCGTATTCTTAGGAGAAAGGTTGTCTCTTATTCAAATAGTAGGAGCTGTAATGATCTTGGGAGGAGCCGCATTTGGAGAACTATATAAAAAGAACAAAAACCAAACCCCAAAAATATGAACTTGTTTACAGTTTTCTGTTAGTATGTTAGGTGGCAATGTTTTTACCTCATCTATTTTTGTTTTTTTGATATAATAATGAATTTTAAAAGTTAAATAAATGGGTTAGATCGTAAAGCATTGTAGCTATTAAAAAATCAGGGAGGATATAAATTGATTAGCATGGGACGAAAAAGCGGTGTATTGATGCCTATTTTCTCTTTGCCTTCTCCCTTTGGGATCGGTACATTTGGCAAGGAGGCCTATGAGTTTATAGACTTTTTAAAAGAGGCAGGTCAAAGTTACTGGCAAATCCTACCCTTAAATCCTACAGGTTATGGAGACAGCCCCTACCAAAGTTTCTCCGCCTTTGCTCTTAATCCTTTGTTGATTGACTTCCCAGATCTTTGGGGAAAGGGCTTAATCACTGAGGATGACCTAAGATATTCTGGCTTGGTAAATAAGCCAGACAGAGTGGACTATAATATTTTAAATGAGGCTGTTTTCCCCCTTTTAAGAAAAGCAGTATCCTGTGTGGATGAAAAGCGGCCAGATTTTTTGCAATTCATGGAAGATGAAAAATACTGGATAGGTGATTATTCTTTGTTTATGGCAATCAAGGGACATGAGAATATGGGTCCAATTTGGGAATGGCCAGATGATCTACGTCTTGGAAAAGAGGAAACTTTAAGACAGCTTAGGGAAGACCTTGCCCCAGAGATTCACTTTTGGAATGTTGTGCAATTTCTTTTGGCAGATCAATGGAGCCGTGTTAAAAGTTATGGGGAAGGCAAAGGGATTAGCATAATTGGGGATATTCCTATATATGTTTCTGCAGACTCTGTTGATTTTTGGGCTCATGAAGACCTATTCTTGTTAGACGCAGACAGAAGGATAAAGCAAGTGGCAGGCTGCCCTCCAGACGATTTTTGTCTTCAAGGCCAACGGTGGGGTAACCCTCTTTATAGGTGGCAGGCTCATAAAAAAGGGGGATACAAGTGGTGGATCCAAAGGTTTCAAAATGCTCAGAAGAACTATCATGGTGTCCGATTGGACCACTTTAGAGGGTTAGCAGGCTATTATGCAATTCCTGCTCAAGGAGAGACTGGAGAGAAGGGCCTTTGGGAAAAGGGACCAGGTTGGAATTTCATAAAAGCGATTCAAAAGCAACTGCCCAAATATTTAATAATTGCAGAGAACTTAGGGCATTTGACAAAAGACGTAGACAAGCTGCTGAAGAAAAGTGGGTTTCCAGGTATGAAGGTTCTTCAATTTGCCTTTGAACCAGGAAAAGACAGCATTTATCTTCCTCATAAATATGAAAAGAATTGTGTGGTTTATACTGGCACTCATGATAACAACACCTTAAAGGGTTGGGCAAATAATGCATCCCCAGATGAGATAGATATGGCATTAAAATATTCAGGTGCTACAAAAAAAGAACAACTCCCCCACAAGCTGATAGAGCTTGCTATGGAGAGTAATGCTGATTTATGTGTTATACCTATTCAAGACTGGCTTGGGCTAGGACCTGAAGCACGAATTAATATACCTGGGTCCTCCCAAGGCAACTGGGTTTACCGGGTGAGGGCGGAACAGCTAAAAATGGAACTGGCCCAAAGGATTTTCAAGCAAAGCGATAATGCTGGTCGTGTTTAGCAGATTAATACATTCCCTCTAATAAGTGGAGCCCCTTGTACCTTGGATGGGATTATTTCATCGAAGGTGTTTTTCTATTAGATCAATAAAAGTGTCTAAATACTCTTTCTTGGGGAATAGGGCTCTTGCGCTTTCCTTGTTACCTCCACCCTTGCCCTTATATATAGAAGCATTATCCTTTACAAGTTTCCCGCAATCTATAGCAAGTCCATCTGAAAATAAGAGCAAGGTATTCTCATCTTCTGATACCAAAAGAAGCAATTTTGGTATTTCTTTTATTAAGCCCCTTCCTAGAGTCATCAAATCTTCCGACTTCAAATCAGAGTACCTTCTCAGGAGGATATCTGGAGAAAGGGATTCCCTTATTTCATCCTGCCTTTCTGAGATCATGGAATGCTTTATATGATAGAGTTCTTCCCTCGATTTCTGGTTTTTTTCCTCATATGACTTTATTCGGTCTTCTAAGCCTTCAATAGGTGCTGAAAAGCGAACCCCTAAATTGCTGACAACCTCATATGCTTCTTGGAGTTTTTGGTATGCTCTTTTACCAGCTTCGAAGTGAACTCTGACCATCCCCTTATAGTTTTCGAGCTTAAGTATCTTAATTATTCCAACTTCACCAGAATAGGCGGGGTGGGTGCCGCAGCAGGCAACACAATCAGCAGGGTTATTGGGATCCCCAACACATACTATTCGGATATCATTATCGATGGATAAGGCCTTCCTAAGAGGGAGGGTATCACCATCATCTTTTGAATCTAATAGCCTTGTAGTAACTGGCAAGTTAGACCAAATAGCCTTATTGGCCTCTTCTTCGGCCACCATGGCCATTTCCCAATCTATTGATTTAAGAGGCGCTTGGCCGCTAGGGGGATCTACTTCCAAATTTATATCAATTGTCATATCGTCATCACCCATATGGAAGCCCCTATTGACACCACCATAGAGTTGAAAGAATATTCCTGACAATATATGTTCTCCGCAATGTCTTTGCATATTATCAAAACGAAAATCCCAGTCAAGTACTATATGTACACGTCCACCTACATTTGGGAGGGTCTGGCCTTTACTAACAACAACTTTGTGGTAAATAATGCCCTCTTTTTCGTACACGTCTACTACAGCCAGATCTTCGATGGTGCCTTTGTCCCCTGGCTGGCCCCCACTTTCTGGGAAGAATATAGTCTGATCTAGTACAATCAAAAAGCCCTCTCCAGTGGCCGCAAGGTCTAGAACCTCGGCATCTAATTCTTTGCAATAAGGGTCTGTTTGGTCCCTTCTAATTGTCGTCATTGCCCTACTCCTTTCATACTTAAAAATAGTATAGCATAAAACAGCAAAATGATATATAATTCTAATTAGGAACTTGTTTGCGGTTTCGAAACGTTTAGTTTGTTGTAATATTTTGCTCAAATAGGGTTTCTTTTATTTTATCAATTACTGTGGATAAACTTCATGGAAAGATATTACAAATAGAAGCAAAACGTTGAAATATCAGGAAGACAACCCAGTAGACTTATCCACCGCGCTCTGAGGATAAAATCGTATACAATATTTATTTTTTTGTGGATAAGGGCCGTAACCCTTAAAGAACACGGCTTGCAATCATGTGAACAGTTTTTCATCATGTCCTGATAGAGTTGACATAATGTCAGACTTTAAATTATTTACTGGTATTGAACTGTTCTAATTATCTAATATTTTTTCACAATTATGAAGACGATTCAAAAGGAGAAAATATGCTTAAAGAAAAAAGTACATATAAGGATGAACTCCCCATTAATATTACGGTAGCCAATATAGTGGACTACCCAATTCACTTCCACAATGACCTTGAAGTTGTCTATGTTTTAGGTGGATCTGTTAGAATGAAAAATGGCTACTATAATTACATATTGAAAGAAGGGGACATCTTTATCCTGAACCCCAGAGAAATTCATAGCTTTGAAAATAATGGTGAAAAGAATATGGTTATGATGCTACAGATGGATACGGAGTATTTTTCCAATTACTACGACAACCTAAAAAATAGTTTTTTTGTCACCGATATGGAAGATGATTCCGATGAAAGCCTTGATCTCCTAAGGAGTATTTTAGCTAGAATTATGATGGAAATCATGGAAAAGGGTTATGGCCATGAAGCAAAGATTATTGAGAATACCCATAACCTATTAAGCAATCTATTCGCTGATTTCCAATACTACCTAATGGAAGATGGCAAATTCGTCAATGGAACCAAGCATAAGGGTAATAAAATATTGGCAGGGCGTCTTAGCCGAATAACCGACTATATGTACGCAAATTACACAAGAAAACTAACCCTAAGTGAAATTGCAGAGAGAGAGCATCTATCAATTTACTATTTATCTCATGTAATAAAGGAAGCCACAGGATTATCCTTCCAAGAGCTTCTAAGTTTTATTCGTGTGGAAGAATCTGAAAAATTCCTCTTGGGTTCCAACAAAAAAATAGGGGCCATTGCCGATGAGACGGGATTTTCTGCTGTAAGATATTACATAAAACATTTTGAGCGCTGGTTTGGAATGCACCCCCTTGATTACCGAAAGAAATATACAGGTAAAGTAGCCAGCATAGAAACAGTAGCAAAAATTGATAAATATACACCTACAGAGATTGAGGCCGCTATTCGCCGTAATGTAAAAGGCGTATATAGTGATTATTTGTCTAGCAAGAAGGCTCCTCCTATTATAGTGGAGCTTGATATTATGGAAGCTATAAAGGAATCCTACCTGCCCGAACTATACCCCTTAGAGTATATGGATAATGAAATGTTAAAACCGGTAGCAAGACCCTATAGCCTATTAAAATCTCTAAAGGAAAAACTCTTAGTCTTTGGGGAAAACTATATCCTTTCTTCATCAGCTAGAAGTCCAGGAGCTTTTCAATCCTTTAGTATTTTAGTATATAATGTTGGGGATGACTTGAAAAAGAACTTGACCCGCCCCCTGGCTAAAGAACATGTTCTAGAGACCGTGAGATCTTACGATGAAGAGCAGGAATTTTTGATTCGCTGTAATGGAATAAGTGGGGAATTTAAGGTTAGCAGATACAAAATGACAAGAGAATCAGCTATAACGTCATTTGAGGAGAGCTTAAAAGCAGAGGGCTTAGCATCAAAGAGAAAGGCCATAATAAATAATTGGAGTATTTTGCCTAGTGTAGACTTCAGCAAAATTGTTACTACAGACACAATAAGTATCCGTAGCACCTTAAAAGGCCTGTCTGCAGAACTCATTTTGATAGATAAGCAAACTAGTCCTACCATGTAAGCAAAGCAATGGTTGATAAGAGTCTGGGCTACAAGTAAAATGTTAGTAGAGGAAATATTATTCTGATGTGTTTTGATTGGAGGGTATTATGAAATTACTAATTATAGGAGCTGGTGGTGTTGGAACATCAACAGCTATGATTATCAAAAGAGCTAAACAAGAAGGCGACTGGGCAGAAAAAGTAGTTATTGCTGACTACAACCTAGAAAGAGCAGAAGAGGTCGCCAACAAGACATGTGGTGGTGGCAAGTTTGTAGCAGATAAAGTTGATGCTCGGGATTCAGCCAGTATCACAGCCCTAATTAAGAAACACGAGATTGACTGGGTAATGAATGCAGTAGAGCCATTATTCAACAAGGTTATTTTTGATACCTGCTTCGAGAATAAAACTGGCTATATTGATTGTGCAGCTACATTATCCGAACCTCATCCAGAAAAACCTTTTGAAAAGGTTGGCATCAAATTAGGTGACTATCAATTTGAAAGACATGACAAGTGGGAAAAGGCTGGCCTCACTGCCTTGGTAGGATCTGGTGTAGAGCCAGGAATGGCTGACGTATTTGCTCGTTATGCAGAAAAACATTTATTTGATGCTGTTGACGAAGTTAACGTTCGTGACGGTGATAACTACGGTGGTGACGCAGGGGACTTCGGTTTTTCAGTTTGGACAACCATAGAAGAATGCCTAAATCCTCCTGTGATATGGGAAAAAGAAAGAGGTTGGTTCACAACAGAGAATTTCTCGGAACCAGAAATATTCAACTTCCCTGGGGGAATAGGTGATGTAGAAGTTATCAATATAGAGCATGAAGAGGTAATGTTAGTTCCAAGAGTTATTGATTGTAACAGGGTAACCTTTAAGTATGGGGTTCCTCGTGACATGAGACAGCTTCTTTTAGACATTAGAAGACTTGGAATGGACGACAAAACTAGGATGATCAAAGTGGGAGACACAGAGATTACTCCTAGGGACTTCCTAGTAAAGGTTATTCCAGATCCAGTAGACTCAACAATGAACATGACAGGTAAGGGTTGTGCAGGAACTTGGGTAACAGGAACAAAAGACGGAAAGAGAAGATCGGTATACATCTATCAGATTGCTGACAACCAAGACTGCATAAAGAAATATACAACAAACTCTGTTGTAGCACAGACCGCTGTAAGTCCAGTTATCATGCTTGAGCTTTTTGCCAAAGGTATTTGGGACCTTAAGGGAGTACACGGCCCTGAAAGCTTTGACCCAGATCCATATGTAGAAAGGCTTGCTAAGTATGAATTCCCGGCAGCTATTCGTGAAATGGATTCAGAATATCTTGACGAGATCAACGAAAAAAGCTTTTTAGAGGCAGTTAGCAAATAAATTTACCTGACTGGTGTAGCGAATTAGTTAATTAGTTAATAAATCTTACATACAAAGAATCCGATTTCTTGTCACCTGGTTGACGGAGAAATCGGATTTCTCGATTTAAAAATAGAATTAAACGGTGGAGGGATTTATGGGGGACTCTCTATTGATTTTGCAGAATGTCGAAAACCTTTTTGTTGATTTTTTTAACGGGAGCCCTGCTTAGGTTTGCACATACTACAATGGCTAATTTTTCCTGGGGACAAACCCAGAGGCTACTTCGAAAGCCATCATCAGAGCCTTCGTGCCCGTAAAACAAAAGCCCATTTTCTTCTCGAATGAACCAAGAAAGCCCAATAAATTCTTGGTTATTGGGAATAGGCGATATGGCTTTCCAAGGGTCTTCATTCCCCCAGGTCTCTTTTATTACTGGGTGAGGATCAAAGAAGGCTTGGCCCCACTTTAGAACATCAGCCATTGGTGCGGTTAGGGTGGAACTAGGTCCGTGTCCTCGGTGGTAAGGGAAATTCTTCACCCTAACAGTATGATTATCCTTGTCTTTTTCATAGGGTACCACGAGACCTGCAGCTTCAAGGTCATCAATTTTCAAACTACAATTGGGAGTCCTCTCATAGGTTCTTAGTGTGGATTCATTCATTTGTAGGGGAGCAAAAAAATTGTTGGCTACATAGCCTTCAAATGAAAGCCCACTGGTTTCCTCTACCACCATACCTAATAGCTCGTAACCAATATTGCTGTAAGAAAACTTGTTTTCCTTAGGGGACCACAAAAGTGTTCGATTTTTTACATCCTGAGAAGTACAATATCTAAAGAGTGCATCATCATCCTTTTCTTCTAGTTCCCAGTGGTAGTCAGTTACGTCAGGCAGTCCTGCGGTGTGGGACAAAATTTGCCGAAGGGTTATATTTAGATATTCCTCTCCATTAATTGGATCCCCTTTCATGGAAAACCAAGGCAAAATAGAATGCAGGGTTTGGTCTAGAGAAAAAATCCCCTCTTTTGCAAGTTTTAACACAGCGGAACCGGTTAATAGTTTGGTAATTGAAGCCATATGAAATATGTCCCTGGTGGTAAGAAGTGTTTTTTCGTGGAAATTGCTGTAACCCGAATTAATGACTAGGGGGCCTTCTTTATCTTTTTGTATACCCACAGAAAGTCCAGGGAGGTCGTAGTTATATAAAGCATCATCAACAAGTTTTTGGACCCTGTCTTTGGTTTGACTAGTGATATTTGTATCTAGGTACTTCATTGGCTCTGGTCCTCATCTAGCAAAAACTTTAAGTAGGGAACTATTACTGCAATTGAGGAGGCAGCATAAACAAGGCCTGCACTGGCTATAACCTTTTTCTTATTTTCTTTTCTCATTGTAGTTCCAAGTATAACCCCAAAAGATAACATGCAGGTTTTTAATAAACCTATATCCCAAGCATCCATAGTCTTTATGTAGTCATTACTCTTACTTATTAATTTCATCATTTCCCAATCCTTTCCTTTTAGAGTTTTACTGCTTTAGCTTGAGGGTATTATACCATAGAACAAGAACGACTTGAAAGAATGAGTGAAAAGTAGGATAATAGTCTAAATGATAACATCTATTAAGAGGGGTGAAGCTTTTGCAAAAAACTACAAATAATGAAAGATTGAAAGCCTTCAAAGACACTATGACTGACCGGTATTTCCTTAGAAATATCCGCTTATCAAAGAAATCTATGTTAGAACTTCTTTCTGAAGATGATTGGAAGGCTTACTTAAATCAGCTATTGGATAGTGAGGATTTGTCTTGCAAAGATGTCTTGGCACTCTCCATGAATAGCTTGGACAGGGTTAGCCCCATTCCCCAAGAAGGCTGGTTGGAATATCTTTACTCCTATACCATTGGCCAATTGTTTCCAGAGCGAGATAAATCAGAGAACAAGAAGAAACACGAAGAATTATCTAGTGGCAGACTTTTGTTATTTCAAATATTGCGTGGAGTCTTCAAGCAATACAGAGAGGAAAATGCTTTTGACCCACAAAGAGACTTTGAATTCCTGAACCCAGAAGAATATGGAGAATATGATTGCGCCTCTGAATATAAAAGATTAATGGAAATCAAAGAGGATTGGTATCTTTTAGAGTTCATGAAGATTGGCACAGAAATAACTCCCTACGACACTCTTGGACATATTGGTGGGGTCCACCATGTATGTATGTTTATTGCCAAACAACTATATAATTTTGCCTTACCCATTGACCTTGCATTGGTATCAGGAGCTGCCTTTACCCACGATATAGGCAAGTATGGAGGTACAGTTGAGGAGAGCAACAGGATTCCTTATCTTCACTACTATTACACGGATCAGTTCTTGACTCAAAATGGAATGCCTACTATTGGACATATTGCTTCAAATCATTCCACCTGGGACTTGGAACTGGAAAATCTATCTGTAGAATCTCTTGTTTTAATCTATGCTGATTTTCGTGTTAAAAGTGTCCGTAATGCAGAGGGCAAAGAGCTTGTTCACTTCCTAAACTTAAAAGATTCTTTTGATGTTATCCTAGGAAAACTTGATAATGTTGATCAAACAAAAAAAGATCGTTACATCAAAGTATATTCCAAATTAAAAGATTTCGAAGAGTATATGGAAGCACTTGGGGTCAATCCAGACCTCTTAAATGGGGTCAAGGAAAAACCTCCTATAAAAGATGCATCCTTAATGGACTCATTAGAAGTTCTGGATACTTTTAAGCGTCTGGCTATAGAACATAATATTGTCTTGATGAGCAAGTTTAATAATGATACTTCCTTTGGCAACCTTCTTGAGGCTGCCAGAAGTGAAAAAAACTGGAAAAACATAAGGGCCTATGTCAACATTTTTGAAGAGTACCATACCTATATGACTCAAAAACAAAAGGACAAGACCTTGGATTATCTTTATGAGTTATTGATGCATAGGGAAGGTGACATAAGACGGCAGGCTGGCAATCTTATGGGGCAAATAATTGCGGATTATGATGAAGAGTATAGAAAGGAAGTGCCCTCAGGAGCCATACAAAAAAACGGTGAAATGACAGCCCTTATAGTTTGGGACCGCTATCTAAGAATGATAGTATTTCCAGAATACAAAGTAACGGAACAGCATAGAAGATGGATTGGCTATGCCCTAAGAAGCCTTATCATATCCATTCTTAGAAATATTCCAAACCGAGAGAGGCTTGCATTTATTGCCAAAATCCTAGACCTATGCAAAAAGGATGACCTATCAGACCAGGAGGTTTTTGTTGTACTTGATGCCTTGCTATTTATCCCCTTAAATGAGATATCCCAAGAGGATAGACAAGTGATTATTGATTTTGCTGGCCAGGCTTCTCAAAAAAATTCTTTAGAGATTAAAATTTGTTGCTTGAGACTTGCAAAGTACATGGTAGAGTCAGACAAGAGTTCTGGAATAATAAAGAGGGCCGAAGAGATTGTCTATAACAACAAGGAAACCACCAGCATAAGTGGAACCTACTTAAAGTATAAGATATTTTCCCTTATTGGGGGAAGAGAAGAGGAGGCTGGTAAATGTGAAAAAGTATTTGGCAAGCACTCCCAAGGAATTTCAAATGTTTTCTTAGAAAATCTTAAGGTGGATACCCCCTGGGTGGTAAAAGCAGTAAATATCGAACTACTTCTGGAACGACTAAACAAAGGGGAAGAAGGGGAGCTCCTACATATTACAACCCATCTCTCCAACTTGTTAAAGGTCAGTGAAAAAGTAACGGTTCGTCACAGTGCGGGTAAAGCACTCCTTAACGTCATTAGCCACTTGCCTTTAGATGAAAGGAACGAAGTGGTAATAGAACTTATGCGAGGTCTAGAGATTGGGGAATACCAATTCTCCAAATATATTCCCGAGTATTTAGGGGAAATGAGCTTGTACCTACACCCCAATGAATTGGACGAATTCATTAAGGAAGTAACAAAACAGACTGAGTCAACCAATGACAGAATTAGTTCAGTAGCCCTAGATACTGTGGGAATTATGGTTACAAAGTACCCCCAATATAAGGAGCGATTCCAGGAAGAAGAAGGGGTTAATCAGGCCAGGCAAGAGAGGCTTTTAGGGATACTATTAAAGGGCCTTGCAAATTATCGTGAGGTGGTTAGCCAAGAGGCCTTTGAAGTTATAGGTCAATATATTTTTGGCAATGAGGACCTGAGATTAGAAGAAAAAGCATCGATTTTCCGGGTGGTGAATAAAAAGATGTTGACACTTTTAATGGATCAGCCAGAGGTGGGACTTGCTTTTTATAATAATGCGGCCTCATTGAATAATATTTATAGATTTATAAAGAACTATCATTTTTATCATGAAATTGCTAATCCCGAACCTCCTCGTAAGGTTGCATTTTTCCCAGGGACATTTGATCCCTTTTCACTGAGTCACAAAGCTATTGTTCGTGAAATAAGGGACCTGGGCTTTGAGGTTTATCTGGCTTTAGACGAATTTTCTTGGTCAAAAAAGACTCAGCCAAGAATGGTAAGACGAAAAATTATTACCATGTCTGTTGCAGACGAAAGACATGTATATATATTCCCAGATAGTGTTCCTGTGAATATTTCCAATGACGGAGATTTAGAACGATTAAAAGAGATGTTGCCCCACCACGATCTCTACATAGTAGTCGGTAGCGATGTTCTTGTTTATGCATCTTCATATAGAAAAGCTGCCTCTGAGAATTCAATTCACAAATTCAACCACATAGTATTTAAAAGAGAAAGCATAGTCTTGGGCAAATGTGAAGAGAATAAGTTGCAGCAGGCCTTAGAAGGTATTCAGGGTGACATTGTTCAACTGAAGTTGCCAACTTATCTGGAAGATATAAGCTCAACCCAAATAAGAGAAAACATTGACTATAATAGAGACATCTCCAACCTAATTGATAATGTAGCCCAGAATTTTATCTATGATAACAGCCTATACCTGAGAGAACCTCAGTACAAATTGATAATGCAGACAAAAGGTATAACTATAGAAGAGGCAAAAGGGGGAAACAAAGAACTAGTAGAAGAAATCGATGGGGACCTTTTTGGCAAGAACCCAAAACTAGGACGGTTAAAAGACTACTTAATGGATGAGAAAACAAATATTGTTCTTGTGAGAGATGCCCTACCTGACAGCAAAATAGTTGGTGTAGGAGGTTATCAGAACAAAGAAAAGGGTGATCTTTTCGGAGAATTTAAGGACCTTGAGACCACCGCTCATCTTAGAGAAAAAGCAACGGGCAAAATAGCTGTGGTAAGCTGCCTATATTTTTTAGAGCAGACAGAAATACGCGACCTTCCCCAGCTTTTACTAACAGAATTATTAGCAGCTTGTTTAAGAGAAGATTATGGTTATGCTGTCTACCATCGTCGTCAAAGTGGACCTCTGAATAGAAAGGTTTTTGAAGTTCTCTTGAGACAGGGCTTTGTCAAAGCTCCTGCCAAAGAGGGGATGAATATATACATGGTGGACATGAAAGCGCCTATCAGCCTCCTTCAAAATATTGAAACAACAATAAAGGACCCACTGAATCGAAACCCTAGGGTTTTAAATGTTATGGATAGGGCCCACAAGAACCTGCAAAGGTCCTTAACCTTGCTATATCCTGGCAACCTGGTTATTTCATTTAATGCAGGGGTGCTTCACCACAAACTTGTGAAAATGATAACTGTTGAAAACAAAGTTTCCAGCGAAACATCCCAAGACAAAATTTTGGGCCCCTATATGTGTGTGCCTTTTGGAAAGATTTTAAGGGTAATGGCCGTTCCCAATACTGTTACTAAAACACTCCATACTGATAAAATATTTACCCCTGACATTAAGGGTTTTCGAATAGGGGAATATCCCTACTACTCTCCATTGATTAACCAGGTTCGCACCATCAAGTCATTTGATAGGGACGTAATTTTGGTTGACGACTTACTTCACAAAGGCTATCGTATTCGAGAGCTAGACCCTATTTTCAAGGGAGAAAAGGTGAACATTCGGAAAATAATTGTTGGAATCTTGTCGGGAAGAGGAAAGGACCTAATGACCATACAAAAGAGAAAGGTAGCCAGTGCCTACTTTATCGCTAACCTTAAAGCTTGGTTTGTGGAGTCTTCTCTTTATCCATTTGTTGGGGGAGATAGCGTGGCTCGAAAACCTATAAGCAACGTAAGCATCTTGCCTTCAATTAATTTGGTTCAACCCTATGTTGCTCCAGGGTATTTACCGGGGGCTTCAAAGGAGGCTGTTTATCGCTTTTCCAAAACTTGTCTTGAGAATGCAAGAGACATTTTAATGGTTCTTGAAGAGGAGTACCAAGTTCTGTATGGCAAGAACCTAACACTTAAGAGATTAGGGGAAGTGGTAATTTCTTCAAGATCTCCAGATCACGGAGACTGCCTATCCTACGATTTAAATCTAGCACCATCAGTATATATAGCTAATGATCTAGAGAAGCTTAAAAGACTAAAAGACAGCTTGGCAGAATGAAAAGACAGCGTGGCAGAATAGAAGTCAGCTTGGCAGAATGAAAAGACAGTATGGCAGAATGAAAAAACAGTGTGTCAGAATAGAAGTCAGCTTGGTAGAATAGAAGCCAGCTTGGCAGAATGAAAAAACAGTGTGTCAGGATAGAAGTCAGCTTGGCAGAATGAAAGAGGCGAATATGAATACTATTAAGGATATAACAGAGGGCCTTGTAGACCAGACATTAACCCTAAACTACAATCCATTTGAGCCTAAGGAAAAATTAAAGGTTAATATTTTTGCCCTGGGTGATGTGGGAGCCACCCTCCTAAGCGGTCTTTTCCTTTTGGGAGGGGATGTGATTGAAAGCATTGGTATTTGGGATATGGACCCCAAACAGATGGATAGGTTTCAGTGTGAATATGGCCAGATAGAAGGGCCTTTAGATGGGGATAACTTTCCCCCTGTCCATCAAGTCAAAAGAGAAGATTTGTTCCAATGCCATGTAGTTATATTTTGTGCTTCAAGAGGTGTCCCACCTGTAAGCGAAAAGAAAATAGATGTTCGTATGGCTCAATGGGAAAAGAACCGACCCCTGGTAGAGGAAGTTGCAGTAGAAGGTGCTAAAGCAGACTTCAAAGGCCTTTTTTTTGTGGTGTCTGACCCTGTAGACCTTCTATGTAAGGCGGGCTTCTTAGCCGCAAAGAAAGAGAACCCCAAGTGGAAAGCCGATCAAATTAGGGGTTATGGTTTAGGAGTTATGAATAGCAGGGGAGCCTACTATGCAAGAAAAGACCCAGCCTTTGCTTTATACCTAATAGAAGGAAGAGCCTTTGGCCCTCATGGAAAGGGCTTGGTATTGGCTAATAGCATTGAAAAATATGACCAGGAAATTTCTCTTGAATTAACCAAGTTAACCATAGGGGCTAATTTACTTGCAAGAGAAAATGGCTATAAACCATACATAGCTCCAGCCTTGTCTTCAGGAGCCCTTTCCATACTAAAAACCCTGAGAAACCAGTGGCATTATAGTTCCATCTACATGGGAGATACCACCAAGGGAGCCTATTTCGGCCAAAGAAACTGTCTTACACAAGGGGGTACAGAAATGGAAATAATGCCTTTGCCAGAGGAGCTATTTAATAGATTAAGAGATTCCTATAGGGACCTCTTGGAATTAGCATAAGGAGGCTAAAAATAATGGAAACAGTGCTTCTTAGACCTCTTTGTCCCCAAGTAGATAAAAGCAGAAGGCTTAATGAGCTTTTAGCTAAAATTCTAGTGGATATTAATTATCAACTAGTAGAAAGCCTAGAAGAGTTTGAAAACACCGATTTCACAAACAAGAAAATAATATTTGCCCTTTCTCTTGGTGAATCAGGGGTCAACCTTACCTGGTATCAAATTCTTAAAAAAATTAGGCTTAACCCCAACTGCTTTAAGGGCTCAATAGCTGGGGTAATAGTTGATGGTAAAAGTGAGCTATACACAAAGGACGCAGCGAGACACTTGGTGTTTAGCTCCAACGCATCAGGGTGCACATTTATAGGTAGGCCCCTTGTTGAAGCTACAAGAGATTTACAGAACTATAATATATTAGCAAAAAACCAAAAATTATCTAAACAAGAAGCTTATGAAGAACAAGGGCGAGACTTGGTCCAGAGGCTACAAACTTTTTCTCTTCAAGGAAAAGACAAACCAAAATTGTTGGTCCTTCATGCTGGGAATTATTCCAAGTCAAATAGTCTTGTACTTTGGCAGATGGTGGAAAAAGAACTAGCCAACATTGAAATCAAAGAAGTGTCCCTTCGCAATGGAGAAATATATGATTGTATAGGTTGCCCTTATAATATGTGCCTTCACTACGGGGAAAAAAATTCCTGCTTTTATGGAGGGGTTGTGGTGGAACAAGTATATCCAGCTATGATTGAGTGTAATGCGCTGATGATGGTTTGTGCTAATTATAATGATGCTCTATCAGCCAATTTGGCTGCATTTATTAATAGAATGACAGCACCTTTTAGAAGCAATGATTTTACTGGTAAAATGCTTTTTTCAATTGTTGTTTCTGGTTACAGCGGAGGAGACTTGGTGGCACAACAACTTATAAGTGGGATCAACATGAATAAAAGTTTTGTCTTGCCCCCAAATTTTGCCCTTCTAGAAACAGCAAATGATCCGGGAAGTATACTAAAAGTTGGAGATATAAATGAAAAAGCTGCCACATTTGGTAGGTGCATGAATACTTACCTAACAAAAGGAATCAACAAGGAGGAACCAAATGCAATATAGAACTTATGAAAAGACTGGACAAGCAATATCACTATTAGGTTTTGGAACCATGAGAATGCCCACTCATCCTGACGGAAAATTGAATCACGAAGAATCTATTGAGATGATCAGATACGCCATAGACCATGGTGTTAACTATGTTGATACTGCATACATGTATCACCAAGGAGAGAGCGAAATCGCGGTGGGAAAAGCACTTAAAGATGGATATAGGGACAAGGTAATCCTGGCAGATAAGATGCCAGTTTGGTTAGCCAAAGATGAAAAAGAAATGGCGGATATCTTTGAAGAACAGTTTTCTAGGCTGGGGGTAGATAGGATTGACTTTTACTTGGTCCATAATATAACAGGGGCTATTTGGAAAAGAGCAAAGAGGTTTGGAATTATTGAATTTTTAGAAAAACAAAAAAAGGCTGGACGGATCGGAGAGATTGGATTTTCCTTTCACGATGAATACTCTTTATTTCAAGAAGTGTTAGACGAATATAATTGGGACTTTTGCCAAATACAATTAAATTATATGGACAGGGAATTTCAAGCTGGGATAAAGGGTCTAAAGTATGCTGGTGAAAAAGGGATTCCTGTTATTGTTATGGAACCTTTGAAGGGAGGCAAGCTGACTGATTCTATACCCCCTCAAATAAATGCTTTCTGGGAAGAGTCGGAAACCAAAAGATCTCCTGCTGAATGGGCTTTAAGGTGGGTTGCAGACTTCCCAGAGGTGCTTACAATTTTGTCGGGAGTTCATAATATGGACCAGCTCAAAGAGAACCTGGAGATTTTGTCTTCAGCTAAGGCGAATACCCTAACTAAAAAAGAAATAGATATAATCGAAAAAGTATCACGAGAATATAACAAGTTGATAGAATACTCCTGCACAGCTTGTAAGTATTGCCTACCTTGTCAGGTAAAACTTGATATTCCAGCAATTATAGACTTGTATAATCAATGGAACCTATTTGAAGGCAATGAAAAAATTAAAAAAGATTATGACATGTGGTTTGGAAAAGAAAGAATAGCATCTTCTTGCATTGCTTGTGG